>CBFIEF010000004.1:0-129953 GCA_965661545.1 Alphaproteobacteria bacterium | reverse complement strand
GCTTTAAGTTCAACTGTCAAGTTGGTGTCAAGCGCCCAAGCGCCACCACCCCGCCACCACCTCGCGGCTATTTTGCTGCAAAAATGTCAGACGGTATCTAATAAGAACATCGTCGCGCTCCCCCCCGCCTACCCGCCGCTAATCGACCAGCCAGCGCCGCCTGTGCCTGCCGGTCAACCATAAAGCTAATGATATCAGTGCCTTGAGATGCATTGATAGTGCATGCTGTCTCTAGTGTCTTGCCTGCAGGTGCTGTCAGCCTGCCGGGTAGACCAAAGGGTAGACCATCATAGGGCCTTGAAGGGCACATGGGCGCCCGCTAAGCTACTGACATCGTTGAAATCAGGGTGCACGCTGGTGCCTTGTATGAGCGCCACTCGGTGCAGCCAGCACCATTACACCCGGCAGCACAGTGGCTAACCCCCTGATATCCAACGGTTAACGTGATGTTTGCTGTTCGGAGGGTAGACCAGCAGCGCTTCACTCGATCTTTCTCATCCAGTCGAATAGCACTTCAACCGGGTATCCCTCGCCGTACCCTTCGCCCACACCTGCTACTGTCCATCCGCCCAGGCGGTCCGTGATGTCTTTGGGGCACTGCACCGCTCTCAGTCTGTCTCTGAATGAATGCCTGAAGGAGTGGATGACACAACCCTCAGGCAGCATGGGCTTGAGCCACTTGTTAAGGGCACCGCTGGCGCTGTTCGACCGGCAGCCTGCCTCTGAGCAGTATTTGGGGAACAGAAAGTCCGATTGGTGGGCAGAAAGTGCGCGTTTGACACCCCAGAGAGCAGCACCGACCAGCGGTACGCGCCGTGTGCTGGCAGCTGTCTTGAGCCGCCGGTGGGGCTTAGTGCGGATCAGCAGGTGCGGGGAGGGTCCATGAAGGACTGCATCGTCTCTTGTCAGGCCCAAGGCTTCACTCAGACGGAGACCAGAGTCACTGACCACAGCAATGGCCCACCGGGCCTCATCGTCAACCTTTATGCACTTGTGCTGCACAGCTCGAATGGTCTCCAGTGGAATGCTGCGCCGCTTCTGAGTGTCCCCGTCGGTCTGCGCCTCGGCAATGATGACACCCGAGAAGGCAGCATTGGGCTCTAGGCCAAGCTCTTTGCTCGCGAAGTTCACAAGAGCGGACAGGGTGGTCAGCTGGCGGCGCACACTGGCTGGAGCCAGACCAGAGGCTTGCAGGAGGTCGCGCAGCTTATTCACCTGGGCTCGCTTATAGGCACCAATGGGTAAATCGCTGGTTTGCTGCACCAAGTTAGCCACGGCGCGCTGTACGGCTTGCGTGAAGGTCTTGGGCCTGATGGCGCCTTTGGCTGCCAGATAGATCTCCATGGCTTTGCTCAGCAGTGGGCCTGTCGGTGCTGCTGGTTCGACTGTGGGTGCGACCAAAGGCACAGAAGTGAATCGTTCCAGTACCTGTTCGCAATGCTGCCAGCGCAGGCCTTGCCATTGGTCTTCAAGCTTCAGGCTGACCCGGGAGGCGATCTTCTGGGCTTTGGCCTTATGGCTGGTGCGCAGCGAAAAGACGATACGCTCACGCTGAAAGAAGCCAGACACGTCTTTAGGGACTCGCCGCGAGTAGTAGTACACGCCGCGCTTTTGGAACAAATATGAGGACTGATTGGTCAACCACATGGTCTACCCTCCGAACAGCAAACATCACGTTAACCGTTGGATATCAGGGGGTTAGCCACCATGCTGCCGGGTGTAATGGTGCTGGCTGCAGGAGTCGAACCCGCGGCCTGATGATTACAAATCAACTGCTCTACCAACTGAGCTAAGCCAGCACTCAGACGCCTTTTATCGCTAACCCAGAGGGCGCATCAAGTGTTTATCGCTTGGGGAATGCAGGGCTGCGAATTTCGTAGTCCTGCAACTGTGTTTCGGAGAGCCGTCAGGCTGCCTTTATGGGAAATAGCGTTTGATAACGCGTTCCACGGTTAAGCCTTGCACAATTACCGAGAAAAGCACGACGCAATACGTCACCAGCAGCAGGATACCGCGTTCGGGGCTATCGGGGAGTGAGAGGGCTAATGCCACGGAAATGCCGCCACGGATCCCTGCCCATGTCAGAATGGGCACTGTCCCTCGACTCACCTCGCTCTGCAGCGCACGCACTTGCATGGGCACAAAAATGGCGCAGAAACGGGCGGCGACAGACAGCACGATAACCACCAGAATGAGGATCGCGGATTGACCCAAGGTCACGCCGCTGCCCGTGTTTTGCAGAATGAACACAACCTCCAGTCCGATCAGCATGAACAGGACTGAGTTCAGGATTTCATCGACCAGTTCCCAAAACTTTTCCAAGTGGTCCTTGGTCTTTTTGGACATAGCCAGCGCAGTCCCTTGATTGCCGATCAGCAAGCCGGCGATGACCATCGCAATAGGGCCAGAGAAATGCAGGTGCAGGGCAATGGAGTACGCGCCGGTTACCAGTGCTAAGGTGATGAGGACTTCGAGCACGTAATCATCAATGTGGCGCATGACCCAAAAAGCCAGCAGACCGCCAACCAGGCCGAGGATCGCGCCGCCACCAGCTTCCCAGACAAACAGCCACAGGCCCGAGAGGAAGGTGATAGAGGATTTCCCGCCATGGCCATCGTCTGCGCCGTGGCCGGTCGCGGTCGTAAAGGCAAGCGCTACAACAATGCTGAACAAAACCACTGCCACGCCATCATTGAACAAGCTTTCACCAGCGATTTTGGCTTTCAGGTGCGGTGGGACTTTTAGCGTTTTTAACAGGCCCAGAACGGCCACTGGATCGGTCGGCGAAACGATAACACCCAGCACCAGACAAACGACAAAGGGAATGCTCAAACCAAGCGCCGTCGAGACGAGGAAAAAACCGCCCCCGATGATGAAGGAGGAGAGCAGGACGCCAAAGCTTGCCAAGATCAGAATGGTCCACTTTCGCGAAAGCAACTGCCCCAGATCCACATGCAAAGCGCCAGCGAACAACAAGAAGGACAGCATGCCTTGCATCAAGGTCACGTCGAAATCGATGCTCTCCAGAAAGCCGTTGGCCGCCGTGCTCAACCCCAAGACAGGGAAGACAAGATCCAAACCGACCGCTGCCAAGCTGGCAACCAGCGCAATGACCACCAATCCGATGGTATGCGGTAGCTTTACAAACCAGTAATTCAAAGCGCCGAACAATGCGGCCAAGCCCAGCAAAATGGCGGGGATATCCAGTAAGCCCGTCACGGCAAAATCCTCATTCTTAGGTTTGTTTCAATAAGCCTTCAAAGCGCGACATAAACAAGGACTTAGCGTCCAAGGCGCTCAAGGGAATTAGATGGGGAGCCTCACCCGGTGGACGTCCGCCAAAAATTGTCGCTGCCTCGGTCGACTCGAAACCGGCCAGCAGGGTCGCTTCCCAGTAAGCGGCTTGGACATCGGCTGCTTTTATGCGCCGATGCAGCTCTTCCCCCGGATCAGCTCGCAGACCAAACCGGACATGGACAGCGTGCTCAATCTTCCGTTCTAACGCTTTGTAATCGAGCCCGACAGCAGCTTTGAACGGTGAGATCAGATCGCCAATCACATACTCCGGCGCATCGTGCAATAAGGCGTAAAGGTGCTCCTGCTTAGTGGATTTCTCTTCAGAACCACAAAAAAGATCCATAACCAGGACAGAATGCTGCGCCACACTGAAAGAATGTTCGCCCGTTGTCTGCCCGTTCCATCGCGATACGCGGGATAGGCCGTGGGCGATATCTTCGATTTCGATGTCAAAGGGTGATGGATCTAGAAGGTCGAGCCGTCGACCGGAAAGCATGCGTTGCCAAGCGCGGGACATGGTGAAGGGCCTTGTTGTCTCGTTTCGAACTGTAGATAACACGCACACACCAAGACAGGGAGAGCAGAAGGCTCATGGTTCGTAAGACAGTCACGGGATTAGCTTTGCTCGCGCTAGCCGGACTGACCGCCTGCGACTCTTACCTGCTGCACATCGCCCGTGGGCAAAACGACCTGCTGGAGCGCGCGCGCCCCATTTCAGATGTGATCCAAGACCCTGCCACGGACCGTGAAACGGCGGAAAAGCTGGCTTTGGTGAGAGAGGCTGTGGCCTTTTCCGAGTACTGGGGCCTAGACGTCGGGGACAGCTATCAGAGTTATTCTCAGCTGGACCGAGATGCGACCGTCTGGACGGTATTTCGGGCCGAAAAGCTGGCCATGAATGCGGTCGTCAATTGCTGGCCCATCGCGGGTTGCGTTCCCTATCAGGGATATTTTGAGGAAGCAAAGGCTGAGGCTTTTCTGCTCGAGGCTCAGGAGCGCGGCTATGACGCCCACATGGGCGGTGTTGATGCTTATGCCACCCTAGGCTGGTTTCCTGACCCCATTGCTTCTCCCGCGCTGGACCGTAGCAAGACATCGTTGGTGGAGTTGGTCATCCATGAAAGCGTACACAACACCATCTACCGGCCCGGCGATGCTGAATTCAACGAAGCGCTCGCCAACACCATAGCCTTTGCCCTGGTGAAAGAGTTTTGGTCAGCCAAGGGGATCGACACGCAGCAGCTGGAGTCCTTCTTTGCCGAGCGCGACCACGCGCGCGAGCTTTTCTATGGTCTGGTCAATGAAGCAAAGATGGAGCTTGAAGAAGTTTACGCCGCGACCGAGTTGGCGGAAAGCGTGAGACTTCAGGCCAAAGCCGATGCGTTTCACCGGCTAAAGCAGCGTTATCATTCGCTACGTCCCGCCTTTGGTGGCTACAACTACGACGGCTTTTTCAATCGCGACCTGAACAACGCTCACATGGTCTCCATCGGTACCTATGAAAACGCTCGCCCCGAGTTGGAGGCGGTACTCTACGGTCGGTTTGGCGGCAACGTGAGGCGGTTCATGCTGGCCATGGCTGAAGTGGCGACCTCGTCCGAGGAATGGCGCGCGGCCTTGGCCAAAGCCCGCCCTTAGACGCTTGCGCACCTACTCGTGGCTTGGGTCTTCGACGTCCCAGTAAGGCGGGTTTCCGTATTTTCCCAACAGGAAATCAACGAACGCTCGGACCTTGGGTGAGAGATGCCGATTGGGCGGATACATGGCATAGATACTGGTATCCAGCGCCGTTGGCGAGGCTGTGAAATCCGTCATCACAGCGCGCAGTCGGCCTGTTTGAATATCGCGACCCACAACATAGGTGGGCAGCAGCACCAGTCCCAGGCCTTGGCGAGCGGCGGGAAGGATCGCTTCACCGTTGTTCACGTGCAGGATCGAGCGCATTCGCACGTGCTCAACACCGCGTGGACCATCAAAATGGAAGATGTCTGGGCCGGCTTGGCGACGGTAAGTCAAGGCAACATGGTCGGCGAGGTCAGATGGCGTTACCGGCTCGCCGTACTTTTCCAGATATTCCGGCGAAGCGGCGATCAAACGGTGATTAGGAGCGAGCTTGCGAGCAATCAGGCTGCTGTCTTGCAGTTCGCCGATGCGGATCACGAGATCGGCGCCTTCCTCGATGATGTTCACGAGGTTGTCGGTCATGGTCGCCTCGATCTCGACTTCTGGATAAAGCTCCATGAATTCAGGAAAGAACGGCGCCACATGTCGACGGCCAAAAGTCACGGGCATGTTGATGCGCAGCATGCCGCGGGGACTGCTCTCCAGCTCCGTCACGGCGACGGCGGCATCTTCCACCGATTGCAGGATGTTGATTACGCGGTCGTGGTAGGTCTCGCCGGCTTCAGTTAGATGCAGCTGACGCGTGGAGCGGTTCAGCAATTGGACGCCAAGATGGTCTTCGAGCGCACTGATTTGCCGAGAGATGCTGGAAGGGGCCATCCCCAAGGTTCTGCCTGCTTCTGAAAAGCTGCCGCACGTTACGGCGGTATGAAAAACTTTCATCGAGGTCAGAGTGTCCACGACAATACTCCATTACTTGTGCGTCTCACGCAAAAAACTTAGATCAATCTTCGATATTCTCAAGCACTTTTGCGTCTATATATTGGTATCAGTACCGAAACAAAGCGGCGGCAGGCTAGTCCCTCCCAATCCTCCCTGACGAAACTGTCGCCGCCGACCTTAAGACTTAAACGGGTTCACCACCACCACAGAACCTGAAAAGACAAAGGAACCTTTCTCAATGAGTATCCGCCAAGACGGTTTTCTCTCTTACTCCGAACTTCAGGCTTTCGAGCGTCGGGCACGCGAACTTCGCGGCCAAGCAATTCGCGAAGGCGTGAGCACTCTTTTTGGTTTGAACAAGCGGGATCGCACCTCCAAGCGCTAAGCTTTTCAAACTATTGTTCAACGGCTGCCTGACGTCTCGATTCCTCCCTCCTCCCACTGAGACGCATCGCAGCCCAATGAACTTAACCGGGCCGTTTGACTATCGAAGTCAAACGGCCTGTGTTGTTTTGAGGCCATGAGTTACGTTGAACCATGGATTCTGCTCGGCATGGCCGCAGGGGTATTTCAAGCCTTGCGGATTGCCGGTCAAAAAGCCCTCTCTCGGTCCACAACAGCGGATATACAGCTTTCGTCGTGGAGTGCGGCGTTGGCCCGTTGTTTGTTTGGGTTGCCGTGGGCCGTGCTTATTTTGGTGGTTTTTCTCGTTCTTTGGGGCGCACCAACTAAACTTTCCCTGACATTTTGGTTATGGACAGCCGCCGCTGCTGGCTTGCAGATCTTGGCCACGGTTCAACAGACAATCCTGCTGGGCAAGCGCAACCTCGCCATCGGGGTGGTATACGTGAAAACCGAAGTGGTTCTGGTCGCCATTGTCGGCTCAACGCCTTTCTTCGCGCAGTACCTGACCGGACTTCAATGGATGGCGATCCTCGTCTCCGTTATTGGCGTGGTGGTCATCACGCGCGCCAAGCTGGGCGACACAGGCGGCTCTGTTTGGGATTTCCGCTCGGCGTGGTTGGGGCTGTCCGGCGGGGCATTGTTGGCCGCCACGTCGCTTACCCTGCGTGAAGGCGGTTTGGTCTTGATCCGCGATGCTGCCGAAGTCGGCGTACATGTGTCGCCAGCAGTGGCGGGTATGACGACCCTTGTGGGGCTGTTAGTCATACAGTGCGTGGTGGTGATTACGGTAATGGCGCTTCGCGATTTTTCAGAGTTTGGTCGCGTTACCAAGCGCTTGAAGCCCATGGTCTTTACCGGCCTGCTGTCGGCGCTGGGCTCGGCGTGCTGGTTCATTGGATATGTGTTGATGTCACCTGCTTTGGTGAAATCCGTTGGCCAGGTTGAGTTTTTCGCCGCGGTCATACTGACCTTCCTGATGTTCAAGGAGCGCCCGACACGGACCGAATGGGTTGGCATGTCGTTCGTCCTTGCGTCTATTTTGATGTTGCTGCTGTCCACGCTTTAGGCTGGACTGTCGCAAGCTAACAAAAGGGGCGCTGTCCATGTTCGATCACGTCATGAATTTCCATCACGGCGAAGAAATCGATGCCATCCGTTCGACCGTCCGCCGGTGGGCTCAAGAGCGTTTAGCGCCAATCGCGCAGGACATTGATCAATCCAATGCCATGCCGCGCGAGCTATGGGCCGAGATGGGCGCCTTGGGCATGCACGGCATCACCGTTCCCGAAGCTGAAGGCGGCTTGGGGCTAGGGTATTTGGCGCATGCGGTGGCGGTCGAGGAAGTGTCTCGTGCTTCTGCCTCGGTTGGCCTGTCCTACGGCGCGCACTCCAACCTTTGCGTCAACCAAATTGCGCGCTGGGGCAATGCTGAACAGCGGCAGCAGTACCTGCCGCGTCTTGTTTCCGGCGAGCACGTGGGTTCGCTCGCCATGTCCGAAAGTGGCGCTGGCTCCGACGTTGTGTCGATGAGGCTGCGCGCGGAAAAGCGGAACGACCGCTTTGTCTTGAATGGTAGCAAGATGTGGATCACCAACGCGCCAGATGCCGATACGCTGGTGGTGTACGCGAAATCCGACCCCGAAGCGGGTCCGCGCGGGATCACTGCGTTCCTGATCGAGCGCGACATGGTTGGCTTCTCCACGGGGCAAAAGCTCGACAAACTCGGCATGCGCGGATCGAACACGGCGGAGTTGATTTTTGAAGACTGCGAAGTCCCGTTTGAGAACGTGCTGGGTGAAGAAGGGATGGGGGTTAACGTGCTGATGTCCGGTCTGGATTACGAGCGCGTGGTTTTAGCCGCTGGACCGCTTGGCATCATGGCCGCTGCGATGGATATCGTCGTCCCGTACGTCCACGAACGCGAGCAGTTCGGCCAACCCATTGGCACCTTTCAGCTGATGCAGGGAAAACTCGCGGATATGTACACCACCATGAACGCCTGCCGCGCCTATGTTTATGCTGTCGCCCAAGCCTGTGATCGGGGTGAAACCACGCGCAAGGACGCAGCAGGCTGCATTCTCTATGCGGCTGAAAAAGCGACACAGCTTGCGCTGGAAGCAATCCAAGCGCTCGGCGGCAATGGCTACGTCAATGACTATGCAACGGGGCGCTTGCTGCGTGATGCCAAGCTCTATGAGATCGGCGCGGGCACCAGTGAGATCCGGCGTATGCTGATTGGGCGGGAACTGTTCGCGGAAACGGCCTAGGGTCGCTGCGGCTTTGGCCCTACAGACTGCAACAGGGAGTGTGGCGTGGATTTTCTGACGCTCGAAAAGGAAGCCTTTGCAGAGACCGAGGAGAAGAAATCCCGGTTTCTGGCTTACGCCGTGCCGATTGCGTCCTTTGCGGAGCGGTTGGACGAACTGCGCGCCGAACACCCCAAAGCCAATCACCACGTGACGGCGTTTCGCCTCATTCATGCCAATAACCAGATCGAGGAAGGCGCTAAGGACGACGGTGAACCCTCTGGTACATCCGGTATGCCCATTCTCAAGCTGCTGATTGGGCGGCGCTTGATCGATGTTGGTGCGATTGTTGTGCGCTACTTTGGTGGGACCAAGCTCGGGACCGGCGGGCTTGCGCGGGCTTATCCTGGTGCTGTGAAGGCGGCGTTGGATCAGGCGCAAACCGCCGCTTGGTCGCGCATTGTCCGCGCAACGCTCAAGGCCGGGTTCGCCAAGGCCTCAGAGCTAGAGGTCATGATCGCGCAAATGCCCTTGGTTATTCTGGACCGGCGCTTCACCGAAGAGGGTGCGGTGATCGATGTCGAAGGCCCTGAAGAGATCGTTAACAGCCTCGCCGATTTCCAAGCCTGAGCCACACAAAAAAAAAAGGGCCGCCGAAGCGACCCTTTTATAACCGATAATCGGAACAGCGTCTTAGTAGATATCGCTTTCGACATCGTCGAACCACTTTATGATCAGCGCGTTCAGAGAACCGTCGCTTTTCATCTGCTCGATTGCTGCGTCCATAGCAGCCTTCAGGTCGCCATCAGTCTCACGGACACCCATGCCAATGCCACCGCCGATGTAAACGGAATCGCCAACAATTTCCAACATGCCGCCGGACTCTGCTACGATCGGAACCAAGTAGTCGCCGTCCGCCAGAACTGCGTCAGCTTCGCCGGACTTTACAGCCGCGATGGTTTCGTCAGGGGTAGAGAACTCGATGAGGTCACCACCAGCTTCAGCAACATAGCCAGCCTGAATGGTGTTGGTCTGTGCAGCGATCACGCCGCTCGCAGAACCACCAGCCAGAGCCATGTACAGCGACGGGGATGGTGGGTAATACTCAGCGGTGAAGTCGATGACTTCGTCACGCTCAGCGGTAATGGACATACCAGCGATAATCGCGTCGTAGTTACCGGCAACGAGGTTCGGGATAATAGAATCCCAATCGTTGATAACCCACTCACACGTCAGGCCAGCGATTTCACAGAGGGCATCGCCCACTTCACGCTCAAAGCCGATGACTTCGTTGTTATCGTCGAGGCCGTTCCAAGGCATGTAAGCACCTTCGGTGCCAAGGCGAACGGTTTCAGCGGAAGCAACACTCGCGGTCGCGAAGAGTGCGAGGCTGGCAACAAGAATCTTTTTCATAGCGTTTACTCCTGTAGGGACGTTGGTGCGCCTTTGAACGGACCTGCGAGCGGGCACACCTTTGGAGCGCTGCACAAGCTTGACCTCAGCATCGATGCGTGAGGGATACTCTTGGGTAAGTTCTGCATTGCAATAACGCAAGCTCTTAGCTCCCAAACAACGGGATTGTTGATCAAAATTTGAGATTATTGACGGCATTTTGATCATCGTTTCGCCAGCTTACGCGCCCAAACTCCAGTGTCAGCAGCTTCATCAAACAAGCGATTCTTCCAGTAAGCCTTAGTTTTACAGTGCAAAACGCCAAAGAGGCGGTGCAAAGCACGGTGACGTACTCAGTAGCGACCGAACGCAAATGAATGACGGCCAGCGCAATGCACGGGGATCGCTACATCATTCGTCTCTGCCCTAATGAAGCGAAAAGTGATGCTGCCTCTCTGTTCATTTCGCGAAATCAGCCTGGCGGTTGGAAGGGCGGCAATGGGTTGTGAAACGGCTAAGTCGGCTATGGTCTGCTGCGGCGATCCAGACGGTCCATACGATCCAGAATCCGGCCTTTGACGAGGGTTCCGAAAATGCCCAATGTCCGCAAGCCATGAAACGGCGTTTTGTACAGCGGTTTTAGGGGGAGATCCGTTGGTTGTTGCATGACAGCGCGGGCAAGCTGTCCACCCATGGCTGTCGCCATCGCCACCCCGCGACCATTAAAGCCCATGCCCGCGTAGACACCA
Source organism: Alphaproteobacteria bacterium (assembly GCA_965661545.1). Classification (GTDB taxonomy): domain Bacteria; phylum Pseudomonadota; class Alphaproteobacteria; order UBA7985; family UBA7985; genus UBA7985. The sequence goes on along the minus strand of CBFIEF010000004.1, from coordinate 119,299 downwards.
TCAGCCAGACGCATCAGCTTGGGTGCATGATCCCATGTCATCGCCACTGTCCCGGCCCAGTCGTGCGTCCACTCCACACCAGCCAGCGCCGGAAAATAGCGCTCTGCAATTTCACGAACTTCTCGCGTCGATCCCTCTTCCGCCGCTCCAAAGGTCGCGCCGCGTCCACCGATGACAAACCGGCGATCACGGGTCATGCGATAGTAAACCTGTATCCGGCGTGTCTCCGAGACCGAATGCCGACCCGGCAGAATGGCGTCTGCGACGGGCTGGGGCAGGGGCGCGGTAGCGGAGAGAGAGCTGGCGACCGGCACCACAGCCTGCGCCAAGCCATCCCACAGCCGGTCCGTATATCCATTGGTGGCGAGGATAATTTTCCGCGCTCTCAGATGTCCGTCTTGGGTGGTAATGGTAAAGCCTTGGGCGGTTTGCCTGATCTGTTTTGCTTGTGAGCCGGTGAAAATCGCGCCGCCTCGTTCCAGCACAACACGGCCCAATTCGCGGGCATAGGACAGTGGATGAAGGTTGCCGCCTTGGGCGTGAAGCATGACTCCGTCATAGGCGTCAGTGCCAAGCAAATCTTGTCCGGCCTTTGCCGACAATATTTCCGCGTCGATACCGTGTTCGACCCATTGCGAGGCACGCTGGTTGATCGAGGCCAAACCCCGTGGCCCTGTGGCGCCCTGCACGTAGCCATTTTCGATAAACTCGCACTTCAGGCCTTCGCTGTTGATCAGCGTAGAAAGCGCAGGAACCGCCGTCTTTGCCAACTCAAGCGCGCTGTGTGCATGCTCACGGCCATAGTGTTCAGCAATTTCATGAAGGTCCATTTTCCAGCCGGGATTAACCTGCCCACCGTTGCGTCCTGAACACCCATGTCCGATCTCGCCAGCATCGAGAATAGCAACGTCTCGGTCTTGGGCGCGCAGCTCAAGGGCCGCGCGCAGGCCGGTAAGGCCGGCACCGATGATCGCGATTTCCGTCTCAAAATCGTGGGTCAGTGGCGCTGTCGCTGGTGCCGTGACCGCCGTTTGACCCCACAGGCCGTGTGTGTTTCGTGGATGAGCTTTCATGGGGGAAGTTTAAGCAAACGATATCCGTTTACCAAGCAGTAAGCGCCGCGAAATGACGGGTTAATGGCTTAAGAAATCACGGAAAAATAAACTTTGAGCTGTATTGAGGATGGATATTTTCTCTATTGGATGGTGCCTTTAGCCTAAAACATTTTTCTACTAAGCTATTCAACAGGGCTATAACCTGTCCTGACTTGCAAAGCCTAGCGTGACCCTTGAACAGGAAACTCAGGGATACGAGCATGATCAAGCCAGAAGACATTCACTTCAAACTTGCCACGACACAGGTAGACATGATGCATGTCGCAGCGATTCGGGGCATTTGTAATTTGGAAGAAGTCGGGGTTCCGGCGGCGCATGAGTTTGATGAGAATGACAACTTCGCCACGCACGCGCTGGGCTATGTTGGCGATGAGCCCGTGTCCACCGTCCGTCTTCGTTTCTTTGGTGACTTTGTAAAGCTAGAGCGTGCTTGTGTTCGTCCCAAGTACCGCAATCGTCACATTCTGCCTAAAGCCATCGAGGGCGTGGCCCGATATGCGGGGCAAAAGGGATATCGGCGAATTGTCACCCACGCGGCCCCTGCAACCGCGCGTCTTTGGCGCCTTCTAGGCTTCAATATCTCCGATAAAGCGCCCGCGCATTTCGAAGGCCACGACCATGGTTACTTGGAGTTGGTCAAAGAAATCCCCGTGTGCAACGATGCTGTCACCTTGGCGGCAGATACGGTGATGTTGTTCCGGCAAGAAACAGCTCTGGATCAACCCAACAGCTACGAACGAGCGGCCTAATGCGCCAATTTTTCGGGTTGGCTAAAGAACCGCAGTCAGCCCGAAAAGTGGTTCATGAGCCAGCGCACCCGCTGATCGTAATTTGAGACTTCTAAGTTTGTGTTGAGCGTTGGCCCAAACCACGGATTGCCACGGAAGATGCCACGGATCCACTGTTTCGTGGCGGCAATTTCGGGGTCGTTCCGCTTTTGCTCCAAGCTGAACATCCTGATCCCGTGATTGATGTTCACGCCCAAGTCTACGTGGACCAAATAGGGGTCCATGTTCATGTAATTACCCAGCAGCCCCATACCTAAGCCCGACTTGATCATGGCGGCATAGGTTACGTTCATATCAGTACCAGCGATGTACTGCGCCTCTTTGGTCACTGACACCCAATCCTGCCAAAAATCACTCATGGAGAGATACTGCCGATTGCCGACAAAACGGTGTTCGCTGAGTGTCTCTCGCGTCGGAACGCCGAAGCGCTTGATGTACTCAAGCGATGCAAAGGTCGACAGGTGCATGGTCCCGAGATCTTCCACAATAAAATCGTCCTGCACCGGCACAGGAAAAGCCACGATGATATCGACTTCGTTCTTTTTCAGATTGGGTACGTTTTGCAGCGATATGACTTCCAGACTGACTTGAATACCCTGTTGCATGAGGCCGGGGATGTGAGGGGCCAGCCAAAAAGCTGCGAGGCCGTCGGTTGCGGCCACCTTGACGACAGATCGGTAGGTTGGTGCAGACGAGGCGACAAACAGATCGGCAAAATCCAGATCGATCTTGGCAATCCGCTCGGCAACTTCGCGGCCCTTGGTGGTTAGCTCGATACCATGTGGCTTGCGGATCACCAGTTGCCCCAAGCGGTCTTCCAACGTCATCAGGCGTCGCGACAACGTGGGTTGCGATATGCCGAGTGTCTCAGTGGCACCTAACAAACTGCCTGCGCGCGCAATTGCGAGAAAACTGCGCATTTCGTCCCACAAACCGGGGCTTGGCGGACGCCGCCCCTCCAGCAACGAGTTCGCAAAGATCTCGTTGGAGCCGTCGATCGGCGTGTCTTCATTGTCGGCCATGTGGAGTCCCTAATGGGTGGGCCGGGCGGGCGCGAACGGTACAAATTTCCCAGCCAGAACGCCATTTGACGACGCTCTGAATTTCAAACGTTCATGGCCAATCCCAGCCTGAACAAACCGCATCACTCCCACATAAAAGCGGAATGAGGCAAATTAAAAATAAATTGCAACGCAAAATAGATCTTTGAACATATGCTTTAAGCTGTCGTCCCGAGGCTTAGCCTCGGGTAGGGATATCAACCTTCTTGCCGCGTGGGATTTCCGCTTGGTCATCGTAGAAGGGCGCAGCGTGCAGCTCGCCGGCGTGCATGGCACCATCGACGCAGCGAATGCTGACAGCTTCGCCGTTCTGATGGCCTGCGCGATCCAGCAAAGCGAGGCCGGTTCCGTGCTTCAAGAACGGCGAAAATGCCCCTGCCGTCACCCGGCCTATGACTGTCGTGCCCTGCATAATCTCGCCTTGGATCACAGGCTCTGCTGTGGGGCACTTAAGCCCAGTGTGCCGAGGTTCTTTGGAGGCGGCTTCCAGCGCTGATTTGCCGATAAAGTCAGCTTTGTCCATATCAACAAAGCGACCCAAACCAACATCAAAAGGCGTAGTCGTCTCGTCGAAATCGGTACCTGCGTTCAGGATGCCCGCTTCGATGCGCCGGATGTTCATGGAATCCAACCCAAACAGCGTCATACCAAAGGGCTTACCCGCTTGTTCCAAGTGCGCCCAAAGCGCTTCTGCGTCATGATGAGGTTCAACGTAGAACTCCCAACCCAGCTCATTGGTGTAGCCAGTGCGGGTGATATAGACGTGCTGCCCGCCGAGATTGACCTGAGCGATGGCAAAATAGCCGAATGGCTCGGGCAGTTTTCCGCCTTCGTTGGCCGCTTGTAGGATTTTGAGCGCGTTTGGCCCCTGAACCTGCGAAACATAAACCCGAGGGTCGGAGATCTTTACGTCCATGCCAACCGCATGCGCGCGGGCCCAGCTGTAAAAATCACCGTCGGCCTGCACGTACCAGAACTTGTCCGCCGCCAGTCGCATCAGCACGCCGTCAACGATTAAGCCACCGTCGTGGTAGCACGCGAGGCCATAACCGCAGCGCATGGGTTTAACTTTGGTAATGTCTTTGGTGAACAGCAGGTCGAGCAAGCGCTCGGCGTCTGGTCCTTCGAATTGGACCGGGAACTCGCCGGTATGCAGGACCGCCGCCTCTTGCCGGAGTTTCCAATAGCCTTCTTCGACGCTTTGTCCATCATACTTCAGCGTCATGAAACGGCGATTATAGACGGTATAGGATGCCCCCATATCCGCTTCGTGCGCGTGGAAGCGGTGCCGACTCATGTTGAAATCCCAACCGGATCCAGGCTGATTTCGAATTACGCTGCGTGTTTTCCCGTCGCCGCTACCAAGCATGGCTATCCCCTAAGCTCTCATGTTCTGGCCCAAACCTATCGTGGTTCAGAGCCCAAAGGCGACTCATTTGATCTTTTGCAGAAGTTAGATAATCTGACTTCTATGACCGATGCGATGCCCTCACTGAATGCACTGCGCGCCTTTGACGCGGTCGCGCAGACAAAAAGCTACAAGGAAGCTGCAGAAAAACTGCGTGTGACCCCTGCTGCTGTGAAGCAATTGGTGGCAAAGCTCGAAGCGCACTTGGGCGTTACTTTGATTGAGCGAGATGGGCAGGGCCTGTCACTGACCAGTGCGGGAGAGGCGGGCGCGGGGCGGTTGTCGGACGGCTTTGCGGCTTTGCAGCAGGCGGTGGGGCTGATGGTGCCAACAACGCAGACAGAGACCCGTTTGGTGATTTCCGCCGAGCCTTTCTTTGCCCAATCATGGCTCGTTCCCCGTCTGCAACGGTTTCGAGACGCCAATCCCGGCATTGATGTGCTGATCGACTCATCGCTTGAGATCAAGGATTTGTCTCGCGACGGAATTGATGGGGCGGTGCGCTATGGCGTGGCGGTGCAGGATCCAGAGCGGACGACGCGTTTGTTTGGCGATGCAGTGATGCCGCTATGCAGCCCTCAATTGCTGCCCCGCGGCCCTGGAGATCATCAATCTGCGCTGATGCAGCAGACGTTCTTGCATTGGGATCTTCGCCCGGCGCCGTGGGCGAAGGAAACCGCACGCTGGTTCGATTTTGCGTACTTTTGGTCAAGGGCTGGTTTGGGGCGGTTTGAAGCGCACAACAACGTCCACTTCAGCGACTATAATCTGGCCCTGCAAGCGGCTCTGGCGGGACAAGGTGTTGTGCTGGGTAGCCTGCCGATCCTGCATGGTCTGGTCGAGCAAGGCATGCTGGTTCCAGCGCTGCCGGTCCACCTTGAAACTGACATTGGTTATGATTTCGTGATGTCGCCCTCGCGGCTGCGACGAGATATGGCCGAGCGATTTCGGACTTGGCTGCTCGAAGAAGCAGGAACGCTCGACGTGCAAATGCCGCAAGCGAAATAAGATGGTGCGATGATTTGGCGCGCATTGTCCGGCTGTCTCAGCGGCATAAATCGCTAGATGGTTTCAACCACCCAAAAGCGTGCCTCATGACCTCTTTCGCCGCCCCAACTGCCGCGACCCATGCCTCTGCGCAAGACCGCTTCGAGGCTTTCTTGCCGCTAGCAGGGAGGTCTTATGCCCAGCAACGGAACTTCGATTTTGGACCGAATGCACACGATAAGGTATCGGGTCTATCGCCGTGGGTTCGGCATCGGCTGATCTTGGAGACCGATATCTTGAGCGCTGTGCTATCGCGCCATGGTTTCGCGGCTTCTGAGAAGTTCGTGCAGGAGGTCTTTTGGCGGTCTTACTTCAAAGGATGGTTGGAACACCGCCCTGAAGTCTGGCGCCGCTACCGCGCCGATGTCGTCGCGCAGTTTGCTCTGATGGAAAAAGACGCAGGTCTTGCCAGTCGCTATGCCGAAGCTGTTGAAGGGCGGACGGGTATTGAGTGCTTTGATGCGTGGGTGAAGGAGCTGCAGGAGACCCATTATTTGCACAATCACGCCCGGATGTGGTTTGCCAGCATTTGGATCTTTACCCTCAAACTGCCCTGGGTTTTGGGTGCCGATTTGTTTTACCGAAATTTGCTCGATGGCGATCCAGCGTCGAACACCTGTTCATGGCGCTGGGTCGCGGGCTTACACACGGCGGGGAAAACCTATCTCGCGCGATCTGCAAACATCGAAGAATATACCCAAGGGCGCTTTAAGCCCGAGGGCCAGCTTTCGCCGTCTGCGATTACGCTGGAGGAAGCCGATCTTGGGGAGCGCGTCCAGCCGGCATTCGATGTTCCTGACTTGGATGGACAACGGTTTGGCTTGCTGTTGACGGCTGAGGATTGCGCTGTTCATCAATTCGAACCTCTGCCGACCCCGACCGGCCTTTTTGCGTGGTCGGCGCCGGTCAACCGGTCCGTGAGGCCAACAGCAGCAACAGTCGATGCCTTTTCCGTCCAAGCGGTCAAAAGTGGTGCGATGGCGAGCGAAGCGCATTTTGGACTGCCGTGCGCGCAGGCCGAAGCTGATGAACCCGTTGCAGACGGTTTGGCGCGCTGGGCGCGGGAGTTGGCGCTGGACTGCATCGTTACGCCTCGCCTACCGCTTGGCCCTATGCGCAAGGCGGTACATGCGGCGTGCAGCAGCCAGGGTCTAACCTTGGTCGAGGTGACCCGTGCCTACGATCAAGCGGTCTGGCCGCACGCCCGAGCGGGCTTTTTTGGCCTGAAGAAGAAGATTCCCGCTATTCTTGCGAGCCTGTCTTTGACTTAACGCAAAAAAAGAGGGGCATTCAGAGCAGCAAATCGAGTTGCTGATCGTGCTTTGCGGGCTTTTTGGACTTTGGGCGTCGACCCACTTGAGGAATGTTGGCTTTTCGGCTGCCGTGCTTGTCTTGAATTTCATTTGCGGCCGATTTGAAGCCACGCTCGCCGCGAACCGCCCAAATCTTGTCACGGGCTTGGCGTGCAGCGCTGAGATAATCAACGACGGGCAAAGGGTAGGTCTTACCCAAGACTTGGCCCGCGTGATCCCACTTCCAAGGCTCGTGAATGACGGTATCGGGCAGAGCCGCAAGCTCCGGCACCCAACGCCGCACAAAATCTCCCTTTGGATCCTGATCGTATCCTTGCTTCACTGGATTATAGATACGCACGGTGTTGATGCCGGTGGTCCCCGATTGCATCTGTACTTGCGGCCAATGAATACCCGGCTCGTAGTCTACAAACAGCCGCGCCAGCTGCTCACCCGGCGCGCGCCAGTCCAGCCAGAGATGATAGCTGGCCACGGCCATCACCATCGCCCGCATCCGAAAGTTCAGCCAGCCCGTTGCGCGGAGTGAGCGCATGCAAGCATCCACAAAGGGCAGGCCGGTTTCGCCGTTAGACCATGCGTGCAGCTTCTCGGCGTCTGGCATGGTGGGGCGCACGTTATCGTAAGCGGTGTGGAAATTCCGAAACTCGACGGCGGGCTGGTCCTCAAGCTTTTGCGTGAAGTGATCGCGCCAGTGCAGCCGGGCCTGAAACGACGACAAAGCGCCGGACCAGCCATCACGCGCCGCCGCCTGTTTGATCTCGATCCTGCGCGTCCAACTGGTCTGTGCCACTTCCCGCATCGAAACAGTTCCCCACGCCAAATGGGGAGACAGACGGGAGCAGTGGATGGCGCCAAGCGCAGGGCTCGACATGGCGCGCCGGTAGGGTTGGCCGCGCTGATTTAAAAAGCTGTCTAACCGTTCGAGACCCTGATTGCGTCCGCCGGGTTGGGGGGCGGAGCAAGGGTCTTCGGTGAGGCCTAAATCGCTCGCGGATGGAAGGGCACCGATCTCAAGATTCTCGATAGCAGGCAAGTGACTTGGCGGAGGTGTGAGGGCTTGGGCCATGGTCTGATCCCAACGCCGCGCCCAGCCGTTGCGCTGTTTCAACCGCCGAATGACGCCTGAGGGCTGGATTTCATGCCATTGGATGCGGTGCGCGCGCGCCCACGCTTGAACCCGCTGGTCCCGCGCAAAGGACCACGCGTTCCCAGTCTCTTCATGCGACCAAAGGGTAAAGGCGCCGTGTTTTTGGTGGAGTGCGCTTAAGACGTCGGTCGCATCGCCCACGCGGACGGCCAAAGGCTGGCCCCTCTGGCCCAAGTCTTCTCGCAGCGCGCTGAGGCTTTCCGCCACGAACCGCCATTGCCGCGCAGAGGCATCCGGCTGCGCCCACCACCCCGGCTCAGCGATGTACAGTGGAAGCACCGGCCCGCGCTCGGCAGCGCGTGCCAAAGGCTGGTGGTCTTGGCTGCGCAGGTCGCGCTTGAACCAGACGATTTGCAAGGAAGGAGAGGCTTTCATAGTGCTGGAACCTAATCTAACCGGAGCGGATTCAGACCCGGTGATTTGTCGCAACCCCGTTGGACCACCGCAGACCCCGAAAATGATGCCCGATCAGGAATTGATCCCACTGGCAGACCAAGGCAAGGTTGGACTGGCCACTTGGAGATTTGGACCCAACATGATCGAGAGCGACGCAGCGCTACAACTCGTTGACGGCACGGCGTCTGGGCCGGTTCTGGCCTGTCATACAGGCATTAGCTTCTGGGGCGGTATCGACCCCTTGAGCGGTCGCGTAATCGATGTTCACCATCCCAATCACGGCGACGGCGTATCGGGCTGCGTGTTGGCCATGCCCACCTCACGTGGGTCATGCAGTGGCAGCGGTGTGTTGCTTGAGTTGGCCCTGAACGATAGGGCGCCGGCGTGTCTGATCTTTTCCGAGCAAGAAGAAACACTGACCCTGGGCGCGCTGGTGGCGGGGCGGATTTTTGGCAAGACAGTGCCGGTCGTGCGCGTGTCTTCAGACCTGTTCGACCGGATTATCCATGCCGATTTTGTCAGTCTGGAAGACGGCAGTCTGCAGGTTGGTGAGGAGCGATGGAGCGTGACCCCTTTGCATCCCGATGTGCTGGATTTGTCTGAAACCGATCAGAAGCTGCTTGCCGGCGAAGCAGGAGAGGCGAATCGCGTCGCCATGGAAGTGCTGTGTCAGATGGCGGCAGCGCAAGGGGCAAGCCGCCTGCGAGATGTGACGCGCGGCCATATCGACGGCTGCATCCTCGCCCATGATGCTAACCTGATTTTCTCGGAGAAACTCGCGCAGATGGGGGCTAAGGTTGGCATCCCCACGACCATCAACGCGATTTCGGTCGATCGCGAGCACTGGCAGGAACAGGGGCTACCTGACGATTTTGGTCGTCGAGCCAGCCGCTTGGCTGACGCCTATGTGCAAATGGGCGCTCAGCCAACGTTTACGTGTGCGCCCTATTTGTTGGAGCAGCCGCCAAGGCTGGGTGAGGCCATTGGTTGGTCCGAGTCCAACGCCGTGATTTACGCCAATACAGTGCTGGGCGCGAAAACGGTGAAGCACCCTGATTACCTCGACTTGTTCATCGCCATGACGGGTCGGGCACCCTTGGCGGGCGTCTACTTGCCTGAAGGTCGTCAGGCGCGGCGGGTGGTCGAGGTGACTGTGCCTGAGGCCATGGGCGATGAGTCTCTGTGGGCGCTGCTGGGGTGGCTGATCGGACGGGCCGCGCCGGACCGGGTTCCGCTGGTCAAAGGCTTGGACGGTGTTTTGCTGACCGATGATGACCTCAAGTCCATCTGTGCGGCATTCGGCACAACATCTGGCGCGCCCATGCTCCATATCGCGGGGCACACGCCCGAAGCGGATTTGCCCGTGCTGGTTGAGGCTGACGTTATGACCATCGGCGCAGCAGAATTTTCGCTGGCGTGGCGAGAGCTGAACCAAGCCAAGCCTCCGGTGGATTTAGTGGCAATCGGCAGCCCCCATGCCTCCTTGACTGAATGTCAGGCGCTGGCGCGGCTGTTGAGCGATCAAATCTGCACGTCGGTTCCAATGATTGTGACCGTGGGCCGAAACGTGCGGGACCAAGCGCGCGATGACGGCACTTTGCACCAGTTAGAGCAGGCTGGTGTTCGCGTGATTCCCGATATCTGTTGGTGTTCGATCACCGAGCCTGTGTTCCCGCCCGAGGCGCGCAGCATCCTCACCAACTCCGGAAAGTATGCGCACTACGCCTTTGGCTTGTCGGGGCGGCATGTCCGGCTGGGTGGCCTGAAAGCCTGCGTTGAGGCGGCTGTAACAGGGCGCTCGCCCGCTGAGCCGCATTGGCTCAGGTGATAGAAAAAGGGCCTTAAACAAGTTGGATGGGTATAAAGCTGCGCCTCATCCACCGTTTTCATAAACCTGAAAAATTTCTGTAACCTAGTCGTCATAAACGGGCTCCAAACCGCACTTATCGACGAACGTTTGGCTTTCCAGAGCCGCTCGGTCGTTGTCATGACTGATGCAAAAAAACACCGGAGCTTTCCAACATGCGTCTCGTTATTCTCACACTCGCTGGCCTCATGATCGCCGGCACGGCTTCTGCGCAGCGCGCTGAAACCATCTCCATCGTGGGTTCTTCCACCGTATTCCCTTTCTCCACCAAAGTGGCTGAAACATTCGGTGAGACCACAGACTTCAATACTCCAGTGATTGAATCAACTGGTTCCGGCGGCGGCATGAAGCTGTTCTGCGCTGGCGTTGGTACGGATCACCCAGACATCACCAACGCATCTCGCGCGATGAAGTCCGGCGAAGCTGAGACTTGTGCTGCAAATGGTGTTGAGTTTACTGAATTCGTAATCGGCTTCGACGGTATCGTTGTTGCGAACTCCAACACCACAGGCGTCCTAGAGCTGTCCCGCGAGATCCTCGTGAAGGCGCTGGTTGCTGAGGTTCCAAACGCCGATTGTTCCGCTTTGGCGCCAAACACGTCAAAGACTTGGGCTGACGTTGACAGCTCCCTGCCAGACGTTGAGATCGAAGTCCTCGGCCCACCAACTTCTTCCGGCACGCGTGACGCGTTCGAAGAACTGGTGTTCCATACCGCGATGAAGGCTATGGGCTGTGACAAGGCAACCTACAAGGCTGCTTCCGTCCGCGAAGATGGCGCTTACGTTGAAGCTGGTGAGAACGACAGCCTGATCGTTGATCAGCTGGCTGCTAACCCAAGTGCTGTTGGTATCTTCGGTTACTCCTTCCTCGCTAACAACGCTGACCGTATGCAAGGCGCGACGATCGAAGGCATCGAGCCAACGTTCGAGAACATCGCTGGTGGTGACTACAAGGTCTCCCGCTCCCTGTTCTTCTACGTCAAGAACAACCATCTGGGTGTTATCCCAGGCATCGCTGAGTTTGCTCAGGAGTTCACCTCCGAAGAAGCATTCGGTGAAGGCGGTTACCTTGAGCCAATCGGCCTGATCCCACTGCCGGAAGCTGACCGCGCTGCAAACAGCGACGCTGCTTACGCACTCTAAGCTCTAGAGTTACGAGACAAGAGAGCACGTCGGCTTGCCCGACGTGCTCGGTCTTACAAGGTCGGTCAGACACGTTGCTGTGTCTGCCGACCTTTTTCGTTGTCAGCTATAAGAATTGACCCCGCGCACCGACCCTGAGACAGTTCCGGTCTCCTTCATTGTTCCAGAGCATCCATGAGCGAAACAGCAGACATCCTGATTGTTGGCGGCGGCATTATTGGCGTGGCGACAGCCTTGGAGCTTCAGACCCGCAATCCTGCGACGCGGATCACCGTGCTCGAAAAGGAAGCAGTGCCCGCAGCCCACCAAACGGGCCACAACTCCGGCGTTATCCACGCTGGTGTTTACTACGCGCCGGGCAGCATGAAGGCGCGGTTTTGCCGGGAAGGCGTGCAGACGACAGAGGCTTTTTGCGCCGAGCATGACGTGGCGTTCGACCGTGTTGGAAAGCTGATTGTCGCGACGGACGAGTCTGAGTTGGAAGGCTTGCACAGCTTGGGCGAGAGGGCGCGAGAGAACCAGATTGAAATTGAGGATGTGGATCAAGTGGGCGTGCGCGAACTTGAGCCACACATCAACGCTGTTGCGGCCCTGTTGTCGCCCACCACGGGCATCACGAACTACCGCCGCATCACGGAGGTGATGGCCGATCTCTTCGTCTCAAGGGGCGGTGTGATCCATTACGGTCAGCTCGTGGTGTCGTGTGAAGAAGGTCCAAGCCATGTGCGCGTGGTGACTGAAAGTAGGGCTTATGAAGCGAGCCTCGCCGTGACCTGCGCAGGCTTACAGTCTGACCGGATCATCCGCGCCTTTGGGCACGATCCCGGCTATCGCGTGATCCCGTTTCGCGGAGAGTATTACAAGCTTGCCAACCAGCCCAAAAATCTGGTCCAGCATCTGATCTACCCGGTTCCTTACCCCAGCCGCCCCTTCCTTGGCGTGCATCTGACGCGCAAGCTTGATGGTGGATTTACCGTAGGGCCGAACGCGGTTCTGGCGTTTAAGCGCGAAGGCTACCGGCGCACAGACATTTCCGCGGGGGATATGCTGGAGACGCTCGGGTATCGCGGGTTTTGGGCTCTTTTGGGCCGCAACGCAGGTGCGGCGGCGTCGGAGCTTTGGTCGTCTGCGCTCAAGCGCGCTTATCTTTCGCGGGTTCAGCGCTATTGTTCGCGGATTACGCTGGCAGACTTGCAGCCCTATCCTTCAGGCGTGCGCGCTCAGGCCATTGCGCCAGATGGGACGATCATCGATGACTTCCTGTTCATCCGCAGCCACCGTTGCTTGCACGTTGGCAATGCGCCTTCACCCGCGGGAACGTCATGCATTCCCATTGCTCGGCATATCGCGGATGAGCTGGCGGCGCTGTCTTAGCGCGCTTAAACACCAAAGATCTCGGCGGCACTTTGGCCGCTGGCCAACCCTTCGATCCATTCAGCCTCTAGCGTTAGTTTCGCCTGCGCGTCTGCGAGCAGGCGGCGTGCAACCTTTGGCGACAAGACTGCAAGCCCATCGCGATCCCCGATGATCAAGTCGCCGGATTCTACGCTCACCCCGCCAAGCGTGACGGCGGCGTTGATTGCTCCGTGTTGGGCGCTGGTTGGACCCCGTGGATTGATGCTGCGTGCGAAGACTGGAAAGTCGCTCCAGCTCCCAAGCTCTGCAATGTCCCGTACCGCGCCATCGACGACCAATCCCGCGCACCCCTTCGCCCGCAAGTGTCCGCCCAAAATTTCGCCGATGACTGCATGATTCAGATGGCCGCCTGCGTCGATAACCACGACTTGGCCCGGGCGGGCTTCGTCAAGAGCTTTGACCACAGCGCCGAAATCAGGCGGCGTGCAGGCGATGGTTAAGGCGGGCCCAATCAGTGCAAGGGGCAGGTCGGGGCGTGTGACCGCCCGCAGCGCCGGATCCACTTGGGCCGATGGTTCCAAGTCCACGGCGACACTTACCGGAACAGTGCGCCATGAGAGCAACTCCTCAGCGGACAGGCCAGCAGTGGTTGGCGGATGAAGTGTGATGCTCATTCTGGGATCCCTCGAAAATCTACGGCACAGACCGGGTACTCTTGCAGGAATGGCGCGCTGGTCAACCGACGCATTGTGGGTTTGATGCCTCTTGCAGGTAGGGTCTTTGCCGTGCAGAACGAATTGGTTCTCATGCTAACCAAAGAAGTGATCCTGTATGTCCCGTGTTTCTGCTTCTGACGCCCCATCGATCTTGGATCAATCCGCATCCGCGCTGCTCGCTGACTTGGCGTCTCGGCGCTTGTCGGCTGAGGCGCTCATGATTGCCACGCTGGACCGGATCGCAGAGCGCAACCCTGCGGTTAATGCTGTGGTTGGAATGGCTGAACCAGAAGCTTTGCTGGCGCAGGCCAGAGCTTTGGATGCAGGACCGATCACAGGCCCGCTGCATGGCTTGCCTTTAGCGGTCAAAGACCTGGTCGAGGTACAAGGTTTGCGCTCGACAAAGGGGTCGCCGATCTTTGCCGAATATGTGCCGGAAAAGGACGATGTGCTTGCAGCGCGGTTGCGGGTTGCCGGGGCGATTTTGATTGGGAAAACGAACGTGCCGGAGTTCGGTTTGGGTTCGCACACGTTTAACCCCGTCTATGGCCGCACCCACAATCCCTACAATCCCGCGCTGACCTGCGGGGGTTCTTCAGGCGGTGCAGGGGTGGCTTTGGCCTTGGGTATGGTGGCGTTGGCGGATGGGTCAGACATGATGGGCTCACTGCGCAATCCGGCGGCGTGGAGCAACGTCTATGGTTTCCGGCCCAGTTGGGGCCGTGTTCCTGCTGAACCCGTGCAGGACCGCACCTTGCACAAAATGGCGACCAGTGGCCCGATGGCGCGCAGCCCGGCAGACGTCGCTTTGCTGCTGGATATCATGTCCTATGCCGATCCTTTGCGGCCAGACGTGCCTGCACCAACCGCAACAGCGCCGCTGAAACCCGCCGACTTGAGCGACATGCGAATTGGCTGGTTGGGCGATTGGAGCGGTGCTTTACCGATGGAAGCTGGCATTCTGGAGCAATGTGAAGCGTCTTTGCAGGTTCTCCGAGACCTCGGCGCCAGCGTCGAAAATGCAGCAGCACCGCTTCCGTTCGAGACGCTTTGGGAGAGCTGGATAACCTTGCGCTCCTGGCAAGTCGGCGCGGGCTTAGTGGCCTTGCAAGATAACCAAGACCTCATGAAAGACAGTGTGCAGTGGGAGCTTGAGCGCGCCCTGCGGATGACAGCGTTGGAGGCTCATGGCGCCAGCGCAGCGCGGGCGCAGTGGTTTGCCCGCTCGGTGGAACTATTCCAATCCTATGACGCGCTCATCCTACCGACGACCCAAGTCTGGCCGTTTGACGTCAACCTGCCGTGGCCAACGGAAATCGCAGGGGTGGAGATGGATACATACCATCGCTGGATGGCCGTGACGGTGCCGGTCAGCCTCATTGGGTTGCCCAGCCTGAGCATGCCCGCTGGCTTTGGCGAGACTGGTTTACCGGTCGGAATGCAGATTTTTGGCCCCCGCGGGGCCGATGCTAAGATTTTGGCGATGGGGGAGGCTTATCACCAAGAAACGCTGTGGCCTCAGCGCCATCCCCCTAAACGCGCCTAGGCGGGGTTGTGCCCGCTAAGCCTTCATGGTGCCCGTTGGCTCAGCACGGCCATCGATGACCAGTTGAGGCTTTGTTCCTACGCCGATCAACTCAGGCCGCTGGGCGAGGTAGTCCTTCACACCGTCCAGGCCCCCAACAGCCGCCATAAAGGTTCGCAAGTGCGGGTAATCGCCGAGCAAATCAGCGTCGAAAAAGTGCGCCAAATCGACATGGTGGAAGACGCCAAAATCGCAGTAGTACGGCTGCGCGCCAAAGAAAAACGGTCCGTCGTGCTGGCCAAGTAACCGCTCAAAATCGCCCAATCGCAAATGAAGCCCCGGCAGTTGTGCGTCACGTTTGGCGGCGAAATCATCGCCCACGGCAAAGTTAATGGTCGGGTTCAGTGGATTAAACCACTCCTGACTGGCTTCAAAGATCGCGTCGACCTCGGCTTTTTGCGTAGACGAGTCTGGCTGCAGGCCGGTCATCTCTGCCAAGTACCGCACCACAGCGCCGCTTTGGGCTATGTTAGTTTGGTCGTCAACGACCAGCATCGGCAACTGCCGAAACGGTACCTTGCCCTTCACCTCCGGCCATGGTTGGCCGTAGTAATCCCACGCCATCTCGTAGCTATGGGGCGTCTTTGTATACCAAAGCACCAACTGAGCGGCTTCTGCGAGGGCGCGCATTTTGAAATAGACAAGTCTTAGTTTGTTCACGTTCCACACTCCAAAGACAAAACAAAGGGGGCCTTCATTTCTGAAGACCCCCGGTCACTTCATTCAGCAATGAGGACTTAGGCCTTTTTCCAAGGCCCAAAATCTTTGCCGCTTTCAACGAATTCGTAGCCGATGAAGACTTCATCGCCGAGAACCCAACCATCGTGACCCGGCGCGAAGTAGTAGGCGTCGCCAGCCTTCACAACGATCTCTGTCCCGTCGTCGTGCACGCACTTCATCGACCCCTGAACGACAACACCAACGTGACCGGCCTGACAGCTGTGACCGCCAACGGCGGGCTTCACACACTCAGACCATTTCCAGCCTGGCTGAAGCTCGAGTTTTGATGCTGCGATGTTGCCTAACTGAACAACGGCAGCGTGAGTTTTTTCAGGGGCTTTGACCAGATCTGGGTCACTGAAGGGTTTGGAAAAAAGATTAGGCATGGAACCACTCCTCAAGGCTAAAAGGGTTCCCCGCAAAGTGCAGAAACCCAAGAATCTACGTGAGTTCAACTCCACTTCATTTTTCCAAAATCCCCTAATAAAAACCTTACAGTTTGGCTAATCGGGACCAAATGACGCCCAATAATAAGACAATATCCTAAATATGAGGAATGTATCTTCAATTGATCAGGCGGCAGAGGCAGCGGATTCTAGGCGCTGCTCGCCTGCCGTAGTCTCGGCTCAAAACGCACCGTGTAAGGTCTTGGTTTCCAAGTAGTCCTCAAGCCCCAAATCGCCGCCTTCACGCCCGTTGCCTGACTGCTTGTACCCGCCAAAGGGCGAGCCATAGTTGAAGCCACCGCCATTGATATGAACGGCACCGGCTCGCAGACGTGCTGAAACTCGCTCTGCGCGCGCCGCGTCGCCAGTCTGTAAGTAAGCGGCCAAGCCATAGGGGGTATCGTTGGCAATGCGAATGGCGTCTGCCTCGTCCTCAAAGGGAATGATGACCAGCACTGGGCCAAAAATCTCCTGCTGGGCGATCCGCATGTCATTGGAGACATCCGCGAAGATCGTAGGTTTTACGAACATCCCGGTTTCTAACCCCTCGGGCTTTCCAAGACCGCCCGCGATCAAGCGCGCGCCTTCGTCGATGCCGACTTTGATCATGGCCTGCACCCGATCGTATTGGATGCGGTCAAACAAAGGGCCGATATGGTCGCCTTCTTCGGCTGGATTTCCAACCGCTGTTGCTGTTCCGGCGGCTTGGGCAAGATCCACAACGTGATCGTAACATGAGCGCTCAACCAACAACCGAGTCGGGGCATCGCAAGATTGCCCGGTGTTGTACATGCACTCAGCGACCGAAGCCCGCACCTGCGTTTCCAAGTCACAATCCGCGAACACCAGATTTGGCGATTTCCCGCCCAGTTCGAGCGTAACCCGCTTCACGGTTTCAGCGGCGTCGCGGGTGACGGCGGTTCCGGCACGGGTTGAACCGGTAAACGACATCATTTGGATATCCGGATGACGAGACATTGCCGCACCGACCATTGGCCCTTCGCCCTGTACAAGGTTAAACACTCCCGCCGGGAAGCCTGCGGCATGGATGATTTCTGCGTAAATTGCGGCGGAAAGAGGCGTGTGTTCGGAGGGTTTAAGCACACACGTGCAGCCAGCGGCCAAGGCGGGAATGACCTTGAGCGCGATTTGGTTCATCGGCCAATTCCACGGCGTGATCAGCCCACAAACACCAATCGGTTCTTTGAGCTGAATATCACCATTGGAAAGCGCCTCGCGCTCTTTGAGCTGTTTCAGCGCGTCGATAAAGCCTTCCAAGTGACCCACGGCGGCATCTGCGTGGGCGTCGCGAGCCATCGTGATAGGCGCGCCCATTTCTTGGCTCATTGCCTGTGCCAAGTCTTCAAACCGCGCTTTGGTCTCGACCATCAATCGGTCGAGCAAGGCCAGCCTTTCGGCCTTTGTGGTTTGGGAAAACGCGGGGAAGGCTGCATTGGCTGCGGAGACAGCCGCATCAACATCGACTTCGTTGCCAAGGGCAACCGTCCCGATTTGCGCTTCGGTCGCGGGGTTGAGTACGGGCATGGTGGCGTCAGAAACAGGGTCTACCCAAGCGCCGCCAATGTAGAATTGCGTCAGATTAGTCATGCACGTTACTCCGGTTTTCTGGGCTTTCGTTCCGTCGAACAACGTGCCGAAAACCCATCAACCTTGCAACGCACATGCAATCCCGAGCCGGGCTTTAAGACCGGACGAGGGCGTATCCGGGGTCATAAGGCCCCGATTTGATCACACGAGCTGGTACCATCTGCCCCAGAACGTCGATGGCGAGTTGGGTGCCATCAGCCGTCAAGCCCGGTTCAACGAAGGCGTAAGCGAGGTTCATTTTGGTCCGATAGCCCCAGTCGCCAGAGGTGACGGTCCCAACAACCTTGTCCGCGACCATGACCGATGCGCCGCCGTGCGCTGCGGCGTGGTTGGTGTCGAGTTGCAGGCTGACCAGCTTACGCTGCGGTCCGGCATCAACCCGCGCCTGAAGAGCTTGCTTGCCAACAAATTCCTGCTTGCTCATCTCAACAAAGCGATCCAAGCCGGTCTCGAAGGGGTCAAACTCGGTCAGCAGATCGGATTTCCAGTGCAGATAGCCCTTTTCCAGCCGCATGCTTTCAACGGCTCTGGCTCCGAACAGCCGTAAGCCATGGCCCTCACCCGCTGCGCGAATGGCGCGATAGGCTGCGTACAAATAGGCGTTCGGGATATGGATCTCATAGGCCAGTTCGCCGGAAAAGCTCACCGACATCACAACAGCCGGCGCAAAACCGATGAAGGCCTCGCGCACGGAAAGCCATGGAAACGCGCCAGCGGACCAGTCACCTCGGCTGACTGCAGACAGCACATCGCGGGATTTCGGCCCGGCCAGCAGCAAAATCGTATGGTCGTCGGTCAGTGTTTTGACCTGCACATCTTCATCGTCTCGGATGTGCAGGTTCAGCCAATCCCGATCGTGCCATTCGGCGGCAGCGGCGGAGCCAACCCACGTCCGACCATCCGGCAAATTAGCAACCGTAACCTCGCTTTTCACCATTCCATGGCGATTGAGCAAATATGCCAGTGAGACCTTGCCCGGTGCCGCCTTGATTTTGGAGCAGCTCATGCGGTTAAGGAAGCTGTGCGCGTCGGCCCCGCTGATTTCCATGCGGTTAAACCCGTTGACCTCGGTTAAGCCCACCGCGCTTTGAATGGCTGCGACTTCAGCGCCAACGATGTCATGGGCTTCATCGAAGGTGAAACCGTGGGTGACGTGGAAGTCTGGCGCAGGCTTGAAGTACTCTGCCCGTTCCCAGCCATTAACCACCGTAAACTCAGCACCTTCAGCCTCCAGAACCGGGGTGAGTGGCGTGGTCTTGGCGTAGCGCCCGGCGGGACGATGCTCGTTGGGGAAGTGGAAGCGGAACTCGTTTTGATAGTCCTCGATGGCCTTTAGCGCACAAAGCTCGGTGTTGGCCTGTCCGGTAAACCGGCGTGGATCCAGAACCCACGTGTCATAGCAGGCTTCGCCGTGGACGATTTGCTGTGCCAGTAACCAGCCGTGTCCGCCGCCTTCACCCAGTCCAGCGCGAAGGCCGATGATGCAAAAGGCGTTGCGCTTGCCCGGGATCGGACCGACCAAAGGCGCGCCGTCGATGGTGTAGGTGATGGGGCCATTAACGATGGTGTGGATGCCGACTTCTTCCAGCGCAGGCATGCGCGCGAAAGCGCCTTCCAGAACATCAATCACGCGATCCAAATCGTCAGGGCAGAGGGCGTTGACGAAGTTTGGGTCGATCCCATCCATGCCCCACGTCCGGCAGTCTTGCTCATAGAAGCCAACCAGCAGCCCGTTCTTTTCCTGTCGGCAATAGTAATCACTGATCGGGCAGCGCAGCAGCGGCATTCGGTGGTCGGCTTCTTCGATCGCCGGAATGGTGTCTGTGAGCATGTATTGATGTTCCATGGACATCACCGGGTGATGCACGCCCATCATCGCGCCAACTTCATTCACGCGATAGCCGCAGGCGTTGATGACAACGTCGCAATCGATGTTGCCCTTGGTAGTCTCCACTGTCCATGTGTCGTCGCTGTGTTGCTTGAGACCCGTGACGGGCGTGTTGCGGTAGACCTCGGCACCGGCTTTACGGGCCCGGCGGGCGAGGGCCTGACACAGCTGCGCGGGGTCAATATCACCGTCCAGCGGATCCCACAGCCCGCCCACGAGATTGTCCGTGGAAATCAGCGGATGCCGCCGCGCGCATTCCTCGGCATCCAAAACCTCGAAATGAACATCCATGCCGCGGGCCATACTGGCGAAGTGGCGGTAGCCGTCCATCTGCGCCGCTGTGTTCGCCAGGCGGATACCGCCGTCGGCGTGATGGTAGTTGATGGGGTAGTCGGGGTCTTCGGCCAGCTCTTTATAGAGGTTGATTGAATGCGTCTTGAGGCCAACCATGGTCTGGTTCATGCCGAAGTTTGTGACCTGAGCTGCGGAATGCCATGTCGTGCCACTGGTCAGCTCATCGCGTTCGACCAGCACCACGTCTGTCCAGCCTTCTTGGGTCAGATGATAGAGGGTGGAGCAGCCGGCGATGCCGCCTCCGATCACTACAGCTTTGGTCCGCGATTTCATGCTTGTCTCTCCGACGCGTCAAATGATGCTCTCCCTTCTGAGTTTTGTTTGGCGTCGGTCAACGCACAGATCACTAATATGAAAAAATAGGAATAAAAATGCTATTAAGCCGGAATAGAAGAAGTCTGCTTTCGCGCTAACCTCAGCTTTGCCAAGACGAAAACCACAGCGGTCTGTAATGGTGGCACCCTTCGATGAGCGAAACCCAATCCAATCCGAAAGCGTCGCGTCGCTCTGGTCGCAAAGAGCGCATGGCGCTGCGTGCTGCCAAGCCGCAGGTCCACCCCTGTCCACCCGGTCAGCTCGGCGGCGCTTACAAGCCGTTGAGGGAGGGCGACCTGCAGTCGATTTTCGAAACGGCGCTGCGCCTTCTCGAAGAGCTTGGCATGGGCGAAGTCCCTGACAATCTTGCGCAAACGCTGGTGGCGAGCGGTGCTATAGATAATGGCAAAGGCCGGTTCTTGCTGCCGCGCGCGCTGGTCCAAGACGCCATTGATCAGGCTTCCAAGGTTTTTACCCTCCATGGCCGGGATGCGCACCGGAGCATCATTGTTGGCGGTGAGGCTGTTCACTTCGGCACCGGCGGGGCTGCGGTCCAAACGCTGGATATGGATAACGGGCTGTATCGTCCGTCTACGCTGGCGGATTTACACGACTTCACGAGATTGCAAGATACGCTCGAAAACGTCAGCTGGTTCACCCGTTGCTGCGTCGCGACAGACGTGCCCGATAACTTCGATTTGGACGTTAATACCGTCTACGCTTTGTTGGCCAATACGACCAAGCCAGTCGCCACGTCCTTTACGTTAGCCGAGCACGTTGATCCCATCGTTGAAATGTTAGACATCGCCTCGGGCGGTCCGGGGAAGTTCGCTGAACGGCCTTTCGTCAAGGCGCACATCAGTCCGGTGATCTCCCCCATGCGCTTCGGCGAAGATGCTGTCGATGTCGTATTCAAGTGCGTGGAACATCGTATTCCCATCTCGAATATCACCGCAGCCCAAGCGGGCGCGACGGCACCTGCGACGATGGCAGGTTTTTTGGCACAGTCGCTGGCGGAAACGCTGGCCTCGCTGGTCATGGTACATTCGATTGAGCCGGGCTTCCCCATGGTGTTCTCTAACTGGCCCTTGGTCATTGATCTGCGCACAGGCGCTTTTGTGGGTGGCGGTGGGGAGACGGTGTTACTGAACGCGGCGTCGGCTCAGCTGTCCAACTGGTTGGGCCTGTGCTCTGGCGTGGCGAGTTCCATGACGGACGCCAAGGCGATCGACGCCCAGTACGGGGTTGAAAAGGGAATGACGTCACTGGCCGCTGGGTTGGCGGGCGGTAATTTGATCTACGAAAGCTCAGGCATGACGGCGTCCTTGCTCGGCGCGAGTTTTGAAGCGTTTATTCTGGATGACGAAATGCACGCGCACACCTATCGAACTTTGCGCGGGGTGGAAGTGACAGAGGCCAATCTAGGCTTTGATGACATTTGCGCTTCTGTCCTGGGCGAGGGGCATTTTCTGGGCGGTGATCAGACGTTGGCGGCGATGGAGCGCGACTACTACTACCCGCCGCTTGCGGATCGCGATAACCCCGGCGTGTGGGGCGATAGCGGCGCGCCGACCGCGTGGGACCGAGCCAAACTCAAGGCGCAACACGTGCTGGAAACCCATCGGCCCCAGTATTTAACGCCCGAGCAAGACGCTGAAATCCGAGCTCGATTTAACATTATCCTTTGAGCACTAACTCAGATCGTTGTTCAGCATCACAAAGTGGTCTTCGAGAAACGGCACTTGGGCGACCGCAGGCTCTAACGTGCGGGTTCGGATCAACGTGCGAAGCATGGATTCAAGCATCTCAGCGAGAATGCTGGCGCTGCCCGGAACGGTAATCAGCGCAATTTCCCGCGCGAATTGAGCACGCGGGAAGGGGTGTAGGGACAGGCCCGGCCAAAGCGTTTTAGCCCGGTTGAAGCACGTCGCCGTTGATACCGCCCAGCCTTGGCCCGCAGCCACCATGGCCATCAGCGCCTGATTGCTTTCCGCGCTCATGCGCTGCGGAAGCTGGATGCGCAAGCGGTTGAGTTGAGCCTCGATCTGTCGGCCAATGTGCTGCTCGCTAGAATAGCGCAGAAAGGGCAGATCATGGCGCGGTGCGCTGAAATCGGGACAGGGTTCACCGGCTGGAACCACTACTACATAGGGATCCCGCAGCAGCGCCCGCTGTTCTAACCCCGCAAGGCCTTCGCCGGGAATGGTTGCGACTCCCGCCTCGATCCGCCGATCGGTCAACAGCTGCAGGATCTCATGACTGGGTCGGGAAAAGTGCTCAAACGCGCAGTTGGGCAGCAAGCGGGCCAACTCAAGCGTCAGTTCGGGCGCAACGTCCGTATCGAAATCATCGATGAGGCCCAACCGCAATCGTCGAATGGCTGCGACATCGTCTTCGAGCATCTCAGACTCAGCCTGCAGCACGCGCTGCAACAACGCTTCGGCATGCTGCAAGAACCGGTGCCCATTGGCGGTCAGGGTCAGCGGGCGCTTGGCGTGATCGAACAAGGGGGCACCCAAGTGAGCTTCTAGCTTTTGCAAGTGACTGGACAGCGTGCTGGTGGATAGGCCGGAACGGGTCGCAGCGTCTTGCAGGGATCCGCTGCGCGCGACGGCGACAAAAGCCTGGAGCCAAAGAAAGGAGAGCTTGGATGACATGATCAAAAACCTACAGCTCCCACCGATGAACAACAACGCTCAGCGCAAAACTATCCTAAAGGAATATCCTCCCCAAGCGGAGGCCTACCAAAGATAAACAAAGAATTTCAGCTTCGAAACAGATGAAACAGGCCGAAATTACCTGTTTCAACAAAAGAAAGCACCGAAAACAGCGCGTTACGCTGGGGTGGCACAAGGGTTCTCGTCAACCGCAGCAACGTCTCGCCCAACAGCAAGGGGCCGCGAACAGGCACAACATACGAAACGAACACCCATGGCGCGCACCCCTAGAACCCGAAACGCAGCGTCGACTTTGAAAGGTTAAACTCATGTTCTTCATTTCTGCTCTTAAGCGCGCGGCTGTTGCTTCTTTGGTCGCCTTGTCTTTCTCCGCTGTATCCGCACCGGCTTACGCCAATTCTTCGATCTCTGGCAGCATCTCTGTCGGCATTCAGGGCTCCACGCCAGAAGAGAAACAAGCCATTTCCAACGGTCTCTTCCTTTACGCTCTTTTCCAAGGTTTGCAGGGCGACGACGCCATTCTCCGCCAGCTGGGCAATGGCAATGCCGCAGGCTTTTTGCAGGGTGGAGAAGGTAACTTTGGCATCATCGAACAGCACGGTGACGACCATACCGGCACGCTCAACCAGCAAGGAAACGGCAATGCTTTTGGCCTGTTCCAGTTTGGTGAAGGCACCGAAGGCCACGTGACCCAAGAAGGCAACGGCGAAGGCGGACTGCTTTTCCAATTTGGCTTCTAATCCTGAGCTGCTGACAACAAGCACCTTTTTCCTTCCTCTCCCTCCTCTCTTCCTGCTCAGGGGCAAGCGCACGGCTTGCCCTTTTTGCGTTCTTGGCGCGTTTTCAAGTTGGGCGATCTGTGGTTAGTGGGAAAGGCGTCCGGGGTATTTTGCGGCGCTGCGTCTTTGTCCCGTTGTTCTGTATTCAGGCTTCCACACATGTCTTCTGGCTCTCGATCTATGTCGCTCCGCTACGCCTTGGCCGGCGCGCTGGCTATGGCCATCGGTATGGGGATTGGGCGGTTTGCCTATACGCCGATCCTGCCGGGGATGATGGAGGGGCTAGGCCTCACCGCGTCTGACGCTGGCTTGATCGCCTCTGCCAACTACGTGGGCTACTTGATCGGCGCTATTCTCGCTGGCGGCGGTTGGGGCCAAGGGCGGGAACGCAGCATGGCTTATCTTGGCACTGGCGGGACAGCGGTTCTGACCGCTGCGATGGGTTTTACCGATGCCATTCCCGCGTTTCTCCTGATCCGGTTTCTCGCCGGGGTCGCCAGTGCCTTCATGATGATTTTCCTCTCCACCATCATTTTCAACCAGCTGGCTCGGACCCAGCAACCGGGCTTGCAGAGCCTGCACTTTGGCGGGGTCGGCCTCGGCATCACGGTGTCGGCTGTACTGACTGCGGCGGTCTTTTTGCTCGGTTTGGACTGGCAGATGAATTGGTTCGCCGCAGCAGGGGTAAGCGCCATCGCCTTTATCGGCGTTGTCTGCCTGATGGGCGTAGACGACTACGCCCCGCCCAGTCAGGCGCATCGAGAACCGCCGTTGGTCTGGAACGCGTCGCTGGCTAAAATCTCGCTGGCCTATGCCATCTTTGGCGCGGGCTATATCGTCACGGCCACCTTTTTGATCGCTATTGTTCGGCAGAGCGAAGGCGGGTTTGTGGTCGAATCTGGTGTCTGGTTGGCTGCCGGGTTGGCGGGCGCGCCGTCAGTTTGGCTCTGGAGCCTCGTTGCACGACGGCTTGGCCTTGCAATGGCTTTTGGCATTGGGTGCATGGTCGAAGCGGTCGGCGTTGTTGCGAGCGTGTCGATCGGCGGCTATGGCGCTCAAATTCTCGCTGGCGCGCTCTTGGGCGGAACCTTTATCGCTGTTACTGCCATTGGCCTGCAAATCGGGCGGGCCGTCGCCGGTGAAGCGCCGCGACGCGCTTTGGCGATCATGACCGCAGCCTTTGGTGTGGGGCAAATCACAGGCCCATTGCTGGCCGGTATCGCGGCTGATCTCACAGGATCGTTTTTCGCCCCGTCGATTGGCGCTGCTGTGGCGTTGATGATTGCCGGCTTGGTGGGGCTTCAAGCCAGCAATCAGCGGCCCGCTTAGTAGCAACCGAGCTTGAACACCCGTTTGTTCCCGTGGCGGTAAACCACGTTCAAACGACCCCGATTCAGATCCATCGTGATCATGTCACGATCGCTATATACGCGGTCACCGGGCTTGATCAAATCGGCAGGGATCAGCGTATAACGCTTGTTCATATAGGGGGCTATCGCAGCCATACCGCAGGTGTCATCAGGGTCCACGGGCGTGGCACTTTCTTCTTCTGCACCGTTGTCCAGCAGCTCATTGAGCAGAAGCAATCCACCCAAAATTAAGCCGCCGGTGACGATCTGCTCTTCTAGGCTTGGCCCCGAACCCGTAGCCGAACCCGAACCCGAACCTGCATCCGCGCCACGATCGGCGATTTCCTCTTCAGGTTCTAAATCAACAGGGTCACGGTCCTCGACTTGGTTCTCCTCTGCCAAGGCAGCGATTTCCGCCTCGCTCGCAGAACCAAAAATCAGCGTTGCTGAAACGTAATTACCAGATGCACCCAGCTCGGCGCTGTAATCCATCACGATTTCACCGTTGACCAAAAAGGCGTCAAACTCGTGGAAGTCTTCGCCGTTTTCCAAGAAGGCCTGCCAGCGAACGACATTGCCAAAGGCATCGTAAAACAGCTCCGCGCGGGTTGCGCCCCAGCTGCACAGAACCTCCTCACAGTCGCCAACCACTTCCAGAATGGTGATGGCTTCAGTGCCACGCACGTTGAGCAGTTTTGGAACTTGGTTCTGCTGACCTAATAGTTTCCAGTACCCGGCAGCGTCTTCCCACTCGGCCAGCGCAGGAGGCGCAAGGGTGAGAGCGAGAATGAAGGCGAGGATGGTTTTGAGGGGGATGAATGGTCGCATGACGTCCTCCAGCTTGTGAGAATTGAGCAGGCCCGAAACCCTCCGCAACGTCAATAAAGCACCTTCTAATATACGAGGGTAAAACGCCAAAAACGTTCACATTTTCGCGCTTTAGGCCCCAAAAATCAGCTAAAAACAGTTAAAAACCCCAAGAAGGAGCCGCTAGCTGACCTTTGCCACGACGGGCAAGGCAGTGCTATTTTTGATCTCTTCCATGACAAAGGTCGCTGAAAGGTCCATGCCGGGAACTTGGCTGATGAACGATTTGTAAAAGGCGTCATAGCCCTCCACGTCCTTGACGCGAACGGACAGCAAGTAGTCGATCTCGCCTGTAGTGCGAAAGGCTCCCGTGATTTGCGGGAGATTGGACATCGCAGCCTCGAACTTGTCCAACCAGTCCAAGGCGTGCTCCTTCACGCTTACCGTCACGAAGACTTGCAGAGAGAGATCAACAGCCTTTGGGTCAACCAAAGCCACACGCTTTTTGATCACGCCAATGGATTCGAGCTGCTTGACCCGTCGCCAGCACGCGTTCTTGGAGAGGTTAACACGCTCCGCAAGCTGTTCCGTCGAGCGACTCGAATCATTTTGGACGAAATTTAGTATTTGGGCATCAATTTGGTCGAACAATTTGGTAATCCTTGGGATGAAATCCCAATATAAAGGATTCAGAGTTAAAATAAAGAGACAAAAACTGATGGTAATTGGTGTAATATCACTCCTGTCATTGAAAGGATAACAGCTGCATGTCCCGCTTGCTTGATCAAATATTCCTCGCTCATCCCCGTTCGGTGGATGAAGGGTACTTTGAACACTTCAATTTTGCGGTTAGCTTCTCAGTTAAGCTCTTCGGCGCTGCTTTTGCGGCGTTAGTACATGCGTTATTGCCGTGCATTTTCAAGAAAAATGCAAGCGTAGCTGTTCGTGCCCTTAATGACCAACTGCAGAGCCGTTAAGGGGGCTTCTATCCTGACGTTAATCAACATCAGACTTCTCAGGTGAACGTGCCTCCCACAGAATAATCACGTTCATCCTCCAAATAGAGGCCCGCGCTCTGACCAGCGCGGGCTCTTTTTTTGTTTGGTCGGCATGCGGAGTGCTATCGCGCTTAACGAAGCAGGTGTTAAAGCTGGCGCGGGCGCTTCCTTATCGCGTTGACATTCAATTAGCGCCTTGCATCCTATGGGTTTGGAGACGGCACCCGTGCTGAGTTTTACCGCTGCTCTTCTATTGATCATGTTGACACCTGGACCTGCGGTCCTAACCGCTGCCGGATTTGGCGCGTCCTATGGGTTCCGGCGCTCAGCGGGCTTTGTCTTTGGCTTGCTGATTGGCGCTAACTTGATTTTGCTGGCAGTTGTGACGGGTTTTGCTGCTGTTCTGTTCTCCGTGCCTTGGCTCCGGTTGGTCCTCGTTGCCGCTTCCTTGGGCTTTTTGCTTTACCTTGCGAGCAAGATTGCGCTGGCGGGGGTTAAGCTTGCTGTCATCAGCTCACCCCGACCGCCCGGGATCATTGGTGGAATCCTGATCCAGACCGTGAATCCGAAGGCTTACGCGGTGATGACGTCGATGGTGACGGGGTTTAACTACGCCCCCGATGCTGTTGGGTTTGAATTGACCACCAAAATCCTCATTGCCAACGCTATTTGGTTGCCGATGCATTTTCTGTGGCTCTGGGCTGGAGTTCAGCTGCATGGATTAAACCTCTCAGACCGCACACAGAGATGGATCAACTTCATCATGGCAGGCGGTCTGGTCGTCGTCGTGGTGCTGTCGGCCTCGTCTTTCCTTGCGACTGACGCGTCTTAGGCCGGCCCCTCAGGTCATCCGGTAGGTTTCCGTGTTCCCGTCGACGGCGATGGCCTGTCCCGAGACAAAAGCGGCGTTGCTGGACGCCAGAAATACACACATGTCGGCAATTTCCGAGGCGCGGGCGAAGCGGCGCAGGCTGGTACCGGCGGTGTAGTCTTCGCGGACACCGTCGATAGTTTCTCCAGTGGCTTCAGCTTGAGATGCTAAAACCCGGTCAATGCGTTCGCCTTCCACGGATGCCGGACAAATGGCGTTGCAGCGGATGCCAAAGGGCCCCAACTCAATCGCCAAAGTCTTGGTCAGCCCAATCACGCCCCACTTGCTGGCCGTGTAAGCCGCCCGGTTTGGGGTGCCATAGAGGCCCGAGGTTGAAGACATGTTGAGGATCACTCCTGATCCTTGAGCCTTCATCGTCGGGATGGCTGCCTGACAGGTCACAAGCTGGGCATCGAGATTGATCTGCATACAGTCACGCCACCGGTCGATGCTGATCTCCTCGGCCAAACCAACCGGACCGGCAACGCCGGCGTTGTTGATGAGCACGTCGCATCCACCCATCGCTGCGACGGCGCGTTCGGTCCAGACCCGCAGCGCGTCAAAATCACGGACGTCGAGGGCTTCTATTGCCAGATTTGACTGTTCTGCGCGGCGGCGCTCAACGGCGGCTTGGTCGATGTCGCAGGTATGGACTTGTGCGCCTTGCCCCAGAAAGGCATCTGCAATCGCGGCGCCGAGTCCGCTGGCTCCGGCTGTAATGATAACTCGGATGGCACGCTCTCCCCTCAAGCAGAAACACCACTCAACCCTAGTCGTACGCGGGTGCTGGGGGAAGGGCCGGGGCGAAACCCATGGCCACGAACAAGCACACGCCCGGACGCAGAGAATTCCTAAAAATATGTGTCGATTTGAGACTCTAGCACAAATTATAGGCGTAAAATTTGCGAAATAATGAATATGTAGGCGAAAGAGACTTGGAGTCGCATAAAGTTTTGATAAACATCAAATGTCGCACAATGCTCTCCACGGCTGAGGCGAAAGAGATAAGATCCCTTTCATGTCAGTGGCGTAGGTCTGTGTGTGGCCATCACTCATATTCCAAACGGAGCCCTAGTCCCATGGAAGAACTTCAGATCTTTAACGCCCAGACTCAGTCATACGTTGCGAACGGTTTGTTCCAAATTGCTGTTGTCATTGGTGTCTTCATCGTATTCCGTGCTGCGCGGTTTGCTCGTCAGAACAACATTGTAGCCAAAGCGCTGGTGTCCCTGTTCGGCCTCATCATTGGCTTCTTCAGCCTGAACATCGGCTCGTTGCGCCCACAAATCGAGCAGCTCACTGCCCTCCGTCTTGCTGATGCTCAAGCAGCTGGCGCGTCGCTTTCGAACAACGCAATTGCTTTCATGGAGCAGATGGGTGCGAGCGCTGGCGACGTCCTGCCAGCACAGGCGAACCTGTTCGGTGACATCGGTACGGTGGTCTTCACCGCCGTCTTCTTGGTGATCGCTCTGGGCACCATTTGGCTGCCAGGCTCCGATTTCTCGGAGAAGTAGGGCTTAGTCTCTCCGTTTCAGGACGGTGACGTAGGGTGCCCGCTGGCCGGAACAGGCCGCACCGGGCACCCTTTTTTTGTCTGGCATAATCGCGCCGCTGAGGCCGCTTAGGCGTTGAGATAGGCTTGAAAGCTTGGTTGTGCTCTGACACGTTGCTGGCTCACTGTAGGCGGATCAAGTACCAAAGACCCATCAGGATAGGCGCGACCTCGTGAGCCGAGAAACACCCCCAATTGACACCCTGACGTTTTGGGCTGAGCAGGCATCTCTGCAGTGGAGCGGTCAGCCGAAGTTGCAGGCGCTTTACGGGGAGTATGACCTGAACTTTCTTGCCAAGGAAATAGACGGCTCACCCAGTGTACTGAAGGTCATGCGGGTGGACTGTGAGCCCGAAGAAATCGATTTTCAGATTGGGTTGATCTCGCACCTAAGCGACGTTAACGGCGTCCCTGTTCCTAAGGTCATTCGCACGGATTCAGGTTCAGATTATGCCCAAGCTCTCGACCAAGAAGGCCGCCTCCGGCTGATCTGGCGGGTTGCACTGCTGCCCGGTGCCACTTTGGATCAGTGCGCGTCGACACCGAGCCTTGCCCACCAAATTGGCGCCATGACAGCGCGCATGCACGAAGCCCTCAGCAGCTTTCGTCATCCCCGTTTGGACCGCTCGCTCAAGTGGGATTTAAGCGCGGCGGATTGGATCAACAATCATCTCTCCGTGTTTGACCAGCAGGACGCCGTGCAAGCACAAATCGCGGCCTTGCTTGAGTGGTATCAAACGCAGGGCAAGCCGTTGTTGCAGAGTCTGCCGCAGCAAGCGATCCATAATGATCTGAACCAGCAAAACCTACTCGCAGTCGCCCAACCCGGTCTGGGGCCAGAGCTGTCTGGTGTAATCGACTTTGGCGATTCACTCTATAATCCACGGCTTGCGGATCTGGCGATTGCGGGCGCTTATCTGGCCATGGATCACGAGCAACCGGTGGAAGCGGTTGCTGCGCTGGTTGCTGGATACAGCCAAACGGCCTCGTTGTCCGGTGCCGAGCTTGATGCGCTTTGGCCGCTGTTGCTGATGCGGTTGGCCGTCAGCGTTACCAATTCGGGGCTGCGCCAAGTTGAGTTTCCCGATGATGCTTACGTTGTCATCTCGGAACAACCCGCACTGGCGCTGTTGCAATTGGCCCGCGACTTGGATCCGCGTTTTGTCGCCAAGCGCTTGCGGCAAGTAGCCGGTCTCGCGGACCAGACCGTGGCTGCCGCTATTCCAGGGCAACTGGATGCGCCAATGTTTGCTGCGGACCTGACAGTCGCCACGGCGCTCGATTTAACGCCGGCGAATATCCTTCTGACCGCCAATCGGACAGAGCCAGACGAGCGTGAACTCGATGGTGTGATGCAGGGGGTGAGCGCACACAGTGAGACAGTCCTCGGGCGCTATGGCGAGGCGCGTTTGATCTACGGCGGTGAAGCCTTTGGCCGCACCGATCACGTGGCGAGACGGCGGCGAACGGTTCACATTGGCATCGACGTGTTTTTGCCGCCAGGAACGGCTGTGCATGCCGTCTTGCCGGGCCGGGTTGTTCAGTCCGAATATCGCCCAACCCGCCATGACTATGGTGGCACGCTCATCCTCGAGCATGAAAACAAAGACGGCACGACGTTTTGTGCGCTCTACGGTCACTTAAGCCGCGCCTCAGCCGATGGCATGATGGTCGGGCGGCGGTTTGAGGCAGGGACGGTTATTGCCCGCTTGGGCGATGTTGATGAAAACGGCGGTTGGCCGCCGCATTTGCACTTGCAGGTCAGCGGGGCCAATGCTTCAGAAAACGTGGATCTCTGGCCCGGTGTGGTTGATGCCGACGGCTGGGATTTGTGGAGCGAGCTTTTCCCAAACCCGGCGGGCCTGCTTGGCCTTCCAGCAGCAATGATCGATGCGCGTCCGGCACCGCTGGAAACGCTGAAGGACCGACGCAAAGCGATGACGGCGGCGAACCTAAAGCTGTCCTATCGTGACCCGATCAACATGATCCGCGGCCAAGGCAGCACGCTCATCGATGCTGATGGCCGTCGGTTTCTCGACGCCTATAACAACGTCCCCCACGTGGGTCATGCGCACCCGCATGTGGCGCAGCGGATCACCGAGCAGGTGCAGCGGCTGAGCACCAACACGCGCTATTTGTCCGAGCAGCATTTGGATTATGTCGAGCACCTGCTTTCGCTGTTTCCTGACGAGTTCGATACGTGCTTTCTGGTTAACTCTGGCAGCGAAGCCAATGAGGTCGCGATGCGTCTCGCGGGTGCTTATACGGGCCGCAAAGATATGGCGGTTTCGGAGGTTGGCTATCACGGTATCACGCAAAAGGCGCTGGACGTCAGTCACTACAAGTTTGCCGGTCCGGGTGGACAGGGGCAGGCTGATTGGGTTCATGTTCTGCCCATTCCGAACACGTTCAGTGGGCCATTCCAGGGGTCAGACGCCGCTCAGATGTACGCCGATGAAGCTGCTGATTTGATCCAGAAAATTGGCGGAACGGATCATACCTTGGCTGGCTGCTTGCTGGAGATTTTTCCCAGTGTTGGCGGACAACTCATTCCGCCCAACGGTTATCTCAAAAGCCTTGAAGGCGCGGTAAGGGCGCAAGGCGGTCTGATGATCGCCGATGAAGTGCAAACCGGATTGGGGCGGCTGGGCGCGCATTTTTGGGCGTTTGAGCACCAAGGTTTGCACCCGGACATCGTGGTGCTAGGAAAGCCAATTGGGAATGGGCACCCCATGGGTGCAGTCATCACGCGCAAGGAAATTGCGGCCTCGTTTAACAACGGGATGGAGTTCTTTTCGACCTTTGGTGGGTCTACGGTTTCCTGCGCAGCCGGGAAGGCTGTTTTGGAGGTCATCGAGGCGGAAAACCTGACCGATTTGGCGGCTCGAACCGGGGACATTCTGCTTGATGGGCTGCAGTCTCTGTTTGCGGACTGCAAGCTTTCCGCCGACGTGCGGGGGCTGGGTTTGTTTTTGGGTGTTGAGCTCTGCCGTGATGACGGCCACCCCGCCACGGAAACCGTTGGTCAGTTGGTGAACGCCATGCGAGACCGGCGGATCTTGATGGGGTCGGATGGGCCGCATGACAGCGTGCTGAAGATCCGACCTCCCCTGTGTTTCACCGAAGCGGACGCCGCTTTTTTCCTTGAAGCCATGGACGACAGTCTGCGCGCTTTGAGTTTGCGATCGTCGTGAATGCTTCTCCATCTCTCACTCTTTGAAAGTTCCAGTTAAATGATCCAGCGCTCCCTCAGCGGTGTAACCGTCATTGTCCCGAGCTATGCGGAAGGTCTTGCATGTTTTCGCGACAAAATGGGTTTTGGCGTTTTGGAGGATGTGGACTTAGGCGGCGGCAAGCGCTGGCTCGTGGTGGCCCCGGCCAACAGCAGCCAGGCGCGTTTGATTCTTGCTCAGCCCGGCAATGACCAGCAGCGACGGGCGATGGGGCAGCAGGTTGGAGATCGCGTTGGGTTTTTCTTGCAAACCGATGACTTCGACCGCGATTTTGCAGATTTCATCAGGAGCGGGATTGAATTCCAAGAAGCACCGCGCACGGAGCCTTACGGTAAAGTTGCCGTGTTCCGAGATGACTTCGGTAATCTTTGGGATCTCATCCAGCCTGCCGTTTAAGACGCTGGGTTCGAGCCGTGCCGAAATCTCAAAAAAGGAGTGGCTCTGAATCAATGCTCAGAGCCACCATTTGGTTCTACTGGGCAACAAAGAGAACGGGTGCTTCGTAGACGTCCAGCAGCTCAAAGCCCGGTGTGGCTTCGGCTGTTGTGGCTCGGGTTGCGCGCGAGTGTGCGAGAACGTCTTCGAGCGCATCGTCAACCGGGTAGAAGGTCAAAATGGCGATGCTGCTTTCAGACAGTCGAACGGGGTAAAGACGGCTTGCGCCCAGATCCACAAAGGCTTGGAGCTGGCCCGCTAAAGCGGGATCTTGTGCCAAAGCAGCCGGATCAGCGGGAACATTCCAAACGGAAATGCTGACGTGTTCGCTTTGGCCTTCAGCCCCCGGACAGCCGTTATCGCTGCTGCTTCCAGAAAGCAGAATGCACCCACCATCACTCGAGCTGACATTTCCAAGGCCGCCGGATAGATAGCCAAGACGGCTTGTTGCTGGTGTCGCATCGATTTGTGTTAGCGCCACGCCTTGCAGCACCTCCAACATTTCAAATCCCGGGTTGTTTGCGGCCCCGTCTCGCAGCGCGGCGGTCTGTTCCAACACTGCATCAAGGGCGTCGTTCATCTCATAGAAAGTAATGTTGGCAACCCCGCTTTCGGACAGTCGCGCGGAGTGAATTTGATCGGCTCCCGCGTCGATCACACTCTGAAACTGCGCCACCAAAGCGGGGTTTTGGATCAGGGCCGCAGGGTCTGCAGGGACGTTCCAGAAGGACATGCTGACATAAGCCGCTTGGGCGGCGGCCAGAGATGGAATTGAAAGGGAAGCTAACGCTATCGCAATGAGTCGTTTCATCGGTCGGTTCCTTTGGTTGATGAAGCCAAAGCGTGATTTGAACCGGTCTTACTTTCAATAAAAATTAAGAAGAATGGCGGCAATATACATATTTTCGTAAATCTATGTGAAACAGTCCGCTTGATGATGAATGAAAAAAATTGTTTTGAGCCAGTCATATGAAATAAAACAACAACATTATACTGTATTATAATACTATCATAATGATAATAAATTGGTTTATCAGTAAAAATGTTTCATTAAAAAAGTCACGGCGAAAATTTCAGAATAATGACCAAATTAAAATAATAAAAATATTGTTTATAACAAATTGACAAATATTGCGTTTGACGAATAGCTTTCTCACTACGGGAAGCATAAATGCGATCAATGTTCGTCGATCTATTGAGGCTCATGAAAGGGTTATCGATCAGCGAACGTTATACTTATCACGACGTCTATGTGAGTATTGTTAGTCAGTTAGATGAGTGTCGAATCCGCCGAAGCTTGCGGGTTCGAAGTGCAGCAACAATGCAGGCCCCGATATTTGGACAATTTCTTCAATAAGGAACGAAAAAATGCTGGGTAAACACGTAGGCTCAATGAGCGGCGCAACCACTGTTAAGGCACTTCCAAGCGATTATGGCATGCCGTCCTTGGAAACCACTGGCGCAGGCCAGGGCACCTTGCTCGGTCATGACGTACAGTTCATGGCGACATACTCCGCTGACATGCAGCCGGACGGCTCTTTTTACGGCGAGTGCCCGAACTCGGGCGTCATCTTGTCGGCGGCTGGGGCAGCAACTTACCGGGCGACCGGTGCTGGTCATCCAACACCAGACGGCGGCTCTGTGTTCCGCGGTGCGGTATACTTTTCCAGCCATTCAGAAGCATTCGCTGAGCTCAACGGCAAGGCGTGCGTATACAGCTGGGACGTTGATGCCAATGGCGTCGCACAGTGGGAAATCCACGTCGTCGACTAAGCTCTTTGGGGGCTAAAACGCCGGATTGACACGGCGTTGGGGTAGAGGTCGCCAGCGCGGCGGCCTCTGACCTCTCTATTTTCCCGTTTTGGCGGAGGCAGCAGCGCGCCGTGATTCCTGCCACGCCAGCAGGATCCCGCCCAGAACGATGACCGAGGCCCCAAAGCCTGCCCATCCATCGGGCAGATCGCCAAACAACCAGAAATCCATGACCGCTGCAAACAGCAGCGACGTGTAGATAAAGGGCATGATCACGCTGGCATCGACCTGCCGCATGGCCCAAGTGAAGCTCAACTGTGCTACCGCCATGCCCAAGCCAACAGATGCCAATTGAACCCACTGAATTGGCGCTGGCCAGATCCAAACAAATGACACGATAACCGTTGCCAGAACCACGCCGATCACGTTGTTGATGAATAGGATTTGGATCAACCGCTCTCGTTGGGTGAGCATCTTGATGGCAATGGATTCACCGCCGCCGGTCAAAGCAGCAAACAGAGCGATCAGCGCCGCAGGCTGAAACGCCGAAGTGCCTGGGCGCAGCAGGATCATCGCACCCGTGACCATGACCCCAATCGCAAAGATTCGCCGCCAACCGACCCGTTCCCGTAGCAGTACCCAAGCCAGCAAAAGGGTTACAATCGGGCTGAGAAAACTGATGGCCGTTGCGTCAGCTAAAACCATCAACGAGGCAGACCAGAAAATGGCGGCGCTGGTGAGGTAGCCCAGCACCACGCGGATGCCGTGGAGCCTTAGATGGACAGGTTCAAACTTTTGCCGGCTGCCGTACCAAACGCCGGTCCAAAGGATGGCCGCAAACAGAAACCGGCCAAACCCGACTTGCAGCGGGTGCAGCGTCGTTTCATGTCCAAAGCCCCCTGTCAGCCCCTTTGCCATCACAGTGGTAAAGGCGATAAAGGCGCTCGCAAACGTCATCGCCAAAATGGCACGCAGGAGGGGTGAGAGGGTCACGCTGAACTTTCATGTTATCAGCGCTTACGGCGCACCTGTTTGATCAAGAATACAAGCTAAAAATGCCTGTCATTTGTTAGCGGATGGTGGAGGCATTCCAACAGACAAGACATGAACCTTGCCCTTGTGCAGGGCGACCCCGGGGTCGGCGAGTCGATTGCGCTGTACCTTCCGCCAATGCTTGAAGTCGTTGGTTTTGAGGGTGAAGCCAGTGCCAAAGAAGAAGACCGCGCCCTCGTACTCGACCATGTT
Source organism: Alphaproteobacteria bacterium (assembly GCA_965661545.1). Classification (GTDB taxonomy): domain Bacteria; phylum Pseudomonadota; class Alphaproteobacteria; order UBA7985; family UBA7985; genus UBA7985. The sequence goes on along the minus strand of CBFIEF010000004.1, from coordinate 83,328 downwards.
CCCGAGCCATGCCCCGCCGTTCATGAACAAGTTGTCCTGCTGTTCAAAGTTCAGGCCGTCTTTCGACGTTGCATAGTATCCGACGCCCATTTCATCGTGGTTGGGGGAAATCAGATGCCATTGGCCACCAAAGAATATTACGGCGCAATCATTGATCCTCGCGCCGTCGAGCTTCATTCGATCGCCCGGTTCCATCTCAAACGTGATGCCGTCGTCGCTGTAGGCTGATCCAAGCGTCATCAGGTTCGCTGGACCGGCCTTGCGGGTCAAGTTGCGCGTGAAATAGAGCCGGTATCCGCCGTCGTCGAGGGCAACGACGGTGGGGTCAAAGGGATAGCTGTGTCGGATGCGTCGATCATAGTCGACGTCGATGATCTTCGGATCGGTCCAACGCCCGTTTCTTAATTCGCTGTAGCCGACATGATCGAAGAACTGGATCGTCTCATCCTTGGTCGGTGCCCACTGAAAGTAAGCGCGAAGAACGCCGTCGATCTCGATCAGGGTGGGAACGCCTGCCTGATCAATGGCCAGCTTGCGTCCGCGTTCGTTGATCGGCAGATCGCTTCGGGCAGAACCTGACATGTACTGCAGGTTGCTTTTCCAAGGTCCATTGGCTTCGAGGTTTCGGGGGTAGACGTGATCGGCGCTTGCCGCATTAACGGGGGCAAGCAGCCCGAAAAACATCACGGTGCAAAGTCTAAGCATACTCATTTCACGGTCTCCATCCTGTGGGTTATTGATCCGGAAATCGAGGGAGGCCACGGGTGATCTCCAGCCTGAACCATAGACGAGCGCCGGTGCGATAACGAGGGCAGAGGCAGCTTTTGTCGGGCGCTTTGAGCTTAAAACGGTTCCAAATAAAATCAGGGGTTAAAAAGCAATAAAGTCATTCACTCTCAGGGCTTTACCAGCCGCTGAGTTGCCAGAGCCAGCCGCCGGACGGCTTCTTCAAGCGCGGTTTCATCATTCAGTGTAAAGTTCAGCCGCAGACCGTGACGAAAAACACCTGTCGCATCGAACACGCTACTGGGCGAAAAGCACACCCTTTCTTCCAAGCCGATTTTGAACAGCGCATCGGTGTCTAGCGCTCTATCCCTCGCCGTCACCCAAATAAACATGCCGCCTTCAGGGTGCTCCCACTCAAACCATGTACTCAAATGGCGGTCCAAGGCATCGCAGAGCGCATCGCGTCGGCGACGATACAAGTCCAGCATGACGGGGTTCACAGCTTCGATGAGGCCGGCGTTCAGGATCTCACAGGCCATGCGCTGGGTCAGGCCGCTGGTGCACATGTCCGAACCCTGCTTCGCGAGCGTTAAGGCGTCGATCATGGCAGGGGCCGCAATCACCCAACCGATCCGCAGCCCCGGAACAATCAGCTTTGACAATGTACCCAAGTAGACAACGGGCCCCGCGTAGGGTGCGCGGTCCGCTTGGGGCTGGCTGTGCGCTGAAATGTCGATCAAGCGGGGTGGCAACGGGCCGTCGTAGTTCAGACCGCCATAGGGGTCATCTTCAATCAGCCACGCGCCCGTTGTGCGGGCAGCATCTACCAATGCGCGGCGGGTGGACTCAGGTACCAAACGTCCTGTGGGGTTCGAAAAATTTGGCACCGTGTAGGCGAATTTTGCCCCCTGCATCGCTTCAGTGAAGTCTAAATCGTTGGACTGTAGCGGCATCGCGCGAAACGTGGGTTTGCGAGGGCGCCAAGCATCCAGCGCGCCCAGGTAGGTTGGAAACTGACCGGCAATCACGTCGCCGTCGTCGAGCAAGACCTTGCCCAGCAGATCCAGCGCCTGCATCCCGCTGGTGGTCACGAGCACGTTCTCGGGCCCAAGATGCAGATCGTCGCTGGAAAAGCGCTCAGCGATCGCAGAGCGGAGGTCTGGCAGTCCCTCCAAAGGCCCGTAGCCCAGAGTTTCCGCCGGATAATCACGCACGGCCCGCTGCGCAATCTCAGCAATCTGTGCCGCCGGGTAGACCTGCGGGTCTGGTAAGCCGCCTGCGATGTTTATCAGGCCTGGGATTTGACCAGCAGCGAGAAAGGCTTTGGTGATGTCATTGGTGTCGTCGAGCCAACCGGCGAAGGCAGCGGGAGAAGTCATGGAAACGGGATCCTGGCCGAGAATTAATGCTGAATATCTGTGTAATCATGCGGCCTTGTCGCCAGTCTTAACAAGGGGTGTTCCGCAGCTCACACCTTGGCGTGCCCTGATTCCCATGCAACAAATTGGGCAATGACGACACGCTTAGGGATTTGGGGTTGAGAACATGAGTGCTGATTTTGGATCAATCGCCGACGCACCAGATGCGCCAGCGGGTATGGATGCAACGGAATGGGAAGCACGGCTTGAGCTGGCAGCGACCTATCGCCTGGTGGAGATCTACGGCTGGACCAGCATCGTTTATAACCACATCACGTTGCGGGTTCCCGATACCGATGAGTTTCTGATTAACCCCTTTGGTCTGCGCTATGACGAGATCACGGCCAGCAACCTTGTCCGTGTAACCTTGGACGGGGAAAAGGTCTCAGACAGTCCATGGCCGATCAATCTGGCTGGCTACATGATCCACTCTACTCTCCACCGAGCTCGCCCTGATTTGCACTGCATCATCCACACGCACGAGCCAATCAGCCAGTCGCTGTGCGCCGTCGATGCGCCGTGTGTCCCGCTAACCCAAGAGGGTTGCCAGTTCTATGAGCGCGTTGGCTATCATGACTTTGAGGGCATTGTGCTAGATGGCTCCGAAGGACCGCGGATTGTGGAGGCGATGGGGGCTGATTTCCACACCCTCGTTTTGCGCCACCATGGGCTGATCACGGGCGGTTTGACTTGCACGTGGGCTTTTGTTCGGCACTTGGCTTTCATCCGCAACACGGAAGTCCAAATGGCGGCCATGGCGACAGGCCAGATGGTGCCGATACCGGTCGATGTCATGGTCAATTGTCGCCAGCAGTTCGAGGGCGGATCGGCGCAAGCGGGCGCGGCACAGCGACACCCAGAATGGCCCGCTTTGATCCGCCGCCTGAACGCGCTCGACCCGTCCTGGAAAACCTAAGCAAAGGCTTCTTCCTAACTCATGATTTCTGGGTTGGGGTAGAACCCATCCAGCAGCACCATCTCCCCATGGCGGGATGCCAGCAGCGCAACGGCTCACAATCCGCCGTCACGGGAAGAAGCGGCAACAGCGTGATTTGGTCTGGTGGATCCTTGCGCCTATATTGCCCGTTGAGCGGGCGATTTGTCCGTTTGTCGCCTTGTTGACCCTAACCTGTGACGATGGAAACCTATCTTTGGGACATGAAACCAAGCCGCTAAACCCGGTCTTGCGACAACGATTGGAGCTGCTGGATAGCCCAATACTGCTGTTCCTCGTGCGGCAGACGATTGGCCGTATTTTAGGTGTGCAGGCGGTTGAGCGCTTAATGCGGCCTGCGGCGGGGCTTTCGGGGATGCCCTATCTAATGAAGGTGCTCGAAACGGCACTTTCGCGTTGAATGCACCCATGGCCTCGATGTTATTCCAGCTCAGGGGCGGCCAGCGGTGGTTTGTGCAACGCATGCTACTGGCGTGTTGGATTTCGTGCTGCATATGCAAGCCCTGCGCGGGCGTCGCGACGACATCATGGTGGTGGCAACAGCGGACGCCATGGCCTTCAAAGGTTTTGCCGATAACATCATTCCCGTGCCAGACCGGGAGCCGGATCCGATTGAATACCGGGCAAAGTTGTCCGAGTATTTCGATCAGGTAAAACAAGCTCTTCGCGCTGGAAAATTGGTGTTTATCTTCCCCTCGGGCGGTTTATCGCGGAAGCGGACAAGCGGCTTTAGAGACATCCGAGACAAGGAATGGAAAACCAGTGCAGCCAGCGTGGCGCATGAAATTGCGCACGAGATAGGCCAGGACATCCCCCTCATCCCTGCGCATTCAAACGCCGAACAAAACCCGCGCTACTATCGATTTCGAGGTGTCGTTACGGCACTTTCGCGGGTGCTGGGCAAGGACAAGTCGCGGAACTTTGGCGGCAATATTGCTGCGATTGTGTTTATGCTACGCGGTGCGCTCTATCAGCGGAACAAGGTGCTGCAAGTAGCCTACGCCGACCCTTCTATGGCGCCGGGGGCAGACTTCGAAGACTTCATGCAAGGTTTGTACGATCAGGCCTATGAGCTGGAAGGTTATCTGAGTTTTCCGCGACGACGGCTTTAGCGCACCGCGTCTCTGGTTAGTTTTCACGCGGTTAAAGGCCAAGAGGGCACCCCCAGCCTTGACTTTCAGAGGCTCTTGGCACTCTCAATGCCCGCCACAACAGAAGCAGAGATACCGAATGGCGAATTTTCTCCACCAGCACGACTTGCCCGATGACATTGATCTGGGGCCAGTGTTTGCCATCGACACTGAGACGATGGGTCTGAACCTGACACGGGACCGCCTGTGCGTGGTTCAGGTGAGCAGCGGCAATGGTGATGCACACGTGATCCAGATGCCGCAGCGTGAGCAAGCGGGTGTTTCGCCTTTTGCTGGCTCAGACATTCAGCTGGCGCCGAATCTCAGTAAGCAGCTTGCGGATCCCAATCGGCTTAAGCTGATGCATTTCGCCCGCTTTGATATTGCCAGCGTTTACGCCTATCTCGGCGTACTGATGACCAATGTCTATTGCACCAAGCTCGCCAGTCGCATGGTGCGCACATCGACTGATCGTCACGGCTTGCGGGATCTTTGCAAGGAGTTCCTGAGCGTTGAAATATCCAAAGTGCAGCAGACCAGCGATTGGGGCGCGCCTGAGCTTTCGAAGGAGCAGGTAGACTACGCAGCTTCTGACGTTCTGTATCTTCACGGTCTTAAGCAATCGCTCGACGGCTTGCTCGCCCGCGAAGGTCGGACGGCGTTGGCGCAAAGTTGCTTCGATTTCCTGCCTCACCGCGCACAACTGGACCTTCTGGGTTGGGAAGAGCGCGATATCTTCGCTCACGCCTGATTGGTGTGAGCGATGACGACGCGGGGATGGATCATCGCTGGATTACGGTTCGCGGCTTTCGCCGTTGGCGGCTTGGCGGTTGGTTTTTTGGTGTACGACCGCCTCAACCAACCCACGAAAGCAACGGGACCGGCCTTGCTTGGTCCCGCGTCATCGCTGGCTCCTGAAGACAGCACTGCGATCGCCCTCGAAGGGCCAGTTTCCATTGTGGGGCCTGCGGGTTCAGTGCTGGAGTCACAGTCTGGCGCAGAATTTGACCCCAAGACGGGCAATCTCACGTTGCTAGGCGCGTCTTCACTCTCTGGCACGCATGAATAGTCACCGGGGCTGAAGTGGGTTAGTTTCTCCGCATGAACCGCTCCGTGCTTTCACCTTTGATCCTGTTTGCCATGCTGCTGTGCCTGCCTGCGCCCGTGGCGTGTGCGCAGTCGCGGGCCAGTGGCGCAGGCTTTGACTTGACCGCAACAGACGGCATCCGGTTTTTAGCGGACGCGGGGCGCTATGAAGCCACAGGAAATGTGCAAATCGTCGTGGGTGATTGGGTTGTCTTGGCGGATCGGGTCGTCGCCTCACTGGACGCAGAACAAGCCAGCATGGCCGGGCTTTCTGCCGAAGGAACGGTGTTCGTCCAAAGCGGTACTTTCAAAGCGCGAGCAGCCCACTTGGAATTGCAATTACAGACCCAAACCGTGAAACTGCGTGGTGCGCCTGTCAGCGTTCAAATGGCGGATGACCGCTTAGTGACGGCTGGATCGTTGTCTTTCTTTGTTGATCAGGGCGGATTGAGCATCGATCAGGATTTTGTGTTGCAGATCCAAGGGACTGTAATTGCGGGCGGCAGCGCCTCGATTGAGATGACCGGCGGCGTGCTCGAAACACTGAAAGTTCAAGGCGGTGTTGACGTCGAGCGGGACAGTTTCCGGGCCGCGGCTGAGACCCTGTCTCTGAACCGCGCGAGCAACGAAATTTTGCTAGAGGGCGCGGTGGTGCTGCAGAGCGGTGACGTTCTGCTGTCGGGTATCAGCGCGATCTTCGACCTCGAAAGCGGTGCCGTTCAGATCAATAATGACACGTCTGCGCGCGTATCCGGCGCGCTTCGATCCCAATGACCACGCCCGGTTCCGGTCTTGTCGTTGAGTCCCTGACAGTATCGCGGGGCAGAAAGGGTGTTGTTCACGGCGTTAATCTCCGCTGCGCGCCGGGTGAAATCGTTGGCCTGATCGGGCCAAACGGAGCTGGCAAGAGCACCACCTTTCACGCGCTTGTTGGTCTGGTGGCATGCCGGGCTGACGCCCTTACCCTCAATGGACAGGATCTATCGCGGTTGGCGATGTTTCAGCGCGCACGCCGGGGGCTGGGGTATTTACCGCAGGAGCCTTCGGGATTTCATGGCCTGTCGGTCCGAAACAATCTGCGCGCTGTTATGGAAATTGCTGTTGAACAGGCAGCGCGAAAACAGCTGTTGGAGCGATTGCTGCACGACTTCGATCTCGAAGATGTTGCGACGCAGCGTTCTGAAACCCTGTCTGGCGGACAGCGTCGCAGACTTGAAATCGCACGCACGATGGCGAGCCGCCCTCAAGTCGTATTGTTGGATGAGCCTTTCGCAGGGGTTGATCCGATCTCAATCGAAGGCTTGCAAACAGCCATTCGTGGCATCCGAGATTCAGGTGTTGCCGTCCTGATCACAGACCACAACGTCCGGGACACGCTCGAACTTGTTGACCGCGCGGTTCTGATTGATCGGGGCACTGTTTTGATTGAGGGAACGCCTGCTGAAATCACATCAGATGAAACGGCTAGAAATCGGTATTTTGGTGAGCGATTTAACTACGAGCGCCCTTAAAAGACATACTCAAGTCCGATAATTCGACTTGTTGTGGCGTAAATACCGCAAATCTCCTTGCAATCTTTGAGCCAAGTCTCAAACTCTGGCACAACATTAGACATCTCAGGTATTGGTAGTGTGATTTAAAGAACATTTTGGCGAACAAGCCGGATTGTTTACGGGTTTTATGAGATTTAAGGTCGCGCTGCGAAAGCATTATGGGGCGCATGCGGCGGGCGATATAGGATAGTTAACGTGGCAATTTCGCAGAACTTAGCGCTAAAGCAGGGGCAATCCCTTGTTATGACGCCTCAGTTGCAGCAAGCAATCAAGCTGCTGCAGCTCTCAAATGTTGAGTTGAGCGAATACATCGAAACCGAGCTGGAGAAGAATCCCCTGTTGGAACGCGATGACGCGCCAGCAGAGCCTCGGGCGGCAGCTGAAGCCAACACCGAAGCGCCATCTGAAGTCCCTGCGCCTGAACTGGCGCCACTCGATGACAACCGGGGTGCCATGGGTGAGATGGACGATACGTGGCAGGGCCGCGATGACACCGCAGACGCGCAAGTTGGGGCCTCGGTTGCGTTTGAGAACTGGGGCAGCGGTGGCAGTCGGTCGTTTGAGGGCGGTGAAGATTTCGATCTCGAAAACCGTCTCGCGTCAGAAGAATCTCTGCGCGATCACCTCGTCAGTCAGATCAACATCGAGCTTGATGAACCGGCTGATCGAATGATTGCCTTTACGCTGGTCGAAAACCTCGATGAAGCGGGCTACGTGCGAATTGCGCTTGAAGAGATTGCAGAGCGCATGGACTGCCCGATCGGCCACGTTGAATCTGTGCTCCAGCACATGCAGGGTTTTGAGCCTACGGGGATCTTTGCTCGAGACCTCAAGGAATGTCTGACGCTGCAACTCGCTGAAATGCGGGTGCTGGATGGCCCGATGATGGGTTTGTTGGACAATTTGGATTTGCTGGCAAATGGGGATCTGCCGAAGTTGGTTAAGGTCTGCCGCGTCAGCCAGGAAGTGCTGGTTGAGCGCGTGCGTTTGCTTCGCTCGGTGAACCCAAAGCCTGCGTCAAGGTACTCCAATGACAGCGCCCATGTTGTTACCCCTGATGTGCTGCTGCGCGCCAATCCAGCGGGGGGGTGGATCGTTGAGTTGAACCCGGAAAACCTGCCGCGGGTGTTGGTGAGCAACACGTATTCCGGCTTGGTGACGAACGGAAAACTCCGCAAGGAAGACAAGGAATATCTCAACGAACAGCTGCAAACAGCCAACTGGTTGGTTAAGGCGTTGCACCAGCGCGCCACGACCATCATGAAGGTGGCTTCCACCATTGTGGAGCGGCAAGAGTTGTTTTTCACCAAAGGGGTCCAATACCTCAAGCCACTGATTTTGCGTGATATTTCTGAATCGGTTGAAATTCATGAATCGACGGTTTCTCGAGCAACAACCAACAAGTACATCAGCACCCCACGCGGTATGTTTGAGCTGAAGTATTTCTTCACCGCTTCGATTGCGTCTTCAGGCGACGGTGAAGCCCACTCCGCAGAGGCTGTTCGGCACCGGATCAAAACACTGATCGATTCAGAGCAGCCGAACGCCATTCTCTCCGACGACACCATCGTTTCGATGCTACGCGGCGAAGGGGTCGATATCGCTCGGCGTACCGTTGCAAAATACCGTGAAGCACTGCGCATTCCATCGTCGGTCAAGCGCCGCCGGTTGAAGGCCATGGCCTAGCCGCGTTTTCGGGCAAACCGCCCCTCATCAACGAAGATCTTTTTGTGATTATGCGGCCTATTCGTTTGCGGTCGCGGCTTTGGCGTCTTACCTTTGAGTCGGGTTCACAATGAACCCTTCGTCTCAACTGCAAGGAGGACGACATGCAGATAAAAGTAACTTCCCGCCATATGGATGTAAGCACCGCGCTCGAACAGCGCGCTCAAACCGTCATCACGGACATGCTCGATAAGTACTTTGGGCAGGGTTTAGGGGCTGACGTTATATTTTCCAAAGGGGGAGGCGGCTTTCACTGCATGATTTCAGTCCACGTGCATCGAAATCTTGAGCTTCAGGCTAGTGACGAACAAGGTGACGCGCACGCGGCTTTCGATCATGCTGCAGAAAAGCTCGCGAAGCGGTTGCGCCGCTATAAGCGCAAATTAAACGACCACCGCGGACTGGCTGAACAGGCCGATGTCCGTGCAGCCCGCGCAATGGTGTTAGCAGCGCCGGAGCAGGATGAGGTCGAAGATTCGGCGAGTGATGCCGAAGATGCCGGGCAGTTTGCCACAATTGTAGCTGAAAAACAGACAGAAATTCAGAAGCTGACGATCAGTCAAGCCGTGGCGCGCTTGGATTTGTCCGGCTTGAACGCACTGCTGTTTGAATCAGATGGCAGGGTCAACCTCGTATATCGGCGAAATGATGGTAATGTCGGTTGGATTGATCCAGGACAGTAGCGGATCAAAAAGGGCGTGGCGCTGTCTGCGCCCTTTGGTTTTCTAACTTTCTGACCGAGGCAATGATTTGAACGACCTTCTTGTGTCACCAACATTCATCGACGCGAGTGTTAGTGTAACGAGCAAACGGCATCTATTGCTATCCCTCGCTCAACGTGTCGCCGCGCCCTATGGCGTGGAAGAAAGAGATGTGCTCGAAGCGCTGCAAGCTCGCGAACAAGAAGGTTCGACCGGCGCAGGCGACGGCGTGGCCATCCCGCATGCCAAACTCGCCGGTTTGACCCGGACTGTCACGTACTTCGCCCGGTTGGAAAACCCGGTTGACTATGACTCACTGGATGACGAGCCGGTCGATCTGATCTTTCTGATCCTCGCGCCAGAGAGCGCCAATGGCGATCACCTCAAGCTGCTCGCACGCGTGTCACGGGCGTTCAAAGACGCGGAGTTCCGCCAGCGTTTACGCGGTGCTGATGACGCGTCGGCTCTGGATATTCTATTGAACCAAGACTGATTAGCCGGGCCAAAATGGAATGTTTTGGAGGGAGAACTCGACTTCGCTGATGGTGAAAAAGAGGAACATCATCCCGGCAACGGTAAAATAGACGACCAGAGGCGATAGGACCAAAGTGGCCGAAACAATCCGCCACAACCGATCCGCGATCGGGTCACCCGAAAATTCCGTGAATAGCGCATACGAATAATAGATGAGCGCAAAAATTCCCGCTGGAATCAACCAGAACGCTACGGGTCGATGGTCGGAAAACCGGATTGGGCCAAAGGCGGCGCAGCTGATCCAGCAGATGATGCTGAAGATCAACGTGATCAGGCAGAGCCGAAACAGCAGCATGTCACGAAAGATCATACGGCGCTCGGCCTCGGATAACAGCGCCTCGCGATCCGGCGTGAGCTTGGCCATTGCCTATTCGCCTCGGTTCACAACCGCGATTTCTACGCCAGTTTCACGCAGTTCGGGACGCTCCAGCGTGATTTCGACGATACCATCGGCCACGGTTGCCGACTTGACTTCCAGCCCGGGGCCAAGGGCAAACCGTCGCTGAAAAGCGCGGAAAGCGATGCCGTTGTGAAAGAAGTCGCTGTCGTCCAAGTCATCGTTGGCCGTGCCACGCTTGCCAATCACCAATAGCTGGTGGGGTTGAGCGATCAGGCGCAGGTCGTCTTTGGTAAAGCCGGCCACGGCGATCCGGACAATATAGGTGTTCTCGTCTTTGATCAGCACGTCGTAGGGCGGATAAGCATCGCCGCCTCGTTGCTTTGCCAAGAAATCCAGATGGCTGAACAGCGGCTCGAAGCCGAGCAGGGAAGGGTGTTCCAGCACGCTCATTCGCTGAGCTTCCCCGTCCAATTCTGGAACGCCTCAATCGTTTCGGTCGAGACGTAGTGCTCGATCCCTTCCGCGTCGCGCTGGGCTGTGGTCTCATCGATGCCCAGGGCACAGAGGAATTCCACCACGATGCGATGGCGCTCGCGGGATTCTTGGGCAAGGCCAGAGCCGGCGTCGGTCAGAAAGATGGAGCGGTAGGGCTGTGTGTTGACCAAGCCTTCTTTAACCAAGCGCGCAAGGATGCGGTTAACCGTGGCATGAGAAACGCCCATGCGAGCGGCCACGTCAACAACCCTTGCTTCACCGGTCGCTTTGATCAGATCGTCGATCAGCTCCACATAGTCTTCGGCGGTTTCGCTCCGTCGAGCTTCGCGCACAGCCTCAAAAGCCGCAGCTTGTTGCTCGACCGGGGCAAGGTCTGGGTTCGTCGAATCGATGGGAGCAGATTTGGAAGAGGTCAACGTCTTTGGTCGCCTGTGCTGTTACGCACTCCTTTTTGCAGTGTGGGAAGGCGATTTCAAGGAAAGTGAGGCACTTTGTCTGCAATAATTCCAAGACCCTTGCACAATGTGTAGCCTAGGCTACATTGTAGATCATTGGCTTCATTGTGTGGGGTAAACGGACAAATCATGCGCGGCTTGGCGTTGAGCATTACTGTTTTTGTGTTTGGGTTCGTCGCTTCTGCTTCGGCAGAGGGTGTAACTGTGCGCACAACAACACGGATGCTGGCAGACCCGCTGGGATACTTGCTGGCGGACCAGGCGGAAGTTACAGCGCTGTTGGGCGCGGGCACTGATCCGCACACGTACCAACCCACGCGCAAGGACGTGCGCCAGCTGGCTGAAGCGGATGCGGTCGTCTATCACGGACTGCTGTTTGAGGCGCAGTTGCTGGACTTGATGCGCCAGCTTGAGCGCCGCAGCGCAGTTTTTGCCGGTGAGGCCTTTCAAACCCCAGATCAATTACTGTTTGTCGAAGGGTACGCAGACCCCCACACTTGGCATGATCCCGTTTTGTGGATCGAGACGGTGATCGAAGTCGCCTATGCCATGTCGCAGGACTTGGATTTGGTGGTGCCAGAGGAACGGGCAGAAACGCTGCGAACGGCGGCTCGGTTGATCGACAATTGGATCACTCAGAGCTTTGCACCAATTCCCGCTGAGCGGCGTGTCGTGGTAAGTGCCCACGATGCTTTTTCCTATTACGGTAAGCGCTATGGATTGAGCTTGGAGCCGCTGCTGGGGCTTTCAACGGCGAGTGAAACCAAGCTCGCACGCGTGAATGAGCTGGTTCAATTGATTGCCGAGCGCGACATCTCTGCCGTCTTCAGTGAGACGTCGGTTGAGAGCGCCGGAATTGCGGCGCTGCGCGAGGGCGCGGCGCAGCGCGGTGTCGATCTGCGATCCATGCCCCCGCTTTTCTCTGACGCGCTAGGCCCAGCTGATGAAGCAGGTGGCCGATACTTCGGGATGCTGATCGAAAACACCATAAACATGGTGGACGCCATTTCGGGCAAACGCCCCGCTCTTTCCCCATCGACGGGCACGTTTTTGGAGACCCATGGTCTGGTGCTCTTGGAGAATTCGCTATGAATGCCTTCACAAATTTTTTCATGATGACGGACAAAACCGTCAGCCTTACGCAGCAAACAGCCGTTGGCGTCTATGGACTTTCTGCGGGTTATGGTGGTGAGACCATCGTGCGGGATGCGAGTTTTGAGGTGCAGCAAGGCGAGCGTCTGGCGATCATCGGTCCCAATGGCGCGGGCAAATCTACCTTGCTGAAAGCCATGCTCGGTCTGATTAAGCCGCAAGCAGGTTCGGCACGTTTTCTGGATCGACGTTTCAACGATGTCCGGCAGCATGTTGCCTATGTCGCTCAAGCCGACGAAATCGATTGGCGCTTTCCGAGCAAAGTCCGTGATTTGGTTGCTATGGGGCGGGGTGTGCACTTGGGCGTGACCGCAAGGCTTGGCGCTCGCGATTGGAAAGCCGTTGATCGGGCGCTTGACGCTGTGAACAGCTTGGATCTCGCGCACCGGCCTTTGTCTGATTTATCAGGCGGGCAGCGTCGGCGTGTTTTGCTGGCGCGCGCGCTGGTGCAGGATCCCCAAATCCTGATCATGGACGAGCCTTTTCAGGCCATTGATGAAGTCACGCGGGCGGCGTTGCTGTCTGTGTTGGATGACTTTCAGGACGAAGGCAAAACCGCAATACTGGTTCATCATAATCTTGGCGATGTCCGCGCACTCTTTGACCGCGTGGTGTTGGTTGATGGCGCCGTTACGGCGACAGGGACGCCCGAGGTTGTCTTCGACTCTCCCGCCTTTATCGCTGCATTCGTCGAGATCACGCACCGCGCTGCCTAAGGGCGTCACACCGACGGTACACCGGAGGCGGCATGGATTATAACACTCTCATTGTTCTGATCGGCTTGTTGGCCACCGGCGCATTGCTTGGTGGCTTTGGTGCGTTGGTGTGCCTGAAAGGTGAAAACCTGACCGCCGATGTTGCGGGGCATGGTGTTGTTTCTGGCGTGGTGGTCTCGCAAGGCATTGTTGCGCTTTTCGGCCTGACTTGGCTGGCCGTTCCTCTGCTGTGGGTTTTCGGCTTCGCATCTTCAACGCTGACGCTGGGTTTCATTTTTTGGGCGCGGGGTCGCGGGTATTCGACAGGAGCAAGCCAAGCGCTTGCCATTGGCGCGGCCTATGGATCGACGCTGGTTCTGATGAGTTTGGTGCAGGGCTACGGGGCGTTTTCGACCAAGGGTTTAACGACGTTATTGCTCGGCGACGCAGCAACACTGACTTTTGCGCGCGTCACGCCAGCGGTGGTGGTGCTGGTTGTCGGAATGGGCGCTTTTGCCCTGCTGCACAGGGGATTGATGAACTGGGTTCTCGATCCGCAATCCATGTCCTTGTCTGGCAATAACAGAACATTTGAGCTCGTCTGGATCGTCTCCACCGTGATTGTGGTCTTGACTTGTTTGCCAGCGCTGGGGCTGACCCTTTTGGTGGGGGGCATGACGCTGCCGGCGCTGATTGTCCGGCCTTGGGTGAAGGGTTTTACAGCGTTGGTGGTGACCTCGGCGATCACGGGTGGAGTGTTTGCCGTTGTTGCGGGCTGGTTGAGTGCAGGCGTTCTGACGCTGCCTACGGGGGCTTTGGTTATGGTCGGCTTAGGGGTTGGATGGCTCGTGAGTGCGGTACTGGCTCGGCTCGCGATAATCGTCCGGATTAGTCATGCTGCTTAGCCAGGATTTACCCATTCTCCTCACGCTGCTGAGCGCAGCGGTTACGGCCATTCTCGCCGGTAGCTTGCTGCTGCCTAAAGGTCAGATCATGATTTCTGAAGCCGCGAGCCACGCTGTCTTGCCGGGCTTGATCTTGGGTTTTGTCCTCTCCGGAACTCATGGATGGGAAGTGTTGCTGGGTGCGGTACTGGTTATCGCGCTGTTTGTGGCGGGGGTGGGCTGGCTTCGTACGCGTCACAGTTTTGGTCGGGGCGTGGAGATTGCGGCGCTGTTCCCCATTTTCTTCGGTATCGGCATCATCGCTTTGAGCCTCTCAGGCCTTGAAGATACAGGGATGATCGACGTGGACCACATCCTGTTTGGCTCACTCGAGCTGCTGCTTTGGTTCGAGGTCGCGGCTTGGCCGGATCTGCTTCGGGCTGAGGTCTGGAGCAGCGCACCGCCGCAGATGATGGCATCTCTGGCGAGTTTCAGTCTGAGTCTTGCGCTTTGTCTTTTGGCCTATCCGCTGTTCAATCGGTCGCTGATGGATCCGGAGCACTTTGCCTTGAAAACGCCCGTGGCTGCATTCGCTGTTAAAGTGCTGGAAACCTTGTTGATCGCCATGGCAGCGGCGGCGTGTTTGCGGGCAGCCGGTGTTGTCGTTGCTATTGCGTTGTTCAGCGCGCCTGCAATCGCAGGCTGGGCTTTTGCTCGCACGCTCTGGCAGGTTTGGGTGGGAGCGATAGCTGTCGCTGTGCTCGGTATTGTCTTGACGTATGGGACCAGCATGGTTGCCGTTCAGCTGCTCAATGTGGAGCCCCGCTTATCCGGTATTCTGGCACTTTGGGTCGTGGTTTTGGCAGTGCTGGCCGCGCCTGTAGCCAAAAGGCTCAAGCGCGCCCGTCCTATGCCGTGATCTCACGTACTCCGTCGGTTCACTCAATAGGGTGAAGGGGTAACACCGGAGCATTGAACTGTGCTCATCCACTGACCATTGACGAACTGAACTGGGCTCATTTGACCGGTAGCCCCGCACTGTGCGGTCATAGCCTGATAAATCAGGTGCTGGGCTTGGGCTTGGGAACTAGCAAAAACGCCTATGACTTGTGGCTGCACGTTGGTTGCCGGGGCCGCCAAAGAGTGCTGCACGGAGGTGGCATAGGGATTCGTGCCGCCGACAATCACATCGTTGACTGTCTCTGGCTGGCTCAGCTCAAAGAAGGGCGCGAACGCGTCGCGCGTGGTTCCTGATAATGATCCGCAGCCTGCGACGCCAAGAGTAGCGATCGCGAGGCCCACGGTGATAAATGTTCGAAGAAGCATGCTAAATTCGACACCGTCTTAAAGAGTGCCAATAATTTCGCATAACTGCGATTTATCCGCAATAAACCTAGCGGTTCATCGCCTTTTTTGATGGAGAGAGTGACATTTCAACGCGAGCCGATCCTTTGCGGTGCGCCATCGCAACCCGTGTTGATAGGTCTGAGAGGCGCTCGGATTTGTCCTCAAAGGCTTCGCCAACCTCTGGTCCCCACTTGTTTAGAGCGTCGGGTTCATCGGCCAAGACCTCGAGATGATCGATAATCTGACGAAGCTGTAATTGAAGAGCAGGAAGGCTAATTTGTGTGGTGCTGGACATAAGGTCCCCTCGTGGCCTGTGCTCGATTTGAGTTGCATAATGATCCGAGCTTGCTGCGATATCTAGAAATTTGGGGATGTTTCGTCATCATCAAAGATGAGCCAGAGAAAATGCAGAAATGAGCTAATTTCAACGCGAATGCCTTAAAAACAGGCTAAAATGGCTTAGGCCATAGTGTTAAGGCGCAATTGTCCGCATTATTCAGGAATTCAGGAAAAGTGGTGGAGCTAAACGGGATCGAACCGATGACCTCTACAATGCCATTGTAGCGCTCTCCCAGCTGAGCTATAGCCCCACGCGGCTGGAAACGGACCCTGTATAAACAACTTACACCGGGCTTGTCGAAGCCTATTTTCAAAAAACAGGCTTCGATTATAAAGGGGCATTTCGCCCCTGTCGCACAGCTAAATTAGCTGTCTTCGTCGAGGCCTGTTTCAAGGCCCTCAACAGGAAGCGCACCTTCGGCAAGTTCGTCGTCGTCGTCGAGCAACGTGTCGTCATCGACTTTGTTGTCATCTTCTTCGCCGAACTCATCATCCAAAGAAACTTCGCCGTCATCATCGACAACGAGATCGGTATCGCCGTCTTTGAGGGTGTCCGTGTCGACTTCATCCAGAGCGACAGCGGTAACTTCCTCTTCTTCTTCCTCGTCATCGCCCTCGGCGCTGGTCTTTGGTGCATCTTCCAATTCGACATCAGGTGATGCCTCTTCCTTGGCTGAAGCAACAGCAGCAGCTGCCACGCGACCGCGACGCGAACGCATCACGGCTTCGGGGTCATACTCCGTCCCACAGGATGGGCACACGGGAGTTTCTTTATTCAGATCGTAGTAACGGGCCGCGCAGCTCTGACAGATGCGCTTAATTCCGTACTCTTGTTCCAATTCGGGCATACAGCCAGCCTCGATAATTTCGATTTCTTAAGCCCTTGGAACCAACATAGGCTGGCTAGTGTGTCAATGCTGACGAAGGCTCCTTGCCATGCGGTTCTCTCGGTCGAGCCGTGCTTTTCGTCTCCCCCTGCCTCTATGCTAGGTTCGTAAAGCTAGAAATTAGACGAGATATTCATGTCCAGCTTACCTCTTGAACCTGCTAAAAGTCTGCCAGCGCAAAATCTAAAGGGTGCTGTTCGGGTGCCCGGTGATAAGTCGATTTCTCACCGCTCGCTTATGTTTGGAACGCTCGCCGTGGGCGAAACCCGCGTCAGTGGCCTGCTCACGGGCGAAGATGTAATGGCAACAGGCGAAGCGATGCGCCGTCTGGGCGCACAAATCGAAAAAGACGGTGAGGACTATGTTGTCAACGGCGTGGGCGTCGGGGGACTGCGGGAGCCGTCGCTCCCCTTGGACATGGGCAATTCGGGGACAAGCACGCGTCTGATCCTTGGGATGTTGGCAACGCACGATTTGACGGCCATCGTGTTTGGTGATGCATCGTTAAACAAGCGCCCCATGGCACGGGTCACCGTGCCTTTAAGCCAATTCGGTGCCAGCTTCATGGCGCGTTCGGGTGATCGACTGCCGCTGGCCGTCACAGGAACCGGTAACGCGATGCCCGTTACCTATGTCTCTCCGCTGGCCTCGGCGCAGGTCAAGTCGGCCGTGTTGTTGGCGGGCTTAAATGCACCGGGCAAGACGACTTTGGTCGAACCAACCCCGACTCGCGATCATACAGAACGCATGCTGCGGGGCTTTGGGGCTGAGGTTTCTACCGCTGAGACTGATCAAGGGCTTGCGATCACGCTAACAGGGCAGCCAACATTAAAGGCGACGCCGGTCGTTGTGCCGGGCGACCCAAGTTCAGCCGCTTTCCTTGCCGTCGCAGGCTCGATCGTGCCCGGTTCAGCTTTGGTGATCGAAAACGTCATGCAAAACGGCCACCGTACAGGCGTGTTCCAGTCGTTGATCGATATGGGCGCGGACTTGAGCCTGCAAAACGAGCGCGACGTGGCGGGTGAAACGGTTGCAGATGTTTCGGTGTCGGCGTCGTCTCTCACAGGCTGTTTGATCCCAGCCGCGCGAGCGCCGTCACAGATTGACGAATACCCCATCCTCTCCGTTGCCGCTGCTGTGGCGGAGGGCACGACCCGGATGGAAGGCTTAGAAGAGTTGCGCGTTAAGGAATCCGACCGCCTGCAAGGCATCATCGACATGCTGACCGCAGCCGGGGTGACCACACGCAGCGGCGAAGACTGGTTGGAAATTGACGGCATGGGTGGCTCGGTGCCCGGTGGCGGTGAGGTCTTAACCGAACTCGATCATCGCCGCGCCATGTCTACGCTTGTGCTCGGCATGGTGTCGGATAAAGGCATGACCGTAGACGACAAGAACTGCATTCTAACCTCCTTCCCCACCTTCGTTGATTTGTTCAACGGATTGGGCGCGAAGCTCGCATGATTATCGCGATCGACGGACCGGCTGCTGCGGGAAAGGGCACCTTGGCCCGTCGATTAGCCGCGCACTTCGACTTTGCCTATCTCGATAGTGGCGCACTTTATCGAGCCGTTGGGGCAAAAGCGCTGGATCAGTCGGTTGACCTGGATGACATCAACGGGCTTGTGATGCTGGCTTCAGGGCTGATTGGGGAGGACATGGCGCACCCTCATTTGCGGACGCCAGCGGTCAGTGAAGCGGCCTCTCTCGTTGCTGCTTTGACCCCTGTTCGAGAGGCGTTAAAGGATTTTCAGCGTAATTTCGCCGACTCGCCCCCTGGGGAAAAAGCCGGTGCCGTGCTCGACGGGCGTGATATTGGGACAGTTATTTGTCCTTATGCGACTTGCAAGCTGTTCATTACGGCCAACCGAAATGTCAGGGCAGAACGCCGTTGGTTGGAGTTGCGGGAAAAAGACCCGAGCGTTATATACGACCGTGTTTTCAACGACTTGGTTGTTCGAGATAGACGCGATGAAACTCGAGAAGATTCGCCTCTAAGACCGGCTCAAGACGCAACGTTGATCGACACGTCAATGCTTACCGCCGATCAGGTGTTTGAGCAGGCGCTTTCGGTCGTTGCATCTTAATACCTCGGTTTGCGAAAATCTGAGGCCGGATGGGTCGATTGGAGAAGCTTTTTGCTGATCCGTGGCACGTCCGGATTTCAACTGAAACCCAAACCCTTGGGGTGATCCTGTTCGCAGGGCCGCGCCAAAGTCCAGCCCTCGGGTTGGATATCATTTACAGGAAATCTAACAGAATGGCAGAAGCCGCCATGGAGTCCTTCGCGGATCTCCTCAACGAAACAATGGGCGACACCCTCGAAGGGTCCGTCCTCTCCGGTACCGTATTGAACATCGAAAATGATCTGGTGATCATCGATGTTGGCCTCAAATCTGAAGGTCGCGTACCCCTTAAAGAATTCACGATGCCCGGCCAAGAGCCGACCATCAAAGCCGGCGACACCGTAGAAGTGTTCGTGGAGCGCTATGAGAACAAAGACGGCGAAGTTATGCTGTCTCGTGACAAGGCGCGCCGCGAAGAAGCTTGGGTTGAGCTGGAAAAGAAGTTCAACGACGGCGTTCGCGTGGAAGGCGTTATCTTCAACCGCGTCAAGGGTGGCTTTACAGTCGACCTGGGTGGTGCAGTAGCGTTCTTGCCCGGTTCACAGGTTGATATCCGCCCCGTGCGCGATGTCGCTCCTCTGATGAACAATGCGCAGCCATTCCAGATTCTGAAGATGGACAAGGCGCGCGGCAACATCGTTGTTTCTCGTCGTGCCGTTCTGGAAGAAGCGCGCGCTGAACAGCGTCAGGAGCTTATCCAGAACCTCGAAGAGGGTAGCGTACTGCAGGGTGTTGTTAAGAACATCACCGATTACGGTGCATTCGTTGATCTGGGCGGTGTAGACGGCCTGTTGCACGTCACCGACATTTCGTGGCGCCGCATCAATCACCCGTCCGAGGTTCTGACTGTTGGTCAGTCCGTCGAAGTTCAGGTGATCAAGTTCAACCGCGAAACACAGCGTATCTCGCTGGGCATGAAGCAGCTCGAAACCGATCCTTGGGAAACGGTTGCGGCTGAGTTCCCAGTTGGTACGAAGTTCAACGGCCGCGTTACCAACATCACCGATTATGGTGCATTTGTTGAATTGCTGCCGGGCATCGAAGGTCTGGTGCACGTTTCCGAGATGTCATGGACAAAGAAGAACGTACACCCGGGTAAGATCGTTTCCACTTCGCAAGAAGTTGAAGTTGTCATCCTCGATGTGGATACCTCGAAGCGTCGCATTTCCCTTGGTCTCAAGCAGACCATGCAGAACCCATGGGAAGCGTTCTTGGACAGCAACCCTGTTGGCTCTTCCATCGAAGGCGAAATTCGCAACATCACCGAATTCGGTCTGTTCGTTGGCCTCGAAGGCGACATCGACGGCATGGTTCACTTGTCGGACATCGACTGGAACCGCGTTGGCGAAGAAGCTGTCAAGGATTACACCAAGGGCGAGTCTGTATCGGCCAAGGTCCTCGACGTTGATGTTGAGAAAGAGCGTATCTCTTTGGGCATCAAGCAGCTCGAAGACGATCCGTTTGCAAACGCAATAGACGGCCTGAAGCGCGGTCAGGTGGTTACCACCGTGATTACGCAGGTTCAGGACAATGGTATTGAGGTTCAGGTGACTGACGGTGTGACGGGCTTCATCCGTCGTTCTGATCTGGCACGTGACCGTGATGACCAGCGGACCGATCGTTTTGCAGTTGGCGAGAAGGTGGATGCGAAGATTACCGCCATCGACTCCAAGACACGCAAGATCTCTCTGTCCATTAAGGCACGTGAAACCGAGGAAGAACAGGAGGCAATGGCCGAGTACGGTTCCACTGATTCCGGCGCATCCTTGGGCGACATTCTGGGCGAAGCGCTCAAGAACAGCCGCAGCTAACACGGGTCTAAAGTTCTATCGCAAACATGCGGCGCAACAGGGGTTTTTTGCGCCGCATGATGCGGCAGGCTTAGCAGGGCAACTGCCAGAGAGTTTGGGGGACACCATGACAAAATCTGAGCTGATCCAACTTGTCGCTTCGGATAACCCGCATCTTTATCTGCGGGATATTACCAAAATCGTGAACACGGTTTTTGATGAGATTACTGAGGGTTTGACCCAAGGCGACCGCATCGAGCTGCGTGGTTTTGGTGCTTTCTCTGTGAAGGTTCGCAAGGCAAGAACTGGCCGTAACCCGCGTTCGGGTGAGCCGGTTGAGGTTTCTGAAAAGGCTATTCCCTACTTCAAAACGGGCAAGCAACTCCACGAGCGCTTGAACGACAGCGAAGCAGAAGACTAAGCCAGCAGAAGTGTTTTTTGGGAAAGGGGACTTCGGTCTCCTTTTTTTATGCTGGGCGCCAAGGGGGGCGCTATCGGCAGTGACTTGGATTGAAGCCTTTGCAACCGTCCGGTTTATCTGTCATTTTACGAGTAGGAAAACGAGCAAGCACCACCATGCTTGCGGGCTTACGGGAAGAGCCACTCCAAGCGCGCCTTCGTGCTGCGCCCACCACCTCAGGAGATCGACCCCAATGATCCGTTTTGTATCTTCCATCATCGCCATGTTTTTCGTGGCTGTTCTTATCTGGTTTGTCGTGTCCAACACCCAAACCGCCACACTGCGTCTCGCGATTGTCGCGCCAGAAGGCTTGGTTCAGCCAATGGCTGTCTGGATTACGGCTACCTCTCTTGTTAGCTTTCTCTTGGGTTTTGTATTCGTTTGGCTTCAAGCTGGTTCGCGCCGCTCTGCGCTGCGTAAAACCACCCGGACGCTGACCAAGGCCCAAGACGAATTGGAACGTTTGCGCGCTGATATGTCGGACCGGGAAGCCGAGATTGAGCGTCTAGAGGAGCAGATTGCCGCCATGAAAACCATCGACCAACCGGCTGAAGAGGTCCAACTCCAGCCCTTACCTGCGATCTAGACATCGTGCGTATTGTATCAGCAGCCGAGATAGAAATTGCCCTCGATCAGAAAAGCCTGATTGAGGCGCTGCGCCGGGCGTTTCGAATGGGTGCTACTGCGCGTCCGTATCAAGCGCCTTTGCGGAATCGGTTTCTCGTGGAAAACGTTCACGAGCAGCCAACAATCTTGCTGAACATGCCGTCGTGGCAAATCGACGGTGATCTCGGCGTGAAGTTGGTGACTGTCAACGAAGGAAACCCAGCCAAGGGGCTCCCGTTGGTGCAGGGCATTTATATCTTCATGGATGCAAGTACCGGAAAGATGCGGGGCGTTTTGGAGGCAGAATCCATTACCGCGAAGCGCACGTCGGCGGCTTCTGCTTTAGCATCGAGTTATTTATCGCGCCCCGATGCGCAGCGCTTGCTGGTCGTGGGAGCGGGCGCGCTGGCCCGTCACTTTATTGATGCGCACCGTGCCGTGCGCGGCATTAAAGATGTGCTCGTCTGGAACCGAACTCCAAAGCGGGCTCAGGAGCTCGTGGCGAATTACCGCCTGCAAGACGACGCCAAGGAGCTAAAAAGCATCAGCGTGACGGAGGACTTGCAAGCGGCTGTGGAAGGCGCTGATATCGTTACCTGCGTGACCTCCAGCAGTGAGCCAGTGATATTCGGCGACTGGGTCCGACCCGGCACCCACATTGATTTGGTGGGGGCGTTTTCTCCGGAAAACCGGGAATCGGATGATAAGCTGATCCAGAAAGCTCGGCTGTTCGTTGACACGCGGACCGGCGCGTTGGCTGAAGCCGGCGACCTCATCATCCCGATGAACAAAGGCTTGATCACCAAAGACGATGTTGCCGCCGATCTCTTTGATCTGACACAAGGTGAGCGGGATGGTCGCCGGTTCTATGACCAGATTACCCTGTTCAAGAATTGCGGTTCCGCGATTGAAGATCTCGTCGCTGCGCGGTTGGCGTATCAGCGAACTTAGCTGCCAGCCGGTTTAAGAACGGTGAACTGGCCTAAGCGACCATTCACCACTATGTCGTATCGATCCCCGATCCCAAACGCTTGTGGTCCCGGATCAAGTTTCAGGGACTTGGTGAAGGCTTTCACGGGTCCACACGATTGACCCAATTCCTGTAAATCAAGGCTTCGAACGGCGATGCCAAATGTATTGTCAATCCGGGCAGACTGCGTGAGCACGACCTGCTTGCACCCACTGACGTGGGTACCAGAAATGATCAGGATCATTTCTGGGTCGCCATTCCAGGCGGCACGGGTATCCACGTGTGCGCCCGTGACTCTTAGGCCGTCCTCTTGCCGTGTGAACATCTCTCCAAGCCGAGCTTCATCGTAGGGGTTGCCGGCCGGCCAAAAGCCAGCGGGTGGTACCGGAGACTGAAAGCCAAGCTGCGGAGCGGCATAAGGGCCATCTCGTGGGTCCGGCACGGCGCCTTGCCCCGTTGGTCGGCAGGCGCCGCTTTGAAGGTCTGTCGCTCCAGCTTTTCGCGCCCAGCAGGCGTTATCAAACGTCTGGCGGAAGCTGCCACATTGACCGGGCCCCAAGCCGCAATAGGTGGGTTCGACATAGGCACATACAGGCGCGAATGACCGAGCGCAGCCGGAAGCATCATCGTCGCTGGATTCTCCGCAAGCTGAAAGTGTCAGCACAAGGAGGCACGAAAGCAGAAAAATTGATGAGCGAAACAGAGCGCGGATCAAAGGCATAAAGTGCGAGCTCACATCGAAAAGAGGAAATGATTATGAGAATTTCATCTTCATCGTGCAACTGTCCTGCCACTTGAATGTCTTTAGTCGAAAAAACCTAAATATGCGGTCAAAAGTATTCAGAATGTAACGATCTAGCTGCCCAGAGCGCGTCCGAGTAACCACGCGACGGCCAGAAAGCCCGCAAAGATCCAACCGGTGGCTTGTTCGCCTTTGAACGTCCGGAGACTGTCGGCTGGATCGT
Organism: Alphaproteobacteria bacterium; assembly: GCA_965661545.1. GTDB lineage: Bacteria > Pseudomonadota > Alphaproteobacteria > UBA7985 > UBA7985 > UBA7985. Next base: position 59,989 of record CBFIEF010000004.1, on the reverse strand, counting down.
TGAGGTCCGTTCGCCAAAGCTGCAACAGCATGCGCCCTGTGACGACAAGGAGTCCCACGAGGCTGATAGAGAGAAAAACCGAAAATCCGATTGAAAGCAGGGTAAAAAACCAAAAAAATACTGCAATGATATAAGAAACACTAATTGCGCGCTTGCTACCGTCACCAAATTTGAGCGCTGTGGAGCGGACCCCAACGATGGCATCATCGGTTTTGTCTTGGTGCGCGTAGACGGTATCGTAGCCAAATGTCCACGCAATACAGCCTGCATAGAGCAGGAGCATCGGCCACTGAAACTGTCCGGAAATCGCCGCCCAACCGATCAATGAACCGAAATTAAAGGTGAGGCCCAGAACAGCCTGTGGGTAGTCGGTCACGCGCTTTGCAAGGGGGTAAAGGATGACTGGGACGATCGAAATCAGCCCTAGAACGATACCCAAGGTCTTCATTTGCAAAAGGATTAGCATTCCGACAGTCAGCAAGGCGGCGAGAAACAGTCCGGCTTGGACCATGGATACTGCGCCTGATGCCAAGGGGCGACCGCGGGTGCGCTCAACTTGGCGGTCTAGATCGCGATCCCACATGTCATTAATGACGCAACCTGCGCCGCGCATGACAAAGGAGCCCACAAAGAGCAGCCCGATGACCATTGCAACGCGCATCGTCGAGGTGTCTGGGTTCATGATAGCAGCAAGCAGAACCGCCCAAAGACCGGGAATGAACAGCAGATAGGCCCCAATGGGGCGATCCAGCCGCATCAATCGGGTATAAGGTCGTGTTGCCTTGGGAAGCACCCAATCAAACCAAGTTGAGGCTTGTATATCCGTATAAGCCGTCTTTTCTTGTGACGGATTGTTTGCCATCTGAACGCGATCCCTTTGTTCCAGACCTGCCTAAGTGAGTGGCCATGACCAAGCCTAAACGTCCCACAGTCCGCGTCTTCGTAGAAGAGGAATTGGTTGAAGGGCAGTCCCTCGTTTTACCGGAGGCACCATCGCACTACTTGCGCAATGTGATGCGCAAAAGCGCGGGTGATGTCATTGGCCTGTTTAATGGTCGCTCGCCTGAGTATGCGGCGGCAGTGGCGAAGGTGGGTAAGAAGGCCGTTGAGGTCGATTTGGGAGCGGTTGTTGCGCCCTTTGAACCGGTGGACCGATTGACTTTGCTGTTCTCACCGATCAAGCGGTCGCCGATGGAGCTGTTGATTGCCAAGGCGACGGAGCTTGGGATCACGGACTTCCAGCCTGTTTTAATGGAGCATACGCAGTCCGAACGGATGAAGATTGAGCGATTGGTGTCGATTGCAGTTGAGGCTGCGGAGCAGTGCGAACGGCTGACAGTACCAACTTTTCACGATGCAATGCCGCTCAAAATGGCGGTTGAGGGCTTTGACGGTTCTGTTGGTGCTGCCTTGGAAACCAGCGAATTCAAACCCTTGCGTGGCGTGCTGGATCACGTTGAGTCGTTTCAAGGCTTAATGGTTGGGCCCGAGGGTGGTTTTAGCGCCGATGAGATAGCATGGCTTACCAAGCAGCCCAAAGTTGTTGGTCTTGGCTTGGGGCCAAGGATATTAAAAGCAGAGACTGCTGGAATAGCTTTGGTGTCCATCTATCAGGCGTTGAAGGGCGATTGGCACAAGCTTCCCGATTTTAGAGGGCCAGAATAGCTTTTTGAGACGTTGGTTTTGCTTGACCAAACTCGGGTCTCCACCCATTTGCAGAGAACAAATGGAGTGAGAGGAACGCTGGTGTCTGCACCGCCTTCTGGGAAGTCTACGCCAATCGAGTCGCGTGATGATCTGGTTCATGCCCTTGAAAAAGGGTCAAAGCCAAAGGATCAATGGCGAATTGGTACTGAGCACGAGAAATTCCCCTTTTCTCTCAACGATCACCGACCTATTGCCTACGAAGAAACGTCGCCGGAGCAGGGTGGTGTACGCGATCTGCTGCAAAGCCTCGTTCTGAACTTCGGCTGGACGCCTATGCTCGAAGGCGAGAACGTCATCGCTTTGACCAAGGACGGCGCCAATGTTTCGCTTGAGCCCGGCGGTCAATTTGAGCTTTCCGGCGCGCCATTAGAGAGCCTGCATCAGACCTGTAACGAGGTTTATACGCATCTGCATGAAGTCGAGACCATCGCTCGCCCGCTTAATGTCGGGATGCTGGGTCTGGGTGCTCAACCACTTTGGACGCCCGCGCAGACGCCGTGGATGCCCAAAGGCCGGTATAAGATCATGGGCGCATATATGGAGAAAATGGGCCAGCTTGGCTTGAACATGATGAAGGGGTCCACGACGATTCAAGTGAACCTCGATTTTTCTTCTGAAGCCGACATGGTGAAGAAGTTGCGGGTGTCACTGGCGCTGCAGCCAATCGTTACTGCGATTTTCGCGAATTCGCCCTTCACTCAGGGCAAGCTCAACGGCTACCAATCCTTCCGCGCTGCCATTTGGCAAGATACGGACCCAGACCGGACAGGGGCCCTGGAATTTGCTTTTGAAGACGGCATGGGCTTCGAGCGCTATGTCGACTACGCCCTCGATGTTCCCATGTATTTCCTTTACCGCGATGGCGCCTATCTGGACGCAACCGGTCAGTCTTTCCGCGACTTCATGGATCGGAAGCTGCCACTGCGTCCGGGTGAGATGCCGATGAAAACAGATTGGGACGATCACCTGACCACGCTGTTCCCGGACGTTCGACTGAAGTCGTTCTTGGAAATGCGCGGAGCTGATGGTGGCGCGCGGGAAAATATTTTTGCGCTGCCTGCGCTCTGGGTTGGCCTGCTGTATGATGCGGGTGCTCTTGATGCGGCGTGGGATCTGGTTCGGCAATGGTCCCCGGAAGACCGGCGTTTACTTGCTTTGAATGTGCCCAAAGATGGTCTCAAGGGGCAGGTCGCGGGCCGATCGGTGCTGGACGTGGCGCGTCAGATCACCAAGCTATCGCAGGGCGGTTTGAAAAATCGCGCTATGGCCGGCAAGGTGTCCTCAGACGAAACTGAGTACCTCGACCCAATCCTCGAATGGCTGGATTCCGGCCAGTCGCCAGCGGATCGCCTGATTGCAAAATTTGAAGGCGAATGGGCTGGCGATATTCATCGCGTGTTCAAAGAAGAGGCCTACTGAGCGCTGCTGTAGGCCCCCAATTCTGTTGTTTTAGAACTTTACCTTGGCGCCCAGTCCAAATGTAATCCCGGTCAGTGCTGTGTCTCGAACTGTGTTCGATGCAATGATGTCTACGTCGATGTCTGTTGTGCCGATATATCCGGCTTCCGCAAGAAACGTAATGTTACTGCCAAAGTCGTACTCGCCCACGCCTTTGACCTGATAAACAATGCCAGAGCCGCGATGCTTTAGGCCGGTGCTGTCTTTTAGCGTGTACTGACCATAACCCAAGCCGCCACCCAGTTTGAAGCGGGCATTCGTCGCCGGACGGAATTTGTAATACGCGTTGGCAAAGACGGAAAGCAGCTGCACTTCATCCGCTGGAATCGATAACACAGGCACACCAGCGACAGAGCGATAGTCAACGTCGCCGGTGTAACTGGATATTTCCAATTCGCCGTCGACTTCCGGCAGCAGGGCAAGCCCGGCGGCGGCTGAAATACCCAAGCCGGGGTCAACCTCAGCTGTTGAGATCATTCCGCCTTCATTTTCCTCCAGATTCAGCTGGAAGGTGGTGTTGAGCGATACCTTTGCGTAGCCCTTGATGGTTTCTGGCGAAATCGAATAGGTCAGCGTTTGTGCCTGTGCCTGAATGCCAAAAAGCAGGGCGGCGAGCGTTGAAATTGCACCCATGATTCTCATGGTGACTGCTCCCAAAAATATGAAATTCTTTAAAAAATTTGTGACGCTGGAATACGAGCGCCGACTCTTAAAATATTCCTCAATATGAAAAGAATTTATCTGTTTCTCAATGCGTTCTCGTAAGAAAAGAAGAACTCACTGAAAATTTGCCGCAGATGGTGAATTCATCCGTACTCTGGACGGCGAGATCATTATAATGCGACTGGCGCGCAGGACCTTGTGAATGGCGAAGATCGGCATAAGCCGGTATTTATTTTGCGAGAGACAGGGAATGCAGGTGCGGCACCAAGATGGTGCTGGCTTTCATCCTTTGGGCCATTCGGGACGACCCGTCTGATTTTAGGCGGATACGGGACACAACATAATGCACCTTTTGCTGCAACATATCGCTATGCGGGCTTTCGGGGCTCTGATGCTGGCACTTGCGGGTGCCGCGCAGGCCGACGACGCTAAGCCTTGGGCTTCGGTTCAAACGAACCCGCTGGTGATCGAGCTGTTCACCAGCCAGGGGTGCTCAAGTTGTCCCCCTGCTGATCTTGTTTTGGACCAACTCGCCGACATTCCGGGTGTGCTGGGTTTGGCCTATCACGTCGATTACTGGGATTACATTGGCTGGGAAGATCCCTTCGCCACCGCCGTCTCGACCAAGCGGCAAAAGTATTACCGCCATGTATTGGGAAATCGATACATCTTTACCCCGCAATTCGTGATCGGCGGCGACGTCTCGCCGGATCCTTCTAGTGGGTCTCTGATCGACCGAGACGCGATTCGACCGCCGCAGGCGCAGGTCATGCTAAAAGTGACCGATGCGGGGATTGTGATGCCCCTGACCAACGAATTGGCCAATCCAGCGGACGTGTGGGTGGTTCACTTTGATGAGCACCATAAGACTGAAATCACCAAGGGTGAGAATGCGGGCCGCGAGCTTGGTTATCGCCACGTGGTACGGGAAGTGCAGTATCTGGGCGATTGGCGCGGTCAAGAGCGCCTAGTTGGCTGGCCAGAAAAGCGCCGCTTCGGCGTGGCCCTGATGGTTCAGGACCGCGACGAAGGGACTATTCTGGCGACGTTGGTTGCGATGGACTAGGGCTGGGCGCTAGCCGAGCAAACTATCGTTCATCATGAGCGTCATGGACTTCGCGAACCCAGCCGCATTGCGGGGTGCTTCGCCTTCGACAATCAAAGCCATATCGAACAGCAGTTCAGCCACTTGCTCGGCTTTGGACGATCCAGCCTGCGCCTGAACCTCGGTGCCAAGCGCTGCGACCAGGGGATGGCTCGGGTTGATTTCCAGGATCCGCTTATCCGGCCCCGCATCCTGCCCGCTTGCTTTCAGGATTTTGGAAAGCTGCATGTCCATGCTGTTTTCCGCGGCGACAAAGCACGCGGGGCTATCGGCGAGCCGGTTGGTGGTGCGAATGTCGGCAACACTGTCGCCAAAGCGTGTCTTGAGCCAAGCAACCAAGGCGTCGGTATCTTGCGGTGCAGTATCGGCTGCTTCGTCCGGCTTGTCGCTTAGGTCGTCGTCGAACTGTGACAGGTCCGTCGAACCGTGGGTAACGGAGACGAACTGCTTGCCCTCATAGGCCCCTGCGGTCGGGATCCAGAATGCATCAACAGCGTCAGAGGCGATGAGAACCTCAATGCCGCGTGCGCGGAAACCTTCCAAGTGTGGAGAGGCCAGAATGGCTGCTTCCGTTTCGCCAGTGGCGTAGAAGATTTGGTCCTGACCGTCCTTCATCCGCCCAAGGTAGGCATCGAGATCGGACAGCCCGTCTGTGGTGGTGGTCTTGAACTTGACCAAAGGCAAAATGTCCTCTCCCCGGTCGCGGTCTTCGTAAAGACCTTCCTTAAGCACCGCCCCAAAGGCGTCCCAGAACCGGTCATAGCCTTCGGCATCGTCCTTCTTGCGCTTTGCGAGAGCGGATAGAATGCGCTTGGTGAGTTGCTTGTTCATCACGTGCAGCTGAGGAGCATTCTGAAGCATTTCCCGACTGACGTTGAGTGGCAGATCTTGGCTGTCGACCAAACCGCGCACGAAGCGCAGGTAAGCAGGCATCAGCTCTGGCGCATCATCAGTGATGAAAACGCGGCGGACAAACAGCTTGAGCTGGCACCGGCGCTCGGGCTGGAACAGGTCAAAGGGGCGCTCAGTTGGAATATAGAGCAGCGCGGTGTATTCGAGCTGCCCTTCGAGGTTCAGGTGCAGTGTCTCCCACGGCTCATCAAAAGTCCCGGCAACGTGGTTGTAAAACTCCTTATGCTGCTCGGCAGTAATCTCAGACTTGGAGCGCAGCCAGAGCGCTTGGGCTTCGTTGATTTGCTGAGTTTCACCGTCCTCGGTCAGCAGGCTGACAGGGAAGGTCAGGTGGTCCGCATAGCGACGCACCAAAGAATCAAGCCGGTAAGATTCGAAGAACTCGTGTGCTTCGTCCTTGAGGTACAGCAGAACGGTGGTTCCGATTGGCGCAGTCTCGGCATCGATTTCCGTAATGGTAAAGGTGCCGTCGCCGGTGGATTCCCACCGGAAGGCGCCATCACTGCCGGCCTTGCGCGTATCGACCACCACGCGGTCAGCGACCATAAAGGCGCTGTAGAAGCCCACGCCAAACTGACCGATCAACGCGCTCGCGTCCTTGGCTTCGGACATAGCCGCAGCAAAATCAGCCGTGCCAGACTTGGCGATGGTGCCGAGGTTTGCCATCAAGTCGGCGTGGTCCATCCCGACGCCGCCATCGGTGATAGCCAGTGTCGCGCTTTCCTTGTTGGCCGCAATCAGAATTTTCAGGCTCTCGTCACTGTCCAGCAGTTCGGCTTGCTGCTGGGCTAAAAAGCGCCGCTTGTCACAAGCGTCGGAGGCGTTGGAAATCAGCTCGCGCAGAAACACTTCTCGTTCGGAATAGAGGGCGGTCGCGACCAGGTTGAGGAGGCGCGCGGTTTCTGCCTGAAAGGTATGGGTTTCAGTCGTCAAGGTCGGTCTCTCTGTTTACTTCAGTGATTTAACTTTTAAGAGGGTGCTCCGTTGCGTCGAGGGCTTCGGCGAGGCTCTTGGTTGCCTCCCCCGGACGCAGGGGCTTCTGCTGGGACTCATGTGGCGACCAGCCGGAAAGATACAAGCAGTCAAATGTTGCGGGCACAGCGCCGGTGTCATCCACAAAGGCTTGGATATACCGTTCTATGGCCCCAAACAAAACTGTGCGCGACGTCAGCGTCTTTTTTCGGCCAATCACGGCGTTGGTTTGGCCCATGCCGCGCAAGTCGTGCAGCAGCGTGAGCGGGTTTTCATATGCGACATTGATCCGGTCGATATCTGCAACCGGCAGGTTAAACCCGGCCCGCTGCAGCAATCCCGCGGCATCGCGCAGGTCCATTACCGGAGAGACACGCGGATGATAGCCACCGCTGATCTGTGTTTCCGCTTCGACAAACGATGCGCGTAGCTCGTGCAGGGTCTCGCCACCAAGTGCGCTGCCCATGAAAACGCCGTTGGGTTTCAGGGCCGTTCGAATCTGCGCCAGCATGCCGGGCAAGTCGTTGACCCAGTGCAGAGCCATGTTTGAGATAATCAGGTCAAACGACTGCGCGCGCAGAGGCAGGAACTCGAGATCAGCTTGGGCTTGCGGGCGGTTAAAACTCAGATCGACGATACGGGCCTGATCCAGCTTTCCCGGCACAAGCGCGCGAACATCCGTCGGCCACCACCCCAAAACAGCAACCGTCGCGAAGTCCTGGTCCAAATCGAGCAGCCGATCACTCAACCGCATCGCTGTTTCCGCGTGCAGGAAATGGTGGTCTGCGGGGCTTTGAACGGCGCGCCGGATCTGCTTTTGCTTGGTGCTTGTATCAAACACGTTTGGCGCGAATGAATCGACCATAATATCGCTTTGGTTGAGTTGTGTGTATTTCACTCTATTCCTTGGCGATATGGATAAGGATCGTCGATTTCGCAACTCCCAACAGCGCATGCAGGACGCCAGCGCTGCTCTTCCCTCAGCCGGACTGCCGCTGCCCCTTCGCAGGGTTCAGCGCGGTGCGCAGGCCGCTATGGACTGGGTGCTGCCACCACGCTGCGCGCTGTGTAGCACGATGATTAGTGGTGCAGCAGGGCTTTGTAGTGGGTGTTTTCAGTCCATGCAGTTCCTCTCGGACCCTTTGTGTGATTGCTGCGGCAGGCCGACCTCCGTTAAGGAAACCAGCCCCGTCTGCGCCCCCTGCCTCACGTACGCACCGGCCTACGACTGGATGCGTGCAGCCTTTGCCTATGATGACGCCAGCCGGTCGCTGATCTTGGCGTTGAAATACAAGGATCGGTTGGACGTTGTGCCGGCGCTGGCCCGTTGGATTGCGGGTGTGGCCTCAGCCAAAATTGAGCCCGGTGACGTTATTATGCCTGTGCCCTTGCACTGGCGGCGGCACTTGGCGCGGCGGTTCAATCAATCGGCTGCTTTGGCGATGGCGCTCGCACAACGAACCGCGGGTCAGTATGCGCCAGATTGGATCACGCGCGTCAGAAACACACCGCCGATGAAGGCCATGACTCGGAAGCAACGCGCCGCTAACGTAAAGGGAGCGTTTTCTGTGGACGAGAGAAAACGCGAAAAACTGCAAGGAAAACGCGTTGTTTTGGTCGATGACGTTTACACCTCTGGCGCCACCATCGAAGAATTGAGCGCTGAGCTACGCGCCTGTGGCGTAGCACGTATTGGCGTGGTTGTGGTCGCACGCGTCGTCAGTCATACCCATTTCAAACAGGAATTCGAACTGGAGTAGAAAGACAGTCATGGTCGATATCGAGATGTACTACCGCGATTTCTGTGGTTTCTGCGCCCGCGCAGACCGCCTGTTGCAGTCCAAGAACGTAGAATATCGTCGCATCAACATCTGGGAAGTTGATGGCGCGAAAGAGGAGATGGTGCAGCGCTCTGGTGGTCGCAGCACGGTTCCACAGATTTTCGTAAACGGTGCTTTGGTTGGCGGCAGTGACGATCTGTTCGCGCTTGAAGCAGATGGCAAACTCGACGCACTGCTTCAGAGTTCCTGAGGCTAGCAGTCTGCGAAGGTTCGCGCGTCGGACTGATCGGCCTGTGTCGACAAAGATAACGTCGCTGGGCTGGTGATCTCCAGACCCGGATTTGTTGCACGGACGCGCACTGTTTCACCCGCGCGCATTGAACCCGAAGGTCCGTCGATCCGCACGAAACCACCGGCGGCTTCGGTAATGTAGAGGTCAGGAACAGAGCGACTGAATGCGCTTTTGTTGGTCAGAGTGTAGCGGATGTCAGAGGCATCGACCCCAGTGGCGCACAAATCCCAGCGACGAAGATCGCTCCACGGTTCCAAGCCCGCTGTGCGATACAGCGCTTGAGTAAAGGGCGCGGCGCTCACGACTGCCTCCCGTCCCAAAATCATCAGCGAGACGATGATCGTCGCTGCGACAAGGCCAAGTCCCCATTGCCAACGTCGTCCAGCGGCTTCCAATTCTTCCTCAGCCGTTGGCACAGGAAACGGCGCGAGGGCGTCGTCGATGGCGTCAAAAGCATCTTCGGCTGATTGCGGGTCAAGCTCTGCGGCAAAGGTCCGAGCTTCGTTGTCGCCATCATCGACGATGTCCACGTTGACCGCTGCCGAAGCCTCCATATTCATCGCTGGTTCAAGCATGTCCAACAGCGGGGTCGACTTTTTGCTGTCGTTTAAGTCAGCCTCGCTCGCCGATTGATTCCACCGATAGCCGCACTGGGTGCAGCGCAGGCGACGGGTACCGTCCACGAAATGAACCGCCGGCACTTCGTACGTGGTGCTGCAATTTGGACATTCGACGCGCATTGGTTCGTCGGACCTTTCATGCAAAAGAACGATCGCACCCGATGAGGTTCGAGTCGCGAATCCCGAAAGCTGACCCTCTTTAAACACGGAAGTGCGAAAAATGGGAGTGCCATCTGGACTTAAACTGCATCATAATCTGCACATTATGAGTATAACTTCCAAGACTATGCGCCTAGATTATCTATCATAAGACGCAAACTGTCTTGGTGAGTGAAGGGTTCCAGCGTTGCTACGAATGGATCAGGTTACCGTCGACTACCCCGCGCGCCCCGGAATCATTCGGGACGTGTCCTTAAACTTGCCGGCGGGTTCATTCTCCTTTGTGACCGGACCCAGTGGCGCGGGGAAAACGACACTGCTGAAGCTGATGTTTCTTGGGCTAAAGCCAACGGCAGGGCGATTGCAGATTTTTGGACGCAACGCCTACGATCTCTCGCGGGATCAAAAGGCCTATGTGCGGTCTCGGCTTGGCGTGGTGTTTCAAGATTTCCGGCTGATTGATCATATGAGCATCTATGACAACGTTGCCTTGCCCCTGCGAGTGACGGGCAAGGACACCACGAGCGAGCGGGATTACGTGCAGGAACTGCTGCATTGGGTCGGGTTGGGCGATTACGCCAAGGCCAAGCCCGAAGAACTCAGCGGCGGGCAGAAGCAGCGAGCGGCCATCGCCCGCGCTGTGATCAATCGCCCGGCGCTGCTCTTGGCTGATGAGCCGACCGGCAATGTCGATGACGGCATTGGACTCAAACTCATTCGGCTTTTTGAAGAATTGAACAAGTTGGGCACCACCGTTGTTGTTGCAACGCATAGCGAGAGCTTGCTGCAGCGCTTTGATTATCCGGAAATCCGCTTGGATCGCGGACAGCTGGCATCGCGCGAGCCCGCAATCGGATGAGCCAGAACCAACCAAAAACACGCCGTCGCCCAGTCCAAGACCTGATTGCACCGAAAGAACCGCTGATGGTGTTTCGGGGACAGAACGTGGCAATGTTGCTGCCATTGGTGTTGGGACTTATGGCATCGCTTGCGGTCTTCTTTGCCCTGCAAACCACGCAAAGGCTGTTCGAGCTACAGGAGTCCATCGGGCTTGCAAACAGTGAGCTAACAGTCTTCGTGCCCTCGACGCCGGGTTTGACCCCGAGCCTGACTGATCCAGCAGTCAATCGCGCGATGGACGCTTTGCAGAATACCGAAGGGTTGGGACGGATAGAGGTTCTGGACCGGCAACAGACCCAGCTGCTTGTCGAGAAAGCGCTTGGCAATGCCGTAACCGCGCAAGTGCCGTTGCCGACCATTATATCGATCAAGCGCACGCGCCGCCCTGATCTGGACGTTGCCAACCTCCGGGCCAATCTGGATCGCGCAGCTCCCGGTGCCATGGTTGATGATAATCAGGCGCAGCGGCAGCACTTGCAATCCGCCCGATTGACCGAGCTGACCAAAGGTTTCGGTCTAATTGCTGCTGTCTTTATCGTCGTTAGCATCACGTCGGCTTTGGTCATCGGACAGTCGGTTGATCTGCAAACCGAGGTCATTCATGTCCTGTATATTTCGGGCGCGCCTGATCGGCTAATCCTGTCACAGTTCGTTGGCTTCGCGCTGCGCAGTGCGATGATGGGGATCGGGTTCGGCTGTTTGGCGGGTTGGTTGCTTCAAGCGCTGTATTGGCCTCGGATTTTTCGGGAGCCGAGCGTCATTCTGCCCTTGCAGGTTCCAGTGATGATTCTGGTCGTAACGTTGCTGGTTGCTGTTGCCGTTATCTCTGCGAGAGGGAATGTCCTTCGAAAACTAAAACGGACATTTTAGCTTAGACTTGAACCTTTGCCTGAGGTCGTTAGGGTGTGCGCGGACAAAGGTATGCAGTCGTTCAATCATGCGGCTCAAAGGGGTGCAAACTTTCCATGACGATTTTTCGTTCGACGATTGCGAAACTGGTTGGATATCTCTGGACGGGTGTGCTGGGGGCTCTTTGCTGGCCGGTGGTCTTCTTTGGCAAGCGTGCGACTTTTGCCTTTGGGCTGTTTTGGGCCAAGGGCGTTCTCGCGATTTCGCGGATCTTCGCGGGCGTGACTTGGAAAGTCGAAGGTCTGGAACACTTGCCAGAGGCTCCCTACATCCTCGCCTCCAAGCACCAATCCTTTTTTGATACTGCCATCTGGTCGCTTTTGATCCCAAATGCAGCTTATGTGATGAAGGAAGAACTGCTAACGCAGCCTATTTTTGGTTGGTTTATCCGTCACTTGGATATCGTCGCACTGGACCGATCAGCCGGGCTGTCATCGCTGCGGAAGCTGTTGGTTGATTCTGCTGCCAAAGCCGAAGCAGGTATGCCGGTGATCATCTTTCCAGAAGGAACGCGAACGGTTCCCGGTGTCCGAGGGCGCTACCACCCCGGCGTCGCTGCGATGTACGAAAAGCTGGCACTGCCGGTTGTGCCTGTTGGCACGGACAGCGGTGTGTACTGGGATCGGGGCTTCAAGGGGCTTAAGCCGGGCAAGATCACGGTTGCCATCCAGCCGCCTATTATGCCCGGCTTGGCCAAGCGAGAATTCTTGAACCAGGTTTCAGACGCAATTGAAGACGCATCCTTGGCCTTGTTGCCAGAGGGCTTTGAGTCCGCTCAGATCGATCCCGCAACGCCCAAAGGCTAATTCATCGCCGACGAGGGGTGAAAATCCGCTCAAGTTGTAGGTTTTGGATGAAGTTATCGTTGGCTTGATCGCGAAATTGCTGCATTTGTGTTTCAATTATGCGCCACTTGGCCTTTGCTGATTAACGGTAAGCACAAAGGTTCCACGCACTGCGCTTCCGCGAATAACGTGAGGTTAGTTGATTGTTCCTTTCTCGCCTTGGCAAACTTGCCGCCGCATCGTTCATCACACTGGTTACTGTTTCAAGCGTTTCAGCGCAAAGCGTGGAGCAGGTTGTTCGGTCCGAGTTAGGGCACAACTTCGGCCTCTTTGGTCCGTTGGCATTTGATGCTGAGGACGTGTTTGTGCGCAGCAACACCGTCTCGCTGAAAGACGCAAGCTACGGCTCTGTTCCCGTGGGGTTGGTGAGCATCGATATTCGCGCCTTGGGCGACAGTATTTTCGACGTGAAAAGCATTGAAATGCCGACGCGCGTCACCAACCCTGACGGATCCGGCGTGCAAGCAGCACAGTGGGACTTTGCGGGCGAATGGAACGATGCGATTAAAGGGTATCAACGGCTCGAATATCGCATCACCGATTTAGCGCTTGCCGCGCCCAATGGTCTTCGGCTGGGTGCGGGTGAAGTGGTCATGCGCGCAGATGAAAGTGGCTATTCGCTGCGCCTGTCAAACCTGACTGGTTCCGGCGGCGCAAAGCCAGCGGAAGAAGGCGACCCAGACACCAGTTACGCCTTTGCGATAGAGAACATCATTTACGATGGGCGCTGGACAGGCAGCGCGGCGGGTGCGCCCTATGCCAGTCTCGGACGCTCGTTTGATTTCCGGTTTCTCGACGCAAGAAATGAGGGGAATGACAGCCTGCTGGGCGCCACTCTGGTTCACCTTGAAAACCTCTATCTGCCGGCGGCTTCATCGTTTACCGATTTACAGGTCACAGGCCTAAACGCATTCTATGGCCCGCAGGATCTTGAAGTCGCACTCGACGGTTTCTCTTTGCCTGCGTCGTCACAGGGCGACGCCCTTAAAACCCAGATGGTCAACATCGTGTTCGATGGTTTGGATATCCGCCGCCGCGAAGACTTTGCCGGGATGAAGCGCGGCGCGCTGAACATTGATCTGAATGGCGCTGATGTCGAAGGCTTCGCGTTGGCACTTGGTTCGCTGTTTAAACCAGCTGAGGCTGGTGCGAATTGGTCTGTTTTGGCCGATACACTGCTTTTCTTTGATACCATTGGTTTCGAGGGGATGGCGGAAGACTTGGTCTTTGCGCTGCCGGACCGCCTATTCTCCTTGTCGATGGAGCAGGCACAGGGCGCCTTGGGTTTGACGGACATGCGGATTGATGGCGGATTCATCACCTTGCGTGGCCAAGCAAACGGTATCGATTTGCGCGCAATGGAATCGCCAAAGGGTGTTGAGCCAGAGCCGATTGTGATCCCCAGCATCGTCCCGGCTTTGGGCGGTCGTCTGATCCGATTTGACCCCCTGTCACAAAGTCTGGTTCCCAACGAATTTGAAGGCACCGTTGAAGTCACCGGCTTGCCAATGGCGAACCTGCGTCAAACGTTGGAAAGCTTGCCACGCGCCGGATCAGTGAACGAACCCAGTGTTCTCGCCCGCTCGCTGGTCGGCGGTGCGCTGGGTATGGTCACGCCGTTCCTGATCCAGCCCCCTCGTGTCAGCGTCACAGACGCCCAGGTCGTGGCCGATGACTACACCATGACCATCGTTGGTGAACATCAGGTCATGCCCATTCCGCCGTTGTTCGGTTTTGGCAGTTTCACCGCGAGTGTGAAGGGCCTGACCAAAGTAGAGCGCCGCGCCGATACAACCACAGAGGCCGCTTTGACCAGTGGTGGTGAGGACGCGCAGGGTCTAGCAGACTATGGCCGCCGCATCGCCGGATGGGCCGAGCGGTTGCGCGATCTTGGCACAGCTTCAAATGCAGACGAGCAGACGTACGTGCTCGAGCTGACACAGTTCGGTGAGATAAACCTCAACGGCGCACCGCTCAATCAGCGCTGATTGGGCGGACCTGACTTTATCGTTTAAAGCCCCTGCATTCGCAGTACTTTTGAACTGCGGAGAGAAATCGTTCACACTGACGGCTGTATTGAAAAAGGTCCCGACCGATGAAAAAGCCATTCCAACACCTTAAAGCGTTGATGTGTATCGCCGCTTTTGGGACGTCGTTTGCCACGCAAGCCCAGTCTCAAACCATGACCGCGGCGCAAGTCGCGACGGTTTTAACGTCCATGGAGGATCTGCCCGTTCCTCTGTTGTTTGGGCTGCCCATCGAATATGAAACGCTCACGGTGTTAGACGGTGACGGAGATGGGGCTGCTTTCGACGTGGTGATGGCCGACGCCAATATCGACGGGTTGCCGCTGGGTGATCTGTCCTTTGAGGCCACGGAAGCAGAAAACGGTTCCTTGAATCTGACAACGGATCTCGCACAGCTGCTGATCGAACTTCTCCCAGAATTAGGGACAACATTCGAAGTTGCCGAGTTTCAGCTCAGCATGACCATCAACCCGGAGGCGCAGGCGACCGAACGGTTTGAACTCACCATTCAGGATTTGCTGTTCGCAGAGTCAGGCGCAGAAGAAGCAAATTATGTAAAGGTTGGCGCGCTCAACTTCCTCTTTGATGAGCGGAAACAGAACCCGCTTAGTGGAGCTGACTTTACGATTATGGACCTCTCTGCCGCGATTGATGGGGCAAAGATTGGATCCCTTGAGAGCTTTGGGTTTTCCTTTGAAACAGTGAACACGCCAGATTGGTTTTTGCAGCGTGAAATCAATGAAGGTTTCAAGCAGTTCGCGATGTTTGAAGCCGGAATCACCTCGCCAGCGGACGCCGCGGCAAACCTGATTGACCGGTTTATTCCCCTGTTTGACACTGAATTGCAGGATCTCAATTCTAGCATTGAGATGGGCAAGTTATCCTTGAACGATGTGGACTTGCTGGACTTTGACGGACGACTGGAATTCGATGGCCTTTCGATTGAAACGGCCTATGACCACGCAGCGAAAATAGCCAGTACGACCGGCATGCTGGGGCAGTTGCAGCTGATTGTTTATGACCACTGGTCTGGTGCGGGCGGAGAATTCAGTCTCTTGGATATGCAAGGTGGATCGCTGTCTGGCAGCACCACCTATACACCGGACTATGGCTTAGACCCCCTAGCGGACGCACTCGCCGATCTGTCTGCGCAAGTGCGGATGATGGAGGCTGAAGATTTCTACCAGCCCGAAGATGTGTTGATCGACATGTACCTGAGTGTTGGTGGGAAGATACTGGCATGGAGTGCGGATGTTCTCACGGCCAGTGATTTTGCGCTGAGGCTCGATGGTGCGAGCCTTGAACTGCCAGAGAGCGATGACGAACGGCTGAGAGTTTCGATGTCAGGCGCTGAGCTGGGGACCAGCTTTAACTTTGAACCAGACAGCGACGTGCAGGATCTGACAGCGCGGCTCTTGGGGTTTAACGTTGAATTGCCAGAGGAAATTGGTTTCTCGTTTGGTGAGCTTTCCGCCGGCTACAGTATCCGCGACAGCTTGACCAGCATCACGGAGATTGTGCTGGGCTTGGAGAACGATGATCTCACGCTGGCTGACGCGCTTCGGTTTGCACTCAGCAGCTACTTACCCAGCTTGAGGGTGGGTTTGAAAGACGCGTCTTTCTACGCCAATACTGCGGCTGACACGGGCGAGATTTCTGGGGCTTTAGCTGCTGCCGATATCAGCTTTACAACACACGATATGCTGACCGATCAGGCTAAAATCCGGCAACACGTATCATTCGCAGGCCTTCAGGCTGAGATCGAAGACGAGGTGGCTGATCCTGTGCTGGTCGAGTTGGTGCTCGGTAGCGACAAGCCGGGGTTCTTACCGACGGACGCAGGTCTTACGATCGAACTTGCGGATATTCCCATGGCGATGATTTTGGCCATCGCGGGCAATGTTCCGCTGCCGCCGGTGGACACAATGCTAGACCCGGATTTTGATCCGTCATCGCTGTTGCTGGCCGGCGCGGCGCTGATTTCTCCGATTTTGGCGTCCCCGCCTTCGTTGGTTGTGCAGCCCTCGTACATCAGTGGCGGCAAGGTTGAGGCGACAGCGTCCGGGACCGTGGCCATCAATCCAATGTTGCCGCCGAATTACTCGGTTGGCTCGATCACGATGACGATGTTGGGCGTCGCGGAAGCGCAGGCGCACCTTATCGAGTTGATGATGGCGATTGAAAGTGGCGAAGTTGATGCCTTCCCTGGCACTGCGCAAACAATCGAGCAAGTGCTTGAGGGCTTGTTTGGCGCGTCGATGTTTGGCACGCCGACCGATGACGGTGCGCTGGAGTTTGTGATCGATATTCCTGCGGGTGAGGCGCTCAACATCAATGGCCTGGAGATTCCTCTGCCGTTCTAAGGCGCAAAAGAAGCGGGGGAAGGTGACTTCCCCCATTTTTGTTTTCAGGCTAACAAACGTTCATGTCCACCACGATCGCCTCACCCCTCGAACTTTACGAACGCGCGCTTTCTTCTGGCGAGTTGCGTCCACAACCTGCCCAACGGCGGGCGGTGGAGGCGTTGGATGGGCTCTATCAGGAACTAATTTTGTCTCCATCCGCGCTCCGGCGCAAACGCGCACGCGCTACTTCCGCGAAGCAGGGAGAAGCCAGTGGCGTCATGGGATGGATTGGTCGCCTCTTTGGTCGAGGCGGGAAACCAAACGCGGGCGCGGCGGAAAAAGAAGTTCGCCGTAGCTTGTACCTCTTTGGCCCTGTTGGACGGGGTAAGACGACGGCTATGGACCTGTTTTACGACGCGATGGGTCCACAATTGGCGCAGCGCCGTCATTTCCATGAGTTCATGAGTGACCTGCATGCCGATATCCATGCGCGCCGGTCCAAGGGCGACACGCGCGGTGACACCGCTGCCCGCTTTGCCCGCGCACAGGCGCGAAAGGCCAAAGTCCTGTGCTTTGATGAATTCTTCGTCAACAACATCGCCGATGCGACCCTGCTGGGGCGCGTGCTGTCTGTTATGATGGAAGAGGGCGTTACGGTCGTGACCACCTCGAACGAAGCACCGGGCGATCTGTACACTGGCGGCTTAAAGCGCGAGTTGTTTCTGCCGACGATTGAGCTGATTGAGCGCGAATTTGATGTCGTCAATCTGGATCACTCACAGGACTATCGCCTCCGCCACGGTTCTGAGACGGAAGCGTGGGTATCTCCGCTGGGTGCAAAGACGGCGCAGGCGTTCCAAACAATTTTTGAGCGTGAAGCCAAGGTTGTGCGCGGGGAGCCCGCGCAGCTATCGGTCTTGGGACGTTCGGTCAATGTGCCTGAAGCGGCGGGACGCACCGCTCGGTTTCGCTATGCCGACCTGTGTGAGCAGCCGCTGGGACGAGATGACTACTTGCTGATTGCACAGTCCTTTGACCGCGTTTTCGTCGATGACATTCCGCAAATCCGCTACAACACGCGAGATAGCGGTGAGCGGTTCCGGATTATGATCGATGTTTTCTACGAAGCGGGCACGAGCATCTATGCCCGTGCTGCTGCGCCGATTGCGGAATTGGTGAACTTGGAAGAGCACGACATGCAACCCTTCCTACGGACCCAATCTCGACTGATGGAAATGCAACGACTGTCGTACCGGGAAGCCAAAGCGCCCATCGCTGCGTAGTGCTGCTGGACTGGCTATTATTCGCGGGAAGCCCCGGGAACCCAAAGCACGTCAGCCTTGCCGTCATCATTACAAATCCGCGCCAACACGAACATCAGGTCAGACAGACGGTTGAGGTAGCGGATTGATTCTGGGTTGATATCGACTTTATCGCCCAGCTCCACCGTCAGACGCTCTGCACGTCGCACCACTGTTCGCGCCAGATGGAACTGTGTTGCCGCTGCGCTGCCGCCGGGCAGAATGAAAGACTTCAAGGGCTCGAGCCGGTCATTATAAAGGTCAATGTCACGCTCAAGCTTGTCCACTTGGCCTTCGGTTATCCGTAGAGGCTCGTAGGACAATTCTGCATCCAGCGGTGTCGCGAGGTCGGCGCCCAGATCGAACATGTCATTTTGAACCCGTGCCACGATCTTATCCAAGTCTGGAAAGTCTTCGAGGTGCATCCGGACCAGACCAAGAACAGCGTTGGCTTCGTCAACTGTGCCGTAAGC
Source organism: Alphaproteobacteria bacterium (assembly GCA_965661545.1). GTDB lineage: Bacteria > Pseudomonadota > Alphaproteobacteria > UBA7985 > UBA7985 > UBA7985. Next base: position 41,520 of record CBFIEF010000004.1, on the reverse strand, counting down.
ATCGACACGCAAGTCGTACTTCGCCACACGCGTGCCTGTGGACAGGCTGGTTTTCCCTCGATCACCACCCTTGGTGTAGATCCGTGTCAATTCGACCATATTCAGCCTCCGGATCGACTGGTTAGAAACATCAGCAGCAAGCAGGCGATCGTGCCACCCTGGCAGACTGTCCGTGCCCGCATGAGCAGGTTTCCGTACTTCTGGTTAAAGTCCCCGCCCCGGCCCATTGAAAAGGCCCCGAGCAGCATGGTGACGAGTGTTCCGATCAGGAAAACGACTGTCAAAATAAGGAAGAATGTTTTCATAGCCACTCAGGTGGGTTGAAGGGGTGAAAAGTCAGGTCTAGCGCACAACAAAAGTCAAATCGTCGCGCACACCTGCTGCTTCTTCGAGGGTGTCGTATAGCGTCTTGTGCCAGCCAGAGCGAGCTTTGGGGCAAGCCAGCCAGCAAATCACAGTTGGGCCTTGTAGCCAGTTTGGATCTGTCAGCACGTCAGCGAGGGCATCGAGGTTCAAGCCTGCGGCGATCCCTAGCTGTTCGTACAGGCGCTTGATCTGCGTCACACTATCGCTCGCGCCCAAGTCATTGATCACGGCACGCTTGATGGGGTGTTTCATGCTCATAACTCCGGAATGCGCTGAAAGCTGTCGTAGTGGTCAACAGTGACCCAAATGAACCCGCGATCTGTCAATTCACGGTCGTAAACCAGTCTGGCTGCGCCGCGATTGCCGCGCACGTAATCCAGATCCGCTTCGGCGTAGCGGTTGCGGGGGCGCTGGGGCAGGCGGCCTTCGCGGTTGCCAAAGGTATCCCCGCCGATGGCCCCATCGATGTTGATATCATCGACGGTTGTTCCGGCGCTTTTCCAACCTTGTCCGCGCGCGACGCTCTTGGTCATGTAGCAGTCTGGCAGCTCACCTATCAGCCACAGATACGCGGTGACTTGTGCGAAAGCATAGGGAAAGCGGACCCCCTGTTCTTCTCCGAACGCCACCAACGTTTCCACTTCTGGCCCATCGAGACCAAGGTCATAGCCACAAACCTTCGACGAAGCTTCGCGCTGCTGGTAGTTTTCAAGATCAACAGCCTGTGCGGTTTGTTGGTTGAGATACCAGGCGAGTCCCGCCACCATCAAAACCAACACACCGCCTAGACGGTTCAACAAGGGTCGTGTCTGCATCTCGCAGTTCTCCTGATCCGCGTTCCGTGATTTGCTGGGACAAACCACAGGATGCACTGAAGCTCAAGACCGGTGCGCGCAAGAGCAATGGAATGTGAAGAATGGATCAACTGCCTGTCTCCCCGTTAAAGCCACAAACGTTGGCGACGCTTGAGCCTGTATCCGGGTTGAAGCTGGCCACAGGGAACTCCGGAACGCGCTATAAAGGGCGCGATGACGTCACGCTGGCGGTTTTCCCTGAGGGGACCACAGTCGCGGGGGTTTTCACCAAGTCTAAATGCCCCGGTGCCCCTGTTGATTGGTCGCGCAAGGCTGTGCAGGACGGCACGGCGCGGGCACTGTTGGTCAACGCAGGCAACGCAAACGCCTTTACTGGCGCTATTGGCGTCGCGGCCTGTGAGACAACGGCACAGGCCGTAGCGGCGGCGGTGGGCTGCGCAGCGAAGGACGTGTTGCTGTCTTCGACCGGCGTGATCGGCGAACCGCTGGAGGCTGAGGCAATCTCAGCGGCTGCGGGCCTATTGGCCGAGCAGGCATCGGAACAAAGCCTTGAGGGCGCGGCAAGGGCCATCATGACCACTGACACGTTCCCCAAGTGGGCTGTTGCGAAAGCAGGCGGCGTGACGGTGACAGGGATCTGCAAAGGCTCGGGCATGATTGCGCCAGATATGGCGACCATGCTGGGCTACATCATAATCGACGCGCCGCTCCCCGCAGACTGGCTGCAACGAACATTGTCGGAAGTGGCGGAAAAGACCTTCAACAGCATCACCGTTGATAGCGATACGTCTACCAGCGATACTGTTCTCGCCTTCGCCCTGGGCGGCGGTGCGGCCCCTGACAACCTGCAAGCCGTCGGCGCAGCAATCTTTGATGTTTGCGACCAACTGGCCGAAATGCTGGCCCGAGATGGCGAGGGCGCATCCAAGCTTATCACCATCGAAGTTGAAGGCGCACAGAGCGACGCGTCAGCTAAAATCATCGGGCTATCCATCGCAAATTCGCCTCTGGTCAAAACCGCTGTAGCGGGGCAAGACGCGAACTGGGGCCGGGTGGTCATGGCCGTAGGCAAGGCAGGTGAACCGGCTGATCGCGATCGGCTAAGCATCTGGTTCGGCCCGCACCGCGTCGCCGAAAACGGCTTGCGCGACATGGCCTATGATGAGGAAACCGTATCCGCCTATATGCAGGGCGACGAGATCACCATTCGCGTTGAATTGGGGTTGAACACCGGGCAGGCGCGCGTGCGGACCTGTGACCTGACCCACGGCTATATCACCATCAACGGAGATTACCGCTCGTGAGTGACGTTGCGCCCAAGTGGTTCCCGGACACCGCTCAGTTGGCTGAATTCAGTACGCCCAATCTGACGCTGGAGCTCTTTGGCCCCGCACACCTCGATTTCGTCCAGCGCTATGCGGCGGAGAGGAAGGTTGCACAGTGGCTGGCGCGGGTTCCGCATCCCTATCCCGAAGACGGCGCGCAGACGTTCTTGGATCTGTCACAAGCCACCTTCAAGGCACGTGAAGCTGTGCGCTGGGTGGTCAAGGATCGTGTCAGCGGGGAGCCGTTGGGGTTCGTGGGTTTGGATTCGCAGCGCGGCGGATGGCACATCGGCTACTGGTTTGCTCCGCATGCTTGGGGTCGCGGCGTCGCGACGGAGGCGGCGTTTCATGCGCTTACCTTTGGCTATTGGTACATGGAGCTTCCGGTCATTGAGTCCGGCGTTCTGATTGGCAATCCAGCGTCGAAGCGGGTGCTGGAAAAGTGCGGGTTCGATGGCTGGTCCGAAGGCACGATTGAGACGCTCCACGCCGGCAAGCAGCAGCATCTGGACACCACCATGGCGCGGACTGAATTCGATGAGTTTGTGTTTTCCGGCGGTTGTACGATGCAGCCGCAGCTGGATCGGCGGGTGCCTGTGGTTTGGGTTGTCGCCGCTGCTTTGTTCAATGAGCACGATCAGGTGCTGGTCGCTCAGCGGCCCAAGGGTAAGGCGCTGGAAGGCTTGTGGGAGTTTCCTGGTGGTAAAATGGAACCCAATGAAGGGCCAGAGGCCGCGCTGATCCGCGAATTGCAGGAAGAACTCGGGATCGACGTCGGGATCGGGTGCCTTGCCCCGCTGACCTTTGCCAGTTTCCCTTATCCCAAGTTTCACCTGATGATGCCCGTCTATGCGGCGCGCAAGTGGACAGGCGAGCCAACGGGTCGAGAAGGACAAGCGCTCAAGTGGGTCTCAAAGTTTGAGCTGCGTGACTTGGAAATGCCACCAGCGGACGTGCCGCTGGTGCCGGTTATCATGGACTGGATGTAACGGATCAGTAAGAGGACGTGTCCACTTTCGCAGCGCCGCCTTTGATCTCCGCAACAATCGAGGTTGCAGCGTTCTTCAGGATGCCGGCGTCCGATTGAACGGTCACAAACTGGAAGCCCATCTCGATCATACGGACCGCGTAGGCCGCTGAACCATTATGCAGTCCCACGGGTTTTCCTGCGTTCCGACAAGCGGTGATGATGGTCTCGAAGGCTTTTAGTACGACCTCGTTTTCTGTATCCAGCGTCGGGCGCTGGCCCAGTGCGTTGGCGAGGTCATTGGGGCCAACGTAAATGGCGTCGATGCCGTCGGTGTTGACGATCTCGTCCACCTTCTCCAGCCCTTCTTTGGTCTCCACCATGGCCATGCGGATGATTTCGTCATTGGCTTTGTCGGTGTAATCAGCGCCGCCATAAATCGATGCGCGAACGGGGCCAAAGGATCGGGTGCCAACGGGCGGGTAGGAGGCGTAGTGCGCAAACAAGCGGGCATCGTCGCCGTTGTTAATCATGGGGCAAATCACCCCATAAGCGCCCGCGTCTAGCACCTTCATGATCAACCCCGCATCCAGCCAAGGCACGCGCACAAACGGCACCACATCTGTGGTCGAGATCGCTTGAAACTGAGAAACGGCTACTTGGTAGTCGATCAGGCCGTGCTGCATGTCGACAGTCACACTGTCCCAGCCACAATGCGCCATCACTTCAGCGGTAAAGGCCGCCGGCGTAGCCAGCCAGCCGTTGGCAACGGCACCGCCGTTTTTCCAGATTTGACGGATTTTATTGGGCCGCATGTGTTTCTCCTCTCCCATTAACGAGATGACTTTACCCACCTGACGCGCCTTGTCGATGCGGGATGACGGGGGGACATGCCTTTTTGGGCCTAGGCGCGCTTCCCTCTGGCTCGTAAAAGGAGGCACTTTTTTGGTTACGCGAGAATATCTCTACGGCATGACAGCCACACCTGCCTTTCGAACCGTGTTCATCTCTGACGTGCACCTGGGAATGACGGGAGTCCGCAGTCGGACCCTGCTGTCTTTTCTCCAGACCCTTTCGTGCGAGACGCTGTATCTGGTCGGCGACATGATCGACGGCTGGGCCTTGCAGCGGCATTGGCATTGGTCGCAGACTGATGATGCTGTGCTGGCTGAGATTGATCGGCTGGTCAGCACCGGTACGCGTGTGATCTACATTCCCGGCAACCACGACGATATGGTGCGGCGCGTGCTGGATGTTGAGCGCTATCGCGGCGTGGATCTGCGCTTGAACGACACCCACGCCCTTGCCGATGGCCGACTGTTTTATGTCTCGCACGGCGATCAGTTTGATGCTGTGACGCAAAATATGGAGTGGTTGTCCAAGTTCGGTCATGTGCTGTACGAAGGGTACACTGCTATGATGCGGGAACTTGCCAGAGTACCGGGCTTTGGATGGGCGCGATCTATGCCTGCGCGGGTAAAGAGTTTGTCCAAGCGGATATTCCAACCCCAAGGCGCTTTTGAGCGCGGACTGAGGCGCGAAGCGCAAGCTCTGGGCGCGGTAGGTGCCATCGCGGGGCATATCCACCGTCCAGCCTTGAACACCAAGGACGGCTTTACCTACGCAAACTGTGGGGATTGGGTGGAATCGTGTACCGCCTTGGTTGAAGATAAAACTGGCACTCTGAGTCTGCTGTACTGGTCAGACTCAGGCTTGGTTGATGAAAAGGAGTTCGTGGCCTGATGCATATTCTTCTGGTCAGTGACGCTTGGTATCCGCAAATCAACGGCGTGGTCCGCACGCTCGATACCACCCGCAAAATCGTCGAGGACAAAGGGCATACGTTCAGCCGGATTACGCCGGACCTGTTTGATATCAACATGCCGATGCCCATGTATCAGGAGATCGGCCTCGCGCTGTTCTGGCCGGGTGAAGTCAGTCGGCGGATCAAGAAGATCATCGACGAAAATGGCGCAATTGACGCCATACACGTGGCGACCGAAGGCCCGTTGGGCATGGCGGCGCGCTCTTTTTGTCAACGTAACAAAATCCCATTCACCACGTCGTTCCACACCAAACTCGCTGAATATATCAACGAGCGCACCGGCGTTCCGGCAGAGTGGTTGTGGCGTTGGCTGGAGTGGTTTCATCGTCCCGCGCAGCGCGTTCTCGTGACCAATCAAGGCATGGCCGACGAGTTGGCTGATTTTGGGATCAAGCACACCCACTTGTGGCCGCGCGGCGTCGATCTCGAGCAGTTCCACCCTTCGAAGAAGCCGTCGAGCCACGTCGCAGATCTGGCTCGTCCCGTCTTTGTCTATGTTGGCCGTGTGGCGGTGGAAAAGAACATTGAGTCTTTCCTCAAGCTCGATCTGCCCGGTACGAAAATGATCGTTGGCTCCGGTCCTTCGCTGGAATCGCTAAAGATTAAATATCCCGAAGCAGTCTTCACTGGTCCCCTGCATGGTGATGAGTTGGCGGCGGCCTATGCCGATGCTGACGTATTTGTCTTCCCGTCCAAGACTGACACCTTTGGCTTGGTTCTGCTTGAAGCCTGCGCTGCTGGAACTCCGGTTGCGGCCTACCCTGTAACGGGCCCGAAGGACGTGATCACGGACCCTCGCGCTGGAACGTTGCGCGACGATTTGCAGGAAGCGTGCCTGACGTCATTGGATCTGAAGTCCGAGGACGCCCGAACCTACGCAGAAGGTTTCTCGTGGGAAGCGGCGACCGACACCTTTATTGAGGCGCTGGAGCGGACCTCAGTGACGGGAAATGAGAGCTAAGGTCGCCGTTAGTCTGCTGGCGCTGATTGCCGCCATGGTCAGTGGTACCACGCAAGCACAAAGCGGACCGCTTGACCCCTTTCAGTGGGAACGGCGCGTGCTGCTGCTGTTTGCGGACCAGGCGGCGGACCCTTGGGCCTATGCGCAGCGGCTCGACCTGCTTAAAGACCGCTGTGACTTCAACAATCGTGATCTCTTGCTGCTGGAAATCTACGCGGATCAGCCCGTGACGGCGACAGGCGTTTGGTTCGGTGGGGGAGGTGTGGAAGAAGCGCCTTTGGAAACAGCCTCTAACGCTGATCTTCGGCAAGCTTTCAACGTCGAAAGCGGCTTTGCGCTTATTTTGGTCGGCAAGGATGGCTGGGAAAAGCGACGGTCACTATTGCCGGACAACGTCAATGCCATCTACCCGCAAATCGATGGCATGCCCATGCGCCAGCGCGAAATGCGCGATGATCAATGCGCCAGCAAAGAGCAGGGTTCCTGAAGCCCAACACAAGCAGGAACCCCGCGTCGTCTTAGTGGCGGACGGGTCTAGCCCAGCAGGATCGTCCGGCGATCCATACGATGGGCCACTTCAGCAATCTCGTAACGAACTTGCGCGTTTCCGGTTTCCTGAAAGGACAGGGACCGCCACTTGCTGAGTGCTTCGTCGTGGGTCTTGAAAGGACCGTGGATCTGGTTCGAGCGCGTTAATACAGACTCAAAGGATGTATCGGTGAATTCACCCCCGATCACGTAGAAGAACGTCGTGGCGGGACGGGCTTCGGTGGCGGATGCAGTTTCTGCTGGTCCTGTAGCTGACATGGTTCGTTCTCCATTGCTGAGTTAGGTGGGTAAAGATGGGGTCGGAGTTGAGATGGGTTCGGATTAAACAAAAAGAGGGGCCTGTTGGCCCCCCTCTGTCTGGAGCCTTGGTGGTAAGTGGCTCCGATATGATCGAAGCGCCTAGGAAGCGGCGGCTTGTACGTCGAACTGTTCTTCTTCAGTCGAGCCGGTCAGTGCCGTCACAGAAGACGTGCCACCCTGGATGGTGGTTGTCACATCGTCAAAGTAGCCAGCGCCCACTTCCTGCTGGTGGGATACAAAGGTGTAGCCCTTCTCAGCATCAGCGAATTCCTGCTCCTGTAGCTCCACGTAAGCGGACATGCCGCGCTGAGCGTAGTCGTTCGCCAGACGGAACATGGAGTTCCACATGGAGTGGATGCCCGCCAGGGTGATGAACTGGTAGCGGTAACCCATGGCTGCAAGCTCGGTTTGGAACTTGGCGATGGTCGCGTCGTCGAGGTTGCGCTTCCAGTTGAAGGACGGTGAGCAGTTGTAAGACAGCAGCTGGTCCGGGTATTCCTTCTTGATCGCCTCAGCAAAACGGCGGGCCTCATCCAGGTCTGGCTTTGCGGTCTCGCACCAAACCAAATCAGCGTAAGGCGCGTAGGCCAAACCACGGGAAATCGCTTGATCTAACCCCGCGCGGGTTTCAAAGAAGCCTTCGGTGGTGCGCTCGCCGGTGATGAACGGCGCGTCGTACGGATCAACGTCCGACGTCACAAGGTTCGCTGCGTTGGCATCGGTTCGGGCGAGAATGATGGTGTCAGTACCCAGAACGTCAGACGCCAAGCGCGCCGAAATTAGCTTTTGAACCGCATCTTGGGTCGGAACCAAAACCTTGCCACCCATGTGGCCACACTTCTTTACCGACGCGAGTTGATCCTCGAAGTGGACGCCTGCGGCGCCGGCAGAAATCAGACCTTTGGCCAGCTCAAAAGCGTTGAGAACGCCACCAAAGCCCGCTTCGGCATCAGCAACGATCGGCAAAAAGTAGTCAATAAACGCTTCTTCGCCCGCTTCTGTGCCCTTGGCCCACTGGATTTCATCCGCGCGGATAAAGGCGTTGTTGATGCGCTCAACAACCGCTGGCACAGAGTTCACCGGGTACAGGGACTGATCCGGGTACATTGTTGGGGCGGTGTTGGCATCAGCAGCAACCTGCCAGCCGGAAAGATAAATGGCTTCGATGCCTGCTTTGGCCTGCTGTACAGCCTGACCGCCGGTCAGTGCGCCAAGCGAGCGAACGGCTTTGTCGTCGCCGGTGCGATTGATCAATTCCCACAGTTTGCGGGCACCATCGCGAGCGAGGGTATTTTCGCGGTTTTTGGAGCCGCGCAGCCGAACAACGTCTTCAGCGGTGTAGCCGCGCTTTACGTTGGCCCAACGTGGGTTGGTAGCCCAGTCCTGCTGGAGTTCTGCGATTTGTTCCTTGCGAGTCTTCGACATCTTGTTGTCTCCCGGATAGGTTTGGAGTTGGAGAAAGAGGTGAAGACAAAATGCCGCAAGTCTTTGCGCCTGTCCGACGTGGCCGTGTTGGATTGAAAAGATTTACAAACAAAATGCGTGTTTGCGTGTAAATTATTAACTGTGTTATACGTCAAACATGGTTGCGGAACGTAAGCTTTTCATCGGTCACAAATTGCGCCGCTTGCGGCGCGAAGAAGGCGTGACTCAAGCCCAGATGGCGCACGATCTGGGCATCTCCGCCGCGTACCTGAATCTCATCGAGCACAATCAACGTCCAATCACCGTGAATGTCCTGCTGCGCTTGGGCGATGCCTTTGGCGTGAACATTCAGGAATTCGCCATTGATGACACCGACACGCAGTCGTCTCGCCTGCAAGAAGTCCTCGCCGACCCGCTGTTCGCCAGTTTGGACCTCACGCGCCAAGATTTGCGTGATGCTGTGGAGCGGGTGCCCATGGTCGTTGAAGCTTTGCAGCTGGTTTACAGCCGACTGCAGCAGGGGAGTGGGGTAGAAAGTCGGGCTGTGGGAGAGGCTGTTCTGGGGCGTCCCGCGGAGGTCGATGAACTGCTCGATGTGCTCGAGGCCCGCCAGAACCATTTTCCCATGCTGGAAACAGCAGCTGAAGACTTGTCCGACGAAGCCGGTTTGCGACAGAGCGCGCTAGAGACGGGATTGAGCCGGCATCTGGCCGAGGCCCATGGTCACGTCGTCCGCTCCATGCCGGCGCGCGTGATGGAGACAACGCCTTACCGCCACGACTTTCACGGCAAACGCGTGTTGTTCAACGAACTGGCTCCGCCCGAAACGCGTGTTTTCGCTTTGGGTAAGATCGTGGCGGATCTGCGGTTGCGGGACGAGATCAACGAAATCATCGCGGCGACGGCATTGCGCGAACCCGCGAGTGAGGCGATGCTGCGAACCACGCTCACGAGCTACTTCGCCGCCGCGCTAATGATGCCCTACGCTCGGTTCACGGAAGCTGCGCTAGAGACCCGGCACGACATCGATATTCTCCAGGCCCGCTTTGGCGCCAGTTTCGAGCAAGTGGCCCACCGGCTCACAACGCTTCAGCGACCCGGCACGCGCGCGCTGCCCTTCTTTTTGTTGCGCATGGACGCCGCGGGCAACGTATCTAAGCGGTTCAGCGCGGGCGGATTTTCCTTTTCTCGATACGGTGGAGCCTGCCCGGCATGGTCCATCGTTAACGCGCCTCGACATCCGGGGAACTTGGGCGTCGATAAAGTCCAATTGCCTGAGGGTGGCGAGTTTCTCTCACTCGCGAAATCCATCCGCAAAGGCGTGCCGCTCGCTGGGCGCCCGCAGCGGCGTTTGACCGTGGTTCTTGGGTGTTCGTTCGAGCATGCGGACCAAGTGATTTACGCTGATTCCTTGCGGAACGTGACGCCCTCGCCTGTTGGGACAAACTGCCGACTTTGTCCCCGCTCTCACTGCGAATATCGTGCTTTTCCAGCCTCGGGCGCAGCCTCGCTCTAACGCGATGACGCGCGAAGGTCTGATCCGTCGTTTCTGCACTAGCCACGCTCTATTAATCGGCGCATTGGCAGGTCTCGAAGCCGACCTTCAAACGCAGTCCAAATGCGTCGACCAACAGGCGAGCTTCCCGGTTCTCATATGACGCTCTTTTGCCCCACCACATAGAGCGTTGCGCGGGAGTTGTGGGTAATGACAAGTACGGTCGATACGAGCCGTCCAACCATCCCTTTGGTGATGCTGTTGGCGGCCTTGTTTCTCTTTTCGATACAGGACGTGCTGATCTCGGATTTGACCAAGCGCTACCCGGTGCACGAAATCGTGTTTATTCGGTCGCTGGTGAACATCTGGCCGCTGATCCTGCTGAGTTTTGCCTTTGACCAAGGCAAGAACATGCAGGTGACTAAGTTCTGGTTTTTGTTCCTTCGGGGCGCACTGCTATCGCTGTCCTACACCTGCTATTATCTAGCGCTGGCGGGGCTGGATTTTGCGCAAGCAACAGCTCTGTACTTCACCGCACCGCTGTTCATCACGTTCCTGAGTTGGGTGACAACGCGCGTGCCGATTGGCTGGCGTCGCCTGATGGGCGTGTTGATTGGTTTCATCGGTGTGTTGTTCATCGTCAAGCCAGGCGCGGGTGATATTCCGCTGCTGCCAGCAATGATGGCGGTGGGTTCGGCCTTTTTCTACTCGCTTTCCGCACTGATGACCAACTGGCTTGGCCGAACTGAGTCCACGACCGTACAGTCCATTACGTTTGTCATCATGAACTTGTTCTTTGGCGCTGTGTTCTGGGCGGTCTTTGGCGATGGCTGGGCCGTGGATCACGCGCCTGCGGGGTTGGAAGTGTTGCTCAAGGCATGGGTCTGGCCGACAAGAAATGACGTATTGATTATGGTCGGGATCGGCTTGGGTTCAGCAATCGGGTTCATCATGCTAACGGCGGCGTACCGTAACCTTGAGCCGTCGTTTGCTGCGCCGTTTGAGTACTGTTTAATGGGGTACAATCTGGTGTGGGGTATTGTGTTGTTCCGCCAGTACCCTGATGCGCTCACGCTGATCGGCATGTCGATTATTGTGCTCTCTGGCTTATTCGTCCTCTATCGTGAGGGTGAGCGTCGTCAGTCGATCGTGCGCCGCCTGTTCCGTCCTCGCCGCGTTAGATAATCCGTACATCTGTTAAGAGTCTGCCCGTGACCTCGATCGCGGGCGGCTCTATACAGAGAGCTCTGGTTGAATGGAGCGATGCAATGCGGATTTTGGGTTTGGTGCTGGCTGGTGTTGTTGCGATTTTGGCATTCGGGGTGAGCTGGATCGGTAACGACATCTATGGCGAAACCCTCAAGGTCGATCCGGCTTGCCACGATGCTCCGCTTTTCACCGCAGATTCTGCCAAGCTAACCGTTGCCAGCAACCCGCTCGCCCACCAAATCGATCCGACTGTTTATAGCCGCGTCCAATCGGTTTCGTTCCCGTCCCGCGATGGCAAAGTGGAGGTCGCCGGACTGCTCAGTCCACCGCCTGCGGGCGGCCCACTGGTCATCGCGACCCACGGTTTTACCGGCTGCAAGCATCATAAGCATGGCCTGTCGATTATTGGCATTCTTGCGAGCGCTGGCTATGGGGTGCTGGCAATCGACCTGCGAGAACACGGCGAGTCCACGGTTTTGGATGGCGTAGCGGCTTTGGGCAGTGATGAATTCAGTGATGTACTGGGCGCGCGAGACTATGCGATTCATACCCTGGGTCTAGCACCCTCGGAGGTTGGCTTCTGGGGGGAAAGTATGGGCGGCGCGACAACCCTGATTGCCAACACCCACGAAGACCTCGGCCCCCTGTTTCTTGATGCGCCCTTTGCGGACATCAAGTTGGTGATGAAGGACAATTCCGATCGAGCCTCCGTCCCACGTTGGACGATCGACATCATCAGCAGCGCCGTTAGCCTCTGGCGCAACTACGATTTCACCACCGTTACCCCCCTTGATGGGCTTGTCGAACGGCCCGAACAGGCAATCTTTTGGGTGCACGGAACCGCTGATGAAACCGTCGGCTTCCATCATGCAGAGATGGCGCGCGACGCTGTGGCCTCAAACGACCGAAAGACCTTTTTTGTGGCGGATGGAATAGGGCACGTTGCGACCCTGTGGGATCGCCCGTCTGAGTATCGTTTGTCGCTGGTTTCCTTCTTTGACGCTCATCTAAAGGACTAAGTCTGTGATCCTAGGTATTTCTATCGCCGAGTTCATGATGTTTGCCGCCCTGGTCGCCGGCGGTGCCATGATTGCTGGTTTTATCGCCGGGTTGTTTGGGGTTGGTGGAGGGATCGTCATGGTGCCCATCCTAACTGAGGTGTTTGCGTTGGGACTTGGCGGATCAGATGCGTCTTACGCCCAACACTTGGCGGTCGGGACGTCGCTGGCGATTATCATTCCGACGTCTCTGCGGTCAGCACGAACCCACTATGATTCCGGCAAAATGGACATGGACCTGTTGCGGCGCTACGTGATTTTTGTCCCCATCGGCGTGCTGCTGGGCCTGTTTTTGGCGACAGTGATGAACGCGGATGCTTTGGGGCTTGTGTTTGGGGCTATAGCGTTGATCGTGGGTGTGTATCAGCTGGTCGCGTCGCCGAGCCTACAGCTGGCTAAGACTGTTCCGGGAACGCCAATTGCCCAAGGCGCAGGACTGTTTTTCGGAACGATTTCAACGCTGATGGGGATTGGCGGTGGGGTGGTGAACAATCTGTTCATGACGCTCAACGGCGCTGATATCAAACGGGCCATAGCAACGTCAGCCGGCGTAGGGGTGCTGATTTCCATTCCGGCCGCCTTAGGTTTTATGGTCATCGGACTGGGCAAAGGCGACCTTCCCCCACTTTCCATTGGCTACGTCAATCTTCTCGCAGTGGCCTTTTTGATCCCCTTTACGGTTTTCATGGCTCCGATTGGCGCCCGCCTTACGCACCGTTTGCCGGGAGCACTAACGAAGAAATTATTCAGTGCATTCCTGATCCTCGTGGCAATCCGCGCCTTTTGGAAGGTCTTCCCCGGTTAATACCTTGCCATGTTGCGGGAAAATCTGCGAAGGTCCGCCGGAAATGGGAGAGGTTTTGGGATGACAGCCGATTTAGATCAAATTGATCGCGCTATTTTGTCGACCCTGCAGAAGGATAGCAGGTTATCCATGGCGGAGTTGGGCGAAAAGGTTGGCCTGTCTTCGTCCGCCTGCCACCGCCGCGTCTTGCAGCTGCAGACCGCTGGCGTCATCGAAGGCTATGCGGCGCGGCTTAATGCCAAATCGCTTGGTTTGGACCTGCACTTTATCGTTGATGTGTCTCTGCATTCTCAAGCCGAAGAAGACCTCGAAACTTTTGAACGCGCAGCTGGGAATAATACATCGGTTTTGGAGTGCTATTTGATGGCGGGCCAAGCAGACTTTTCCCTGCGAGTGTCGGCTCGGGATACGGCGCACTATGAAGAAGTGCACCGCCAAATCGCCCATATGCCCGGCGTGACACGAATCGAGTCAAAGTTGATCCTTCGCACCGTCAAAAAGTGGATGGGCTACAAGGTTTAGTCGCAGCTCACACCTGCATTCGTCCTAGAGGGACGTATCATCATAGAAGATGATAGAGCCGTTCCACGTCTGTGAAATGCTCTCACCGTCACTATTGAGGTAAGACGCCGTACCGGCTTCGTTTATACCAACCAGCAGCTCGTCCGCATCGATGTTACCATCATCGCGATCAGCCAATTCGATCGAACTCGGGATCACTTGCAGCTCAACAGCACCTGGAACAGGCTCAGAGACGAACATCTGGGTGACAACCTGTGGGTTGGTCAAGTCGACATCGAAGAAGCGAATGATCGGCGTCTGATCCAGAACGTCGAGGACCGCTAGCTCCAGATCATCATCCCCGTCAAAGTTACCCGCCTCAATCTGGCTCGCTTTGATATCCGCGATGTGCAGGCCTTCATTGGTGATCGACAGCGCTTCAGGGGCATCGAGGCCAGAGTGGAAGGCCTTGCTGTAGTAAACGCCCTTATCGGTCGCCGTGAACACGACGTTGCCAATGACCGCAACGTCGTTGTGGCTAATGCCCGTGCCTGCGCTCACGATGCCGTCCTGCGAGTCACCCTCGCCCAAGAATACCATGCTGATACCGTCACCACCGTTGGTGCCGTACGTACCAACAGCGTATTCAGTGTCGTTAATCATGATGCTCTCAACTTCGCCAAAGTTCCATCCGCCCTGGAGCTGCTCCGAGTTGAAGGCATATTCAAGATCGTCGTAGTAAACCGAATACAAGGCATCTTCGGCTGCGGTGTCGTCGTTTCCGCCGCCGATAACCATGACCTTTTTCATGTTTGTTGCGGAGGTTTCTTTGGACGCATTGTTTGAATTAAAATGGCCAATCACGACGTCTTCTACCTGTGAAGGTTCAGAATCCTTGTCTGCGGCCTTAAAGGTGAATTCACCTGACTTACCCACTTCCCAAATCTGCACCACAGAGTCCGTACCGTTGGTGCCGCCGCTGCCAGCAACAACGATGTCAGTGTAGCCATCGCCGTCAATGTCATCCATGTCGAGCGCCCGAACCTCATGAATGCGGTACTCAGCATCAATCTCGGTGCTGTTGGTCGAATAGTTTTGTGTGTTCGAGAAACCGCCCGTGCCCGTTAATTCGTGAACGGAGAAGGCATGTTCGGTTTCGGAGTGGAAAGACGCGATCATGTCCTGGCCACCATCCAAATTGTGGTGGTATTCGGCCTCGTCCATGAATGGGAGCCAGTCGGTACTGTCAGCGGCGCCGGAGCTGGTGCTGTTGAGGCCATTGAACTTCAAACGGGTGATGTTGGCTTCGCGAACGTACTCTAACGGACCATCGTCGTCTGTTGAGTTGCTGATCGTAAACTCAAAAGTACGGAAGTCTGTCAGTGCGGATCCATCGGAAACTTCAATCATAACGGTTGCTGTGTTCTGGTCAAACCGCGTGCCATCTGCATCGTTTCCGGGCTGGCTGTAATCCAGCCGCTCGGTAATGATAAGCTGACCATCTTCGTTGATTTCGAAGATGTTCGTGATCTCAGAACCAAGATGTTGAGACTCGATGCGGTACATCAGGTCATCGTTTTCCGGATCGCTTGCGCTCAGTACCCCAACTGCGCTGTCAGCTTCAAAGAGATCGAAACTTCCGCTAGCGTTGCTGAACTGACTGAAAGTCAGGGCCGTTGGGCCCAGGTTCTCTGGATCAGTGTTGGTCACTTCAAAATCAGGATCGCTACCGTCGTCGATGAAATCGTCTTCGCCGTCCTCGCCGCTTGTGCCGTCACCCGTGCCAGTGCCGTCATCTGAGCCATCGCCGGTTCCATCACCGCTTTCGCCGTCACTGCTGCCGTCGCCATCGCCGCCGGAGCCGTCTGCTCCGTCAGCTCCATCGGCGCCGTCTGCGCCATCAGCTCCGTCTTCACCATCGTTAGCGAATGGGTTGGAAAGGTTACCGGTCGCCGCGGCTGCGCCCAGGCCCAGAGCGCTAACGCCCAAAATGCCTTCTGCAACGGGGAGACCCCAACCACCGCCAACGCCGTAGATACGAGAAAGCACAGAGGTTGTTTCGGTGATTGTACCAAGATCGCCCGCAATGTTGGATGCGAGCCAAACATCGCCGCCGTTAAAGGCGTAGTCGCCGGCCGCAGCGGTCATGAGTTCACCGCTTTTCAACGTCAGAGACAAACTGCCGTCGTCGAGTTTTTCGGTACTTTCCACAGCGGTTTGAATGTTGCGGAAGTTCTTAGTCTCAACGCTGGTTTCGACGTCACCAATCTGTACCTGCTGCTCAGGATTGAGCAGGGTCACTTGGGTCGTTTGGGTTTGCTGCGTTGGGAAATAAATGGGTGAAGTCGACGCAGTCTGGCCAGAGGCCCAACGTTGCACTTCAGTAATTGGTGTAATTGGCTCAAGCTCACCAATGAAGTTCACGACGCCCGGCTCGGCGCTGCCCCGTGTGGTGGGCAGTGCTTCGAGGTTGCTGAAACCACTCGTGCTGCTGCTGAAGCTAGCGCTGCTGATTTCGGCATTAGAGCCTGGGTGAACGTGCGGGACAGAGGTGCCGGAGTCACCTCCATATAAAGGACCGCTTGCCGTCGAGCCGTCAGCGTTTAGCGTAACTGTGTGGCTGAGTGCTTCGCTACCAATGAAGGCACTTCCAGCGACAGCGGAGTAAAGTCCTGCTCTTAAAAGGGAACGCTTTTTGGGCGTAAATTCGCTTTTGGCATTTAAAATCGAATGCATATTCTCGTTTCCAAATCGATTTACAGCTCTGCCTGAAATCCACCCCGAAAATTGAGGTATCAGTTCGATCAGGCGTCCCTGTAGGGATATAAAATTACTCGCTGGACGCTTAAAACGTCGCGCTATTACGACGGTATGTACCTAAGGGTTTAAACTCATGCAAGAAGAATTTGATTTAACCTATTGGAAAACATCGTTTTTAAAATTTTACGAACAATTTTAACGAAAATCCAGCCTTCATGTGTTTTCCCGTTTATAGACAAAAGCTCTGGAAACTGAGGGTAAGGCCGTCAGAATGTCCCAAGTGCCTTAATTTAAGCCTCACAATGTTGCCGTTTTTGGTCAAAATTTGGGGGCGTGAGAACTCAAAAAGCTCTGATGTCACGCATCAGACGCTTGGTCGCATAACCTGCGTGCGTGGGGGCTTGCACGGCCTGTTCCGCGGCAACGGCCATTCACTGATTAAAGAGTGATTGGGAAGTGGTGGTTTGCTGTTGAACGGCCATCGCTGAAGCGGTGCTGCGGTACAAAGTTGCCGGGGCATCTTCCACCAATTCCAGACCGACGCTGCTAATGCGCTTGATGGCCATTCCTCGCTCGACACGCTTGTCAAAGCGCAGTGCAAATGGACCGTCAACACCGTTGAAGCCCTGTGGCCGCTCTAGCTCAGAGGTCGAGTACTGGACCGCTGGTCCGCGTGCCGCCAGTTCAAGCGCCATCGCGACGCCGTCATAGGCGACAGAGGACAGCGGGTGAGGATCTTTATTGAATACAGACTTGAACGACGCCTGGAAAGCTCCAAACCCCCGTTCGGCGGGTGACGCATAAACTGCGCCCAGCAGTGCTTGTTCGGAAATGAGTTGGTTGGCTTGCTGGTCCCAAATCGGCACGCCCAGATAGCGCACCCGACTTGGATCTACACCGTAGAAGTAAAGGAGTGACGCCATATCACCTGCCTCGGCGGTATCGGGCAGGTAGATTGCATCAAAGATATCAGCACGCTGGCCCACTGATTGCGCAACTGCCGTTCGGCCTGGTCGATCTTGAGGATCGGAAGGGTAGGTTTCGGTCAGCGCAATTTCAGCACCAACGAAGCGTGCCAAACCGTTTGCTGCATCTGCAGCAGCCTGGCCATAGGTGTCAGCTGGCGCAACGATAGCAATGCGCCGCTGACCACGACGTGCGGAATATTCAAGCACGCGCTTGGTTACGGCTTCCGGTGTAATGCCCATGATATAAGCGTTTGGCGTAGCGCGCGTGATGTCATTGCTAAAGCTAACCACGTTAACGCGCTGACGCGCGGCCATCCGGGATACGGGGGAAATGGCGTCACCGCGCAGGGGGCCAAGGATCAATTTTGCTCCGTCGCGCAATGCTTCTGCGGCTGCAGCCTGAGCCCCAGAATTGTCGGAGCGGGTGTCGTAGATACGGGTTTCAAAGGTGCCGGCAATGCCTTTGTCTTTAATAGCAAGCTCCGCCCCGTTTTTCATTGCTTCGCCGATTTCGGCCAAAGAACCGGTTAGCGGTAGCAAAATCGCGATCACAGGGGGCTTCGCGGGCTCCAGCTGGGTCACGTCGACGGACGCAGGCGTTTGCTGTGGGTCAATCAGGTAGCCTTCTGGCGTGATGACGCGCAAACCGTTGGGCGTCATAATCATGCGATAGGCTGATTCCGTCTGAGTGGTCGTCGTGACCTCTGCGTCCATCGTCGCGTATGTCGTTTCAACACACGCAGTGAAAGCACCCAAGGACAGGAAGCTCAACCCGATCAAAAGTGGCCTTGCTAAGGAAAACCAGCGGTCCATGAAACCAAACCTCGACTCATACATTTATTCGCACCTGCAGCGATTTTTTCGCTGTCTTGCTTCTTCTTTCGGCTTCGAGCATGTCAAAGGCGCATGCGCCCTTTACGTTCTAAGCCCGTGACACGCATCCACGATACGCCCACATTTATCCTGACACTACAGATTGGAAACTCGTAAACGAAAACCAGACACGTTTATACGTTATTGTTATCGTACATTGAGGCTTTCCGACACCAATCAGGCATAATTATGCTTCAGGAGGACAACCGTATGTCATCCATACGACCGTGGAGAGACATCGAACGGCGGAAAACCCGACGAGTGATGGTCGGTGACGTTCCCGTCGGTGGCGATTCTCCCATCACCGTTCAGTCGATGACCAACACGCCGACGCCGGATGTGCAAGCAACGATCAATCAAATCCGCGCGCTTGAGGAAGCCGGCGCGGACATTGTGCGCGTGTCTTGCCCTGATGAAGCATCCACGGCCACCTTTGACCAAATCGTCAAAGCCGTGTCCGTTCCCCTCGTCGCGGATATCCACTTTCACTACAAAAGAGCGCTCGAAGCGGCGGACAAGGGCGCGGCGTGCTTGCGGATCAATCCGGGTAACATCGGCAGTAAAGAGCGCGTGGCCGAGGTCGTTCGCGCGGCGAAGGCCAACGGTTGTTCCATTCGGATCGGCGTCAACGGCGGTTCGCTGGAAAAGCATCTGCTTGAAAAATATGGCGAGCCCTGTCCTGAAGCGTTGGTTGAGAGCGCGCTGGATTCGATAAAGCTGCTCGAAGACTGTGATTTTCACGATATCAAGATTTCGGTCAAAGCCAGCGATGTGTTTCTGGCAGTGGCTGCCTATGCCGGTTTGGCGGATGCCTGCGACTACCCCTTCCACCTTGGCATTACCGAAGCCGGTCCTGCACGGCTGGGCACGGTAAAGAGCGCAGTTGGGCTGGGGAACCTGCTGTGGTCGGGGATTGGCGACACCATCCGTGTGAGCTTGTCGGCTGACCCGGTGGAGGAAATTCACGTTGGCTTCGATCTGCTCAAGTCGCTGGGATTGCGGCACCGAGGTGTGAACATCATCGCGTGCCCCTCATGCTCGCGGCAGGGTTTTGACGTTATTAATGTCGTCACAGAAATTGAGCAGCGGGTGGCCCACATCAGCACGCCGATGGATGTTTCTGTGCTCGGCTGCGTGGTTAATGGACCGGGCGAGGCGGCGCAAACTGTTTTGGGGCTGACGGGTGGTGGCAACGGACGCCATAAAGTGTACATGAACGGACGTCCTGATCACAATGTGAGTGACGCCGAAATGGTAGATCATTTCGTTGGATTGATTGAGGACGAAGCAGAGAAGATCGAGGCGGCGCTGGCGCAGTGAAATGGTATCCCTCCGTCCCACTTGAGACACTCAAGACGTGGGATCGAAAATTTAACGATGTCGTATTTGCTGTTGGCAACTTCGACGGCATTCATCGCGGGCATCATGCCTTGCTCGAAGGCGCGCGCGCCAAGGCGGATGAGCTGGGGTGCCGGGCTGGCGTCCTGACCTTTGCGCCGCATCCGCGCCGGTACTTCGCTGGGCCGGACAAGCCACCGTTTTTGCTGACGCGCGGTGTTGAGCAGCGGGTCGAGTTGCTGGGTGAGACCGGGCTGGTCGATGTCATGGTCGAACTGGCTTTCAACGACGATCTTTCCAGCGTTGAGGCCGAAGCCTTTGCCTTGGATATTCTAGCAACCCATTTAGGGACAAGGCACGTGCTTGCTGGTCCTGATTTCCGTTTCGGACACAAGCGCGGAGGGGACATGCTGCAGCTTGGGCGTTGGGGTCAGGATATGAGCTTTGGCGTTTCAGCGGTTCCGCTGCGCCATGACGATGCCGAAGGCGGGGTGATTTCTTCCTCTCGCGTGCGTCAAGCGCTGACAGACGCAGATGTTCCAACCGCAAATCGCCTGCTTGGGCGGCAATGGAGCGCCGAAGGTGTTGTTGAGCACGGTGACCAAATTGGCCGTACGTTGGGCTTTCCCACAGCCAATCTGAGCTGGCCTTCGCTTCAACTTCGTCCGCATTTCGGGGTCTACGCCGGCTGGGCTGCCGTGAACGGTGGCGAGCGATTGCCCGCCGTTTCCTACCTCGGAACGCGCCCGACTGT
The DNA here is from genome assembly GCA_965661545.1 of Alphaproteobacteria bacterium. Taxonomy (GTDB): domain Bacteria; phylum Pseudomonadota; class Alphaproteobacteria; order UBA7985; family UBA7985; genus UBA7985. The sequence continues at coordinate 21,226 of CBFIEF010000004.1, read as the reverse complement.
AGACGGTGTTGAGGAGCGTTTTGAGGTGCATTTGCTTGACTGGTCTGGCGATATTTACGACGAACATGTGCGCTTTTGGTTCGACAGTTTCATCCATCCAGATTTGGAGTTCAAAGGTCTGGAAGCGCTGAAAGTCCAAATCGCTGAAGACTGTGATGAAGCGCGCCGCCGTTTGGCGCCTTAAATCTACGTTCCAGCTGGTTAGCCGCGTTGCGCCTGTCACACTCGCGTTTAACGCTGCGTACCTGTATTGCGTACCTTATTGATTCACCGTTGACTGAGTAGCCTTAGACCCATGAGCGACACTGATAACGCCCGCGATTTCCGAGACACAGTGACGACACCGGAAACGGCTTTTCCCATGCGCGGCAATTTGCCGACCCGCGAGCCTGAATGGTTGGCGAAATGGGAGGAAATGGGCCTGTTTGACCGGATCCGGGAAGAGTCCAAAGGACGTCCCAAATTCGTCCTGCACGATGGCCCGCCTTATGCAAACGGCAACCTGCACATTGGGCACGCCCTGAACAAAATCCTGAAGGACGTGATCAACCGCAGCCACCAGATGATGGGCAAGGACGCGCACTACGTGCCGGGCTGGGATTGTCACGGTTTGCCGATTGAATGGAAGATCGAAGAACAGTACCGCGAGCGAGGGCAGGATAAGGACGACGTCGACGTCATCGAATTCCGCCGCGAATGCCGCGATTTTGCGCAAGGCTGGGTCGAAGAGCAAACCCGCCAGTTCAAGCGTTTGGGCGTGATGGGCAATTGGGAAAAGCCTTACTTGACCATGCATTACGATGCTGAGGCGCAGATTGTGCGCGAGCTGGGCAAGTTCCTGCTCGACGAGCAGCTATACAAGGGCAACAAGCCCGTGCTGTGGTCGGTGGTTGAGAAGACGGCTCTGGCTGATGCCGAAGTCGAGTACTACCCGCACAAGTCCGTCACCATCTGGGTTAAGTTCCCGATCACAGCAGCGCCGCAAGCTGAGCTTGTTGGCGCAAAGGCCGTCATTTGGACTACCACCACGTGGACCATCCCCGGTAACCGGGCCATGGCTTTCCATGATGACATCAAATATGGCGTGTACCGCGTTGATGCCGTGGCCGAAGGGTCGCTGGCGCAAGTGGGTGAGCGACTGATCATCGCGGATGAGACCGCCGAAGCCACCGCACAGGCGGCTAAAGTGGAGTCCTGGACCCGCGAAGACATCAACGTTGACCTCACGGGCGTCATCGCCCAGCACCCGCTGAACGGTCAAGGCTATGACTATGACGTACCCATGTTCCACGGCGACTACGTCACCACGGAGCAGGGCACGGGCTTGGTTCACATCGCGCCGGGGCATGGTTTCGATGACTGGCAGCTGGCGACGGTAAAGCATGGCATCGAAGTGCCGATGACCGTCGCTGAAGACGGCAGCTTCTACGACCACGTTCCGCTGTTTGCCGGCCTGACGGTTTATAACCAAAAGGGCAAAGACGGCACGGCGCTTGGTCCGATCCTAAAGGCGATGATTGAGGCTGGCGGTTTGCTGGCCAAGGGCAAGCTTGAGCACTCCTATCCGCATTCCTGGCGCTCGAAAGCACCGCTCATCTTCCGGAATACGGCGCAGTGGTTCATTTCGATGGAAGAAAAAGGCCTGCGTGATGGCGCGCTAAAGGCGCTGAGCGAAACGGGTTTTGTCCCGGAACAAGGCCGAAACCGCATCACCTCAATGATTGAATCCCGTCCGGATTGGTGTGTCTCTCGCCAACGCGTTTGGGGCGTTCCGCTGCCAATTTTCGTGCGTAAGTCCGATGGTCAGCCCTTGCGCGATCCGGCCGTGATCGAGCGCATTGCCCAGGCCTATGAACTCGAAGGCGGGGACGCGTGGTTTAACAGCCCGGCATCGCGGTTCTTGGGTAGCGACTACAATCCCGACGATTTTGAGCAAGGCAAGGACGTTGTTGAAGTCTGGTTCGACAGTGGCGCGACGCATGCGTTTGTCCTGGAACGGCGTCCAGAGCTGAAATGGCCTGCTGACCTGTATCTCGAAGGCTCGGATCAGCATCGCGGCTGGTTCCACTCATCCCTGCTGGTTGGCGTTGGAACGCGCGGGCGTGCTCCTTACGATTCCATTCTTACTCACGGCTTCGTGCTGGATGAGAAAGGGAACAAGATGTCCAAGTCGCTGGGCAATGTCACCGCACCGGATGACGTCGCCAAGCAGTTCGGGATCGATATTCTGCGGCTGTGGGTCGTGGCTTCGGATTATAGTGATGATCTGCGCATTGGCCCGGCGATTCTGAAGCATTCTGCAGACGCTTACCGTCGCTTCCGAAATACCTTGCGTTTTACACTCGGAAATTTGGGCTCTTTCCAGCCGTCGCAGGCAGTTCCTTACGAAGACCTGCCTGAGCTTGAGCGTTGGGTGCTGCACCGGTTGAGTGAGCTTGACGCTTTGGTGCGTTCGTCTGCTGAGGCTTACGACTTCCACCGTTTGTATACTGAGCTGCACAACTTCTGCGCCGTGGATCTATCGTCGCTCTACTTCGACATCCGCAAGGATGCGCTTTACTGTGACGCAGCAGATAGGCTGCGCGCGCGGGCCGCTCGCACGGTTTTGGCCGAGTGTTTCTCCTGCCTGACCGCATGGCTTGCGCCAATCCTGTCGTTCACAGCAGAAGAAGCGTGGATGACACGGGCGGAAGACGAAAAAGATCTGCCGGAAAAGCTGGTTGATACGGACTCTGTACACCTGCGCACCATCCCCGAAATCCCGCAGGCATGGGCTAACGCTGAATTGGCCGAAAAGTGGTCCAAGGTGTTTGCTGTGCGCCGGGTCATCACGTCTGCGCTCGAGCCGCTTCGTCAAGAAAAGACCATCGGCTCCAGCCTGCAAGCAGCGCCAACGGTGCATTTGTCCAGCGACCTCCATGCGGCTGTAGCCAGTGTCGATTTCACCGAAGTCGCCATTGTCTCTGGCGTTACGATCACCGAAGGCGACGGTCCGGCTTCGGCTGTGCGTGTGGAAGACATTGCCGGTGTGTCGGTCGAGCCGACGTTGGCGGAGGGCCAGAAGTGTCAGCGTTGTTGGCAGGTGCTGCCAGAAGTCGCAGCCAATCCCCAAGGCATTTGTGGACGCTGTGAGACCGCAGTTTCTGCATCGAAAGGCTAATTGATGTTTCGCTGGGGTATTCTTCTCGCTTTGCTGGTGCTTGCCTTGGATCAGGCAACCAAGTTCATGATCGTGGCTTTTGTTGACCAGTCCTATGCGGGCAATCTCGACATCCGCGAGATCACGCCATTCTTCAACATTTGGCATGTTCGGAATTCGGGGATTGCGTTCTCGCTCGGCAACTTCAATGACGGTGGCCGCTACTTCATCGGCATCCTCGCCTTTGTCGTGGCAGGCGTTCTGGTCTTTTTGGGGTCAAAGACGGACAAACGGATCGTCATCGCTGCTTACGCTTTGATCGCGGGTGGCGCGGTTGGCAATGCCATGGACCGCCTCAATCCCTTGCGGCAGACCGTCGTGGACTTCCTTGATTTCCACATCGGAACTGCCCATTGGCCGTCATTTAACGTGGCGGACTCAGCAATTGTCCTTGGCGTTGCCCTAATTCTGATTGATATGATGTTTCTGTCGGGTAAGCGGAAAACGATTTCTCCGGAGTAGAAGACACACCAATGCAGCTATCGCGCTTCGTTTCAGTTCTGGTTCTCTTGGCCAGCAGCCTGCTTGTTACAGGCTGCGGAGCTTTGACGCGCGGACTGGGTGGTGTGACCAGTGAGGGCTTGGTTGACGAGTACTCGATCCCGCAAAACCGAGGACTGGCGGTCCCAACTGACTTTTCCCGCCTGCCAACACCGCTGAACCCACAGGACGTTACGGCCAGTTTGCCGTCGCAGTCCGAGATCGAATCGCTGATGTTCACGTTGGAGCCGGAGCCGGAGCCCGAATACGTGCCGATGACAGTGGTCACGGGCGAAGTTCCCGAATATCAGCCCATTGGCCGGATCGTCGCGAGCGGCTCAAATGGTGCAGCCTCGCAGGAATTCATCTCACCGCAAACCAACGCGGCTGGTTCTTTGTTCCCGGTGTTCAGTGAGCCTGCTAGCGCTCCGGCAATGACCATTTCGCCGGACTTGGCGCCGGTCCCGCTGGGCGCACCGGCAGAAAGCGCTGGACTGGGTGAAGGCGTTGTTGTCCTGAGCGCAGAAGACGCTGCAGCGCTGTCGGCTTTGGCGATTGGAGCGCCAGTAACCAACTTGGCACCGGTGGTCGCAGCAACAAATACAGCGCCACTGGTCACATCTCTTCCAGAAGGCGTGACTGTTGTCGGCGCGCCGGTCGTTTTACAGCGCTAAAGCACCATATTCCTGTTCAAGCTTTTGGTACCGTGCCGGTCTGTTGGGACCGCACGAACGTATTTTGACGTTTTTGGAGAGACCATGAAACGACTGATATTTGCCCTTTCAGGTGCATTTGCCACGCTGGCCGCTGCCCCGGCGTCCGCGCTGTATGAGCAGGCGCGCTGGTTCACGCTCGACAACGGCATGGACGTAATCGTCATCGAAAACGACCGCGCCCCGGCAGTTCATGCGCGCGTGGTGTACAAAGTTGGCGCCTTGGACGAGCAGCCCGGCCAATATGGTATCGCCCATGTTCTGGAGCACATGATGTTCCGTGGGTCGCCAGAGCATCGCGGGCGCGGTCTAGCGCCGGGTGAGTATGATGGCGCTTTGGGCCGCATTGGCGCCACGGACAACGCCTCAACCTCGGCTAACGTAACCAGCTACTACGGCGTGATGGGTTCTGAGCATCTGGAGCTGTTTTTGGAATTGAACGCAATCCTGATGAACGGCGTGGACGCTGACAGCGATCAATTGGAGAACGAGAAGGGCGTGGTGCTGCAAGAATTCCGGCAGCGCTGGGAAAACAATCCCTCCGCCCGTGCATCGCATCAATTGCGCGCGACACTTAGGGGCGCACCGGCCTACGACCACCCTGTCATTGGGTTTGAAGAGGAATTCGGTGCGCTGACGCCGCAGAACCTGCTCGACTTTCACAATGCGTGGTACCAGCCGAATAATGCGGTGTTGATTGTATCCGGTGACGCGACGCCAGAGGACGTGTTGACTTTGGCGGAAAAACATTTCGGCATCTTCGAACCCGGCGATGTTCCCGCGCGGATCCGTCCTGATGCAGTTCGTCCGTTCGAACCGGGTTTCGAAGAAGTCACCGATGCGTTGATCACCAAAGCCTCAGCCCGCCGTGCATGGCGCTTGCCTGAGGTTATAGCCGAAACCGGCACCGAAGCTTTCCAAGCTCGCTACGCGGCGCGTTTGCTCACGTCCATGCTGACCAGTGGCTTGGATGCGCCATTCACCCGTTACCTCCAAACCGAGCGTGAGATCGCTTTGAGCGCGGGGTTCAGCATGGTTTTGGATGAGGGGCAGGACTGGGCGCAGTTGAACGTTCAACCGGTTGAGGGTCTGGATGCCGTTGAGGTGCTGGACGAGGCAGAAAGCTTCTTGCGGAACTGGCTGGCCAACGACCTGACCGAGGAGCGCCTTGCCCGGCAAAAGCGACGGCTGATGAACGGCCTTGTTTACGCTGCCGATAGTGTCGATGGACCGGCGAGTTCGTTTGAAAGTGTGGTGGCAAGCCAGTCCGATTACGGCATTTACCTAACGTTGGAAGAAACCATCGACGGGGTAACGCTCGAGGATGTGCGCGCGATTGCCGATTTGTTTTTGCAGCAAGCCAGCGAGCCCCGCACGCTGTCGCTCTTGCCGCTGGAGAACTAAGATTATGTGGAAATATATTTCTTTGGCGTTCGTGGGTTTTGCCATCTCCCAGCCTGCAGCTGCGATTGATATTCAGGTGGTAAAGATCAATGAGACTGTGGATGCTTGGTTGGTTGAGGACCACAGCAACCCGCTAATCACCCTCAAATTTGGCTTTGAAGGCGGTTCCCGCTGGGATGAGCCGGACAAGGCTGGCACAGCGTCGCTGACCTTTGGCTCCTTGAACGAAGGCGCAGGGGGCATGAGTGCGGAAGCGTTCCTTGGTACCTTGCAGGATGAAGCGGTTTCCATGGCTGGAAGTCCGGGTTTCAAGTGGTCCACGGTGAGCTTCCAGACGCCAACAGCCTCTATCGATTTTGCTTTTGAGTCGCTGGAAACCATGCTTACCGATCCAGCCTTTGACCCAGAAGGCGTCGAGCGGATGCGCCGTGATGCAATGGCCGGCGCTGTCCAGCGCGAGCGCTCCCCCGGCGCGCAACTCGGTAAAGCGTTCTATGAGGCGCTTTGGGGCGCTGAGGAGCCGCGCAACCGTGAATTCAGCGGTGACATGGACACCATTCCAGCGATCACGCGCGAAGATTTAATGGCGGTAAAGAACAAAGTGATTGGGCGGAATAACGTCTTGATTGCGGCTGTTGGTGATATCACGCCCGATGAGTTGCGCATGCGGGTGGGGGCGATCCTCGACAAGCTCCCGACTGTAACGCCGCCTGAGGCGATTGACCCGCCAACCTTCAACACCTTTGACGCGCCAATCGAGATCGACTTTGATCAAACTCAAAGCATCGTCTTTGCCGTCGCCCCCGCCTTCCCAAGAACCGACCCAGACAACTATGCCGCGCGCGTGGTGAACCATATCCTTGGCGGCGGCGGTTTGGGGTCGCGGCTGGCTGATAAAATCCGCAATGAGCTGGGTTTGGTTTACGGCATTCGAAGCGGCTATTCGGCGGGCGAGGACTACGGCACCGTGTCGTTCAACTTTGCCACGGCCAACGATGCTGCGGACGAAGCACTGGATGCGACTTTGGCGGTTTGGCAAGAGTTCGCCGAAAACGGTCCAACGCAGGATGAGCTGGACGAGGCCATTTCTTACCTCACCGGCTCCTACGCCACGTATTTTCTTAATTCCAACGACGTGGTGGATTATCTGTTGGGCATTCAAATTCAGGACTTGCCGTCTGATTTCCCCGAGTTCCGCAACGACCTGTTCCGTGCGGTGACGCTGGAGGATGCGCGACGCGTGGCAAAACGTCTGTATAGCGAATCACTTAGGTTTGGCGTAGTAGGTCAGCCAGCAGAGTTTACGCCGTACGAATAGCCCGATTGAGGTGCGGCCACAGGAGTAGCCACGCCATGCAATCAGACCCATCACCGCTTCTCGGCCCCAACGATCCAGCGCCTTTTCGCTGGATCAAACGGGAACCGCAGAAGCGGTTTTTGTTGCTGAACGATCATGCGGGTTTTCGCAAGCCCGAAAGGCTTGGTGATCTGGGCCTGTCTGCGGAGCACTGGACCAAGCACATCGTGGGTGATTGGGGGATGGAGGCGCTGGGCCGTGAGCTGGTGCAAAGGCTCGATGGCTCGTTGATCGAAGGGGTCTATTCGCGCGCTGTACTCGACCTGAATCGCCGGGCGACGGATTGGGATATGGCGGGGGCGGTTCTCGATGGGATCGAGGTGCCGCGTAACATAGACCTGTCTCCCACGTCGTACCAAGCCCGGATTGAGGCCATTCACGCCCCCTACCACACTGAAATCGAGCAGTTTTTGGCGGAAGAGCCGGGACATGCGGACCGGGTGATTGTGCACTGTCACTCCTTCACCGATTGCCTGATGTCTCAGCCGGATGAGCCGCGTCCATGGGAAATTGGGTTGCTCCATCATAACGCCGCCGATCGAGCCGGTGAGGCGCTGAACTGGCTGCGGACCCATACGGACTACACCGTGGGCGATAATGAACCTTATTGCCTGTTCGAGCGGATGACAGGCTCCTATGCTCTGCACAGCTTGCATCGCGATGCTCCTGCTATCACCTTCGAGATTAGACAGGACCTGTTAACCACCCCGAGTGAAATCAGCCATTGGTGTGCTGTGCTCGAGGCAATGATCAAGGAGGTTTTCTGACCATGACTGATCTGGACAAAGCAACACAGACCGAACTCGAAGCCGCTGCCTTTCGCGTGCTGCGCGATCATCTGGCCGAGCGTACAGACGTGCAGAATATCGACATGATGAATCTTGCTGGGTTCTGCCGAAACTGCCTATCACGTTGGTACAACGAAGCCGCTGCTGAGCGGGGGATCGAGATGTCCAAAGACGAGGCACGCGAAGCCTTTTACGGCATGGCGTACAGCGAATGGCGCGACACGTATCAGACTGAAGCAAATGACAACCAAAAGGCGGCCTTTGAGCAGGCCGCCGCAGCGGAGAAATAGGAATGTCCGACGACTTTGATAACGAACTTGATGAGATCATGGCCGATACGGTCGCTAAGCCCGAGGCCATTCCGACGGGCACGCCAGCGGCAGCAGCGCTGATTCAGTACATTGAGCGTGTTGAGCGGCTGGAAGAAGAGAAAGCCGGCATGATGGAAGACATCAAAGAAGTCTACGGCGAAGCCAAGGGCGCTGGGTTTGATCCAAAGATCATGCGTGCCATTGTGCGTTTGCGGAAGATGGAGCCCGGTGATCGGCAGGAGCAAGAAGCCCTGATCGAGACCTACAAGGCTGCTGTTGGCATGGGCTGATCATCCGTCCAGTTTTGGGTCGGGAAGAGGCATAACCTCGATCCCGTCATCGAGCAGAGAGTCGATCTGCTCCTTAGAAGCCTTGCCGTGGATCCCGCGGTCGGGCTTTTTTCCTTCATGGATAGCGCGCGCCTCATCGGCAAATTTTTCGCCCACATCTTCGTGCGTCTTCTGCACCGTGGCGCGGACGACGTGGAGGAACTGCCGAGCGGCAGCAACGTGCTCGGGGCCCCATGCTTCTGGTGGTTTAGCCGCTGGAACAGGCTGCTGCGGCGGCGTCGGAATGGGGGCGGCAGCGGGTGGTGTGGGCGGAGGTGTTGCAGTCTCGCCCTTGCTGGCGCGTCCTTTCCCACCCTGCACGTTGGGCGACATGATGGTTTTCTCAACAGACGCATCATTGCAGTGCGGGCAGGTGACAAACCCACGCGCTTTCTGGTCATCGAAGCTGTCATTGCTCGGGAACCAGGCCTCAAAACCGTGCCCGTTCGAACATTGGAGTGAAAACTTAATCATAGGCCTTATGTAAGTTTCCCCGCGGCTAGAGGGAAGATGGCAAATGGAACGTTCTGGCGTTTTCCAAAGCGGGGATTGCCTGTCGCGCTGCTGTCACTTGGTCGAAGTCGAGGTCATGGACGATCAGGCCCTCGTTGGTTTCTGACGCAATTTCCGCAACGATTTCTCCCCACGGATTGATGACGCAAGAATGCCCATAGGTTCGCCGTTCGCCTGCATGCTCGCCGCAGGTTCCCGCCGCCAGCACCCAAGCCCCCGTTTCAATCGCCCGTGCTCGCAGCAGTGTATGCCAATGCGCGCGGCCAGTTTTCTGCGTAAACGCAGCGGGTACAAGCAGCACATTCGCGCCGGCCATTGCCAGGGTCTGATGCAGCTGTGGAAAGCGGAGGTCGTAGCAGATCGTATGACCCAAAGTCGCGACCTGATCCGGCAGCGCAGATAGAATCGCCTCTTCGCCCGGTGAGAAGATTTCGCTTTCCCCGTAGTGCTGGCCATCTCCGATGCTGACATCAAATAGGTGAATCTTGTCGTAGCTGTTGATGATGGCTCCAGAGGAATCGAGCAGGATTTGCCGATTAACAAGCTTTCCTTCTTCGCCGCCTTGGACGAGCAAGGAGCCAAGGCAGATAAAGCGTCCGCTTTGCCCTGCGACCCTTTGTGCCATTTGGAACACCGGGTCATCTTCAGCGTGGCCAACGATGCGGTTCAATTCGGCCCGATCGGGCTGAATGATGTTACTGGCCTCTGGCGTCAAAACGAAGTCACAGCCCTTGTCGATGGCGTCGGAAACCAATGTTTCCAGATGCTTGGCGTTAGCCTCTGGATCCGGGCCGACGCAAAACTGTACCAATCCAACCTTCATGTTTTGTCCTTCTTGGATCCGTAAACGTGTGTCCTCAACGCTCGGTCGCGTCTCCTAAGAAGCTCCCTTGCATAATGACGCACTGGTAAGGGCCGTCTCACGCACTTAATCTAAGGTCAACCGCAAAAGCTACGAGACCAGAACGTGGACTACGCTTCTTTTTTTGCCGACAGTCTGTCTTCCCTGCACAAAGAAGGGCGCTATCGCGTCTTTGCCAATCTTGAACGTGTATCAGGCAAACACCCCAAAGCGATGTATCGTGATCCCCTGACCGGGCAATCGCGAGAGATCACCGTATGGTGCTCGAACGACTATTTGGGCATGGGACAGAATGAGACCGTGCAGCAAGCCATGGCGGATGCTGCCTTGGAGCAAGGCGCTGGCGTTGGCGGCACACGGAACATCTCCGGCACCAACCACCTGCATGTCGCGCTTGAGCGCGAGTTAGCTGATCTGCACGGCAAAGAAGCGGGTTTGATCTTCACCTCTGGCTACGTCAGCAATCTGGCCGCACTGGGCACACTCGCAGCGAACTTGAAGGATTGCGTGGTTCTTTCCGACCGCTTGAATCATGCCTCGATGATCGAAGCGATGCGATGGTCCAAAGCGGAAAAGGTGATCTTTGAGCACAACGACATGGCGGATCTGGAATCCAAGCTGCGGATGCTCGACCCCGACCGCCCAAAGATTATTGCGTTCGAGTCCTGCTATTCCATGGAAGGCGACTTTGCGCCGATTGGGACGATCTGTGACTTGGCGGAGAAATATAACGCGCTGACTTACCTCGATGAAGTGCACGCAGTGGGCCTCTATGGTCTGCACGGAGGTGGGGTTTCTGAGCGCGATCAGCAGGCGCACCGGATCGACGTGATCGAGGGCACGCTGGCGAAGGCCTTTGGCTGCATGGGCGGTTACATCGCCGCGAACAGCGACATTGTAGACTTCGTGCGCTCCTACGCGTCGGCGTTTATCTTCACCACTGCGCTGCCACCGTCTTTGACCGCTGGCGCGCTGCAAGCTGTGCGACACCTTAAAGACAGCCAGCAAGAGCGCCTGAAGCTTCAGGAACGGGCAGCGGCGCTTAAGAGCAAGCTACGGGCGGCACAGTTGCCGTTTATGATGTCGGAAAGCCATATCGTTCCGGTTCTGGTTGGTGACGCGCGCCGATGCCGCGAAGCTTCTGACATCCTGCTTGAAGATCACAACATCTACGTTCAGCCAATCAATTACCCGACTGTGCCGCGCGGAACCGAGCGTCTTCGTTTTACGCCGGGGCCGATGCACACGGACGCAGATATGGATAATCTGGTTGAGGCGTTGAAAGCGACGTGGGACCGTTTGAGCCTATCCGCGGCAGCCTAGTCAAAGATTTACCCTCGAATTTCCAACGGTTTTGCCCCATATGCAGGGCGCAACACTTTTAGCTCTGGGAAAAACCTATGTTCGTCGCTGCACTGTTCACAATCGTCCAGGCTCTCGATTTTGCCATTTCGATCCTGAACTTCATCCTCATTGTGTACATCGTCATTGGTTGGCTCCGCGTCTTTAATGTCGGCTTTGCCTTCAACCCAGTGGTTAGCCAGGTCTACACGGGTCTGCATTCGCTTATTGACCCGCTGCTGTCGCTGATCCGCCGCGTGATCCCAACGCAATTTGGTGGCATTGATATTGCCCCGATTGTGCTTCTCGGTGGCCTGTGGCTGCTGCGTCAGTTCCTCAGCACATGGGCGCTTCAGATCGTAAACGGCTAAAGCCTGCAATTGCCTGTCGTTTTGGTGAATGTTTTTGTTGGGCAGGGGGCTAAGGTCGGCCCCAGAAACTGACACTTATTCATTCAAGGACGAGATCCATGACGGCAAAATTGATTGACGGCAAAGCTTTTGCAGCCGGTCTGCGTGGACGCGTGAAAACCGGCGCTGATGCGTTGATGAGCAGCCATGGCGCCAAGCCGGGTCTTGCCGTTGTGATTGTCGGCGAAGACCCTGCCAGCCAAGTCTACGTGCGCAACAAGGTCAAGCAGACCGCTGAAGCCGGTATGGAGTCCATCCACCACGAGCTGTCGGTGAACACGCAGCAATCCAAACTCGAAAGCTTGATCGATGAGCTGAACGCGGATCCAAAGATCCACGGCATTCTGGTTCAGCTGCCACTGCCCGCGCACATCGACAGCGATTCCATCTTGGCCCGGATCATCCCGGAAAAGGATGTAGACGGCTTTCACGAGGTCAACGTAGGCCGCTTGTCTATTGGCTCAACAGGCCGCAACAAGCCGATCATTCCGTGCACGCCATGGGGCTCACTGATGCTCATCAAAGACACGCTGGGCGATATTTCTGGCGCAAATGCTGTGATCGTTGGCCGCTCGAACATTGTTGGCAAGCCAATGGCGCAACTGCTTCTGGGCGCCAATGCAACGGTTACTGTGGCGCACTCTCGCACCAAGGACTTGCAGGCGCTTTGCAAGACCGCTGACATCCTCGTGGCCGCCGTTGGCCGTCCTGAGATGGTTCGCGGCGATTGGGTGCGCGACGGTGCGTGTGTGATTGACGTAGGCATCAATCGGATCCCGAAGGATGACGGCAAGACCAAACTTGTGGGCGACGTAGCCTTTGACGAGTGCTTGGGCCATGCGGGTTCCATCACACCAGTTCCGGGTGGCGTTGGCCCTATGACCATTGCCTGCTTGCTCGCGAACACCCTCACAGCGGCGCACCGGTCTTTGGGGCTGGACGACCCCGAAGTCTAAGCCCCCGGCATTCGCGCTGGCATCAAAAATAGTCTTCAGGTCACCAAGGCGTGAGGACTTGTTTGCCGTTGTGTGTCGCATTGCGTGAAAAACGCTCTACATTGGCTTTGGAGACATACCTGCAAGTTCAACACGGGGAGACGTCTGATGAAGCCAATCATCCGGCCCGACTGGTGGCTGCCAGAGAGCGCAGCGACTGACCAAACAACGTACCAAAACCGCCGCGCCATCCTAAAAGGCCTCGGCATCGGCTCTGTCGGTGCGGGCCTCGCGCTGTCGGGCGCCATGCCGGCTCTTGGTGACACCAGCGATCTCTACCCTGCGCGCAGGAACCCTAACTACGCCACAACGCTGAACAATCGCCCTCTGACAGATTTCAAGACGGCTTCGACCTACAACAACTATTATGAATTCGGCACGTCGAAGAAGATTGCGAAAAACGCGCAGAAGCTGACGACGGATCCGTGGCCGGTCGAAATTGGCGGTTTGGTGAACAACCCGATGACGCTTGATTTCGAAGAGCTGGTTCGAAAAATGCCGATTGAAGAGCGCATCTACCGTCACCGCTGCGTTGAAGCGTGGTCGATGGTCGTGCCGTGGTCCGGCTTTGCGCTCAAGGAGTTAGTGCGGCTGGCCGATCCAACCTCAGATGCAAAGTATGTGGTGCTCACGTCCTTCGATCGTCCAGAAGAAGCGCGTAACCAGTACCGCAGCCGCTGGCCGTTCCCCTATGTGGAGGGCTTAGAGCTCAAGGAAGCGACCAACGATCTCGCGTTCATGGTAACCGGCCTGTATGGCGAGCCGCTGCCCAAGCAGAACGGCGCGCCCATGCGCTTGGCGGTTCCGTGGAAGTACGGCTTTAAGCACAACAAGGGCATCACGCGGATCGACTTTGTTTCCGAAATGCCAACGACGTTCTGGATGGCCAGCGGGCCGTCTGAGTACGGCTTCTTTGCCAACGTAAACCCAGATGTCCCGCACCGCCGCTGGAGCCAAGCGCAAGAACGTGACATCGGGCAGGGTGGCAAGCAGATCCCAACGCTGCTGTACAACGGCTACGCCAACCAAGTTGCATCCCTGTACGCAGGCCGCGATTCTGACCGTTCGGTCTTCTTCTAAGGAACCAGAGACATGGCCGCTGCATCGCGCCCTGCATCAAAGTCAAAACCCCGCGCCAAAGGACCGAAACTCAGCCGCCGCGACATCATCGTGCGTCGTGGTCTGAGTTGGCTTGCGCTGGGGCTGCGGATCGTGGGCATTGCCAGCCTTGCCGTTGCACTTGTGGCTTATGGGGTTGGAATTTTCATCTCTAACCCGATCACAGCCCTCACGCTGGAGATCATGGATATTTGGTACCTCGCCCACAATTTCAGCCTGGACTTGTTCCAAGTGCTGATTGAGCGAAAGTTGTTCTTCTGGCTGCCGAACCCAACGGACCCTTGGTTCAATGTTGTCCGTCCCGTGCTGTTTCAAATGCCGGTAACAGTTGCCGCTTTTGGTGGTGTGCTGCTGGGCTTGGGCTGGGGGATTGGGCGGATTGTGCGGGTTCCGTAAAACCGTCTGTCTTTGGCTCTGACCTAATGCTAAACCGCCCCTCTGAGACAAAGTCGGAAGGGCGGTTTTTTCATGATTACGAAGCACACTTATGTTGGTGGACAACCACGGCATTCCGGGATGGAGCCGTTTGACAAGATTTATCCAGCCACTGGCGAAGTCATCGCCCGCATCGAGCCAACCTCACCGGCCATGCTTGACGAGATCGTGGCTGAAGCTGCTGAGGCGCAAAAGGCATGGGCCGCGACCAGTGGTACCGAGCGCGGGCGGATCCTGTTACGGGCGGCGAAAATCCTTCAAGACCGCAACGAGCAGGTGGCTCGAGTTGAGGTGCAAGACGTGGGCAAAGCCATCGCAGAAGCGGAAAGCGGCGATGTCCCTTCTGGTCCTGACGCGTTGGAATACTTCGGCGGTATCGCCCGAGACATGCCCGGCACCTATCACACCTATCCCGGCGCCGTAGGCTTTACACAGCGCATTCCGCTGGGCGTTTGCGCTGGTATTGGCGCGTGGAATTATCCCACTCAAATCGCCTGCTGGAAGGCTGCACCGGCATTGGCCGCAGGTAACGCGTTTATCCTCAAGCCCTCCGAGGAGACGCCGCTTACGGCCTATGAGGTTGCTGATGCACTGCACGAGGCCGGTTTGCCCAGTGGTTTGTTTAGCGTGGTTCAGGGCGATCATGTCATTGGTCGCGCGATCTGTGAACATCCGGGCATCGCCAAGGTTTCACTGACCGGCGGTATCGATACAGGTAAACTCATCATCAAACAGGCCGCGGACACGCTGAAGAAGGTGACGCTGGAGCTTGGTGGAAAGTCGCCGTTGATTGTCTTCGAAGATGCCGATCTTGACGATGCCGTTGGCGTTGCGCTTTCGGCCAACTTCTATACGTCGGGTGAAGTATGCTCGAACGGGACGCGCGTGTTCGTACACCGCTCCATCGCCGATAAGTTTCTGGCTGAAGTCGCCCGCCGAACGGCGACTATTCGCGTCGGTGATCCCATGGATCCAGAGGTCCACATGGGTGCGCTGATTTCCGAAGAACACCTGAACAAGGTTATGGAATACATCGAAATCGGCAAAAACGAGGGGGCGACCCTTTTGGCCGGGGGGAACCGCGTTTCTCCGCAAGGGTTCGAGAACGGCTACTTCGTTGAGCCAACTGTGTTTTCTGGCTGTACGGATGACATGCGGATTGTGCGAGAGGAGATCTTTGGCCCCGTGATGTCGGTCTTGGTCTTTGATGATGAAGATGAGGCGGTTCGCCGGGCGAACGATACGTTCTTTGGCTTGGGTGCCGGATTGATGACCACCAACCTCGCCCGCGCGCACCGCGTTGCGGTCCAGCTGGTGTCCGGTTCGGTTTGGGTCAACACCTACAACATTTGCCCGCCCGATATGCCCTTTGGTGGGTCGAAGCAAAGCGGCTTTGGCCGTGAAAACAGCCGCTTCGCACTAGAGGGCTATACCGAGG
The DNA here is from genome assembly GCA_965661545.1 of Alphaproteobacteria bacterium. Lineage (GTDB taxonomy): Bacteria > Pseudomonadota > Alphaproteobacteria > UBA7985 > UBA7985 > UBA7985. Next base: position 5,532 of record CBFIEF010000004.1, on the reverse strand, counting down.
TGCGCTCGACGTATATGGACCTGTCAAAGTTTGAGGGCTCGTATTAGCAGCCCAGAGTTCAAGCCACGAAAAAGGCCCGCTGGATCGAATATCCAGCGGGCCTTTTTGCGTATATCGTATCGCGGGGTGGTTTAACCCTTTGCGAGGTCTTTCGCTTGCTTCACCCACTCATCGCGGTCGATGCGATCAGGGAAGGAGCCAAGCTCAGCAGCAAGCCACTCAACGTCTTTAGCAGAGAAAGCAGCCATCTGAGCGTACTGGTAAATACCGAAGGAGTTCAGCAGACCTTCGAACTTTGGTCCGACGCCTTTGATTTTCTTCAGATCGTCCACGTCAGCTGGCGCTTCGGAAAGCAGGTTCTTCGGCGCTGGAGCGTCCGTGACGAACTTTTCTTTCTTTGCTGCAGCCTTCTTTGGCTTTTCTTCAGCCTTAGGGGCTTCAGCTTTCTTCGCTTCTGCCTTTGGCTCTGCGGCTTTCTTTTCAGCCTTTGGTGCAGCTTTCTTCGCTTCAGCCTTCGTGGAAACTGCTGCAGAAGCAACCGCTACTGCTGCCGCTGCCTTTGCGGAAGCTGTTGGCGCACCAATTTTCTTGCTGCTGGACGGTGGCGTATTTGGGTTCTCGTCAACGACGGACACCAAAGAACGACCGCGCTGGCCTACGTGGAACTTCACGTAACCATCGGAAAGCGCGAACAGGGTGTGATCGCGGCCCAAGCCCATGTTGGTGCCTGGGTGGAATTTCGTACCGCGCTGACGCACGATGATGTTGCCAGCTGTTACCAGCTCGCCGCCGTAGCGCTTTACGCCGAGGCGTTTACTTTCTGAGTCGCGACCGTTCCGCGAACTACCGCCTGCTTTTTTATGTGCCATTTCTGGGCTCCCTTTGGAGACTTCTTGAATTAGACGCCGTGTTTAGAGGCTGGCTCGCTCTTTGTCCACCTGCAACGCGTGCATGAAAGCCAGCTCTTTAAGCCACATAAACGGAGTTGGTGGCGTAAAGGTCGACCTACGGGTCATCCGTGTCTGAAAATCGCACTTCTGCGGTCGCTCAAGACACGAATATCGAAGGGCCGGTGCGGGTTATCGTATAATTGCTGCGCCAAAAACCCTGCAATTCCTCCCCGCACTTGCCCGATTCGAAACCAACCCGGCCATCATTGTTCTGTCTCGGTCTTAAAACCAAGGCATCCGGGCCGATTGCAGTCAGCGAGGTTGCCTAAGGATTGCAGCCAGCCCGCAGCGGGGATAGGTTGCGCTCCAGAAACAAAAATCTCTTGCGACCCGTGAGCATTATGACCAGTCAGGCACGTTTCAGTGTAGCACCGATGATGGATTGGACGGACCGGCACTGCCGCGTCTTCCATCGACTGCTGACCCAGCATGCCCTGCTTTATACCGAAATGGTCACCACCGGCGCGCTCTTGCACGGCGATGTGCCGCGCCACCTCGATTACTCAGCTGTTGAACATCCCGTGGCGCTGCAACTAGGCGGTTCGGAGCCTGCTGATATGGCGACCTCGGCCAAGTTGGGGCAGGACTGGGGTTACGACGAAATCAATATGAACGTTGGCTGTCCTTCGGATCGCGTGCAGCGTGGGACGTTTGGGGCTTGCCTGATGGCTGAGCCGGGCTTGGTCGCAGAAAACGTTCAAGCGATGATCGGGGCGGTTGATATCCCTGTGACGGTCAAATGCCGTATCGGAATTGACGATCAAGACAGTGAAGCCGCGCTGACTGACTTTGTCGGGCAGGTTAGCGAGATTGGCGGCTGTAAGCGGTTTATTGTGCACGCACGCAAGGCGTGGTTGCAGGGCCTGAGTCCCAAGGAAAACCGTGATATTCCCCCGCTGGATTATGAGCGCGTCAAACGTCTGAAGCAGCAGTTTCCTGACTTGCACATCGGCATCAATGGTGGTGTGAAAGACCTCGATACAGCGCTTGATTTGCTCTCAGCTGGGCTGGATTCGGTGATGGTTGGCCGAGCGGCCTATCAAGACCCTTGGATGTTATCGCAGGTCGATGCGCGGCTCTTTGGCGCGACCGATCAAGCACCGCAGCAGACGCGTCATGAAGTCATCGAGGCGTTCTTGCCCTACGTTGACGAGCAGCGTTCGGAAGGCGTCCCGCTGCATGCCATGACGCGGCATATCTTGGGGCTGTTCAACAGTCAGCCCGGTGCGCGGCTCTGGCGGCGCTACATCTCAGAAAACGCGCCCAGTAAGACCGCTGGTGTGGATGTGTTGCGTCAGGCCTTAGCATTTGTGTCGGTTGAGGATGCCAGTGGGACGGACGCGACAAAGGCGGGATAGCGCCAGTACAGGTAAAGCCCGCGCACGACCATGAACGCCACCAGTGACAACCACAGACCATGAATGCCCAACCAAGGCATCAGCGCGACCGTTGTCAGGATCTGTGCCACGCCACCCAGCAGAACTGAATTCCGCATTTCGAGTGATCGTGTTCCACCAAGAAACAGGCCATCAAACATAAACGCTGGGGCCATGATAAAGCCGCTGATGACCAGATAGGGCATGAGCGCGCGCGATAGGGCGATCACGTCGGGTAGTTTCGTGATCCAAGGCAACGCCCAATAGCCGATTGTCAGCGACAGCAGGGCGCAGACAATGGCGCTGATCCCGGCCCAAAAGAACACTAAGCGAGACGCCCTTTGCAGGCGCTCCCGACGTCCCGCACCAATCGCTTCTCCGGAAAAGGCCTCAGCAGCCACGGCAAAGGCATCGAGGCCGAAGACAATCAGCCCCAAATACTGCCACAGCACGGCGACAGTATCGGCGTTGACGCCGGCCAGCCCTTGAGATTGATCCAGCCAGTCTGCTGCCTTGAAGAAGATCATGAAGGAGATGGCAAAGGCGAGACTTCGCAGGAAGAAATTGGAATTAGTAGAGAATAGCGTGACCCAGATTTTGGCTTCCCAAAACCCTTCCAGGCTTTGTAACGACGTCCGACGTGCCAAACCCAGCATCAGCAAAATCAGCAGCCCCAGCCCCACGCCAGCGTAACTTGCAATCACGCTGCCAAGCGCTGCGCCGCCAGCGCCCATATCCAGCCCCAAAACCAGCCACCATGTGACACCAATGTTGGAGAGATTGATAAACGCTTGCAGAAGCAGTACCAGACCTGTCCGCTGCTGCCCTATCAACCAGCCAAAGCACACGTAGCTGAACAGCACCGCCGGTGCGGACCAAACACGGACGCCCAGATATTCTTCCAACGCGGGACGCAGTTCAGGCTGCCATCCCATCAAGTTGTTCAGCAGGCCCCAGAACAGCGGCGCCAAGGCCGCAATCACAGCACCGCCAACGGCTGCGATCAACAATCCGCGCCACAGCACGGCAAACAGCTTGCGCTCGTTTCGCTCACCAAAGGCTTGAGCCGCATATCCGCCGGTGGAAAGCCGAAGGAAGCCGAGGGTCCAAAGAGTGAAAACGAAAATCTCGCTGCCCGCTGTTACGCCGCCTTGAAGTCCTTGTGTCTCAAGCTGGCCCATGATCACAACATCTGCCAAAGACAGCAGAGGCTCCGTAATTCCACTGAGAAACGCCGGAATCGCGACGGCGAACACGCGTTGATGCGTGAGGGGTTGGAGCGCTCGGGATGATAGGCGGGCGGATTCTGACATGGACGGGCAAATACAACCATTGGGAGTGTTTGGGTGCGTGCTGCATGGACGCCTGCGACGTCTTATCAACCTGCGGTCAGGTTCTTCTATCCTGCGATCGACGGCATGTCGTGGATGAGTTGTTGCGGACTTGTGCATGGGAGCTGCTCAGCGGTCCCAAGGACTGAATGAGGGTCTCAATCACGCAGGCTCATCTTGCCTTGCGCCGTGTGCGACGAACGCGCAAGAGCAGGGCGTCACCGTCCGCTGTTCAATACGACGATTTTAGGATGTCGGTTTAACCTCTCAACACCGATGGTGCAGGCGCTTTCTAACAAGCGCACCGTAACAATCTCGCGCTCGCAATGATTAGCTCCTGCGGTTTTTGGAGTTCTTCGTCGAGATCCAGCAGCAGAGTGCTCGGATACTGATGTGACGGTCCTACCAACTGTATCAGCCACAGAGAGATATCAAAAATGATAGCGACTAGGGTATAGATGGTATTAAATCGCCATGGAAATGCATGAAATTAAGCTGAAATATGCAGATGCATCAAATATTAGATAAGCAAATCGACTACGAATATTTGACAATTTACAGAAAAATTTAGGGAAAAATCCCCCCTTACGCTTGAGAATGATGCTCACCGGCAACAGATTCGGCCTGATGTAGACAAATAAGTCCGTTTGACGCGTTCGTTTCATTGAACAGAACATTCTACGACTTAGCATAACTGGTGAAAGCGACAGCAGCAGTTTGAACGGGCTGCATTTAGCAACGCTTTCAGCGTTTCCTCCCCCCTAAAAAGGGCCCAAACTCACGTGGTTTAGGGCCCTTCTTTTTCGGGTTCCTGCAGATCCAGCAGCAAAACAGCCGTTCCTGTCCAGCGCCCAAATTTCTGCCCAATGTTGTCCAGCACGCCGACAAACTTGAACCCGTATTTTTGATGAAAACGCACGGACTGGTTGTGATCGGTTGGGATGTCGGGGTTGAGGCCTACAATGGCGATCATTGTCTTCTTTTTGAGGGCTTTGCAGTGCGCGACCACGGCGTCCATCAAGGCCTTTGCCACGCCCTTTCCCTGCGCTTCGGGGGCGAGATAAATCGAATGCTCGACGGAAAACTGGTAGGCGGTCCGAGGGCGGTAGGGTGAGGCATAGGCATAGCCAAGAACTATCCCTTTAGCGTCTTCGGCTACCAGATAGGGGAGGCCCTGGTCCATCACTGCCTGCATGCGGATAGCCATGTCTTCCGCTGTTGGAGACTCCACTTCGAAGCTCACCCAAGACTGCTGCACGTACCTACTATAAATAGCAGATAACGCTGCGGAATCAGGATAAGGTGCAGCGGGGCGGATGCGGAAATCAGTCATGTGCTTACTCGGTCGGATCAGAGGTGTCGGCGTCGTGCAAAACAGCGGGGTCCAACGCACCGAGGCGCTCCACGACACTCTTGACCATGTCGCAGACTTTCGCATGGTTTGGCCCGGGGGCGAGTGTGTTGCTCAGATAGAGGTCGCGGGACAATTCAAACTGCAGCGCATGGACGCCTGTGTTGGGATCTCCGTGCGCGCGGATGATGTAACCACCGGCATAGGGTCGGTTCCACTCGACAATCAAGCCATCATGCCACAGGCGGTGAAGCACGGACAAAACCACTGGCTTGGCGCATGTGGTCCCAAAGCGGTCACCCAACACAGCGTCGACAGCGCCGGTCGATAGGCCCTGACCTTCGCCCGGGACTTGCTTGATCCGGAACGGATTGCGATCGCGGCGCAAGGAGAAGCTCGCCGAAGCGGTCATAGCCGGCATGGAGTGGCAATCCAGCAGAATGCAAAACCCAAATTTCTCGACTGTTGTTGCCGTCAACCGAGTAAGGGCAGCGTGATAGGGGCGATGTACAAGGTTCAGACGA
>CBFIEF010000003.1:0-139546 GCA_965661545.1 Alphaproteobacteria bacterium | reverse complement strand
TGATATAGGGCTGAGACTACGGCGTAGAACTTGTCGGCAGAGAAGCAGTGAGACAGTCATGGAACTCCGTGAGGCTGTGTGCTGAAAGCGGGAAACCATCCTGCTATACGGCTAGAACAGACCAGTTTCACTGCCACACCCACATGACAATCACATGACAGTTTGGGATTTTTTCCCGCCCCCTAAAAGCAAACAGGGACCACGCCGTAACGCAGTCCCTGCTGAGGTGTCTGAGGGGAGGAGGATTGTCAGGAGTGACGCTTAGACGTCATCACCGCCTGGGCTAGCAGAGCCGGAGAGCTTCGCAGAAGGCTTACCGTCGCCGCCAGTCATGAAGGTGGTGCCACCAGGGCCGGCGGTGGTGCCAACATTCGCAGAAGGCTTACCGCCCCCGCCGGTCATGAAGGAGGTGCCGCCCGGGCCGGAGGAACCACCGACGTTCGCCACGATCTTCGGAGCTTTCATCCCGGCTGCTGGCATCAGCTTCTGTGCAGAGGCGTTGGTGGAGAGGGCTGCAACAGACAGAGCAGCGGCGAACAGAGCAATAGCGGTTTTCATCAGGAGAGTTCCTTTAGGTCTGCTTGGTGTGTTTGATGAGGCCAAGCTAACCAGAGGTCCTGTGACGGTCAGAAACGCTGTGTGTCGGAATGTAACGGTTGGTGTGGTGGCTGACGTCATGGCCGAACTTGTTGGAAAGGGACGATCACCCTCTCGCCAGCAGAATCACCATTTTTACCGGGGCCTTCGCCAAACTCTGAGAGAGGGTCTTGTTTGTGTAGTACTAACTCCGCAGCAAGCTCTTCTAGCTCTTCTGGAGATAGAGTTTCTGCTACAGCGCCATCGTCCGGAAAGGGGTCATAGATCTCTTTGTAGTGCTGATCGAGACGATCAAACAACGGTCTGACCATATCAACATTAGATACGATGTAGCCTTGAGTGACAGACTGCTTGGAATGATTCAGGCCCTTAGCTACCAGTACCTCACTGAAACCAATCCCAACAGCATGCGTGCTGAAGGTTCGCCGTAAGTCATGGATGGTAAAGTCTAAACCTGTTGCCTTCCCAATCTTGCGGTAAGCATCTTTGGCATCGAATCTCGGACCAGTCCTTTGACGATTTGGAAATACCCAATCAGTATCTCGCTCTATGTAGCGGCGAGACAGGATGTCCTTCGTAATACCCACCATAGGCAGGTAATGATCTTTTCCGTTTTTAGTGTCTTCAACAACGAAGAAGCCCTCATCAAAATCTACAGATGGCCATTTCATCCCGAGCAACTCATTACGTCTCAGGCCTGTTCGGAGGTACATCTCGATCAGGTCAACATGATCTTGGGATACGCCCTTTGGTCGATCAATCTTCCCTGTTCGGTAATGCCAATCCCACTCATCGTAGAAGTACCGAAATAGACGATGTAACTGAACTTTCGTGAGATAGCCGGATCGGGCCTTTATCGTGGTCTTGATCCGCTTCTCTTTGAGGACGTCGCAAGGGTTTTCCTTGATGAGACGCTCGCCATTCACCCTCTCCGCCTTGCACCAGTTGAAGAATGCCCGGAGATATCGATTGGCTTTATTCGCTTGCCCTGCCCCTCGCTGCTCTTTGGCTTCATAGTAGAGGTCTTCGACTTCCTGTGGGGTTATGCTGGCAGCAACCCTGCCTCTAAGGTGGCCATAAACAAGGTCGAAGGTCTGTTTGTTGTCCCGGAGAGTGGAAGGTTTGTAGTCCTTGCTGCGAAGATACTTCTCCCAGAGGTCTCCAACAGTGACCATCATGGCATTGCGCTGGGCCTCGCTTGCAGCTTTTGCCTCTTGCTTGGCTCTTCTGTCGTCCCTTGGGTCAATGCCCTGACTCATCAGCAGAAGCGGTTCTCTGGCTAAAGTCTTCGCCTGTTCAAGATCGAGTTGGGGGTATTGCCCAAGAGTAAGTCTGCAAGTTTTGCCGCCTCTGACTCGCCCTTCAACGATGAAGTTCAGCTTTCCAGCCTTGGTCCACTTCAAACCAAAGCCTCCAAGCGTGTTGTCTCGGTAGAACTCGTCTTTGATCGGCTTTTTACCCTGCCGGTCTGTCAGGAATTTCTTGGTGATGCGCATGCTGTCCATTGGTCCACTATAGGCCAGTAGACAAATAGTAGACAAGATTACTCACGGCAGTGAGTGCTGGGCAGGGTTTTCCCACAGAAAAACTACCTCAGGTCGGTATTTTTCTCGTTTTTATGTATATACCCATAGCTCAGCTGGATAGAGTGCCTGACTACGAATCAGGAGGTCGGGAGTTCGAATCTTCCTGGGTCCGCCATCGTCGAAACTTTCCAGAACAGCCACGAAGCTCCGAACGCCTTGTCCCAAGGCGTCCTGTCGTTGCGCGCTGGTTTATCATCTTTAGACAAAAACGCTGACAAGCGATCGAAACGTCCGGGAAAGCCATTGCGGCTGCACTGATTTCGACATTGTTCGATTGTCTGCGCAATCAAGGCTCCGGAGCCAGACAAACCAATACGCAGCCGAACCCTTTGACGCCAAACCTGTGCCGGGTGAATTCTTTAGAGCTAATGCAGAATTGTTCCTTGCAAGGGAAAAACTCTTACGGATATTGATGTAATACCGTATAATTTATAATGATTATTCGTTATTTTTCGCTAAAATGGGAGTCTACAACATGCATATTCAAGTGATCAACTTTGAGCTTAACATTCCACATGACGACTACATTGTGGGCGCCACAGACGTTTCTCCAGTTTTTGCAGAAATGCCGGGACTGATCAGCAAGCACTGGCTGGGCGACAAAGAAAATAAGATCTATGGCGGTGTTTACCTCTGGGAGAACAAGGAAGCCTGTGAAGCTTATAAAGCGGGACCAGTTTTCGCCGATGTGATGAGCAACGACATGTACGCAAATCAAACCTCTAAGGACTACGGCGTTCTTGATGGCCCAACCGCCATTACTGCCTAGCGAGAGGCCATAACCCCGTTTTCGGTCAAGAAAACGAGGTCAGAACGGGGCTTGTAGCAGTCGTGATGCCAACCTTTAGGCTGGGGCCTCTGCTCAAGACCCGATCGAACCCCACCAATCCATCGTAATGTTGGCCAAAGCACGCGGCTGCTCAATTGGAATCGCATGGGTACAATCTGGAATCTCCGTGTAGGCCGATCCGGTTACAAGAGCCGCCAACTCCTTCACGCGCTCGGGAAACAGATGGCATAGCGCCAGAGCGATGTGCGCACCAAAGGAGTGGCCCATCACGGCAAATTTTTCTGGAAGAGAAGGCCCAAGTTCTCGAGCAACTTCCAATACGTCGCTGAGTTCTAAGTGGTGTACGCCGTGAGCGCTGATGTCGTTTGGCAAAAAGGATGCAAACTCATCCCACACTTCGGGGTGGCTGCCTGCGCCTGGGATTAAAACTAAGACTTTCGCTGACCCGACATGGTTGAATTCCTATGATCTAGGAAACGGAGGTTTTTCCTCAGCGCCAATGGCCTTTTAAGGTCATTATAGCTTGGTGAAGTTAAGGGTGACCATGCCAATAGCGACGGGACCAACCTTGACGTCAGCCTGATTGAGCAGCGTCCGCTCATCCTGCAAGAAGAGCACATCATCAAACGTCACGCGCTGGGTCCGATTGCCTAAATCAAGATCAACATCATAGGTCCAAGTTAGCGTGGGGCCATTCACGCGGCCCAGTGCCTCGCCAATCACATCATCCGCCCGCCCCACATAGGTGTTTGGTCCAGTTTTTGTGATCCGCCAGATCCGCCGCTGCTTGCGGCCATCGGCGTAGGTGAAATCCTCGTCCAGCGTCAGGACGCGGCCATCCCACGTGCCATCCACGTCAACCACAAAGCTTTCACCAACGTTGCCAAAGAAGTCGATAAACACACCCTCGGCGCGGGTCTTACCGGTGAAGTACTCCTCGAGCACCAATGGCACCCCCGGCCCACGAAACACCGGTGGCAGCGCACTGCCGCAAGATGCGAGCGTCAGACTCAGTAGAGCCAGGAAAGGAACGGTAAAGGGGCGAAAAATGCAGGGCATGGGCATGAATAAGCTTTCGGGTTCACAAGGGACAAGGCCCTTGGAAGTTAGAGCACCACAGCAAGTTTCAAGGCTTGCGCGGCTCAGATCCAGCTTCAAGCATCAGCAGCCACGCCCGCAACTGCGCCTCGGACAATGAGCCAATGCGCTCGGCCAGCACGTGGGCAAAACGCGTGTGCGTGGCAGACAGACCGCGTGTGGAGACCTTCACCACAGGATGAGACTCCTGCGCCAACTCGGTCAGCGCATCGGCTTCATCCCAAATGATGCCAAAGGTCTGGCAGACCGCGTGCAGCAGCCGTCGCGACGGCTTTCCCCGCTGACCATTTTCCAATGCACTAAGATAGGCCGCAGAAACACCCAGCTTCTCTGCCATTTTCTTTTGCGTCCAACTGCGCGACTCCCGCAGCTCGACCAGTTTCTCACCAAAGGGCGTCATGACTTGTCTCGCACTTTTTTGATGTAAACATAGAACGCGCCCTGACCGCCGTGACGGGGCTGGGCGAAGTCGAACGCGACGATTTTTGACCGCAGCGGATCACTGTTCATCCAGCGTGGCAATTCAGAACGCAAAACACCGTCCCCGCCGTGGCTGTAGCCCTTGCCCGTGATGATCAGAACGGTTCGACGACCCATGGACTGGCTGGCCTCAATAAACCGGCGTACAGCGCCTTGCGCCTGGTCGCGGGTCATACCGTGCAGGTCCAACGTGCCTTCGATGTCCAGCTTCCCTTTGCGCAGCTTGTCACCCCGCCGCCGGTCCAGCCCTTGCAATTGCCCGGCTTTGAGCTCACGGGGCGCAGAATCATAATTCACCGACGGACGCCGGCCCTTGAGCAAGGCATCTGGCGCAACGGTGTAGCGGGTTTTGGCTGTCAGTTTCGGCGCACTGGATTTCGAAGTCGCTTCGCGCTGCGGGGTGGGGGGAAGTTTTTCAGCGGCGTTGATGATGCCGCGAAAGGTCTTGGTGGTCGAAAGCCGCATGGGGCTGACCGTTTGCTTGATCGCCTGCCACACGGCTCGATCGTCATCCGTAGCAGCAGGCACACCGCGGCGCCGGGCCTTGGGTGTGGCGATGTTGGAGCCTGTTTTCTTCTTCGACGCCACGAGAACCAGCGAGATCTAGGCTGTGGCGGGCAGGGGTTGGTTGCGCCGTCGCCCACCCCGCCGCTTGGGTTTAGGCGGGAGCAATCGCACAGCCGCGCCATGGCCCGTTGACCAGAGCAACATTTCTTCTGAATCCACGCTCGGCACACTCAAAGACGGATCAACGGCCATAAAACCGCCCTGCCACAGCAGGCTAACCAGCGCGTCTTCATCCCCTTCACAGCCAGGCATGATGATCAGAGCGTCAAAGCGCTGCTCAACCATATCCTCGATGAACTGTGCCGGAGTTTCGTTGATCACGCCCAAGCGCAAGTCTGTCTGAACAAAACGTTTGCATGCCTGCGCGCCATCTTCAGTGGCATCGACAATCACCAGTCGAGCTGCTGGTGGCAAGGCTGGCAGCAAGTGCTCTACAGCCGGCGCAAGCTGGTTTCCAACAATTGCAGCAACGCCTTCACCAATACCCGAAAGCGCGAGGGGTGCCAGTGTGCTGAGAAAGTCTGTTTTGTTGTGCTGTCCCAAGGCTTCTAATTCCTGCCTGAAAGAGTGGCGATTGAGGCGCGCCCCCAATTGGTTTGGCGAGCCCTGTTTCATAGATAGGCGGCAGTTAGCGCGCGGGTAGTGTTGCTGCAATAGAGTTTGGCAGCAGCATCGTATAAACCCCCGGCGATTTCATCCGACCGGCCATTGCGAGTGCTCCAGAGCCCGATCCCCAGAAGAAATCACCCCGTACTTTCCCATTGATTGCCGACCCGGTGTCCTGCGCCACCATCATCCGTTTGATGGCCCGTGAACTTCCATTTGGCGCAGTAGCATGGGTTTCTAGCCACAACGGTACATGAAGCGGCATAAAATCCAGATCGACCGCCATTGAGCGCTCGCCGGTGAGTTTGATACCCTGCGCACCAATGGCACCGTCGCGCTGATTTTCGGTGAAGAAGATGAAACGCGGGTTGGCGTTCATCACGTCCATCGCTTGGCGCGGATGCTCTTTAAGCCAGCGGGTGTAAGACTGGATCGACGCGCCATAAACAGATTTGTCGAAGCCCTGGCTTTCCAGCTCTTCGCGCAGGCTGACAAAAGGATGACCATTGTTTGCGGCATAGCCCACGCGGATGGTGCTCCCGTCATCCAAGTTCACCACGCCAGAGCCTTGGATCTGCAGCATAAACACGTCAACGGGGTTATCGACGTAAAGCAATTCCAGCTTCCGGTTTGCCAGCGCGCCAGCCTCGATTTCTGCGCGGCTATAGTACGTTTGGTTGTTCACCAATTCAGGCGGTCGCGTGTAAAGCGGCCAGTTGAACGCACGAGACCGCTTGCGAGACCCTTTGATTTCTGCCTCGTAATAGCCGGTAAAGGTGCCATCACCGCGCACTTCAAAGGCTTTGAAGTTGTCCTCGAAGAATGCCTTGGCTCGAGGATGGTTGTTGGTGTCCAGCGAAGCTGCTTGTGCACAAACACCGCGCCAGTCCGCTACTTTGCCGCCCAGCGGCGAAGGCGATGCTTGCTCGTTCGCGTCGCGCTGACCCAGCACCACACATGACTCAACAAACGCTTCCAACGCATCACCGTGTCGCTCTGTCCGCCATCCGGGCAGCGACTCAGTGGTGACAGGCGATAAAGTCAAACCAGCAGCCTCGAAATCCGATCCCGTCCGAATCACTGAGCGCGTCGAGACCAAGTTGGCCGACGTGCGACTGGTCGAGAAGCTCGCGCTTGGCGTTCGTGCCGCCGTCTGGATGCTGTTGATCTCCAGCCCGCGGTCACGAAAGGTGGAACCAGAGTTGGCGGTGACAGATTCAGTTGCTTGGCAGCTTAAAAGAATAGGGGCGCCCATCAAAAGTAGGGCTGCGATCAGCGTGCGCCGAAACATAAGGCGGTCTCACTTCAAAATGTCTCAAGACCCCTTCAAAATCGGAGTCTACTCTGAAAATCGATATCGAAATGCCAGCGATACCAACTAAAGTCTAATAAAAAGAGCGTATTAAGCACATTTCTTGATACTGATTCTCTAAAAATGAGAATCATCGCCCCAAGTTGGTCGCATAACACATAATTTCACGCATAAAACACGCATCGCCCGCTGAAATCCAGTTTATTTGTCTGTGGCCCCCGAAACGTCCCAGACAACTGTGACCCAAGAATCACCGACAAAAAAAGGCGAACCGCCTAAAACGGTTCGCCTGGATTTCGAGTTGCTTGACTAGAGACTTAAGCCTGCGTGGCAATCAGCGTCCAGATTGGGTCAGAGGAACCAAGCTTGCGCGAGAAGTTCCAGTGATCTTCGACAGTGGATGTCTGGTTTGGATCGCCAGAGGTGATCTCGCCTTCCTTGTCGCGAACCACTTGGATCTGCTCAGAACGCACAGTCAGCGTGACGAAAGCCGTGTTTCCGGTGATTTCAGCGGCGTAGTACTGCGTCTCTGGCGCCTTGAGCAATGTCAGCTCAAGGTTTTGCCCATTGGCATCCCGGTCATCGATCGCTTGGGCAAAGCCCGCATAAACGTCCTTGGATACAAAAGACGACAGCGTGTCTTTGTCACCCGATGCGAAAGCGCCCAAAATCATTTCAAACGCGTTACCTGCATCACGCAGGAATTCACTCGGTTGGAACAGCTTATCTTTTTCACTGATCTGCGAAAGAACGCCTTCGATTTCTGCAAAGTCTGACGCTGGATCGACTTCGTCAGGGGTCAGCGCAAAAGGCTCTTGAGCCGCAACGGGTTCATCAGCTGGCGGCGCGTCCTGATCTGTGCGGCCTGTGTCGCGGTCAAACTGAGGAATGAAGCCTTGATCCTGACCAAGCACCGAGCTGAGTCGCCAAAGGACGAACACCACGGCAACGGCGAGAATAACAAGAGTGATGGTCACGGTCGGTCTCCTAGATCCGGGGCCTTGGTTTTTTTGCTCCCAATCCTTTCAACGACCAGAAGCACGCCCCACTTGTATCAAATACAGTTAGGGGCGAAAGCCGGTCGGGGCAACGGACAAGAGTGCGCCGTAGGGTTTCGAAAGGCGAAAGGAAGGCTTTTATGACGCGGTTGTTACTGCTGGCGTTTATCTTGACACCGATCATCGAGATTGCAGGCTTCATCACAGTCGGGGGCTGGATTGGCTTGTGGCCAACGCTGCTGGTGGTGCTTCTGACCGCGGTAGCTGGGACAATCTTGGTGCGTCAGCAATCCGCGCAAGTCATTGCCCGCATCAACCGCCAGCTGCAAGCCGGAGAGGTTCCGGGCCGGGCTCTGTTCGATGGCCTATGCTTATTTGCCGCAGCTTTATTGCTGCTCACACCAGGGTTTTTCACCGATGTTATCGGTATCGGCCTGCTGCTGTCGCCGGTTCGGTCTTTCCTCGCACCTCGGCTTTTGAGCTGGGCTAAAAACCGGGGCAGCGTTTCTTTTGGCGGCAAGGGCGCTGCAAGCGGAGCGGGTTTTGCCAGTTATGGGTTCCGTTCCGACGATCCGGACTTCAGCATGCGCACCCCCGGTGTGATCGAGGGTGAAGCTGAAGTTGTTGATCAGGACGACGAAAAAGGCCCGTGAGTGCCGAACAACCGAGCCTAGTCCTGCACCGCACCACGTGGTAACAGGCCCCCAACACGTAAAAATTTAAGGAAATCGAGACCTCGCATGGCCGAAAATGAACCCGCTCAAGCCCAAGCTGCTGGCGCTAACTCACAACAGGGGCTCGCGTTCCTGCACCAGTACCTTAAGGATTTGAGCTTTGAGAACCCAAATGCTGCTTCGGGACTGATGGCCCAAGGCAAGCAGCCGCAAATCGACATTGACGTAAACGTCAACAACCGCGATTTGGGCGACCGGCGATTTGAGGTCGAACTTCACACTTCAGTCAAAGCCACTGTTGAGGGCCAAACTGGCTTTATCGTGGAATGTATCTACGCTGGCTTGGTGCAGATCGGAAACGATGTGCCTGATGAAGCGATTGAAAAGCTGCTGGTGGTCGAGGTTTCCCGGTACCTGTTCCCGTTTGCGCGCGAGATCGTTTCTGATGCCACAGTGAAAGGCGGCTACCCGCCGTTGCTGCTGAACCCGTTTAACTTCTTAACGCTGCTGGCAAACCGCAAAGACCGGGGCGAAGCCGAGGCTTAATCGCTCGTTGAAGTTACACCGTACTTTGACCAGATCGGATCGCTGACGTCGGACAAGAACTGACGGTGGCGGTCCTTTTCTTCTTTAGGGACGGTAAAGCTGCGCGTGGGAAATGGCACAGCTGCTTCTTCTTCAGCCACCTGCGCCCCGCCGCCCACAGCAGCGGATTTGTTGTTGGATCGAGCCGATGGTGCCATCGCGTCCAAACCGAATCCAGGCTGCCGACCGCCTTTGAGCTCTAGATAAACTTCCGCCAACAATTCACTGTCGAGCAAAGCGCCGTGGAGCGTGCGGCTGGCATTATCGATGCCAAAGCGTCGGCACAACGCATCCAAGCTGGCAGGGGATCCAGGAAACGCCCTTCGCGCCATAGCGAGTGTGTCGATTGCGCGGCTCATGGGCAGCGGTGGACGTCCAACGGTTTTCAGCTCAGCGTTAATGAACTTCATATCAAATGAAGCGTTATGGATCACCAGCGGCGCGTCACCAATAAACTCGATAAAGGCCTCTGCCTGCGCTTCGAAGACGGGATGACCCGAGAGAAACTCAGCCGACAAACCATGCACTTCGTAAGCGCCCGCTGGCATATCGCGCTGCGGATTGATGTAGACATGGAACGTATTTCCCGTAGGCAGCAAACCATCCAGCTCGACGCAACCGATTTCAACGATTCGGTGGCCTTCGCTGGGCTCAAAGCCGGTGGTTTCGGTATCGAGGACAATTTCGCGGGTCATTCGCTTTTTCCTGAAAGTATTTTTGGCGCGCGGTGGATCGCACCTTTAAACAGCGTATTTCGGCGGTGGCGGGGGGGCCATGTTGTGGCCTGCACAGGCACTTGGTCGGCTTGAATCAACGCCGTCCAGGTCACAGCACGGCCTAATCCCGTAGCAATGACAACATTTGCACGACAGCGTTTATCCTTATCAGGCACTTGGCGCGCGAGAATACCAGCGAGTTTTTCCGACGTCATGCCGGGCCGAGCCATGGCGCGTCGGGCTTGCAGGGCAACAGGTGCGGAAACCACCCAAATGGCATCACAGCGCCCCTCCCCACGTCCTTCGAGCAGCAGCGGAATATCTAACAGCACTTTGCGGCGGCGTTGCCGTTGCCAAAGCGCCAGCAAGCGACGGTTCTCATGGTAAACGAGCGGGTGCAAAACAGCTTCGAGTTTGCGCAGAACAGATTGATCTTTAAACGCCAAATCACCCAGCGATTTACGGTCCATACCGCCTTCCATTGACACAGCTTCAGGTGCAAATGCGGCAATAGCTTCCAACGCTTTGCCGCCTGGTCCGGTGAGTGCGTGGACAACGGCATCGGCATCGAAGTGGGCGTAACCCATGCGCGCCAGCATACGCGCGGCAGTGGATTTTCCCATGGCAATAGAACCGGTAAGGCCGATGACTTTCATAGCGTTAAACCAATCCCATGCGGCGCTCAACTTTGTGCCGTAAGCCAGCATCAACACTCACTCTGCCGCCAAAAAACGCCTGAAAAGCCGGACGGGCCTGATGCAAGAGCATGCCCAAGCCATCTACAGTCTGACAGCCTCGCGCGCGTGCATTTGTGAGCAAAGCGGTCTGCAAGGGATTGTAGACGATATCGTTAACCACGGTTTGTGCGGTCTGTGCGGCCATTGCGCAGGTGATTGGGTTTTCGCCCTTCATGCCCCGAGAACTGGTGTTAACGATCAGTGGTAGCGTTTCGCGGTCCATCAGCGCTTCGGCATCATCCCACGATAAGGCCTCGATCTGCGCTGTATCTGCCAACTCGTCCGCCAAGGCCCTCGCCCGGCTTACTGTTCGGTTGGCCAACACAATATCCGTTACGCCCGCGTCTTGCAGCGCCACCAATACTGCTCGCGCAGCACCGCCAGCGCCCAGCACAAGCGCTCGGCTGGGCACCCGGCCACTCAGACTCGGTGCTAGATTTTCCCAAAACCCATAGGCGTCGGTGTTACGCGCTTCGATCTTTCCATCGGCAAAAACCAAGGTATTCGATGCACCAATACGACGGGCGGTGGCATCGACCGTATCTGCGAGCGCCAAAGCCGCCTCCTTGTGCGGAACCGTTACATTCACCCCCTGAAAACCATGCTCAACCAAACCCCGTATATCGACAGCAAAGCTATCGGGGTGGAAATCGAGCGCCTCGTAAGTTCCGGCAATGCCCGTGCTCTCCAGCCAGTGGCCGTGAATCGTGGGCGACTGAGAATGAGCGATGGGGTGGCCGACGACAGCAGCTTTCAAGGGAGCACCTCTCATGATTTAAGCCAGCAACGCTTGGCGGTCACGCAAATGAGCGAGCAGACCCGTGAGATCCATGCCAAGAATGGTGAAAAAGTCACCGGCCACGGCGTCAAAAAGCTGTGCGCCGAGGCCCTCGAGCTGATAGCCACCAACGGACCACAGCACTTCATCACCCAGAGTGTCTAGGTAGGCGCGAATGTAAGCATCGCTCAGATCGCGCATGGTTAAATCGGCGCTGCGGCTGGAGGACCACTGCACTTCACCATCCACACACACGGCCGTTGCTGTCACCAGTTGATGAGATTTACCGCTGAGAATAGACAAATTCTTGTGCGCCAAGCCACGGTTCTCAGGCTTATCGAACCACTGTTCCGTTTCCTTTGAATCCCGAAGCACCAACATTTGGTCTGCGCCAACAGTGATTTGGCCGGGATGCATCTGAGATACCGATGATGCTTTCGCAACAGCCAGCTGCTCAGCGACTTCGGCAGCAGAGGTATTATTGGCTTTGCCTTCTGCCTTCACCGGCGCCTCGTCGACATCAGAGGGCGCTACAACGATTGGCAAACCCGCGTCCATCAGCATCGCCATACGCGTTTGCGATGCTGAAGCCAGCAGCAAAGGCTGCTCGTCTAACCATCCCAGTTGAGGGGGCATAGGAAAATCATCGAATTCATCGATCACGCGCGTTAATCCTTTTGTAAGTCACGCCAAACCTCTACCGAGTCGCGGCGCAATGGCTGAAGTTATTCCACCAAGCCTGTGTGTAAGCCGCTGCTTAAGTTGGGGATGGGGTTGAGTAGATTTCTTATACTGGGGACAACTCTTCGTTCACAGTCCGGTTTTCAACCGTGGAAAAGGATAGTTTGCAAAACAGAAAGTCCGAGGATGCTTTTTCAAAGACTAGATCAAAATTTCGATAAATGTGGATGATGTGGCTCTGATAAGGCTTATGATTTTCTGTCACAGGCGCAAAATGTATGTGGCCACCTGACACCGCACCCATGTGGGGGTAAGTCGAGGATATCTTTTGATCCACAGAAACTGACCCTGCCAACAACCACATCTACCTTTTTATAAACTCTTTGTTTTGTTTGTAGGGATTAACTAAGCCATCACTGTTCTCGTCTTCAAACAGCCTTCGTCGTCCGTCATTGGGGTAGGCGTTGCGTTTGTTGGCAAACAGACTTGAGCGCCCACGGCTTGCCTTTTCCATCCTTACCCCGCAGATCAGAGGCCATGACACTCACTTACTCGGGCGACAAGCCTCTCCTCGCTGCTTTGCACGGTCAATCTCAGTGGCCCCGGCCCGCATGGTTCATGCGACAGGCTGGGCGATACTTGCCAGAATACCGCGCTTTACGGGCTCAGGCCGGCGGCTTTTTGGATTTGTGTGATAACCCAGATTTTGCCACGGAAGTCACGTTACAGCCCATCCACCGCTATGGGTTTGACGGCTCGATTCTGTTTTCAGACATTCTGACCATTCCTCGCGCTTTGGGCCAAGATCTGGCTTTTGCAGCGGGTGAGGGCCCTGTTCTGAGCAAATTACCTGATCAAGGGGGTATGGAGGATCGTTTGGCCAGTGGTGAAGCGACGGCTGTACTCGATCCGGCCTACCGTGCTGTTTCACAAATCCGAGCTGCTTTACCAGACACCACGACACTCATTGGCTTTGCCGGTGCGCCGTGGACTTTAGCGACTTATATGATCGAAGGTGGGGCGAGTAAGTCTTACGCCGCGACAAAAGCCATGGCTTATGGCGATCCAGTATCGTTTAGCGAATTGATGGATTTGCTCGTACGCAGCGTGGCACAGCATCTGATTGCGCAGATTAAAGCCGGTGCGGATGCGGTGATGATTTTTGATTCCTGGGCAGGGTCTCTGGACAAAGCTGCACAGTTGGCTTGGTCATCAGAACCACTGAAAGCCATTGTTCGGCTCATCCGCCATGAAGCGCCAAACACGCCTGTGATTTTGTTTCCGCGAAAGGCGATGTTTGCAGCTGTGGATTTATCCGGCTTTGACCCGCTGGTTAGCCTACAAGTCGATTACGCCAATGATTTAGCCTCTGCGTCGACGCTGGATTTTGCTGCCATCCAAGGGAACTTGGATCCCGGTCGCTTGCTGGGTGATCGTCAAAGCGTGGTCGCGGCAACGCTCGACGTGATTGGACGAGTGGATCGCGAACGGAGCCATGTGTTTAACCTCGGCCATGGTATTTTCAAAGAAAGCGATCCTGATGCGGTGCATTGGGTGCTTGATGCTTTGCGGTCTTGATCTGATCGTGCTGTTCCACAACGCTCAAAGAAAGCCTTTGCTATGATTGCTGTATTTCTGACGCTTAAATCCATCCACATTATTGCAGTGATCGCTTGGATGGCCGGATTGCTCTATCTGCCACGTTTGTTTGTCTACCACGCTGATTCAGAGGCCGGTTCCGACAAGTCCGAGACATTCAAGGTCATGGAGCGGCGGCTTTACGCAGCGATTATCAATCCTGCGATGATCGTCACGTGGATCGCTGGTTTGGGTATGGTCGTTTACTGGGAGATGAATGGGATCACGACGGCGCGTGAATTCTGGTTTGTCGCTAAATTTGTACTGGTGCTGGGTATGAGTGGTGTCACTGGAATGCAGTCTCGCCACGTGAAAAACTTTGCCGCTGACATGAACACCAAATCGGCGCGCTACTTTCGCATTTTCAACGAAGTTCCAACCGTATTGATGATTTTGGTCGTGGTTTTAGTGGTGGTGAAGCCGTTTCAGGGCCTTTTCTAAGCGAAAATGCACTTCTGACTGAAAGGGCCGTTGACAGGTTTCGCGGCCCTGCTTATTCCAAAGATTGTGTTGGTTCTGGTCCAGCGCTGGCCCGCACTGGCCATGGTCCCTCATCCGAGGCGAGGCCTTTTTCCCCGATTTTTCTCGCAGTTGTTTGTTGATCCATCGATCTTTTCTTTCTGCGACCCGCTCTGCTTTGTCAGCCCAACCTTCGCGCTGATCTCAATTGCTCCAGTTGCCTTGCGTGTGTGTGCAGGCGCTGAAGCGTGATCCTAGACGGATATTTTTCGAAACATGCATCTCGAAGACCTCAAACAAAAAACGCCTGTTCAGCTCATTGCGATGGCTGAAGAAGTCGAAATTGAAAACGTCGCCTCGATGCGCAAGCAAGAGTTGATGTTCGCTATTCTCAAAGCCGTTGCAGAAAACGATGAATCGATTTTTGGCGGTGGCGTGATCGAAGTGTTGCAGGACGGGTTCGGCTTCTTGCGCTCCCCAGAGGCAAACTACCTCGCTGGCGCAGACGATATCTATGTTTCACCGAACACAGTCCGCAAGTTCGGCCTGCGGACTGGTGACAGCGTGGACGGTGAAATCTGCGCGCCGCGTGACAACGAACGTTATTTCGCGCTGACCAAGGTCAACACCATCAACTTCGAAGATCCAAGCTCGACCAGGACGCGCGTGAATTTTGACTCGCTCACGCCGCTCTATCCGGATGAGCGATTAAAACTTGAGGTTGAGGATCCAACGAATAAGAACCTTACAGGCCGTGTTATCGACTTGGTGAGCCCGATTGGTAAGGGCCAGCGCGCTTTGGTCGTCGCTCCGCCACGTACTGGTAAAACCATGATGCTACAGACCATTGCGGATAGCATCAGCCGGAATAATCCTGAAGCTTACCTGATCGTGCTGCTTATTGATGAGCGCCCAGAAGAAGTGACGGACATGCAGCGTTCGGTAAATGGTGAGGTGGTAGCCTCCACTTTTGACGAGCCGGCCACCCGCCACGTTCAGGTGTCCGAAATGGTGATTGAGCGCGCTAAGCGCTTGGTTGAGCACAAAAAAGATGTGGTGATCCTGCTGGATTCCATCACCCGACTGGCCCGCGCTTACAACACTGTGGTGCCTTCATCAGGTAAAGTTTTGACCGGTGGTGTGGACGCCAATGCCATGCAGCGCCCAAAGCGCTTCTTTGGTGCTGCGCGGAACATCGAGGAAGGTGGATCGCTGACCATTGTTGGCACCGCATTGATTGATACAGGCTCGATGATGGACAAAGTGATCTTTGAGGAATTCAAAGGTACCGGTAACTCTGAGATCGTTTTGGATCGCAAGTTGGCCGAGAAGCGGACCTATCCGGCGATTGATATTGGCGGTTCTGGTACGCGTAAGGAAGAACAATTGGTCGAACGCGGCGAATTGGCGAAAATGTGGGTCTTGCGCCGCATTCTGATGCCAATGGGTCCAGTCGACGCGATGGAATTCCTAATCGACAAGCTGCGGACGTCGAAGTCAAACGACGACTTCTTCCTGTCCATGAATCAGTAATTTAGCGCGGTGAGCTCGATTCTTGTCTCGCGCTGATACCATATTTGCAGTTTCAACCGGTGGCGGTCGCGCAGGCGTGGCCGTCATTCGTGTTTCTGGACCCGATTCACTTTCGGCGCTCAGAACGCTGATCGGTGGCGACGAAGCTGGGTCGGCTTTGCAGGTGCCGCGCCTGCTGCGCCGTTTCGATTTGAAAGACGCTAAGGGCGCTTTGTTAGACGAAGCCATGGTTGCGCATTTTCTGGGTCCCAACTCCTTCACAGGTGAGGATGTCGTCGAACTGCACACGCACGGATCACCGGCAGTTGTGCGGGCTGTTTTATCGACGCTGAGCCTCCTGCCCGGGTTGCGACCCGCGGAAGCTGGTGAGTTCACACAACGCGCTTTTCTGAACGGAAAGATGGATTTGGCAGCCGTTGAAGGCCTGGGCGACTTAATCGACGCTCAGACTGAGGCACAGCGGCGACTTTCATTGCGGCAGTTGGGCGGTGCGTTGTCGGTTCAAGTGCTTGAATGGCGCGAGTCTATTATCATGCTGCGCGCTGAGACTGAGGCTTGGATCGATTTCCCCGACGAAGACCTGCCAAACGACTTTTTTCCGACTGTCAGAAGCCGCGCAAAAAGGCTAGCGGATGCGATGAACACGGCGACAGCGCAATCTCACCGATTAGCAGCGCATGTAAGGGACGGATTTTCTGTGGCGCTCGTTGGCCTGCCGAATGTGGGCAAATCGTCTTTGCTGAACGCTCTTGCGGCTCGCGACGTCGCGATCGTTACGGATGTGGCCGGGACTACGCGTGATGCGCTGTCTGTTCCGATTGAGTTGGATGGGTTTCTCATCAACGTGGTCGATACTGCGGGAATGCGGGAAACAGACGATAAAGTTGAAGCCATCGGTGTCGATCGGGCAATCAAAGCAGCGCTGACGTCCGATTTGGTTCTGTGGCTGATTGATGAGCGCGGCGAAGACCCCGATATAGCGGCGCGCCTCAAAGGGTCACCGTGCGTGAAAATTGCAACCAAACAAGACATTTGGACGTCGACAATGGTCGACCTGGGTGTGTCGGTGCATTCTGGCGAAGGCTTGGACGCGGTTTTAGCGACGATACAAGATCGTCTATTGGGCGAAGGCGTTTCTTTGGACACTGTGTTGCCGATGGGTCGGCAGCGTCATGCGCACCATATGGCTCAGGCAGTGGAGGCCTTGGGCCGCTGCGATGATCACGACGAACTGGCCTTATTGGCGGAATGTATGAGGGACGCGTCTGCTGCGCTTGGGCGAATTACCGGTGCGGTTGATGTTGAGGACGTGCTCGATCATATTTTCAGTCGATTCTGTATCGGTAAATGAACCTGCGCTGCGCTCTGACGCAGCCTGCTTGAGGCGTTTCACGTGAAACTCTATCGCCGCACTGACACTGTGCCCCCTGATTTGAGCTTTGATGTCATCATCGTTGGTGGCGGTCACGCAGGAACGGAAGCCGCTGCGGCGGCCGCGCGTATTGGGGCAAGCGTCGCATTGGTGACGCATCAATGGATCACGGTTGGCGAAATGTCCTGTAATCCAGCGATTGGTGGCTTGGGAAAAGGACATTTGGTGCGCGAAATCGATGCGCTGGATGGTCTTATGGGACGGGCAATCGATCGCGCCGGCATCCAATTTCGTATGTTGAACGCTTCAAAGGGGCCAGCGGTGCGCGGACCGCGCTCCCAGGCCGATCGACGGTTGTACCGGCAAGCGATTCAGGCGCTGCTACAGGAAGAAGCAACACTGACTGTGATTGAAGCTGCCGCCGATGACATTGAGTTGGACGATGATGGGGCCATAGGGGCCCTGCGCACAGATACAGGGTCTCGGATCCGAGCTGGTGCCGTGGTCATCACGACCGGCACCTTTCTGCGCGGGAAAACATTCATTGGTGATGAGACATTGTTTGAAGGCCGCGCAGGCGAGGCGCCGTCGGTCGCGTTGGCTGATACCATTGAGCGCCTTGGGTTTCAGTTTGGGCGACTTAAAACGGGCACACCAGCCCGGTTGGACTCCCGCACAATCGCGTGGTCCGGCTTGGATGTGCAGTCACCCGATGATGTGCTTGTGCCGTTTTCGACGCTCACAGATGAAATTACCGTCCAACAAGTCGATTGCGGTGTTACCTTTACGACGCCAGAAACGCATCATATTATTCGAGAAAACCTCGATAAATCAGCCGTTTACTCAGGCCTGATTGATGGTGTTGGCCCGCGATACTGCCCGTCGATTGAAGATAAGGTCGTTCGATTCGCTGACAAGCCACGGCATCAGATCTTCTTAGAGCCTGAAGGGTTGGACGATCACACGGTTTATCCGAATGGGATTTCCACCTCGCTACCACGCGCCGTTCAGGCTGCGATGTTAAAGACGATTCCCGGCCTGGAGCGTGCTGAAATTCTCCGCCCGGGCTATGCGGTCGAATATGATTATGTTGACGCGCGCGAATTGGATGAGACGCTCCAGACCAAGCGCGTGCCGGGGCTTTTTCTCGCTGGCCAGATCAACGGGACAACGGGATACGAAGAAGCCGGTGCCCAGGGGCTTGTGGCAGGCGCAAATGCGGCTCTGCAGACTGCCGGAGGCTCAGACCGGCTCCGGATTGGGCGGCATGAGGGCTATATTGGCGTCATGATCGATGATCTTGTGACCCGGGGTACGACCGAGCCCTATCGCATGTTCACCAGCCGAGCAGAGTTCCGACTGCGCTTGCGCGCTGATAATGCGGACCAGCGGCTAACACCCCTAGGTGAGGGGCTTGGCTTGGTCCGCAAGACACGCCAACAAGCGTTTCACGTGAAACAAGCGCTTATCAATGACGCTTTCCAGCATTTCGAAGCCTTGTGTCTCAGCCCTAATGAGTGGGAGCGAGCCGGTTTCCCCATCAAGCTCGATGGTCGCAGAAGGAGCGCGCTCGAGATGCTCAGCATGAAAACAGTGTCGCTCAACCAGCTCCAGGCGGCCTTTCCAGCCTTATCAGAACTGCGAGCCGACGTGGCGGAGCAGCTTGAGATTGCCGCTGTCTACTCTGGCTATCTAGACCGGCAAGAACGAGAGGTCGCTGCACTTCAGTCGGAACAAGATGCCCGATTGCCGATCGACCTCGATTACGGTGCTATTGGCTCGCTCTCCAACGAAATTCGGGAAAAACTTGAGCGTGCGCGCCCGGAAACATTGGGTCGAGCATCCAGGATCCAAGGAATGACACCTGCAGCCCTGGGCGCTCTTTTGCAATATGTTCGGCGTCGGGGTGAAGACCGGAAGACACTTTCATCAGACAAGACTGCTGCCTGATGCCGCGACATACATCGAGCCGACCACTCACGCCGCCACCACTTTCGCCCCTATTCAACGCAACAAATGAACGCTTGGCACTCGATGCCTCGCAGATCGAGCAACTGCAGCGCTACGTTGAGACGTTGGGCAAATGGCAGCCAACATTGAATCTGATTGGCCCAAAAACGTGGGCTGATGTCTGGAACCGGCACGTCGTGGATAGCCTCCAGTGCTTGGACCCTGCTGGTTTACTGGTCGGTAAGGCGATGTCTGCCGCCGATCAAGCACCAAAAACACTCGCTGATATAGGGACTGGGGCGGGTTTTCCGGGCATTGTCATAGCCATCGCCACTGGATTGCCCGTGACGTTGGTTGAGTCCGATCAGCGAAAGGCCGCGTTTCTGCTGGCGGTTAAGTCCGCCACTGGCGCGCCATTGACGATTGTGGCTAAACGCGTCGAAGCCCTGCCCGCTCAGCCGTTAGATGTTTTGTTCGCGCGGGCTTTTGCGCCCCTGCCCCGTTTGTTGGAGTGGTGCGCACCGCTTATCGGCAGCAAAACCACACTGGTACTGCACAAGGGCCGAGCGGCGGCAGAGGAAATCAGTGCAGCGCAGCGGACACACCATTTTGAGAGCGAAAGTTTTCCCTCGGTTATCGACGGCGACTCCGTGATTCTGCGCTTGCGCAACGTCCATCCTGCGCGCTAGGTCGTAGGCAACCGAATTTCGCGTTCAGCGCAGTACGCCTCGTCACCCCGCGTTATGAACGTCCGTGCTCATTGAGCAAAAAAGCCTCTTGTTTGGGCGCGAAAAGCGACCGTTTGAAGCTTCAACCCGTCAGTCGATTGCAACAGGAACCAGCGCAAGTGTCAGAACCGGTAATTCTCGCCATTGCCAATCAAAAAGGCGGCGTGGGTAAAACCACCACTGCTGTAAACCTCGGCGCCGCGCTCGCGCGCAAAGGTAAGAAGACGCTCATTATTGATTCTGACCCGCAAGGTAACGCTTCAACAGGATTGGGAATCGCTGCCGATGAACGCGAAGCGAACCTCTATGCTGTTTTGGCTGGGACCAAGGACGCGGCTGACGCTATTCGGCCCACGTCTCAGGCGGATCTGTTTATTTTGCCCGCGAATCAGGACTTGGCAGCGATGGAGATCGAGTTGGTGGACGCAGACGCGCGCCAATTCAGCTTTCGTGACCGCTTGAAGGATGCTGCGCAGGAATTTGACGTTGTCTTGATTGACTGTCCGCCTGCCTTGGGACTGCTCACACTTAACGGTTTGGCGTGGGCCGATCGAGTTTTGGTGCCGCTACAAGCTGAGTTTTTCGCGCTTGAAGGTCTCGCCTTCCTGTTGCGCACTTTGGACCGGGTGAAGCGCGGTTCCAACGGGTCACTGCAGTTGCTGGGCGTTGTTTTGACCATGTATGATGGCCGAAATCGTTTGGCTCAGCAGGTTGAAAGCGATGTGCGGACACATCTGCGAGGCCGCGTGTTTCAAACCAAAATCCCGCGCAACGTCCGCCTGTCGGAAGCGCCCTCGCATGCGCAGCCGATTTTTGATTATGATGAGCGATCTTCTGGCGCGCAGGCTTACGCCGCTCTGTCGGATGAAATTGCAACAACGCTGGGCCTCTAGGTCTTACAGGCAGCCGGAAGGAACGAGTGATGGCGCAAAAAGGGTTAGGCCGTGGTCTGAGCGCGCTTTTTGACGATGATAATCCCGGTGAAGTGTCCGGAGCCAATCCGCAGTTGGTGCCCATCAGTGACCTGTCCCCTAGCCCGTTTCAGCCCCGTCAGGTGTTTGACCCAGAACGCCTGAGTGAATTAGCGGATTCGATTCGATCACAAGGCATCATCCAACCCTTGCTGGTCCGCGAATCCAGCGATGGCGTCAAAACCCGCTATGAAATCATTGCGGGTGAACGCCGTTGGCGCGCGGCGCAAAGCGCCTCCTTGCACGAAGTTCCTGTGATTGTCCGCCCTATGTCGGACAAGGACGCCGCAGAGGTGGCGCTGCTGGAAAACATTCAGCGGGAAGACCTGAGTGTCTTTGAAGAGGCCGAAGGCTACAGGCGCTTGATCACGCAGTTCAACTACACCCAAGCTGAAGCCGCCGATCGAGTGGGCAAGAGCCGCGCCCACGTCGCCAATGTTTTGCGCCTGCTGGCGATGCCTGAAGGCTTGCGACGGATGGTAGAGGACGGCCAGCTGACCGCGGGCCATGCCCGCGCCCTTCTGTCTCTGAGCAACCCCCTGCCCTTGGCGCGTCAGGCTGTGGCGGGCGAATGGTCAGTTCGTGAGTTGGAGCAAGCGGTTCGGGATCTGGCGACTGCCAATGACGGGTCCAAGTCGTCAGCGCAGTCTACCGCTATCGGAGAAAAAGACCCAGACCTTCGCGAAGCCGAAGAAGCAGCTACGGGCGCGCTTGGCCTGGCCGTACAGATCCAAGGCTCAGGCACCAAGGGCCAAGTCCGCGTGTCCTATGCTTCACTGGAACAGCTCGAACTGATTTTGGCAAAGCTGTCTGACAAAGCTTAACGGCAACCCTAGACTTGGCCCGAGAAGAAGCCTTGAACGTGGCTAGCACCGCAGGCTTCAGCAAACCTGCGCTCTTGGTCCGTTTCCACGCCTTCAATCACACAGGTTTTGCCCTGTCGACGCGCGAATGCCGCAACCAGCTCCAAAGCCCCGAAAGTGTCCCGGTCCGTAAAACACTGGCGGTGCAAAGATCGGTCGATCTTCAGCCCCGCGATACCAGGGATAAAGGCCTCGTTAAAGCTCGTCAGCCCAGCCCCAAAATCGTCAAGCCAAAGGCGCTGACCGAGCTTTGCCAGCGGCGCAAGCCCCGTGGCGAGTGGTGTGTGAATGGCGCGTGCTGGCCATTCTGTAACTTCGAATACCGCACGTGCGAGGGCGTCGGGATGGCGATCCACTGACGCAGCCAAGAGCGTCGTCCAATCGGTATTGAGCAACGTGGTTCGGCACACATTAATGCTCAGTTGCAGCGTGGGGTTCGCGACCAATCTCTCGACGGCGCCCGCCAGCATTGCTCGATCCAACTCAACCAGCACTGCATCTGGTTCTAGACCTGTGAGCACTTGGCCAGCTGGCAGTATCGTGTCAGCCCCATGATGAAACCGCGCGAGCGTTTCATGACGCGAAGGTTGGGTCGATCCACTGCGAAAAATCGCCTGATCAGCGTAGGTCAGCCGACCACCACGCAAAAAGTCCAACAAGGGCGGCATCGACTCTGATCGACCCAAATCGGATCCCAGCCACTCGGAGCCCAACGCACTGACACGCAACAAACCGGTCTGGTGCCTTGCCTGTGCTGCGACCAACATCTGATCGAGCAGATGGCTCAATGAGGGGCGATCTATAGTCTCGCTTAAGACGTATTGAGTGATGGTTCTTGTTTGGCTCTGACCCTTATTTGCCTCCAGGTCGCCAATGGCTTTGCCTAAGCTGCCTCTGAAGTCAGGGGGTGTAAGTGGCGTGAGGGCAAGATCAAACCCTCCAAGTTCAGCAATGACCGATGCCGTAAGGCCTGCCCCCAGCTCAAACCGCCAACCAAGTGTTCCGCCACCCATGGCGGCTTGGACGCCCCGCATGGTCTCTAAGGCAGGCCTCACCGCCGCTGATGCGGCAGCGAAAGTGCTGATGGGGGGAGGATCCGCTGTCATGCACGCGCTTCTATTTCGAAATGTATAACAAGTGAGGGAAAACCGCTTAAAGAACGCCCGCACCAACGCACCGTTTATAACGAATTCATTTCAAATTTACCACACCGGTGAAAATTTGTCGCACCGGATAAAACAACTGCAAAGGAGCGTGATAAACGTAAAATTTGCTGCTCTTTGCCACACTTTGTTCAGCTTTTCGACACGACGTACCTTATTCTCGCCGCAAGATTGTTGCCAATAGAGCACACTTAGGCATCATAGACCTAATAACCAACATCACGCTCGCGGAGATAACCGTGCAACAGACCATCGCTCTCGTAGATGACGATCGTAACATTCTGACCTCTGTTTCTATGGCTCTCGAAGCCGAAGGGTTTCGCACGCGGACTTTTTCAGATGGTTCTGATGCCCTGAAGAGTTTGACCATTCAGCCTGCTGATTTGGTCATTCTTGATATCAAGATGCCACGCATGGATGGCATGGAGCTGCTCAGTCGTTTGCGGACCCAAAGCCAGGTCCCTGTAATATTCCTCACCTCTAAAGATGACGAGGTGGACGAAGTGCTGGGTCTGCGGATGGGCGCTGATGATTACATCAAAAAGCCCTTCTCCCAGCGCTTGCTCGTCGAGCGCATCCGTGCGCTTCTCCGTCGGGACGAAATGGCCGTAGCGACACCAGAGCGTGAGGTCGGGAACGATGTTCTGACGCGTGGTGAACTTCGCCTTGATCCCGTAAAGCATCAGTGTTTGTGGAAGACGGATGACATCACTCTAACGGTCACAGAGTTCCTGATCCTCAAGTCTCTGGTTCAGCGTCCAGGGCACGTCAAAACCCGTGACCAGCTGATGGATGCAGCCTATGGCGAGCACATCTATGTTGATGATCGGACGATCGATTCGCATATCAAGCGGCTTCGGAAGAAATTCAAAGCCGTCGATGAGAACTTTAACCAAATCGAAACCCTTTACGGTGTCGGTTACCGGTACAAAGACAATGGCGTGGTGACCTGATTACCCCCGATCTTCCAAGATTCAGACCAAATGAGTCGAAGGTTCGACACGTCCACAAGGCCCAAGTGCCATGGGGTCTGTGCAAGCTGGCGTGTTGGCCCTAGTTTAAAGGCCTCTTTGTCTGCAAAACTGGCCTAGCCTTTGACCACTGCACCGCAGGATAAACCCATGAAGCGCGCGCCCCGCCCACGAACAATCGTTGAGCGTTGGGCGTCTGCTGTCCTGGGTCGACGTGTTCGATGGCGTCCCCGGGGGCCCGGCTCGCAATCCTTGGTCGGGCGCATTCTTGCGATCAATATGATCACCTTGTTAATTCCTGTGATCGGGTTCCTCTACACCGACCGGTATCGTCAATTCCTGATCGACGGCGAGCTTGAGGCGCTGCGGTCCGAAGGGCGGATTATCGCGGTTGCTTTGGGTTCGGCAGCGGTCACCGGCGAAGGCTCG
Source organism: Alphaproteobacteria bacterium (assembly GCA_965661545.1). Lineage (GTDB taxonomy): Bacteria > Pseudomonadota > Alphaproteobacteria > UBA7985 > UBA7985 > UBA7985. The sequence continues at coordinate 115,264 of CBFIEF010000003.1, read as the reverse complement.
GACAAGCAGCTTGACGAGGACCGAAGCGCGCTGTTTTTGCGGTTGCTCACCATAGAAAGCCCCTCCCGCGCGCGCCTTTTTGCGCTCAACGGTGACTTGTTGGCTGATTCTCGAGTGCTTCGCGGCGGCATGGTGCCGATTTACGCGCAATCTCTGGACAAGCCGACCCTTATAGAGAATTTCTCCCCTCGCGCGATTTGGCGGGCTATTCGGCGCGGCGGACGTCAATTCCCGCGCTATATCGAAACCATGCCTCAGCGCGCAGACCATTATCCCGAAGCAGCGGACGCGTTGTTTGGGAAGTTTGCCAACGGCGTTCGGTCGGCGGATGGTAATGCGCTCGTGCTGTCGGCTGCGGTTCCGGTGCAGGAATATAGACGCGTGCTCGGTGGTCTGATGATGTCTCGTGAGACGACAATTGTTGATGAGCGAATCGCGTCGATGCAGACCTTTATCCTCACGCTGTTCCTGATTGCCTTGGCTGTGACGGTTCTGCTGTCCATTTACCTGGCCAACACCATTGCCCAGCCTGTGCGTCACTTAGCAAAGTCCGCTGATCTCGTGCGCCGCCAAAAAGACCGCCGCCATGCGATTCCAGACCTTTCCAAACGGGGTGATGAAATTGGCGATTTGTCGCTCTCGCTGCGTGACATGACGGAAAGCCTTTGGGACCGGATCGACTCCATGGAGAGCTTTGCCGCCGATGTGGCTCACGAGCTGAAGAACCCGCTGACATCGTTGCGCTCGGCTTTTGAAACCTTATCAATGGTCAAAGATCCAAAGCAGCAGGAGGTCCTGTTCGACATTTTGACCCACGATGTTGATCGCATGGACCGCCTGATAACCGATATTTCTGACAGTTCGCGCCTGGACGCCGAGTTGGCGCGCTCGCACTGGGAGGAATTGGACCTGTATGCACTGGCTGAAGACGTGGTTTCGCTGCAGCATCAAATGGTCGAAAGCGACGTCGAAATCATTCTAGAGCCTGCGCAGCCCCGCAAACCTGGCTTTTTCATTCTCGGTGCTGAGTTGCGCTTAGGCCAAGTGTTGGTCAACGTGATCACCAATGCCCAAACCTTCTCCCCAGTGAACGGGAAGATATGGGTGCGCTTGACCCGAGAGCGCGGCGACATTTTGTTGTCAGTTGAGGATCAAGGCATTGGTTTCCCAGCGGACAAGTTGAACAAGGTCTTCGACCGCTTTTACACCGACCGGCCCGAGCAGGATGGCTTTGGCAAGCACTCCGGCTTGGGGCTGTCGATTTCCAAGCAAATCGTTAATGCGCATGGCGGTAAAATCTGGGCTGAAAACGCAGATCGTAACGGCGAGATTTCAGGGGGCCGAGTGGTCCTGCGTCTGCCCGAGATGCCGGAGGATTTTAAACTCTGATGACCAAGCGCGTTTTCATCATCTCCAGCCTTTCAGGCGCTGGACGGACCACAGCATTGGCCGTGCTGTCCGACATGGGCTTCGTGGCCAGCGATGCGGTTCCCGTTGCGCTATGGCCGGCCTTCGTGGAGCAAAGTGAGGCGGAAGACATTGCTTTGGGTTGGCCACTGGAGCAGGGCACAGACCCCGATTTGCCAGCGTGGCCCGACGGTGTCAGCGTTCACCACATATTCCTGAGTGCTGATCCTGAGACGCTGAGGCGCCGTTACAACGAATCCCGCCGCATACACCCGTTTGATCGAGGAGAGGGGCTGCTAGACGCTCTGGAGGCTGAGCAGGCGGCTTCTATGTCCCGTCGAGCCAGAGCTGATGAGGTGATGGACACAACAGGTGTGAAGCTTACGGATCTACGGTCAGCAATTTCGGCGCTGGCTGGTCCCAAGACCGAGCATTTGCAGATCCGGACACAGTCCTTCTCCTACCGCTCAGGTTTGCCGTTGGACGCTGATATGGTGTTCGACGTGCGGTGGCTGCGAAATCCACACTATGACCTCGACCTGAGGCCTCGTACGGGCAAAGATCAGTCTGTGGCTGACTACATTCGCGCGGACGAAGAGTTCGAGGCTTACGTTACCCATTTGCGCGGCCTGCTGAGCGTGACAGCGGCGCGGCAGCAACAGGAGGGCAAGGCCTATTTTACGGTCGCTTTTGGCTGTACGGGCGGCAAGCATCGCTCGGTGTTCTTTGCGGAACAAGCCGCTCAGTGGTTGAGCGCACAAGGTTATAGCGTCAGCATCGTTCATCGGGACACTGGCCGCTACTGAAGGGACTGGCGGCTGGCTCCATGCCACGAGTCGAACCGCGCGTTGTGCCGTCGCCATAATGGAGGATTTTAGCGGTTCGGATCTCAGCGCGTGGTCCTAACAGCCGGTTGGCGTTGGACCTTTAGAGCGCCAAGAATACAGCAAACTCAGCACGAGTTGCGCGACGTTCGCAACCCAGCAAAGCCCGTGCTGAACGCCAGAGAGCAAAATCGAAAATAAGCGCTTGATCTATGTGGGGCAGGGGGATAAACACCGCTCCATCCCCGGCGCGGGTGTAGCTCAGGGGTAGAGCACTAGCTTGCCATGCTAGGTGTCGTGAGTTCGAATCTCATCACCCGCTCCATTTACTTCTTTGTCGAAGTAAACGAAGCCAGCCGAATAAATGACTTAGGTTCTTGCGAGACGCGATTGATCCGCGTCCCGGTACACGTTCGGGTGCGAACTGCTGTAGAAATACAGGCTTGTTCGGAACACTTCTGTTACCTGCCCGCGAATTTTTTCAAGAGATGTCTAGAAGTTCATCGGCATCGAATAGCGCGCCCAGCACCCTAAATGCGGTGTTTTGGCATCCCATCATTCCATTATTTTCGCTCTCACAGCGCTGCCACTATCGATTGAGTGATGTCGGTCTCCAAAATCGCAAATGTCGGGACAATCGTCTGGCTGTAATGCTGTTCCTTGCCTGCATGGACAATGGAGTGGCGATAGGTTGGTATGGAGAACGCGTACAAAGGCTGCGAAGCAACCGCTGCGGCCAAGCATCAGACAAAACGGTGTCAGTTTTGCTCAAGGCGTAGACATTTCCAATCTGGAGACCCAAGTCTGGAGCGAGTGAGGAAAAGGACGGCTGACGATGATTTCAGTGTTTCAAACGATGAGTGCCGGTTGGTTAGCCCTCTGCTTTCTGACGGTCGTTCCCAGCGTCACCGCTCACACAGAAACAACCGCGCCAGACCATGCAGACCCATCGACCTCTATGCACGCCCTAGTTGGGGAGTGGTGGCTTAAGACGGTCTTTGACGAAGATGGCGCACCGCTATGGTCAGGCGGCGGACAGAACGAGCCCATTACCATGACTGTTGACGCAACCGGCGACATTCACACGCTTGCGGCCTGTAATAGCTATTTTGGTCGTTTTGGCACGGCTGTAGGGACAGCGGTGGCCTTGGACCCGCCGTTGATGATGACCACACGGATTATGTGTTGGGGTGAATATCCGCCCGTTGTCCGGTTCGAGCGCATCGCTCGATTTGACCGTGGCCCGGTGGAGCTGCGTTTGTTTGATGGCGAAGACCGGCTCATTGCCGCTTACATCGATATGAAGGCTATGCAAGATGAGCTGGATTTTGCGCGTGAGAGAGAGCGCGGTGAATAGACGGCCTTGGTGACTTAGGACTTGTCGTCGCCGCTTTGTTGATCGTTTCTCATACCCCGCCGTTGGAGCCACGCGCGGATTTGTGCCCGGTTCACCCATGAAATCAGCCCCAGTGCGAACAAGGGGCCTAGAAGATACATGAACATGACAGTCACAGCGCGATGGCTCCTAGCAGGCCTAAAGACGAAACTTTAGGCGGGAATGTAGTCTTGGCCAATGGGCGAGATTACGGTTGTAGACTCAACAATTGCGCCAGCTTCTGCGCGCGCTTTGACCACGTCTTCACGCTCGCCAAACGTCTTCATCTGCTCCGCATTCTGAAGTTCCATGACCACGTAGACCTGAGTTTCATCTGGGTTAGTCCCAGCCCAAATCATCCGCATCCCATTTTCTTCAGCCATTGGCGTCAGGGATTTGGTCATTTCGACCCAGCGGGCAAAGCCCTTGGTGATCGTTACGGTAACCAACATTTTCATGGTGATACTCCTTCCTAATACGGATTTCCTCTGCCGTGCTTACTTGAGAAGCGTGGCGCCGGTTTCGGTCCGGATGATCAGGCCATCCTGAATGGTGTTGACGATCAGCACAGCCTCTTTGGTGCCATCAGGAAAGCCCATGACCTGATGCGAAACAACGACGTCATCGTTTTCGTAGATGCAGCGATTGTTGAAAAACTCAAGCTTGTCGCTTGCCATCATCTCGGCCATCGCTGGGCCCCAATCTGCCTTGGAGACCTCAGTACCGCTCTGGTGACGGACAAAGACGTAATCGTCGTGCAACAGCGCCATGTAGCCATCAACATCGCGGTCGTCGGTCGTCTTCATCATTTTTTCATACATAGACATGGGCATACTCCGTAACTCGTAAGTTTTTGATTTCAGTTCCAGCGAGCCAAATATTCATTGCGATTTCATGACAGAAAGGCAGTGAGAATCATCGCTGTCAGTCGAAATGAAGCCATTGAACGAAGCACATGTAAAGAATTCAAATATAAAACGCACCAAATTGCACAAACTACGGGCAAGCCGTGTTGACATATTCATTCGTTATTTCACGGTAGGATTTCGATTTGATGGAATTGCTGGCGAAACAAAGAGTACGGTGTAGGTTTTATTTCCATTACCTCGATATGAAAAAATATTACCATTTTTAGATTGGAGTAATAAAATGGCAGCACTTGCGATGGTTATGCCCATCCTGCCCGGTAAGAAAGAAAAGTGGCTTGAGATGATTAACGGCATCAATCAGCAGCCCGCCAAAGCAGACTTTGACGTTATCCGCGAAAATGCCGGTCTGCATGAGCGGACCTTCTTGCAGGAAACACCCCACGGCGACTTTGTGATCCTGACCTACGAAGGCGATGATCCAGCGGCAGGCTGGGCGCAAATCATGCAGTCGATGGATGAAGACTTCGCGGCCTTTGCGTTGGATGTACACGGCCTCGATGCCTCGGCTCCACCGCCAGCGCTACCAAGCTTGGTTTACGACAGCCGCTCGTAAGCTGCGCTTAAAGCGTTGAAACGGCAGCTGGCGCGCTAATTTGCGCGCCAGTTCGTCCGTCCGGCGCGCGAGAATCTTCCGCCGTGGAAATGACCGGACTTTGCTTCTGTTGGTCCACCGGGACGAACGGGTTTGGCCTGGTACTGCCCATGCTGCAAGTGCCGATCATAGAGAACGATTCCACCCGCCAGCGCGACGTTCACGCAGAACTTTGTGGGAATTTTTATGATGTGATCACAGTGTTCGAGGATGTCTGGCGTCAGGGAGCCTTTCTCTGGCCCCATGATATAGGCCGCGCGCGAAGGGTGGTTAAATGATGGCAATTCAACCGCATCATCGGTCAACTCCACCCCGACAAGCTGCATCCCCCGAGGCCGCGCCATATCGTTAAGGGAGGGAAAATCGAAATAGGGCAGGTGCAGGTCGGCGTTAGACGTGTCAGCTTGCCGAACCTTTTGCCGCGTCACTTCGGAGCCAATGGTAAACGTGTAGGCCGCCCCAAACGCGTGCGCTGTTCGCATGAGCGCACCCATGTTTCTGGATTTGGAAATTTCCAGCACGCCTACGGCAAAGTACCCTCGCATAACCATTCCTTGTACAAATTCAGCCTCAGCCACCAATGGCCTTAAGCCGCCCAGATGTCAAAACGCGGCCCGGTCAACGCTGGAGTGCTGAAAAAATCCGTGCAGGTGCGAAGGCCATGGGTGAGACTTGGATCTATGAGTAAGGTCAAAGCTGCACAAACCCCCGCGATCCCCAACAATGCCCGCGCCATCCTGTGGATGGTGGTGTCCGTGATCTGTTTTTCTGTGATGAGCTTGTTCGTCAAGCAGGCATCCAACGCGGGCGTTGAACCGTTCCAGATTGTGTTCGCCCGCGTCGTCTTTGGCTTTATCGCAATTTTGCCCTTTGCCCTGATCGCTGGACCGCGTTCCGTCCTCGCGACCAAACGCCCGCTGCGCCACATGCTTCGTTCAGCGGTCGGGGTGAGCGCGATGGCAATGCTGTTCTTTGCGTTTAGCCAACTGAACATGACTGAGACGGTCGCGCTGAACTTCACGGTGCCGTTTTTTGTGACCATTGGTGCGGTGCTGTTTCTGGGTGAGACCATCCGCATGCGCAGGATTGCGGCGACGGTGGTGGGGTTCTTGGGCGTGCTGGTTGTTGCTCAACCGTGGAGTCAGGCGCTGGTTTGGGCGCAGATCCTGCCCCTGTTGGCAGCGGTGCTTATGGCGACGGCGTTTCTGGTGGTCAAAGACCTGGTGAAGACTGAAAGCACCATCCGCATGGTGACCTTCCAAGGCTTTTGGATGACGGTCTACACCGTTGCTCCCGCCATGCTGGTTTGGCAGAATTTGAGCGTGGAGATCTGGATCCTGCTGATTCTCGCAGGCTTTATCGCGACCGCCGGGCAATGGGCTTTGACGCTTGCAGCGCGGCAGGGGGAGGCTTCGGCGGTGATGCCGTTTGACTACCTGCGTCTGCCGTTTATCGCCCTGCTCGAGCTGACCATTCTGGGCGTTGTGCCTCAATTGGCGAGCTTGGCTGGTGGCGCGATCATCGCCGCGGCGGCCATATACATCGCCCGCCGCGAAGCCCAAGTCAGCAAGCGCGCACTGGTGGCTGAATCCAAAACATTCCCCAAGACCTGAGGCGCAGGCTTTAGTCGATATAGATATCGCGCTTGCCGGTTTTGTCTGGGGGACCAACCAGCCCTTCGTTTTCCATCCGCTCAATCAGCCGCGCGGCGCGGTTGTAGCCGATGGACAACTTGCGTTGGATGTAGGATGTGCTCGCCCGCTGGTCGTTTGTGACGATCTGGACGGCCTTTTGATACAGGTCGCCGTCGGCGTCTTCTTCTTCACCGCCACCGAACATATCGGCCTGATCTTCATCGCCCATGAAGGCGCCGCTGTCGTTGGTCAGGGTATCGACAAACTCAGGCTCACCCTGATTCCGCAGATGCTGTACCACGGCCTGCACTTCTTCGGTGCTGACAAAAGCTGAGTGCACGCGGGTTGGACGACGCCCCTCTGAGCTGAACAGCATGTCTCCGACGCGCAAGAGTTGCTCGGCACCCGGCTCATCAAGAATGGTACGGGAGTCGATTTTGGTCCGGACGTAGAGCGAGATGCGGCTCGGGATGTTGGCCTTAATCGTGCCGGTGATCACATCCACTGACGGCCGCTGAGTTGCGGTGATCACGTGGATGCCTGCCGCACGGCCCATTTGGGTCAGGCGCTGCAGTGAGGATTCGATGTCTTTCTTCGCCAGCTCCATCAAGTCCGCCAACTCATCGACGATCAGGACGATGTACGGCATGGGCTTGAGCGGCAATTCGCGCTCTTCGTATTCTGGTTGGCCGGAATCCGGGTCGAAACCGGTCTGCACGCGCTGGATGATGGCTTCGCCGTCGGCGATGGCCTGATCGATGCGCTCGTTGTAATCGAGGATCCCGCGCACTTCGAGCTTCATCATGGTCTCGTAACGGTCTTCCATCTCCCGCACGGCCCACTTCAGCGCAACAATGGCCCGGCGCGGGTCGGTGACAACCGGAGAGAGCAGGTGCGGAATGCGATCATAGAGCGACAGTTCCAGCATCTTCGGATCAATCATGATCAGCTTCAGACGTTCAGGCGGCAGCGCGTAGAGCAGGGACAGGATCATGCCATTCAGCGAGACCGACTTACCCGAGCCGGTCGTCCCGGCAATCAGCAGGTGCGGCGCGCGGGCCAAGTCAGCAACCGTCGGGTTGCCGGCAATATCAATCCCTAAAGCAAGTGGCAGACGCGCCTTGGCATCCGTAAAGGCGTCGCTGTCGATGATCTGACGCAAGTTCACGGGCGTCCGTGCTTCGTTTGGTAGCTCGATGCCGATTACCGATGTGCCCGGCACCACGGCAATACGGGTGGAGTGGGCGGCCATGGCACGCTTGATGTCATCAGCCAGCGAGACGACTCGCGCGATTCGCTGACCCGGTGCTGGCGCGAATTCGAACAGTGTGACCACGGGGCCGGGGCGTGCGTTAACCACGTGCCCTTTGATTTTGAACTCGTCGAGAGCTTGTTCCAGCTGTTCGATGCGCTGGGCCAATTCTTCGGGTGACAGGCCTTTTTGCACGACTTCATCGGGGTACACTAAATGATCCACCGATGGCGCTTGGAATGGGCCTGAATAAGCGGGCTGCGGCCCGGTGGGCTGCACGCCAATGCGCGTGACACGCTTTGGCGCCTCATTCAGCGCGGCGTTGACGTGGCGCTCTGTGGAGCTTGGTGTGGTTGCAGCAACAGCCGGGGCTGGTTTTGGCTGTGGTTGGACGGAAGGCGCTGTACTGACCGGGTCGGGTTCATCCTGCGCATCGAAGGCAGCGGCGACTGGATCATCGAAATGATCATCCACCGGCTCAGGCGCCAGGTTCTCAAGGAAAGGGTCAGCCACATCGGGGCGTGGATCCGTGCGCGGCTTGAGGAACGACCAGCTTGGCGCAACGGTCTCGGCGCTGTCCAGCCGAACCCCGTAGGTCGTCTGTCCATAGGCACGTCCGGCGTGGTCCATACCGCTTTCTTCGGGCTCATCTTCCCCGTACAGGTTCACCGATCCAGCAGGTGGCGCGGTTTCTACGGTGAAATCATCCCGCTCGGAATCTGGCACATAGATGGTGTCATTTTCTGCCAGCTTGACCCGGACCGTGTTGGGGTCGGAGTAGACCTCCTGCACTTCTTCATCTTCGTCGTAGAAGCGCGGACCCGCGCCGTCATCGAAGGGATCATCCAGATCAGACCAAGCTTCTCCCGCAATTGGATGGGCCTCTGGTGAAGGGCCCTCAGCGTCAAAGTCGTGCTCATGATCACGGTATGCTGTCTCCCGGCCTCTGCCGTAGGATGACATAAGACTGCCGTCGAGCCCCAGCGCGTAAATCAAACCTATCGCGCCGCCGACAAAACATAAGACCGTGCTGAGCGCTTTCGGCACAAAAAGCCAGCGCTGGAAATTCTCCAACACCAGCAATCCACCTGCACCACCGGCGCTGGCTGGCTTGGTCCAATCGGACTGGAATGGCAGGGAAGAGAGTACCGCCGCGATCATCAATATAGCTGGAATTGCCATCAGCGCGCGGAGCGTAACGGCGGACCGGTGAAGTTGAAACAGGCAGACAAATGCCCAGTGTGCGAGCACCAGCGGAACCAAATAGGCTGCGACCCCAAATGTCTGCAACAGCACATCCGCCACAAAAGCGCCCGGCGCACCAATCCAGTTTTGGGCGGCGCGGGTGGTGGCTGTGTTCAACGAAGGATCAGCAGCGTTAAACGTCAGCAGTGACAGCGTCACCAGAACGACCACAACAGCAAGAAACAGTCCCAACAGCCGAACGACCCGGTTTCGGGCAATGAGGCCCGTACCCGTGGGCATGACGCCTTGAGGCATCCAGCGACGAAGGGAACGAAAGGGACCTCTGCGAGGGGAGTCTGAGCCGCGGTGCGGGGGATAGGAATAAGACATTGAACGCCTGAAATTGCCGTCTTTTGTAAATCGAAGCGCCTGTCTGTCACTCCATGAAAACGGAGCCTCGCTAAGCGCATAAAACCAATACCGGCATTATTACGCGCTAATTCATCGGTTTTCAATGCCTTAGCGCATAATTCTAGTGTGGTGGCTTAGGCGACGACGAGCCGGTTAAAGCGCAGGCATGAAAAAACCGGTGCGTCCGTGGTGGGACAGCACCGGTTTCAGGGTCTCAAATGAGAAAGCGGGTTTAGAGCGCGGAGGCGTCTGTTTCGCCGGTGCGGATCCGAATGGCCTGCTCAAGGTCGAGAACGAAAATCTTGCCGTCTCCAATGGCGCCAGTGTTGGCAGCGCTTTGGATTGCTTCGACAACGGCTTCAGCCTTGTCACCGGGAACAGCCAGTTCGATTTTCACCTTTGGCAGGAAGTTCACGGTGTATTCAGCACCACGGTAGATTTCAGTATGACCCTTTTGACGGCCATAGCCCTTAACTTCCGTTGCAGTCAGACCTTCGATCCCCAGTTCAGTCAGGCGATCACGGACCGGCTCCAGCTTTGACGGCTTAATTACAGCTACTACCCACTTCATATTCGTACCTATTCGTTCAGTGTTTGTGTTTGGGTGCTGACCTACCGTAGCGGCGGCCAGCAGTTGCGGCAACGGGCGAGGCTGTGGTCCCCTTGGGGAGGAATTAGGACCGCAAGCCGCGCCTGAGCCTTGTTGCGATGGGCGCAGCGCCAGGGAGGAAAAGACGGCGCTGTGCATTTCGTCACATATGTTTACACATCAAGATGCGTGCCAACTTTTTGACCATGGTATAAATCGATATAAAACAGCTACTTAATCTCCACTGCATAAATTTATGCTCAAATTTACAGCAGGAATTGGTGCCTCAAATCCATGCACTGCACAAATTCTAAGCAAACAAAGGTCTGCATTGGAGGATGATTCCAACACAAGGCTTCCTATATGATGATCATCGACCTTTGACTTGGAAAATGACCCCATGAGCCAATCGGAATCAGTGCAGGAAATCGTTATCGTTGGTGCTGGTCTGGCGGGCTTGATCCAGTTTCGAGCCCTCCAGTCCCGTGGCTTCAAACCGTTTCTCATCGATCCCAGGCCCCAGCATGCATTGGGCTTGTCTAACGCGGATACACGATCCACGGCCCTGACGCCTAAGGCTATAGGGCTGCTTGGGTTGCCAGACGACTGGCTGCATCAGTACGGGCAGCGGATTGCTGAAATGGTGGTTGATGGTGGACTGAACTCGGCTTTGCAGCCGGATGCGTCTCTCCATCTGGACAGCGGTTCATGGGTTGTTTTCAACCGCGACTTGACCCGCTTCTTGCTCGATGAAATTGAGGTTCAGGGGGCTTTTGAGCAGTCTGTCGTTGGGAGTGCGCTTGAGGGGGGGCAGCGGATTGTCACACTGGCTGACGGCACGAACATTGGTGCGCGCCTGGTAATCGCGGCAGACGGCAAGAACTCGCAACTGCGCCGAGCTGAGGATATTCAAAGCCATCAGCGGGATTTTCACCAAACCGCCCTCACTGGCCGCATCAAGCACAGCGCCTCGCACCAAGGTCGGGCGTTTCAACGCTTTTTGCCCGGTGGCACGCTCGCGTTCTTACCCTTGCACAGCATGGATGGTGAGCACGCCAGCAGCTTCATATGGGTCGAGCCGACCGCCAAGGCCAAAACCTTGTTCACCTTGTCGCCGGGCATTTTGACCGAACGGATGCAAGCCCGGTTTGGGGAGGCTCTGGGCACACTCCAAGCGCCCAGTGATCCGGCGTGGGGGCAGTTCGCTTTGCGCGCTCATCACTGTGAGACCATCATTGGGGAGCGCCTTGCGCTGATTGGAGAAGCTGCCCATGCGATGCATCCGCTCGCAGGTCAGGGTCTGAACATGACCATCAAAGATGCTGCTGCCCTGACCAACGTTTTGATCGATCAGCGTCGCTTTGGTCTGGATGGAGGTGATGGGCAGGCGCTGCTCGACTACCAGCGCGAACGACGCGCTGACACAGCGCGGTTTACAGCGCTGACAACCGGATTGCATGATGTGCTGGACCGCAGTCCTGCGCCATTTCGAGCTTTGGCCGCGTCGGGTTTGGAGATGATCGAGCGTTTCCCGCCGGTCAAGGCGTTGCTTCGGCGCGAGGCCGACCGCTAGAGCCGCCGTGCTTCTTCGACCAGCAGGATCGGAATTCCGTCACGGATGGGAAAAGCCAGGCCTGCTTGCTCCGACACCAGTTCTTGCGCCTCGCGGTCTAAGTGCAGTGTGGTCTTAGTCAGAGGACACACGAGCAACTCAAGCATCTGCGGATCGGGCGCGTGGTGTTCGGGGCTTTGGGTCGGCGATTCTTCAGTCACAAGACGTCCTTAGTTCACAGCAACGGTCGCATCCACACTATCACCCAGTGTGGCCATGGTCATGATCTGCGTGAGGGTCTTGGCCCGTTCTTCGACATTTTCTGCTTCGAGTAGCGCCTGCTTTTCCAACGGATCGAAAGGACAGGCCATGCCCAAGGACGTTACAAGCTCTGTCAGTCCAAGATCTTGAATGCCTTCCCAATCGGTATTGAAGCCTTTGGCATCAAAGTAGCGTTTGGTGGCATCGATCACGGAGGCTAGCAGCACGTCCTCATTGGTTGGCGCTTGGTTCAGTTCAATCAAGTCGGTCGCAAAGGTGCTGAAGTCTGGGGTCACACGACGGTATCCGCCGGTCGCCAAATCGAGCTCGCGCTCAATCGAGAAACGGATGATGCCGGTCAGTGTGATCATGACAGTGCCATCATCATTTTCAGAAAAAGCAGAAATCCGGCCTGCGCATCCCAAGGCGTGAACGGGTGCATCGCTCATGCTGACTTCCAAGTCCGTCGCTTGGATCATGCCGATCAACCGCTGCGGGGTTCGCAGGGCGTCGCTGATCATCGACAGATAGCGCGGCTCAAAAATGTTAAGCGGCAGGTGCCCCACGGGCAGCAATAAAGCGCCAGTAAGCGGGAAAATTGGAATTTCCTTTGGAAGGTCGTCCAGCGAGTTCGGCAAAAAGGCGCGAGCCGTCATGGGGCGCATTGCTCCCGTCGTTTGGGTTTAATCGTATTACTACCTTTGAATATGAGCCGCTGAAGCGCCAAGGCAATCCCTGAGCGCTTCACGTCGCCTCACAGCTTAGCTGAACAGCAGGGCTGAAAGCTTTTTCCGAAAGGCGATGGTCAACGGTGAGCCGTGGCCCAGCGCCTCAAACAGCTCCAGCATTGCCTTGCGCGCACCGTCGTCATTCCATTCGCGATCTTTACGCATGATCGTCAGCAAATGCTCTGCGCCCGCTTCGGGCTGTCCCCGACCGAGCAGGGCTTGAGCCAACATGTGCCGGGCGTCGTGATCATCGTCGTTGGCCGCAACTGCCGCCTCGAGTTGCGCTGTATTCGGCAGGGACGCGGCGCGTTCGGCCAATGTCATCATGCCAGCGAGGCTGATGATCTCAGGGGCTGAAAGCAGCTCTTCTGGGATTTGTTCCATCATCGCCTGAACATCACTCAGCCGGTTTTCTGCAAGCATCGCCCGGGCAAAGCCACTATAGGCTTTAACGTTGCTCTGATCCTCGACCAAAACCGCGCGATACAAGTCGCGGGCTTGCTCGTGAGCGCCAGCGGCCAGCGCCACATCAGCGTGTTCGAGCATGGCGTCCACGTCCAAGGCGTCTTCGCCACCCGGCGTCGGAGCGCCGGGCTCAGCGCCTGAGAGCGAAATCATTTTGTCGACGAAGGCCTGAATTTGGCTCTCGGGCAGGGCGCCCATAAATCCATCTACCGGCTGGCCTTGGTAGAAGGCGTAAACCGTTGGGATGGACTGGATCCGCATTTGCTGCGCCAGCATCTGGTTGGTTTCCGTGTCAATTTTGACCAGCTTCACGGCACCAGCGGCTTCGGTCACGACTTTCTCGATCGTTGGACCAAGCGTTTTACAGGGACCACACCACTCGGCCCAGAAATCGACAATAACCGGACGCTCCATCGAAGCTTCGATGACGTCTTGAGCAAAGGTGGCTTCGGTGCCGTCAATGATGACATCTGCCGGCGCGGTCGGTTTGACCGGGGCTTGAAGTCCGATGAGTTCGCTCATGGAGCTGTTCCTTCTGGTGTGAACGGTTCGTGTTCAAAACGTGGGGGGCGTTGGTCAGGATGGCAAGTTAGAAATCGAGGATGTGTGGGCTGTGGTCCTGCGCCTCGAGGAATTGGATTAAGTCGGCGGCGGAAATTTTGGTCGTCATGAAGTTGCGCAAAGGGTGATAGTGCAGGTGCGCGCACTCCATCATTCGTCGTTGCAGAACGACTTGCACAGCGTTCGTATCGTCATTGACCACGGAGAAGGGTGTGACGGAGCCGGGTATAACGCCCAAGTATTCCATCAGCCGCTCAGGCTTGGCAAAGGACAGTTTTTCGCCCAGCGCTTCGCCTAAGGCTTTGATATCCAAACGCTGGTCTTCGAGCATGACCACGAGCCACATCTTACCCTTTTTATTGCGCAGAAACAGCGATTTGCAGTGACCCTCTTCGCGATCGTCTTCACGCAAGCGTTGGGAGTCCTCCACCGTCCACATGGGATCGTGCTCTGTGGTTGTGGTGTCAAAGCCCAGCGCGTCGAGCCGAGCCAACAGTTGCTGCGGCGTCCAAGCATCGGTGCGATGCTGAGCGTCGATCTCTTCACGGGTCGCCGGGTTCGTGGTGGTGTCGGTCATACAAAGCTCTCCTGTTGGACTGTGCTCTAACCGAAGGCTGGTCACAAAAAAAGGGTGCTACAGCCGCAGCACCCCGGTTGAGATCAAAAAATCCCCTTCATTCAGCCGTCGCTTGCCGTACTTTCGATGATGGTCATGATTTCAGCTCCGGCGCGCAATTCTTCGAGTTTGAGGGTCAGGCGTTGGGTTTCAAGCTGCATCATGAGTTCCTGCCGCACCTCGTCCAACGTCGGCTTCATCTCTGTTCGCTCGAGCACTTCGATGATGTGGAAACCAAAGGGGGATGCGACAGCCTCCTGCGTGAAAGCGTTAAGCTCCAACGCAAAGGCGGCGTCTTCAAAGGCTTCAACCATCCGGCCACGAGGGAAAAACCCTAAATCGCCTCCCAGTTCTGCGCTGCCCTGGTCATCTGAGAATTGCAGAGCAAGCTCAGCGAAGTCTTCGCCCTCGTTCAGCTGTCGGATGAGGTCTTGCGCCTCAATCAGCGCATCGCGAACATCTGTCTCGTCGTTGGACGCGGGCGCAACCAGGATGTGCCGGGCACGCACGCGCTCTTCGAGCGGTAACTGCATGGAATAGACGGTGTATGCAATCTCAAGCGATTCGTCGGACAGCTGATCAGCCATCATCTGCGCGATGTAGGTCTCTTGCAGCAGGCGATCTGCTTGAAATTGCAGGGCGGCCTGATAGGCGGTGTTGTCATGCAGAGACTGGTTGACCGCCTCTTCGGCCAGCAAGCGTTGTTCGATCACCAATTGCACCACTTGGGGCAGAACTTGCGCTAAGGGGCGCGCTGTGAAGTCATCCGGCAACAGCGCGTAAGCGTATTCGACTTGAGCAAAGTTAATGGGAGTGCCGTTAACCACCGCCACAACCGTTTCTGGCGACAGTTGGCTCAGGTCGGGGTAAGCGTCGTCCTGCGCGTGGCTCACACTGGCCCAAATCAAAGTCAGACAGGCGGCAACAAGGCTTCCAAGCGTCGTTAGGCCGAAAGTGCGATTCGCAAACATGGCGACTCCGTCTGGTTGGTATTGATGGAATTTTGCACTGCGCTGCAAACATCAGGCCGCTGAGGTTCTATAATGTGCATTATGGTGACCGGCGTTGTCCGCGCAACACCCCCTCGGGAAAGGGCAGGCGCTTTGCAACGCAGTATCTACACAGATTCCCATAAATACCTTATTTCTGCGCGGTCCTCCGAGTATGAGAGGCCAAGCGCATGCTAAGGCGTGCAAAAAGCAAATCTGTTGGTGTGAACCAATGCCTTCACCCAGCCATTAAGCAGGAGCCACGTCGTTGAGCAATTTAAAGAAGCTACAGGAACTCGCCGCTCAAGCTGAGCAAAATGGTGCGACACTCCGTAATGTAGAAATTGCAGGCATCGATGGAAAAGAAATTTGCTTGCAGACAGTCGAGGGTGAGACGGAGTTTGAGATCTCGATTCCAGAAACCTTGAAACTGCCTGTTGCAAGCATTGATTTCGAGACCGGCCAGGTTTCTGAAAAGGCTGAGGTTCCCGACGAATTCCGTGGGTGGTTCAATGAATATCTCAGCGCGCTGGTCTCCGACGACGACCGCGCCGCGCTTATCGACTTGCGCAAAAGCATCGATGAGGAAAACATCACGGCGAGCAACACGTTTCGGGCCGTGGCTTTGGGGAATTTTGCGACCATTAACGTAAAGCCTGAGGCCATCAATCGGGCTTTGCTGGCTCCTTCATTTGTTGCAACGAAGGATGGCGCCATGCTGGTGCCAATCTTGGGCTTGGCGCGTCCCGGCAACAGAGGCCTGAATATGAGCATCTCGGCGGGCGGCTCTTTCCGTGTTGCGGGAAAGGCGGAGGGTGAAATTCTGGTCACAGCAGGCCGGTTTGACTCCCTACACGCTTTGAACGCGCAGGGGCGGGTCATGGAGTTCAACACCGCCTTTTCTTTGCCCATGCAATTCAAGCTGGCGAACGGACAAACCTTTGCGCTTTTGCGAAACTTCAACGAAGTAAAGCGGGTTGGAAACGGCTTGGTTCCCAACGCGTGGATTGAAGGCGACAAGATTACCATGTCACACTCGCTTGTGGGCGTGACCGGCCAGCCTCGCGCGCCACGTGAGACCTTTCGTATTGCACTCAAGGACCTCGACATCTCCAACCAGCAAGAGCTTTGGTTACAAATTCGTAACTACAATATGTCTCGGTTGTTCACGGCCTACACGGCAAGTCGAGAACTGAAAAACGAGAAGCTCAGAAAAATGTTATCTGCCTCAATCGCAAGTCAGATTGAGACCATGCTCAAATCCCTATAAACCCTTCTGTTAAATACGAGGCGCATTTCTGCGCTTAAACGAACAAGACGCTTCGGTATAAACTGCAGCGCAATCAGAGGACGAAATCATGGACGCGCCAGAACAAACTCTCGCGACCACGAAACCCGAGGAAGCCGACGTTGAGGTCACAGATGCCGGCGAAGCCGCTGCGGGCACGCCTGAGCTGCCTGAGCTTCCCGCTTATATCGACAAGCAGCGGGCAGAAATGCTCCGGAAGAACCTGGCAAACGCGCCTGTTCCTCCAGACAAGGGCCTGATTTACCTCGCGTCGTTCCCGAAGTCGGGCAACACTTGGACGCGTTTGTTCCTGTTTGCCTTGTTCAATCCGCTGGTGCGGCAGGACGAAAACTTCAACCTTTCTGATATCGCCGGCCGTGCAGGCCAGATGGATGTAACTTTCCAGCTGTTTGAGCGTATCTTGGGCAAGCCACACTACGAGATTAGTGACGTGGAGGTCGCGCAGACAATGCCGATGGCGCAAAAACTGCTCGCCATTCAGCAGGACAAGAAGGTCTTCGTGAAAACCCACCTGTGCAACGGGGCCTGGCACGGCACGCGAACCATTGGTCTCGATACCTTTCGCACAGCCGTTTACATCGTGCGCAACCCGCTGGACGTCACACCGTCTTTCGCCAGCCACATGAACACGGATATCGATGGCGCGATCCAGGGCATGGCCAACTCCACGCACTTTATTGGGGGTCGTCCTAAGAAATTTAACCTCGAAGCGTCGATTAAGATGGAAAAGGACAAGCGTCCTGAGTTGAGTGACGAAGAGGCTAAGGAAAAGGCACTCGCAGCGGGTCAGATCCCGCAGTTGATGGGCTCTTGGTCCGAGCACGTTGCATCGTGGACTGCTGCGCCCGATCCTCGCGTGATTTACATGCGCTATGAGGACATGAAGCACGACCCTGAAGACACCTTCTACCGCACCGTGAAGCACCTTGGTCTACCCTTCTCCCGCGATGATGTTATTGCTGCTGAAGAGGCCGTGAAGTTCGATAAGATTCAAGCCAAGGAAAAGAAGGACGGCTTCAAGGAAAAAATGGGCGGTGAAGCCTTTTTCCGGAAGGGCAAGACGGGCTCGTGGAAAGAAGAGATGACGGACCAGCAGGTTCGACAGGTGATCATCAACCACCACCACCAAATGCGTCGCTTCAACTACATCCCTGAAGAATACAAAGACCTGGATGAGCGCCTTCTAAAGAACCAGAAGCAATATGCCATGGGCGATGTTGTGGGTGTTGGTCGCAAGCTGACGTATTCCGATAAGCTGCGCATCAAGCGTGATCTGAAAAAGAAGAAGAAGCTGCAAGGGTAACCGTTGGCTGTGTTTGTTGATCTTCGACGGCCTTTTTTGAATCGCCAAGCGGCAAGAATGCTCGGTGCTGTGTGCGCTGGGCTTAGCCTTGTTGCCTGCGAAAGTTTTGAAGAAATTAATTTCTTCGCTGGTGAATCCAAGATGAGCTTTGCTCAAACAGATTCAGGCACATTTGTGCGAACAGACGCTGGTGCTCTTGGCGACCTGTCGGAAAGACTGCCTGAAGGCGTGGTGCCCGTTGGTAATGTGGTATCGGCGCAAGGCGAGGTGCCGCAACAGGCTGCAGCAAACAACCAAGGCGGCGGCTTTAATTTTGGCGACATCACGTTTCGCACAGCCCGGAGCGCCGAGCGCGAAGCGGCGCGTGAGACGACTGAAACCACAGCCAACCAATCCGCTACCAGCGGAAAGGACAGCAATGAACCGGGTCTACTTATGCGCCTGTTGGGCATGGGCGGCGGCGGTGACGGTGTTCTGGCAGCAAGCAACGAAGCCGCTACCCAACTGGGCGAAGATGGTTTGCCGCTAGTGACTTTTGATACCACACAGCAGGGACGCGCACGGGTGAACAAATACCTGTGGAACGCGACGGCACAAACGCTCGCCTTCATGCCGCTTTCCGTGGCGGATCAGCAGCGTGGGTTGTACGTGACCGACTGGCATATGGACTCACAACAATCACGCCCGGAGCGTGTTCGGGTCGATGTTCAGCACCTCAGCGATGTAATCGGCCCCGGCGCGTTCCACGTAACGGTCTATCGCCAAGTGCTGGATGGTACGGTTTGGCGAGGTGCGCCGTCGTCACTTCCGGCAGCGCGGGAACTAGAAAGCCGTATCTTGCTGGCGGCACAGGAACTCAAGATAGCCGACGGCTGAGTGCACAACCCGCATAGCTTACCCCGCAGCGAGGGGGCTTTTTCTCAAACGCCCTCGCTGCAAAACTCCGGGCTAAATTTGACCCCGATCAGGACTGATCCATGAGCACCGAACGATACAACGCGTCCCTGTCTGAAAAGAAATGGCAGGCCGCTTGGGAAGACCAGCAGGCCTTTCGCGCTGAAACAGACCATTCGCGCGAAAAATACTACGTGCTGGAAATGTTTCCCTATCCCTCCGGTGCGATCCATATGGGCCACGTTCGGAATTACACACTGGGCGATGTGGTGGCTCGGTATAAGCGGGCGCAAGGCTTTAACGTGCTGCACCCAATTGGTTGGGATGCCTTTGGCCTCCCAGCCGAAAACGCGGCCTTTGAGCGTAAGGTTCACCCGGCAGATTGGACTTACAAGAACATTGACGCGATGCGGGATGAGCTGAAGTCCATGGGCCTGTCCATCGATTGGTCCCGCGAATTCGCAACATGTGACCCCGAATATTACGAACAGCAGCAGCGCATGTTCATCGAGATGTACCGCAAGGGCCTGGTTTACCAGAAGGAAAGCTGGGTCAACTGGGATCCGGTCGAAATGACGGTTCTGGCCAACGAGCAGGTCGAGAACGGCCGCGGCTGGCGGTCTGGTGCGCTGGTTGAAAAGCGGCAGCTGACACAGTGGTTCTTCAAGATCACCGACTACGCCCCCCAGCTGCTTGATGCGATTAAAGACGATCTGGAGCGCTGGCCCGATAAGGTGCGCCTGATGCAGGAAAACTGGATCGGTCGCTCAGAAGGCGCGGAAATGTCGCTGCCCATCGAAGGACGTGATGAACGCTTGGTCGTCTTCACCACTCGTCCCGATACGATTTTCGGCGCGTCATTCTATGGCATGGCACCCGAGCATCCGCTGGCGGCCGAATTGGCGGAAACAAACGAGGAGCTGGCCGAGTTTATCCGTGAATGCCAGCGCTCTGGCACGTCTGAAGCTGAGCTGGAGACACAGGAGAAGAAGGGTTTTGACACCGGGCTGCGCGTACAGCACCCGGCAAAGCCAGACGAAACCCTGCCGCTCATGGTCGCGAACTTTATCCTGATGGATTACGGCACCGGGGCGATTTTTGGCTGTCCGGCCCACGATCAGCGCGATCTGGATTTTGCGCGCAAGTATAACCTGCCCGTGACCCGTGTGGTCGCTGGACCCGATGGCGATGATGGTCCGATCGGCGAAGAGGCTTACGTGGGCGATGGTCCGCATGTGAACTCTGGCCCCATGAACGGCATGATGACCGCTGAAGCCAAGAGCGCGGCAATCAAGAGCTTGGAAGAACAGAAAGCGGGCGCTGGACGGACGACGTACCGCCTGCGTGATTGGGGCGCATCGCGCCAGCGCTACTGGGGCTGCCCGATCCCAATGACGCACTGTCCGACCTGTGGTGTGGTGCCGGTCGCTGACGATCAACTGCCCGTTGAGCTGCCCAAGGATGTCAGCTTTGACAAGCCTGGCAACCCGCTGGACCATCACGAAAGCTGGAAGAAAACCACCTGCGCGAAGTGCGGTGGGGAGGCGACACGGGAAACGGACACGCTCGATACCTTCGTTGACTCATCTTGGTATTTCGCCCGCTTCACCTCTCCTCAGGCGGACACACCCGTCACCCGCGACGACGCTGACTATTGGTTGCCGGTGGATCAGTATGTGGGTGGCGTCGAGCACGCAGTCTTGCACCTTCTGTACTCGCGCTTTTTCACCCGCGCGATGAAAGTCATCGGCCAGGGCGCAGTGGACGAGCCGTTTGCCGGGCTGTTTACCCAAGGCATGGTCTGTCACGAGACCTATCAAGGCCCCGAAGGCAACTGGCTCGCGCCGGACGAAATCGAGAAGTCTGGCGATGGCTATGTCACCATCGACGGCAATCAGCCCGTCGATGTGGGCCGTGTGATCAAAATGTCCAAGTCCAAGCGCAACGTGGTGGCCCCGGCGCAGATCATTCAGGTCTATGGCGCTGACACAGCGCGATGGTTCATGCTGTCCGATTGCCCACCAGACCGTGATCTTGAGTGGACGGAATCCGGCGCAGAGGGCGCATGGCGCTTTACACAGCGCGTGTTCCGTTTAGTCAACGAAGCGCTCCCTGCGCTGTCACAGGCGGGCGATCCTGACGCTGCGGCGATGAAAGCGTTGCAGGTTTCCACGCACAAAATGGTTCACGGCGTCACCACGGACATCGAATCCTTCGCCTTCAACAAGTCCGTTGCCCGGCTCTATGAATACGCCAACGATTTGAGCAAGGCGCTGGGTAAAGACGGCGTCACAGGCGATCCACTGGCCGAAGCGCTGCGGTTCTTTGTGCGGTCGTTTGAGCCGATGATGCCACATTTGGCACAAGAACTTTGGGCCTCACTGGGTCAGGACGATTTGGTTTGTCTCGCGCCATGGCCGGTGATCGATGCCGCGCTGCTGGTTGACGATAGCGTGACCATTGGCGTGCAGGTCAACGGAAAGCTGCGCGGGACCATCGAGATGGCCAAGGATGCCTCCAAGGACGAAACTGAAGCTGCGGCTATGGCGTTGGAAGGCGTGCAACGCGCGCTGGATGGCGGCACGCCGAAAAAGGTGATCGTGGTGCCGGGGCGCATCGTGAACATCGTGGCCTGACCCTATGATCCGGGCCGCCTTCGCGCTGCTGCTGCTGCTGGGCCTCGCCGGGTGCGGGTTCCAACCGGCGCTGCGTGATACTGCCGGCCAGTTTGATATTGCTGTCCCAGCCATCGAAGGCCGCGATGGGCAAATTTTGCGGACGGCTTTGGTCCAGCGGGTCAATCGCTTTAACCAGCCGACGGTTCCCGCTTTTGTGTTGGAACTTAATTTGGCGGTTGAGGCGCGGGAAGTTATCCGCTTTGACGAGGCCGATTGTGCCGCCAGCGGTCAGGACTGCGCGTGGCTGGAAATCGTTGCGCAAACCCCGGTAATCATTCGCGCCAAAACCCTCACCCACGACAACCTGATGGTCTGGCAAGGCGTAGCCCAAGGCCGAGCGGACGTTCGGTTGGCGCAATTGGGTTGGGCCGGCGCGCCAACGTTGGAACAGGCTAAGGAACGGGCCCTGGTTCAGCTTGCCGATGACATCGCCGTGCAAATTGCGCTAGCCTTGAACCGCTTATGACCAAGATTTCGCCCAACGCTGCTGATGGCTTCTGTAAAACCGCGCCCCGCTCTGCGCAGTTTGCGCTGCTGTACGGACCCGATCGTGGCCTGGTGCAGGAGCGTGCGCGCATGGTGAGGGACGCTGTTTTTGGCAACGATTATGATCCAATGAACCACGTCAAATTTACCGCCTCAGAGATTGAAGCTGATCCAGTGCGTCTGGTCGACGAGGCACGGTCGCTGTCGCTGATGGGTGGCCCACGATTGGTTGAGGCGAGCGGGCCAGACGCTGATTTGGTCGGCGCGTTGACCACTTTGATCGGTGATCCGACGATGCTGTCCGGGTTTATCCTCATTACCGCCGATGACTTGCCGACACGGTCCAAGTTGCGAGGACTGGCGGAGAAAACCGACGGTTTTGGTTCGGTGGCCTGCTACACCGATGATGCAAAAACCATCCCGCTGCTGATCCGGCAAGTGCTGGAAACTGAGCATGGCTTGACCATCGGGAATGACGCCCGTCAGGCTTTGGCCAGTCAGCTCGGCGGCGACCGGGCTCTGACCTTGGCGGCGCTGGAAAAGCTTGCGCTTTATGTCCGGTCTGGAGAGGTGACGCTCGACGATGTTGAGGCCTGCGCCACCGATGCTGCGGCGTTGAGTATGGACCGTTTGCTCTATGCGATTACGGCCGGAGACGGCGCGACGGTGGATATGGAGCTCGACCGGCAATTGCGGGCTGGAACCGATCCAAACGCGATTTTGGCGCTGTTGCGCCTGCATCTCAAACGGTTCATGACCGTAGGCGTTGGCGTCAGCGAAGGCCAACCCATTGGCGCGGCCATTGGGTCACTGCGGCCCCCGCTGTTTTTCAAGATAAAAGATACTTTCGCCGCTCAAGCCCGCGACTGGCCCTTGGACCGTTCGCTGAAAGCGTTGGACAGCGTGCGCGAAACGCTGGTGCGCATCCGCCAGACTGGCGCGCCGGTTGTTGCGCTCACGCGGCAGTGCTTGTTCGACGTGATAGCGTTGAAGCGGCGGTCTTAGGCGTCTGTTTGGGTCGCTTAGTCCTGCCCAGCCACTTGTGCGGCCAAGTGTGCCGCGGCCAATGCGTCACGTTCCGAACGACGCATTTTTTGGCTTTCACTCTTAAGTTGACCGCAAGCCGCCAAAATATCTTCTCCACGTGTGGTCCGAACCGGCGCCGACAATCCTGCGTCCTGCACAATCGTTTGGAACGACGCAATCCGCCGGGCGCTCGAACATTCGTAATCTGAGCCGGGCCACGGGTTGAAGGGGATCAAGTTGACCTTCGATGGGATGCCCTTGAGCGCCCGTACTAGCTGACGCGCATCGGTGTCGCTGTCGTTTATGCCTTTGAGCATCACATACTCAAACGTAATCCGCCGCGCGTTGGAGACACCGGGGTAGGTGCGGCAGGCGTCGAGCAGCTCTTCGAGCGGATACTTCTTGTTGATCGGCATAATGCCGTCGCGGGTGTCGTTGTCTACGGCATGCAGGGAAACGGCGAGATTGACGTTCAGCTCTTCGCCGCACTTGCGCATGGCCGGAACAACGCCGGAGGTCGAAAGCGTAATGCGGCGCTTAGACAGGGAAATACCCTCGCCATCCATCACAATGCGCAGCGCAGCGGCGACGTTGTCATAGTTATAGAGCGGCTCGCCCATGCCCATCATCACCACATTGGTGATCATGCGCGAATGATCCGACGGTGTGGGCCATTCGCCGAAAGCATCGCGGGCCAACATCAACTGACCCACCACTTCCGAGGTCGTTAAATTGCGCACCAGACGCTGCGTGCCGGTGTGGCAGAACTTACACGTGAGCGTGCAGCCAACTTGGCTGGAAACGCACAAGGTGCCGCGATCGGCTTCGGGGATGTGGACGGTCTCGACTTCATTGCCGTCTGGGAATTTGAGCAGCCACTTAGCCGTGCCATCGACGGAATTCAGCGCTTCGGAGACGGTCGGACGCTCAACCACAAACTCCTCAGCCAACTGACGGCGGAAGTCTTTGGACAGGTTGGTCATGGCGTCGAACTCGGTCACGCCTTGCCAGTACAGCCAGTGCCAAAGTTGTTTCGTGCGGAATTTCTTGTGCCCCCGCTCTTCGAGCATATGGGCAAGTTGTTCGCGCGGAATACCGATCAGGTTGATTTTCTGACCGTCAGCGGAGGCGAACTGATCCGGGTTCAGCGCGAGAGACGCGCTCATTTCGGGCGTGGGAGCAAGGTGATTCATGGCTCACCAGTGCCACAGGCGACGGCCATTCTCAACTGCGAGCGGCCATGCGCCGCTCGCTGGTGCCGTCTCGAAGCCTGAATTACAGGTTACAGGCTTCGGTGATCTTATTGAACGCTTTTGTAAAGCCACGCAGCGAGAACACGTCGTTGATGTTGTTACCGCGTGCTGAGCGGCTGTCGATTGCCAGCGTCAGACCGCGCTTCATCGCGCCAACAAGCGTGCCGTCATCGTTCGGGTGGCCCCAAGCGGTCTCGCCGTTTTTGGTGAACATAGCAAAGCGCTGGTTACCAATCGAAGCGATAGGTTCGTTGTTGGCTTGGAACGGGAAGCCCGCCTCGAAAGAAACAACGTTCTTTTCCACGCCAGGACGATGCGCGATGAGCAGCCAGATAGGGCCGCGGCGCAGGTTGTCCGGCTTGGACGATTGGGGTTGGGTCGCCATGAAGCAAACAATCTGCCCTGTGGACTCGACCACGCGGAACGCGCGCCAATCTGTGAATTTGCCAAGGTCTTCAGGAACCTGAGCAGAAGCGTTTGCGCTCAAAGTCAGGAGCGCGATCATGGACACGAGCCAGAAACGCATGGTCTTCATTCGTTGAATTCCCAAATCTTCATTTTGGTCCCAACGGGGTGGAACTCTTCAGTTGTTCAATTTTTAGGGTCAATTTGCGTCAAAAACAGGGCCAAAGCCCAGAATTTACCGACCCTTGGATCAAAATAGGGCGCCGTTACTCACCGCTGCGAGAGGCGGGAGCGCGGGCGGGGGTGCCAGCGATGGCAACGTCGCCGGTCATGGTGCCGCCGCGTTCGACTTCCAGTTCGCCAAAACGAACGGTGCCAATGATGCGACCGGTAGCTGCCAGCGTCAGCAGGCCTTCCACAGTCAAATCGCCTTCGAAGTGACCGGCGATCTGTGCGGAGTCGACCACAGCTGTACCGGTAAAGTAGCCACCCGAAGCGACTTCGAGGGCGCGGCTGTCCATCAGCGATGCTTCGACAGAACCTTCGACCACGAGACGTTCACAGGACGTGATTTCGCCCTTCATTTTGATCTCGCGACCAACGATTAGCTTTCCTGCTTCCTGCATAGCGTTCTGAACACCTCTTTGCTGTTGCGGCGCTGGGCGCGGCGCAGGGTTTTGCACGATAGCGCTTCCATCCGCTGCGCCCGGACGACGCTCCGCGGTGCGTGCCGGAGCCACAGTCGCTGCGCGCGGTGTTGGTGCTGCAGAGGGTGCAGCAGCAGCGGTTGACGGGGTCGGAACCGTCGCGCGGGGCGCGACAGCCGGTCCAGCCGCCGATGGCGCGGCAGGCCGTGGGACTGCTTGCGCCTCTGGTGCGCCAGTGCCCTCATCAGTGCCGTCAGGACCGTCTTTTTTTGTCTTGGAAAACATGGGCCAAGCGACCTCCCAAACTCAAACCAGCAGAACGGCTGGGTGAAATCCCGCCGCACTTATGCGCCGTTTTACGTGTAAATCGCGCCAAAACCAAGCATATATCCGCAGCAGATCAAGAGAATCTTAACCATTCGCCTTATTTTCGGGCACCCTCAATGGCTGCAAACACAGCTGCATTCAGCACGTCAGAAACTTTAGCGTTCATAGATGTGATTTGGACGGCGTGATTAAGGCCTTGGAGCACAGGACCGATGACCGTGCCGTCAGCAAACTCGGTCAGCAACTTTTGGCTGATGTTCGCCGCGTGCAAGCTTGGCATCACCAGCACGTTCGCGGGCCCAGTCAGGCGGCAAAACGGGTAGGTGGATTTGATCAGGTCGTAGTCCAGCGCCACGTTCACCTGCATCTCACCATCAAACTCAAAATCAACGCGCCGACGCTCCAGTTCCAGCACTGCATCGCGCACGTCCTTGGTGGCATGGCGCTCGGGTTGGCCGAAGTTGGAGTAACTCAGCAACGCGACACGCGGCTCAAAGCCAAGCGACCGAGCGGTGTTCGCGGTTTGGATGGCGATATCGGCCAGCGCGCGTCCATCGGGGTTCTCGGCTACGGATGTATCGGCGAGGAATACGGTCTGACCGCGCCGGATGAACATGGCGTGGGTCATGATGCGCTGGTTTTCTGCCGGATCTACGACTTTCAGCACGTCCTCGAAGCAAGACCCAAAGGCACGCGTCAGGCCGGTGACCATTGCATCAGCCTGCCCCGATGCCACCAAAGACGCCGCGTAGACGTTACGATCTTGGTGAATCAGCCGCTGACAATCGCGGCGCAGGTAGCCTTTGCGGTTTAGACGGGCGTAGACCATGTCAACCAGCTCAGGGTTATCCTCGCGCCGCTGTCCGGCATTGCGGATCTCGAGGGTCTTGGGGTCGATGCCCATATCGCTCAAGGTCGCTTCGATGTCTTCTTGACGGCCCACGAGGATCGGTCGGCCTAAATCGCCGTTTTTGACGGCCAAAGCCGCACGAATCGCACGCGGATCTTCACCCTCGGCAAACACCACGCGCTGACCCTTGCCACGTGCACGGTCATAGACCCGTTGCAGGCGATCGTAGGTGGGATCGAGCCGACCTTTGAGCTCTTCGGTATAGGCGTCCATGTCGATAATCGGACGGCGGGCAACGCCAGTTTCCATCGCTGCCTTAGCAACCGCTTGTGGCACGGCAACAATCAGGCGCGGGTCAAAGGGCGCTGGGATTAGATACTCAGGACCGAATTTCAGCTTGCGGCCATAGGCTTCGCCGACTTCGTCTGGCACGTCTTCGCGCGCCAGTTCCGCCAGCGCATTCACAGCAGCGATTTTCATCTCGTCGTTGATGGCCCGCGCTCGCACGTCCAGCGCGCCTCGGAAGATGTAAGGGAAACCAAGCACGTTGTTTACTTGGTTGGGATAGTCCGAGCGGCCCGTTGCCATGATCGCGTCGTCGCGCACTTCGTGCACCAGCTCTGGCTTGATCTCGGGATCTGGGTTGGCCATGGCAAAGATGATCGGCTTGGGCGCCATTGATGCCACCATATCTTGGCTGATGGCATCTTTGACCGACAGGCCGAAGAAAACGTCCGCGTCTTTCATGGCTTCATCGAGCGTGCGCAGGTCCGTTTCGACGGCGTGGATCGACTTCCACTGGTTCATGCCATCGGTCCGGCCCCGGTAGATAACACCGCGGCTGTCGCACATAACGGCGTTTTCGTTGGGCATGCCCATGGACTTGAGCAGAGACAGCGTCGCAATCGCGGCCGCGCCTGCACCGTTCACCACCATGCGAATATCAGTCAGTGACCGGCCTGTGACGCGCAGCGCGTTCACCAAACCCGCCGCCGCGATAATCGCCGTGCCATGCTGGTCATCGTGCATCACTGGAATATCGCAACGCTCGCGCAGCCGCTCTTCGATGATAAAGCTTTCAGGGGCTTTAATGTCTTCAAGGTTGATGCCGCCAAAGGTCGGGGCCATCAATTCCACGGCATCGCAGAAGCGGTCCACATCTTCAGTTGCCAGCTCGAGGTCGATTCCATCAATGTCAGCAAAGCGCTTAAACAGCACTGCCTTGCCTTCCATGACGGGTTTAGAAGCCAGCGCGCCGAGGTTGCCCAAGCCCAAAACAGCCGTTCCGTTGGTAATTACGGCGACGGTGTTCGACTTGGCGGTATAGTCGTAGGCAAAGTCTTCGTTTTCGGCGATGCGCAAACAGGGGTAGGCAACGCCGGGCGAGTAGGCCAGAGAAAGGTCTCGCTGTGTGGCCAATGGCTTGGTAGCAGTAACTTCGAGCTTGCCGGGTCTTCCGCTGGAGTGGAGCAACAGTGCTTCTCGTTCCGTAATGCGGTTCACGTCCTGGCTCATCTGAAACCCCCTCTTACCCAACAATGGGAACTTGGTTAGCGGTACTACCTGATAATGCGGAAAACAAATGACCAAGTAGAAGGAGAGTCAACCACCCACGAACGGAGGGCTGGGGCTTCTCCTATGATGGTTCAATATCTGGACATCAAAGAAGCGCACCCGGACAGCCTGCTTTTTTACCGCATGGGCGATTTCTATGAGCTGTTTTTCGAGGATGCGGAGAAGGCGGCAGCGGCGCTGGATATTGTGCTGACCAAGCGCGGCACGCACGGCAACGAGCCCATCCCTATGGCGGGCGTACCGCATCATGCTGCAGAAAATTATCTCTCAAGACTGATTCGTGCTGGGTTCAAAGTCGCCATTGCTGAGCAGACCGAAGACCCCGCAGAGGCCAAGAAACGCGGGTCAAAGTCGGTGGTCCAGCGCGAAGTCGTGCGCATCGTTACGCCCGGCACGCTGACCGAAGACGCCGTGCTTCCATCGGGCTCGCACAACTACCTTGCAGCAGTTGCAAAGGTCGCCGGATCGCTGTCGCTGGCTTGGCTAGACATGTCCACCGGCGATTTCTGTGTGCAATCGGTGGGCGACACCGGCGCGCTCGCCCAAGCCCTGGACGTGATATCCCCCGCAGAAATCGTCTTTCCCGAAACAGCTTTTGAAGAACCTGACTTCCTGCAAGCACTCACGGCGACCGAAGCCGCCCAAACCCCTTTGCCCAAAGTGCGCTTTGACAGCACCAACGCCAACGATCGGCTGTGCAAGGCATTTGGGGTTGCCAATCTGGATGCGTTTGGCGACTTCAGCCGAGCGGAAATCGCTGCTGCGGGGTCGGTCGCGGATTATGTTTTCCTGACTCAAAAGGGAGCCATGCCCCGCTTGCGCCCGTTGCAGCAGGTTCAAAGTGGCTGGGCGTTGGACATCGATCCGGCCTCCCGCCGCAATCTGGAACTGTTCGCCACACAGAATGGGCAGGCCAAAGGCAGCTTGTTCTCGTTGATTAACCGCACGCTCACTTCCAGCGGGTCGCGGCGGTTGCGCGAATGGCTGGCTATGCCCTTTGCCCAAGTCGGACCGATCGAAGATCGTTTGATTGCTGTGGATGCGCTGGTGGCTGATTCGGGCCTGCGCGGAGATTTGCGCCATTCCCTGCGTCAGGTGCCGGACATGGAGCGTGCGCTGACTCGGCTGTCACTGGGCCGTGGTGGTCCGCGCGACATCCAAGCGATTCTGACGGGGTTGACCGGCACGCAGCAAGTGGCAAATCGGCTGGTCCAAAGCCTCAGCCAACGTCTGTTGCCACCCTTGCTTGATGAATGCTTGGCCGACTTGGGCCAGCCTGACGCGCTGTTCCCCGATTTGGATGCCGCCTTGGTCGATGAACCCCCCAGCTTCGCCCGTGATGGGGGTTTTATCGCCGGGGGTTTCGAGCCTGAGCTTGATCGCCTGCGCGCTTTGCGGGATGACGCCAAGAGCCTGATCGCCGGGCTCCAATCCAAGTACGCCCAAGAAACTGGCGTATCGACGCTGAAGATCAAGCACAACAACGTGCTGGGCTACTTCATCGACGTTTCGGCCATGAATGCCGAGAAGATGCCTTCGGGGCCGGACAGCAGCTTCATCCATCGCCAAACGCTGGCTAATGCCGTGCGTTTCACCACTGTTGAGCTGAACGAGCTTGAGGACGAAATTCGGTCGGCGGCGGACAAAGCGCTGGGGCTGGAATTGGGGCTCTATGCACGCATGGTCGAGGATATTCTCCACCAATCTGCCGATTTGGATCGGCTGACCGCAGCGATGGCGACGCTGGACGGTTTGCTGGCGCTGGCAGAATTGGCTGCTCAACACGGTTGGACGCGGCCCCGATTTGTCGATGAGCCTGCGACCCTGCGCGTTGAGGGCGGACGGCATCCGGTGGTCGAAAACGCCTTGCGTTCAGGGGAAGGCGAGGCGTTCATTGCCAACGACTGCGCGCTGACGGACGCTGATCGGCTGTGGCTGCTAACGGGGCCAAACATGGCGGGTAAGTCAACATTCTTGCGCCAGAACGCGCTGCTGGTGGTGTTGGCGCAGATGGGCTCCTTTGTGCCCGCACAATCGCTGGAGCTTAGCGCCGTGGACCGGCTGTTTTGCCGGGTTGGGGCGTCGGATGATTTGGCGCGCGGGCGGTCAACCTTCATGGTCGAGATGATCGAAACCGCCGCCATCCTCAACCAAGGCACACAGCACTCTTTTGTCATCCTCGATGAAATTGGACGCGGCACGTCGACCTTTGACGGGTTGTCGATTGCCTGGGCGACGGTCGAGCATCTGGTCACGCGCTTGGGGTGCCGCTGCTTGTTTGCCACGCACTATCACGAGCTGACAACGCTGGCCGATCAGATCGATGCTGTCAGCTGTCACCGCATGGCGATTAAAGAGTGGGAAGACAGCATCGTTTTCTTGCACCAGGTGGTCAACGGCGCGTCTGACCGATCCTATGGCATTCAAGTCGCCAAGCTTGCCGGACTACCCGGTAGTGTGGTCGAGCGGGCCTTTGCCGTTTTGCAGGCCTTGGAAGAAACCGACGTCAAGGGAACACGCGCGCAGGCTTTGGGTCTGGATCTACCTCTGTTTGCTGCCATGACGCCGCCTCCGCCAGCTTCCTCGGCACCAACTCAAGCGCTGCCAGAGGGTTGGGCCGAAGTCGTATCGGCGGTGGCAGATTTGGATCCTGACGACATGACGCCCAAGGAAGCCTTGGATGCGCTCTATTCGTTGCGCGACCTGCATCCGTCTGAGGTAGACTAGCGTCATGATACTCGCTGACATGAACCCGCCCTGCTTGCCTGACTTGGGCGAAATCACCCTGTTTGAAACAGACCGCCCCCGTTTGATTGAGCTGATCAAGACCGAACGAGCGCGGGTTTTGTCCAAGCTAGGCGAACGCTTGGCCCAAGGGGATGACACCGGTTGGACCGCTGCGGCGCGACTGGCGCACTGGACCGACGTGCTCATCACAGGCCTGTTTGAGCAAATCCAGCACGCCAAACCAGAAAGCCACCGTACGCCGATGGCGCTGGTGGGTTTGGGCGGCTATGGGCGCGGACAGTTGGCGCCGCATTCAGACATCGACCTGCTGTTCTTAACACAAAACCCGATCAGCGATGATTCGGCGGGCGCCGTTGAGGCGCTGCTGTACGTGCTGTGGGACGCAGGGTTCAAGGTCGGTCAGGCTGTACGCTCCATGAGCCAGTGTATGACAGAAGCCAACGATGATGTTCGCACGCTGACCTCAATGATCGAAAATCGGCTGATCACCGGCGACGTTGGCTTGGCGACGCGGCTGAATGAGAAGATCACCCGGCTTCTGCAAGGGGGGCGCAGCCGGCGCTTCACCGATGAAAAGATGGAAGAACGTCGGAACCGCTACATGCAGCCGGGCAACAGCCGCTACGCGCTTGAACCTCATGTAAAGGAGGGGATTGGCGGGCTGCGTGACTTACACACCCTCTATTGGATCACCCAAGCGCGCTTTGACGGCGCTGGTCCGACGCTGCTGCACGAGCAAGGATTGCTGACCGCGGGTCAGGCGGAGCGAATGCGTACGGCGGAGACATTCTTTTGGACCGTTCGCTTTCATCTGCACCTGCTTACCGGACGCGGCGAAGATCGGCTGACCTTTGACCTGCAACTCGATGTTGCCAAAGCGCTGGGTTACGCCCCGCGTGGCCGTCAACAGGCGGTCGAGCGCTTCATGACGCGCTATTACAAGATGACCCGCGATGTTGGCGCGCTATCATACTTCGTACTGGCCAGCGTGTTGGATGATGTTCAGGCCGAGGGCAGTCTCAGCCTGCCAAATTTCCTGATTCCCCGCTCCGAGATCGAAGGGTTCCAGATCCAAAACAACCGCTTGCGCGCCACCAAGGCCAAGCAATTCGATGAGCGCCCTGTCGACCTCATCCGGATCTTTCGTGTGGCTTTGGACGAGGGGATGGAGATCCACCCTAAGACCTTGCAAACCATTACGCAGAAAGCGCGCTTAGTGTTGTCGCGGCACCTGCCAGATAACGTCGAGGCTAACGCAGTTTTTCTCGACATCCTGACCCACAAACGCAACCCGCTGGAAACCCTGCGCCTGATGAACGACACATCGGTGCTGGGTTACTTGCTGCCAGA
Organism: Alphaproteobacteria bacterium; assembly: GCA_965661545.1. GTDB lineage: Bacteria > Pseudomonadota > Alphaproteobacteria > UBA7985 > UBA7985 > UBA7985. The sequence continues at coordinate 83,043 of CBFIEF010000003.1, read as the reverse complement.
GTTCGGCGCGGTGGTTGGGATGATGCAGTTCAACCGCTACCACCACTATACGGTGGACGAACACACCTTCCGCGCCGTTGGCGTCATGCACCGGATCGCAGCCGACGACGGCGACGACGGCATGGGCCGAGCGTCATCGGTGTTTGGTGACATCGTCCAAACCCGCGCACTCTATGTCGCCATGCTGCTGCACGATCTGATGAAGGGTCGCGAAGAACCCCATGAAGTTCTCGGCGCAGAGATGGCCAAGACCATGGCACCGCGGATGGGCCTGACCGAAAGCGAGACATCCTTTGTCTCGTGGTTGATCCTTGAGCATCTAACGATGTCGTCCATCGCCTTCCAGCGCGACATCGATGACCCTGAAGTCATCAAGGATTTCGCCGCGCGCGCCGGCTCACTGGAACGCCTGCGCGCGCTGTTCGTGCTGACCGTTGCGGATATTCGTGCAGTTGGGCCGGATGTTTGGAACGGATGGAAAGCATCCCTGCTGGGGCAATTGTTCGTGGGCGCAGCGGACGTGCTGACGCTGGGTACGGATTCCCCGCGTGAGGCTGACAGGGCCCAGGAATGTCAGAGGGGCGTTGCCACGGCGATGCGGCCAGAGCGTGGTGATCAGCTTGAAACACTTAAGACCGCAGCGCCGCGCTCCTACTGGTTGGCTTACGACAGCGATACGATTCTCTGCCATCTGGATCTGATGGCTGAAACAGACGCGCGCAATGAAAAAATCGGCGTCTCTTTCCGCCAGCATGAAGACGAGGGCTGGACCGAGGTCTTTGTCTACGTGCTGGACCACGCGGGCATGTTTGCTGGCATTGCCGGAGCGGTTGGCGTCTGTGGCTTTGACATTGATGGGGCCAAGGCACACACGCTGGGTAACTCCATGGTCCTGGACACCTTCGCCGTCTCGACTCATCAGGGTGATGCGCTGGACAGCAGTCAGCGGGACCGCCTGCGCGAGACCATTTTCCGCGTCGTTACCGGTGAGATGCCGCTGGGTCCGGAAATTGAAAAGCGCTTGAAGCGGCGATCGCAGCGGATACAGGTGCTGGACCCCGATCACGCCATTGTCGTGAACAACCGTGCCTCGGACAAGTTTACCCTGCTTGAAGTCAGCGGACCGAATCGCCCGGGAGAGCTCTACCGCATCACCCGTGCGCTGGGTGCCGACGGTCTCGCCATTCACAGCGCTAAGATCAGCAGCTACGGCCAGCGCTATGTCGACGTATTTTACCTGCGCGACGGTTTGGGCGGAAAGATCGAAAGCACGGATCGGCTGGCGCGGGTCAAAACCCGTGTGATGGAAAGTCTATCAGATGGCTGAAGACAGGCGCGCGCCAAATCCAGACGCAGAAGGCGAGGGCGCAATTGCCCGGTCTGTCGGCGTGGTTGGTGGCCTGACGCTTGTTAGCCGCCTGTTTGGCTATGTGCGTGACATCTTCATGGCTACGATCATTGGCGCAGGCCCGCTGGGGGATGCTTTTACCTTTGCGCTGACTTTGCCCAACTCTTTTCGCCAGATCTTTGCTGAGGGCGCCTTCAACGCGGCCTTTGTGCCCACCTACACCGAGACCCAAACCCGTGAGGGCAAGGCCGAAGCCGCACGCTTTGCCGGGCAGGTGATGACGGTCCTGCTGCTGGTCCTGCTGCCATTGAGTGCATTGATCCTGTGGCAAATGCCAGCGGTTATAGGCTTCCTGTCCCAAGGATACGAGGTTGGTGGTGAGCGCTTCACCTTTGCTGTGCTGTTCGCCCGGATCATGTTCGGCTACTTGACGCTGGTGAGCCTGATGGCGCTGTGCGTTGGAATCCTCAACGCCAACCGGCGCTTTGCCCCCGGTCCAGCGGTGCAGATTGGCTACAACGTCATCTTGATTGCTGCGCTGGTGCTGGTGGTGCCTGCGGTTGGCTTGCCTGCGCATGTGTTGAGTGTGGGTGTGCTCAGCGCCGGGGCGTTTCAGTTTGCGCTGGCGTGGGTGCTGGTGAGCCTGCTGGTCGGCATCACGGTTATCCCGCGTCTGCCACGTTTTGATGCGCGCTTGCGGTCGATGCTGCTGCTCATGGGGCCGGGAATCCTGTCAGCTTCGGGGTTGCAGATCGCGAGTTTGATGAATCGAGCCTTGGCCTCAGACACCATCGGCGCGCAGGCGCAGCTTTATTACGCCGAGCGACTTTACTTTTTGCCGCTGGCGATTAGCGGCATTGCCTTTGGCGTCGTGATCCTGCCCACACTGACCCGCGCACTGACCCAAGACGACACTAGCAAAGCGCAGACGACCATTCGCGACGGGCTGGAGTTGGCTGCCTTTATCGCCATTCCGGCGTCTGTCGCGTTGGCGGTCATGCCGCGCGAGGTGCTTTCGACGCTGTTCCAATACGGCGCGTTCGACAGCAGCGCGACGGTACAAGCGGGGTGGATCCTGCTTGCACTGGCGCTGGGTCTTGCGCCTGTGATCTTTCAGCGAATCCTCTATCCGGCCTTTTACGCCCGAAAAGACACGATGACGCCCATGCTCCTCACCTTTCTGGGGGTCGGGGTGCAGGTCGCAGTGGCGGTGACAGTGTTCCCGCGCATTGGGGTGCTGGGCTTGGGTCTGTCTGTTGCTATAGCCGCGTGGGTGCAGGTGTTGGTTGCGGGTTGGCTGACCATGCAACGCGGGTTTTGGCGGCTCGATGGCGCGCTGCTCAGCAGAATCGGCCGCTGCGTCATCGCTGCTGGCGCAATGGGCGCGGCGCTCTATTTCGCGAAACTGCCATTGCTTGCGTTTTTCGGTGCAGGAAATGCATGGGAGAAAATTCCAAGCATGGCTGCTCTTGTGGCGGTTGGCGGTCTTGTTTACATATTAATAAGCATTGTTATGAATGCAGTCCCGCCCTCTGCGATGGCTGCGTTGCGAAGGTTCCGCAAGCGCTCGGGTTGACCCCGTCGGCTTAAGAGCGTCATAGGGACCATGAAATCTAGAGGCCGCCTCAAATTCAGGGAGCAGCGCCATGACCGATCAGGGCACTACCGCAAAGCGCATTTTCTCCGGCGTACAACCGACCGGTGGACTACACCTTGGTAACTACTTGGGTGCCGTGCGCAATTTTGTAGACCTGCAGGGTGATTACGAATGTGTCTACTGCGTCGTTGATTTGCACGCGATTACCGTGTGGCAAGATCCGACCAAGTTGGCCGATCAAACCCGTGAGATCACAGCGGCATTCCTTGCTTCTGGCATCGATCCCAAGACATCGATCATCTTTAACCAGTCCCAAGTCCGCGCGCACGCCGAGTTGGGTTGGATCTTTAACTGTGTGGCGCGGGTGGGCTGGCTCAACCGTATGACTCAGTTCAAGGACAAGGCTGGCAAGAACCGCGAAGCGGCCTCCATGGGTCTTTACGGTTATCCGGTCCTTCAAGCGGCTGACATCCTGACGTATCTGGCGACCCACGTTCCTGTGGGTGAAGACCAGAAGCAGCACTTGGAGCTGACGCGCGACATCGCGGCAAAGTTCAACAATGACTTTGGCGTCGATTTCTTCCCGATGATCGAACCGTTGATCATGGGTGCGGCAGCGCGGATCATGTCCTTGCGCGATGGCTCGAAGAAAATGTCCAAGTCCGAGCCATCGGACATGAGCCGGATCAACCTGCACGACGACGCCGACGCGATTGCCAACAAAATCCGCCGTGCCAAAACCGATCCGCAGGCTTTGCCGGGCGCTGAGGTGCTGGACGAGCATGGCGCGATCACGGACGCCTTTGCCAAGGAACGCCCTGAAGCGGCGAACCTCGTGACCATCTATGCCGCTCTGGGTCGTCAGTCTTTGACAGACGTCCTCAACGAGCTGGCGGGTAAATCGTTCAGCGACTTTAAAGGCATGCTTACAGACCGTGCGGTGGACCAAATGGCCCCCATTGGCTCCGAAATGCAGCGCCTCATGAACGATCCAGCGCACATCGATGCGGTCCTCAAGGATGGCGCAGAGCGCGCTCGAGCGATTGCTGATCCGGTCATCGACCAAGTCTACGATATCGTCGGTCTACTCCGCGCGTAAGTCTCAGATAGTAAGGTAAGAGAGCATGAAGCATCGGAAGGAAACAGCGACATCATGAGCATGTATCTTCCGATTGCTGAGATGGCGACCAACCCCTTTGTCATTATCTTCTTTGGTGCCCTCGTCGGCGCGATGAGTGGATTGTTTGGCGTTGGCGGCGGTTTCCTGATGGCCCCCATCCTGTTCTTTTTAGGCATTCCCCCATCCATCGCCGTATCGACGGAAGCGACACAGATTTGTGCGGCGTCCGTATCTGGCTCGCTGGCGCACTTTCGGCGCGGCAATCTGGATATCAAAATGGGCGGCTTGCTGGTCGCGGGCGGTTTGATTGGCTCAACCATTGGCGTCTTTACCTTCAAATGGCTGATTACACTTGGCTCGGTCGATTTGGTAATCCAGCTGTTTTACGTGGTCTTCCTCGGTGGTGTTGGGGGGCTGATGTTCCTCGAAAGCCTGCAGGCCATGCTGCGGCGGAAGGCAGGCAAAACGGTCAGCCTCAAGCGTCGTCACGGCTTTATGCACGGCTTGCCGTTCCGCACAAAGTTCCCGCGCTCCAAGCTCTACATTTCCGCCATTCTGCCGGTAACGGTCGGTTTCGGTGTTGGCTTCTTGAGCGCGATCATGGGTGTGGGCGGTGGCTTTATCATGGTTCCCGCGATGATCTACCTGCTCGGTATGCCGACGCTGGTCGTTGTTGGAACCTCGCTGTTCACGATTATCTTCGTGACCGCAAACAACACACTGCAGCACGCATGGTTCAACGGAACCGTCGATTTGGTGCTGGCGGGATTGTTGCTGCTCGGTGGGGTGATTGGTGCGCAAATCGGTGTGCGGCTCTCGGGCCGGTTCAACGCCGAGCAACTGCGCATTCTGCTCGCCATCATCGTTTTGGCCGTGTGTTTCAAGATTTTGATGGATTTGCTGATCGGTGGTCCAGCGGTCCAGTTCTCCTTTGGCGGAGGCGCAGGCCATGCCTAAGCTGTTGTCGTCCCTTCCCAAATCCATTCTCGCTCTGATCAGTGCTGCGTGCCTCGGTTTGGGCGGACTTGCGGCGGCTCAAGGGCCGGATATCGCGGCGGTTGAAAGCGAAGTCTCGGTTGGCCTGTTCAGTGGTCAAACCACGGTCCGGGTCTTTGGCTCGACCGCGACCCCAGAGGTTCCCATCCGGCTTGAGCTGACAGGCCCAGACCGGGACGTGAAATTCACGCGAAGCGTTCGTCGCTTTGGCATCAAAGTCGCCGAGACCATCACCAGCGCGCCGACCAATATTCCATCGATCCGTGCCGAACTGTCCTCAGCAGATATCCCCCTGCATCAGGAAGGCGACGAGTTGGAGCAAGCGCTGATCCGCGAAGGCCTGGTTATCATCATGCCCAATGCGATCAAGATGGAGCCTACGGGCCTGTTCTTCGCCGAAATTCCTCTCCCCGCCAGCGCGCCGGTTGGCTACTACAAGATCGAGATTTTTCAGGAAGGCGCTTTGCGGGACGTGGCTAAGATTAAACTCGCTGAGGAATCTTTTGCGATTCGACAGCGAGGATTTGTTGCTTTGGTATCGCGCGGCGCTGCGGATTATGCTTTCCTTTATGGTCTGATATGCGTATTAGTCGCGGTCGCAGCTGGCTGGATCACGGAACGCGTGTTCCGCAACCGCCGCTAAGGACCGTACTTTTCAGTGTTGATGGAGACTCTATGACGGACGCAACTCTTGCGCCTGAAGGTAACGAACTGCCGCTTTTGTTGGTGGTGATTGATGATTCCGAGGAATCGACGGTCGCGCTCAACTACGCCTGTGCGCGGGCTAAGGCGACGGCCTGCCGCGTGGCTTTGCTGCGTGTTATCGAGCCCGATAACTTTATGCACTGGGCAAGCTTACGTGAAATGGCGGAGCAGGAAGCACGCGAAGAGGCCAATCATTTGCTGGCTCGGAACTCGGCGGACGTGGTGCGTTTGTCTGGCCGTGAGCCGGTCAATTTTGTTCGTTTTGGGAACCGCGCGGATACGATCCTCGAACTGATTGGCGAGCGCAAAGAAATCGCCGTGTTCATTTTGGCTGCTGCCAAGGGCGAAAACCCCGGGCCATTGGTCAGCTCGCTGGCACGGAACCTGATCAATCAGTCGCGTGTACCGATCACGGTTGTTCCACCCACGATGACGCAGGAAGACATCGACCGTCAGTTTTCAGTCAACACTCAGGTCGAATAAACGCCGGCTAAGGCCAAGGTGCCGGCGGCACCGATGGTCAGCAGCACCCGCAAGCGCGGGTACCATTTGGGAAAATCTCCCGCTTGCCCGCGGACGAGATCAAAGACCAGCAGGATCACGAATCCAAGCGCCAGCGCAATCATCAGCAGACCTGAGTCTGTCGGATTGAGCAGCGAAAGCCCCCAAATCAGCCAGCCGTAGAGCGCAGGAACGACCGAAACCCCATAGGGCCACGCTCGATCAGGTTCGCGCTCCAAAGCTGTGCCCCAATGAATGGCCCCCATAAACGACAGAATGATCGCACCATAGGACAGCATCACGCGCGGTCCATCCAATGCGAGCCCTTCGACAACCGGTGACGAAACATCGCCGCTGAGGGTTAGGATGAGGCCCGCGATAAACGGGATGAGGCCACTGATGCCAAGAAACCAGGCAAAGCGCATGGGATCGGTCCTTTGAGTTGATCGCGGTGGTGGTGGTTGTGGTTCTGCGTGCTGGCTACTCGACGTTCAGCCGGGTGGCAAGCGCTTCGATCCGGGCCAGCAAGCGGGCGTCCAAATCGCTCAATCCGCCTGTGTCGTGCGTGGTTAGCCGTATTTCGACGGTGCGATAAACGTTCGACCATTCGGGGTGGTGATTGAGCTTTTCCGCTTCGATGGCGACGGCGGACATAAAGGCAAAGACGTGGACAAAGTCTTTACCTTTGAAAGCGCGAGAGACGGCGGTGCCGTCGTCGCTGAGGCTCCAGGCGGAGTGATCGGACAGCAGGGCGCTGCGTTGGTCGTCTGTTAGGGGCATGGCGTGCGGCATGAGAAATCCTGTTTGTCGTCGAAGGTGTTTCTAAACATCGTTCGAAACAGGGCTTTGGTAAGCGGTAAAAAGGAGACTAGACGCTGTTTTCCCCTTTTGCAGCCAACCCTCCGGGCACCCGCCCTTTGCGCTTCCGCGCACCCGCCCACTTGCCTTCCGGGCACCCGCCCTCTCTGCTTCCGGGCACCCGCCCGGTCGCTGCAAGCGTCCCTTGTGAGTTTACGACCTAGGCACCGGCGGCGGGAAGGGTTAGGAACGCCGCTCAATCAGAACTTTGGCGAACATGGGTTAAGCATAGCGATATGGCACGACGTAAACGAGGCCAGCCCATCCACGGCTGGGTCATCATCGATAAGTCTCAGGGCCTCCAATCGACCGAGACCACCAACCGCGTTCGCCGTGTCTTTGACGCGCAGAAAGCCGGACATGGCGGGACGTTGGATCCCTTGGCAACCGGTGTGTTGGCCGTTGCGCTGGGGGAGGCGACCAAGACGGTTCCCTATGTCATGGACGGGCCCAAGACCTACCACTTCACGGTGACCTTTGGCGCGCGGACCAGTTCAGATGACTCCGAAGGTGACGTTCTAGAGACCAGTGACGTTCGTCCCAACGAAGCGGATGTGCGCGCGGCCATGGATGGCTTCATGGGCGACATCATGCAAACTCCGCCTAAGGTTTCCGCGATCAAGGTTGATGGCGAGCGCGCCTATGATCTGGCGCGCGATGGCGAAGAGTTTGAACTCGCAGCCCGACCTATGACGGTCTATCGACTCGAAATGCTGAATTATGCGCCTGATGCGGCGTCTTTTGAGGTCGAAGCCACCAAGGGGTTTTATGTGCGTGCGCTGGCTCGTGATCTGGCTTTGGCCTGCGGCACACTGGGCCATGTGACGAGCCTCCGCCGTCTTGCAACCGGGCCATTCGCTTTAGAGCAGGCGGTTTCACTGGAAAAACTTGAGCAGGTAGGGCAAGAAAGCGACCTGTTTGAATACCTCGCAGATCCAATCCATGCGCTGGCCGGCATCCCGGCTGTGGACTTGGATCCGACGGAGGCGGTTCGCATGCGTAACGGCAATCCGGTTTCACTGGTGCGTCGGTCTCAAATCGGCAGGCTCGGGGACATTGGTCCCGATGACGAGGTTGTCGTGACGGTGCAAGGGCAACTTTTGGCCCTCGCCCGGTTTGAAGCGGGACAGCTGCAGCCCATCCGTGTGTTCAATCTTTAAATGAAGATGCTGCCGACAAGGAAATAATCATGTCTATTACGGTAGAACGTAAAGCCGAACTCGTTGAAGAATTTGGCCTCAAGCCGGGTGATACCGGCTCTCCAGAAGTTCAAGTTGCGATCCTCACGGAGCGGATTAAGAACCTCACCGAACACATGAAAGAGCACAAGCACGACTTTCACTCCCGCCGCGGTCTGTTGATCATGGTGGGCCAGCGTCGCCGCTTGCTCGACTACGTTAAGCGCAAGGAAGACGCGCGCTACCAGTCGCTGATCCAGCGTCTTGGCCTGCGTCGCTAGACCACGCATGACCGGACATTGAGCAGCCCGCGGGTTGTTCAAGGCGGAAACGGAACCCTGAGGTGCTCTGACATCTCAGGGTTTTTTGTTTCCGGACGCGCAATTTTGTGCGACTTCCTCCCCTGCACTGGAGCGGTCAATATTGAACACCACCTTTTGTGGGGGGTGTCGGACCTACGCATCAATTGCTGATGGGGATGCTCACTTGTTCCCTCCGCCTTATCTGCGGCACTTGCTGTGTGGGTCCGGTGTTCCAGAGCAGATGAACTGAAACGCAAGAAAAAGACGGCCTGGGGTCGGCTGCTTTTCCGCATGGGGCGGGGGAGTGAACCCGAGGCTATAGGACAAACGATGTTTGAAATTACTCGTAAATCAATCGAGTGGGGTGGCCGGACGCTATCCCTTGAGGCGGGCCGCGCGGCACGCCAAGCTGATGGTGCTGTGATTGCACGCTATGGCGATACCGTTGTATTGGCGACCGCTGTAGGCGCCAAAACTCCCAAAGAGGGGATCGATTTCTTCCCCCTGACTGTGAACTATCAGGAAAAGTACTCCGCTGCTGGCCGCATTCCTGGCGGTTTCTTCAAGCGCGAAGGACGCCCGACGGAGAAAGAGACGCTGACAAGCCGTCTGATCGACCGTCCAATCCGCCCGCTGTTCGTGGACGGTTACAAGAACGAAACGCAGGTGATCTTGACGGTTCTGAGCCACGATCTGGAAAACGATGGTGACGTGCTGGCCATGGTTGCGGCTTCTGCTGCGCTGACCATTTCCGGTTTGCCGTTCCTGGGCCCAATTGGCGCTGCGAAAATCGGTTACAAGGATGGCGAATACATCCTCAACCCGACCATTACGCAAATGGCAGACACGGACCTCGACCTGATGGTCGCCGGTACGGCTGAAGGCGTGATGATGGTGGAATCTCAGGCAGAAGAGCTGTCTGAAGAAGTCATGCTCGGCGCTGTGAAGTTTGGCCATGAAAACTACAAGCCGATCATCGACATGATCATCGACTTTGCAGAAGACTGCGCTAAAGACCCGATCGACATGCCAGAACCAGCCCCTGAGCTGGCTGATTGTGCGACGGCTGTTGCTGCGCAAGCCACAGAAGGCCTGCGCGCTGCGTACACCAAGACGGTGAAGCAAGAGCGTGTTGAAGCGGTGAATGCGGTCAAGAGTGCGACCAAGGAAGCCCTCGCAGAGCAGTTTGACGCTGGCATGATTGGCGGCGCGCTGAAGAACCTGGAAAAGGACATCGTTCGCGGTGGTATCCTGGACACCGGTTTGCGCATCGACGGTCGTGACACCACGACGGTTCGCCCAATTGTTGCTGAAACCACCATCCTGCCCCGGACGCACGGCTCGAGCCTGTTCACCCGTGGTGAGACACAGGCGCTGGTTACGACCACGCTGGGTACAGCACAGGACGAGCAGATCATCGACAACATCGAAGGCGACTACCGTTCGCACTTCATGCTGCACTACAACTTCCCGCCATACTCTGTCGGCGAAACAGGCCGCATGGGTGGCGCAGGTCGCCGGGAAATCGGTCACGGTAAGCTTGCCTGGCGTGCCATGCGTCCGCTGCTGCCAGAAAAGGAAGAGTTTCCGTACACGATCCGTGTTCTCTCTGAGGTCACAGAATCCAACGGATCCTCGTCTATGGCGACAGTCTGTGGTGCTTCCCTGTCCATGATGGACGCGGGTGTACCACTCAAGCGGGCTTGTGCGGGTATTGCTATGGGTCTGATCAAGGAAGGCGAGCGCTTTGCTGTTCTCTCCGACATCCTTGGTGACGAAGATCACTTGGGTGACATGGACTTCAAAGTAGCGGGTACGTCGGAAGGCATTACCTCGCTGCAGATGGACATCAAGATCACCTCGATCACGCCAGAAATCATGGAGATTGCGCTGGACCAGGCTAAGGGTGGCCGGTTGCACATTCTCGGTGAGATGGGCAAGTCGCTCGACACAGCACGTGAGGAACTGTCCCCCCACGCGCCGCAGATGGAAACCATCAAAATCAATAAGGACAAGATCCGTGAAGTCATCGGTACCGGTGGCAAAGTCATTCGGGAAATCACCCAAGAGACTGGCGCGGCTGTTGATATTGAAGAAGACGGCACCATCAAGGTCTCAGCGACCAACCAAGAGGCTATCGCAGCGGCAATCGACTGGATCAAGGGCATTGCTGCTGATCCAGAAGTCGGTACGATTTACCGCGGCAAGGTTGTGAAATGCGTTGATTTTGGCGCGTTCGTAAACTTCCTCGGTTCACGTGACGGTCTGGTGCACATCTCTAACCTGACCGAAGGCCGGGTGAACAAGACCACTGACGTGATCAACGAAGGCGACGAAGTGTACGTGAAGTGCATCGGCTTTGATGATCGCGGCAAGGTCAAGCTGTCCATGAAAGAAGTGGACCAAGAGACCGGTGAAGAAGCCGCTGCTGCCGAATAAAGCGTGCTTTGAGCTCCTTGTCGGTCCGCTTCGCGGACCGGCGCTTTACCAAAGGCCACGGAACCCTCCGTGGCCTTTCTTTTTTGGGCGGCGCTTGATGTTTTCACGCACGGCGGTGGGATGGTGGCGCTTGACGGGCTCGGCTTCGCCTCGCCCGCCAATCGCGCAACTTGAGATTTTCACGCTCTGGAGGGAACAGGCATGTCGCAAGCGTGTTTTGACTTCGGCCCGGCCCGGTGCAGGTTGAGGGCTAGAGAAGGATATCCGCTTTGACCGTCACCCCGCGCGACCCCCTAGAGTTCACCGGCCCAACTTTGCGGCAAGCCATTGCCCTGATCATGATCATGGCCGCTGGTAGTGCGGTTGGGTACACGGTTTGGGCCTCCTTGATCACCAATTTTGCCATTGAGATCGCCGCTTTTGATGGCTTTCAGATGGGCGCCCTGCATTCGATTCGTGAGATCCCCGGATTCCTCGCGTTCACCGCTGTGTTCTTTGTTGCTGTGATCCGAGAGCAGACGCTGGCTATATTCTTTCTGGCGATGCTGGGCCTGGGGACGGCGTTGACGGGGGTGTTCCCGACCTTCTGGGGCATCGCCATTACCATGTCGATCATGTCGGTTGGCTTCCACTACTACGAGACCTACGCGCAGAGCCTGCAGCTGCAGTGGTTCCCGAAAGATCGTGCTCCGGTCTTGCTGGGGTGGGTGGTTACGACCACCTCGATCGCGGCGATCCTCGCGATTGGCGGGTCTTATCTGGCATTTAAGTTCTTTGAGCTCAGCTATCTGACGGTGTTCCTGATCGGCGGGGTCGTCTGTATGGCTTCAGCGGTGATTGGATTTGGCGGCTTCAAAACTCTACCGCGTGGAACGGTGCAGCGCACCGGCATTGTGCTTCGTGGTCGATACTGGCTCTATTATGCCCTGACCTTCATCGCCGGTGCGCGGCGGCAGATCTTTACGGTGTTCGCCGGTGTGTTGCTGGTTGAAAAGTTCAACATTCGCATCGAGGATATGGTTGCGCTGCTGCTGCTCAATGAGGTCCTGAACATGGCGTTCGCGCCCTTGGTGGGTCAGTTCATCAAGCGGTTTGGTGAGGGCCGCACGCTGGTCATCGAGTACGCTGGATTGATCCCGATCTTCATCCTCTATGGGCTGGTCACAACCCCTTGGCTGGCAATTGCACTGTTCATCCTGGATCATCTGTTCTTCAAGCTGGCCTTTGCCATGAAGACGTATTTTCAGAAAATCGCCGACCCTGAAGACATGGCGAGCACAGCCGCTGTCGCCTTCACCATCAACCACATTGCTGCGGTTGGTGTGCCGTTTGTGTTTGGCTTGATCTGGCTGGTATCCCCGGCAGCGGTATTCTTTGCCGGGGCTGGGATGGCGGTTGGCTCGCTGGTGCTGTCCCTGCTCATCCCGCGTCACCCTATAGCGGGCAACGAGTCCCGCCTGGGCACGTGGTTCCCGCAGGCAAAATCCAAGACGGCGTCTGTTTAGAGCAGCGCCTTGGAGAATATCAGCGACGCATTGGTGCCGCCGAAGCCGAAGGAGTTGGAAAGCGCCGTGTGCACGTCCAGCTCGCGCTGAGCGGTGAGGATATCCACGCCTGCTGTCGCTTCATCGAGTTCGTCGATGTTCGGGGATTGCGCGAGGAAGCCGCCTTCCATCATCAGCAGGGAGTAGATGCTCTCGTTTGACCCAGCCGCGCCCAGTGCGTGACCCGTCAGTGACTTGGTTGAGCCAACAGCTGGGGTTGAGCCTTCGCCGAATACAGCCTTTACCGCGCCCAGTTCGGCAACGTCACCAACCGGTGTCGAGGTGCCGTGTGCGTTGATGTACTGCACATCCGAAGCCTTGATCGCGCGGTCATCGAAGCCCGCCAGAGCTTGGCGCATGCATCGCATTGCGCCTTCGCCTGAGGGCGCCACCATGTCATGGCCGTCCGAGGTCGCGCCGTAGCCGACGATTTCGGCATAAATCTTCGCGCCGCGTGCCTTGGCCCGCTCGTATTCTTCCAACACCAGAACGGAGCCACCGGCGGAAATCACGAAGCCGTCGCGGTCCTTGTCAAAGGCGCGGGACGCTCGATCTGGGGTTTCGTTGTACTTGGAGCTCATGGCGCCCATGGCATCGAAGCTCATGGACAGCGACCAGTGTTCTTCCTCTCCGCCACCGGCGAAGACCACGTCCTGCTTACCAAACTGGATCAGCTCGGCTGCGTGACCGATGCAATGCGCCGAAGTCGAGCAGGCGGAGGTGATGGAGTAGTTGTGGCCGTGGATCTTGAACAGCGTCGAGAGCACAGCGGAACAGGTCGAGGACATGACCTTTGGCACGTTGAACGGACCGATGCGCTTCACACCTTTTTCCGCTGCGGTTTCCATCGCGTAGGTCTGCCACTTCATCGACGGACCACCGGAGCCGATGATCAGGCCGACACGATCGTTCTCAGCGTAGTCGGCTTCTTCCATCCCAGAATCGGCCAAAGCTTCTTGCATAGCGATGTAGGCATAGCCCGCTGGTGGCCCCATAAAGCGCAAAGCGCGGCGGTCGATGTGGTCTTCGAGCTCAGTTTTAATCGTCCCAGCCACTTGCGAGCGAAAGCCGCGCTCAACGTAATCGGGCTGTAGCACAATCCCGGATGTGGCGTTTCGGAGGGACTGAGTGACGGCATCTTTGCCGACTCCAATGCTGGAAACGATACCGAGACCGGTAACGACGACGCGACGCATGGCCATGAGCTGGGCTTCCTTCGGCTGAGTGAGCTTAGAATTGAGACAGAGATGTGAACAAACCTACGCGGAGGTCTTCGCAGGTGTAAATCTCGCGGCCATCGGCCTCGAGCTTGGCGTTGGCGATGCCAAGGTTAATACCGCGACGGATCACCTTCTTCATTTGAATGGTGTATTTGACCAGTTCGACGTCCTTGGTCACCTGTCCGGTGAACTTCACCGAACCAGAACCCAGAGCGCGGCCCTTACCTTCACCACCGGTCCAACCGAGGTAGAACCCCACCAACTGCCACATGGCGTCTAGGCCCAGACAGCCGGGCATGACCGGGTCGCCGATGAAGTGACAGTCGAAGAACCATAGGTCATCTTTGATATCCAGCTCAGCGATGATCTCGCCCTTGCCGAACTCTCCGCCTTCGTTGGAGATTTTGGTGATGCGATCGAACATCAGCATAGGCGGCGCAGGGAGCTGAGCGTTGGTGGGGCCAAACAGCTCCCCACGGGACGACTCGAGCAACTGCTCGTAGCTGAAAGATTCGGTTTTGGGTTCCACGATACGGGCTCCTGCAAGCAACAATAACTGCCGCGCACCTTAGCAGGATCGCCTGAGTCTCATAGCCAAGAAACGGCGACTCAGAGGAGCGTGGTCAACAGAGCGGCGAACAGCGTCAGGGCGATGAGAATCAGCGGCGGCAGGCGCAAGACCCACAGGAAGAACAGACCAAGCAGCGCGGCGGCGACATAGGCAGTGGTGTCGCTGGATTGTTGAATGAGGATCCCCGGCTCCCAAAGCAGGAAGAACAGTGAAAACGCCGTAGCCCCGAGCACCCCCACGACGGCGGCGTTTACCCCAGCGAGGGCGGCTTTGTAGGCTCGGTTTTCGGAGCGGTTGGCCGACAACGGCACCACCGCCATTACCAGCAACAGGCCAGGCAGGAAGATCGCGACGGTGCCGAGGATTCCGAGCACCAAACCGCTTAGCCCGCCAACTTGCCCGCCCAGAAACGCGGCCACGGCGAAGACGGGGCCGGGGATGGCTTGGGCAAAACCGTAGCCGGTGCGAAAGGCACTTTCGGGCACCAGATCTGGCTCAACCAACACATCATTGAGCAGGGGCAGAACCACATGCCCGCCGCCAAACACCAAAGATCCTGCTTCATAGAAGCCTGCCAATAGCTGCACAGGGAAGGGCCCCAGCTCGAATAGGATAATCACAAGCGATACGGCCAGAAGGACGAAAAACGCCAGCGCGCACAGCCAGACCATGCTGCGGCTTGCACTGGTTCTCGTAGGGGCGGCAGCGGTGGATGTGACCACGCTGTCGTTACGCAGCAAAGCCAACCCCATGAGTGCGCCAAAGATGATAGGCACGATGTTGACCACGGTCCGCAGGGGTCCAAGGTCGCCTTCAGGCAGGCGATCCACACCCATCAGCAGCAGTATCATGACGAACGATAGGACTGTGATCCATCGGCGGGTCAGGCCAAAGGACAGCGATTTGAACATGCCGATGGTGGCGTAGGAAATCACGGCGACGACCAAGGGAGTCATCCAGTCTGCCAGATGCGCCATGAACGATTGCAGAAAGCCGCCCCCAAGACTACCGCCTGCTGTGGCGACAAAGAACAGGCCCAAGGCCAGCAAAATCACCACTGAAGGAATGAGAAACAGGCTCAGGCACAGAAAGGCCATGCCCAGGCTCCCAGACATTTTCCATGCGCAAGCAAAGGCCATCTGACTGCTGGTCGGTCCGGGCAGCGCTTGGCACAACGCCAGTCGTTCAGCAAAGGCGTCGTCATCCATCCAGCTGGTTTTTGCGATGAAGGCTTCACGGTAGTAGCCGATGTGGGCGACGGGGCCGCCAAAGGACGTCAGTCCAAGCCGCGCATAGGTCTGAATTAAATCCGAGGATGTGGGGGAAGATTTGACGTTTTCGGACATGACCTGCGCCTTGGGAAAATGGTATTCGTCGGCTTAGCAAATGATCTGAGGTCCGACTATGAGTGATATTGTACCAGACGGCTTTGAAGTTTCCTTTACCGAGATGAAGCACGGCACAAAGGAAGATTATCTGGCGCTGCATGCGCTGGAGCAGCCTTTCCTCAACGAAACCGGAGAGCGGGTTCTTCGTGAGTTGGCGCGCCAAGGGGATGAGACTTTGGCCGGGTACAAAATCAGTCGGCTCGAACACGGCCTGCAATCGGCGACGCGGGCCTTGAACGACGGGGCAGATATCGACTGGATCGTTGCGGCCTTGCTGCACGATATTGGCGACGGTTTAGCGCCGCAGAACCATGACAAAATGGCCGCTGAGATCGTCCGGCCCTTCGTGCGTGACGAGGTTTCTTGGACGGTCGAGCATCACGGTGTCTTTCAGATGGTGTACTACGCTGAGCACTACGGCTGGGATCCAGAGAAGCGGCAGGAGTTCAAGGACAGCCCCTACTACCAATCGTGCGTTGATTTCTGTGAACGGTGGGATCAGTCAAGCTTTGACCCCGACTATCCCATGAAAGATTTGGCGTTCTTCGCGCCGATGGTGCGCGAAGTCTTTGCCCGCAAAGCCTACGATGATGCGCATATGCAGCCTGGCGTGGTCGCTGGCGTTCCCGCAGGCACTGACCAAGCAGCGGCGACTTAACCGCTAACGGCGGAAGACGGGGTACAGACCGCCTTTGAGCGTCACGCGGACATCCGCGCCGGCGCTGGGCGCTGTCATCACTGGTGAGTGCCAGTGCAGCTGCTGGCCATCGTCCAGCGCGACCATCAAATCCACAAACGACCCCATGTAGCGATGGCTGAGCACGCGAACGTGGGTGCCTTCGTCGCCTTGCAGGGCCAGTGAGAGGTCTTCAGGCCGGATGAGGATGTCGATTTCTTCCTGTCCGCCGGGTGGGTCTTGAACCCATCGTGGCATGACATCGCCAAAGGGGGTTTCGACGGTCATTTGACCGGGCGCAAAGGCCGCACGCAGAAACGAACCCTCGCCAATAAAGCGGGCCACTTCGCGGGAGGCGGGGGTGGCGTAGAGGCTTTCCGGCGCGCCGGACTGCTCGACCTGACCATTACCGATGACAGCAACTTCGTCGGCAAAGGCAAAGGCCTCGCCCTGATCGTGTGTGACCAGCAGGGCCGTCATCCGCTCAGCATCGAGGATCTCCGTCACCGATTGCAGCAAGCGCAGACGGGTTTCCAGATCGAGGCTCGAGAAGGGCTCATCGAGCAACAGCACACCCGGCTTGGGTGCTAAGGCGCGGGCCAGCGCGACGCGCTGTTGCTGGCCACCGGACAACTCACCGGGCCGGGTGTTCCGCAAGTCCTGCAGACCTGTCAGCTCCAGCAGCGCATCAATCCGGTGCGCCGCTTCGCGCCCCGTGACCCCTTTGAGACCATAGCGGATGTTGCGCTCGACCGTCATATGCGGGAACAGCGCCAAATCCTGAAACACGAGGCCAACGCCGCGTCGCTCTGGGTTGATGGTTAATCCGGGGGCACTGACTTCGCGCTCGCCGACGTGGATGCTGCCTTGGGCCAAGTCCATAAAGCCCGCGACTGCACGAAACAGCGTGGTCTTGCCGCTGCCGCTTGCACCGACCAACGCCAAACGGCCCCCGTCCTCCACGCGCAGCGACAGGTTGTCGAGCACGGGGTGGTTCGGACTATAACCGGTTGAAATGTTGGCGACGACGAGGCTGGGCATTCGGGCTCTTGAACGTGAGTGGGGTGGTAAGAAGACTGGTTTGGTACTCAATAAAGTCTGTTTGCGATAAATCGCAAGACATGCACCTGCATTTAAGCCGTGCTAAAGCTGAAATGCAAAGGGTCCACAGGGAGTAATGGGCGTGGAATTTGATTTTGTAATTGTGGGTGCTGGGTCCGCTGGATGCGTGCTCGCCAACCGCCTTTCCGCTGATCCCGCAACCACTGTCTGCCTGATTGAGGCCGGTGGAAGGGACCGTAACCCCGCGATTCACTTACCTTTTGGCCTCGCTGCGCTGGGAAAATTCACCAACTTGTCATGGGGCTATGACACAGCGCCGCAGGCGCATCTGAAGGATCGCAGCTTGTTCTGGCCACGGGGCAAGATCATGGGTGGCTCGTCGTCTGTGAACGCGATGATCTATGCGCGGGGCATGCGCGCAGATTATGACGGCTGGGCCGACCTTGGCGCCACAGGCTGGGACTTCGATTCGGTTCTACCGTATTTTATTAAAGCTGAAGACAACGTGCGTGGTTCCGATGCGATGCACGGCATCGGCGGGCCGCTAAGTGTTTCTGACCCCATTGACCCCAACCCCCTCAGCCGGGCTTTTGTCCAGGCCGGCGCTCAGGTCCAAGTGCCACTGACCGATGATTTCAACGATGGCGAAGACGGTGAAGGCATCGGGCTGTACCAGACCACCACCCGCCGGGGTCTGCGCGCTTCCTCAGCGCGGTCTTATTTGTCCGACGAGGTCCAAGCTCGCGACAATTTGCACATCATGACCAAGCAGCATGTCCAACGCATCACTTTTGACGGTCGGCGCGCGTCGGGGATTGAGCTTGCCGACCAAACCGTGACCGCACGCCGCGAAGTGCTGATCAGTGCAGGCGCAATCAACAGCCCGCAGTTGCTGCTTCTCTCCGGTGTTGGTCCGGCAGAGGAGCTGCGCGCGCTGGGCATCGATGTGGTTTGCGATGCGCCGGGCGTGGGGAAGGGGTTGGCCGACCACCTCGACATCATCGTTCAGCATCACGCCAAAACGGGTGTCGGCATGGGTTATAACTTCGACATGCCTCTGCGCGGACTGAACTGGGCACGACTTTGGCTGTCCCGGCGTGGTGGAACGCTGGCATCTAACGTGGCCGAAGCTGGGGGCTTTGTGAAATCCGCGCCGGAGAAAGACATTCCCGACATCCAGTTCCATTTTTTGCCAGCACGTATTGAAGATCATGGCCGTAAGATTGTCTGGGGCTATGGATTCTGTGTCCACTGCTGCAATCTTTATCCTGAATCCACCGGAGAAATCCGCTTGGCCTCGCCCGATCCCTTGGCCAAGCCCATAATCGACCCGCAGTATCTATCGGATCCCGAAGACCACGACATGGATGTGCTGATGGCCGCAACCGATTGGGGCCGCAAGCTGTTGGGCGCGCCGGCGTTTGACCGACACCGCGGCGCAGAAATCTCGCCAGGCCCCCATGTCCAGTCTCGCGAGCAAGTGCGCGAGTGGGTTCGCCAAACCGCCGACACCGTCTATCACCCAACCAGCACGGTCGCGATGGGGGCGGCGGATAATCTCAATGCCCCACTGCTGCCTGACTTAAGCGTCAAAGGGATAGAGGGGTTGCGGGTTGTCGATGCTTCGGTCATGCCGCGCTTGGTTGGCGCAAATACCAATGCCCCCACGATAATGATCGCCGAAAAGGCTGCGGACATGATCCGCGCGACATCATAGGAAAGCAACGATGACCAAGATCACCACATACGACATCACGAATGCAGAAGGCGCACGTTTCAGCCCCCATGCATGGCGCACGACCATGGCTTTGGCGCACAAAGGGCTGAGCCACGACTCTGAGAAGATTGGCTTCACCGATATTCCCAGCATCTGTGATGGTGCGCGCAAGATTGTACCGACGGTGCAGTTTGGCGAGGACGTGCTGTCCGAGAGTTGGGCCATTGCGCTGCATCTCGAAGAAACCGTTCCAGAAGGCCCAAGCCTGTTTGGTGGCGAAAAAGGTAAAGCGCATGCGCTGTTCATCAACAACTGGGCGGCGTTCTCCCTGCATCCGCTGGTTATCCGCATCATCCTGTTGGACATCTACAACGGCCTGCAGGAAAAAGACCGCGACTACTTCCGCACGTCCCGCGAAACGCGGTTCAACATGACGTTGGAAGAGTTTTCTGCGGGGGGCGAGGCGGCGAAAGCTCAGCTCAAGGGCGCGCTCATGCCCATGAAAAAGACGCTGGAAACCCAGCAATGGCTCGGCGGACGCGTCCCGTCCTATGCGGATTACATCGCTTTTGGTGCCTTCCAGTGGGTGCGGACAACGTCCACCTTCGACCTGGCCTCACATGGTGGTGAACCGGTGCAAGCGTGGTTGGAAGCGACTTTGGACCTGTTTGATGGACTGGGCCGCGCAGAACGTGCTGCCTCGTGATCGTTTAGGCGCGTCTAAGGCTCGATTCTTGCCCGGGTTGTGGACTATAGTCGCATATTGCATTTAGCCCCTCCATCCTGATCCGAGATAAGGGTTCTTTCTCAGTCATGGTTAAACACTGGTTCGCCATTCTTTCCCTGTGCCTGCTGGCGTCTGTCGGCTTTTCTTCCGCTGGCGCGCAGCAATCGTCTGTTCGCGTATTGGCGGTTGTGAATGATGACATCATCACAGATGTGGATCTGGCCTATCGCATCAACTTAGCGATCATGGTTGCAGAAGTACCAAACACCACCGAGCGCCGTTTGGCGCTCGCGCCACAGGTGCTGGACAAGCTGGTTGCTGACAAAATCCGGTTGCAGGAAGTCAAACGCCTGCAAATCGATATTCGCGAAAAATTCGTCCTCGATGCCTTTGACAGTATTGCGACACAAAACAAGCTTGATCGCGAAGGGTTTGAAGCGCTGATCCGTCAATCGGGCGTACCCGCAGCAACCATGCAAGAGCAAATCCGCGCTCAAATCGCCATCAATGCGATCAGTCAACGGCAGGTCATTCCCGACGTGGAAATCTCGGACAAGGAGCTTCTGGCCGAGGTCAACCGGATCAACGCCCTGCGGGGTCGGTCTGAGCGGCAGCTTGTCGAAATCTTCTTGCCCTTTGGGCGCCAGTCTTCAGAAGCGCAAGTTCGTCAGCAGGCCACACAGCTCATTGAGCAACTGCAGCAGGGCACCGACTTTGGCAAGCTGGCGCAGCAGTATTCCTATGCCGCAACGGCTGGGGTTGGTGGGTCACGCGGCTGGGTGCCGGAAGGCTCGCTGGATGCAGATTTAGAGGCTGGCATGGCAAACTTGCGACCTGGCAACATCACCGAAACGCCCATCCGCACGGATGAAGGCTATTACATCATGGGCATTCTTGCCCGCCGCCCTATCGGTGCCGCCTCATCGCGGACCATTGCGGCGCTGCGGCAGTTGTTCGTTCACCTGCCTGACGATCTCAGCAACCCCATCGCGCAACAGCGTCTTGCCCTGCTGACCAACATCTCTGAGCAAGTCCGCGGCTGCCGGCAGTTTGATGCGGTTATGGCCCAGTACGGTGAAGCTGGTTCAGGCAATCTTGGAGAGCTCGATCTCTCAACCTTGCCCCCCATCATCTCGGTCACGCTCTCGTCTTTGGAAGTAGGCGAAGTCAGCCCGCCTTTGCCTGCCGACGGCGGGGGCTCGGTCTACATGGTTTGCGGCAAGCGAGTCGAGGTTGACCCCCTGACCGCAGAGGCTGTGCGTGAGCGCTTGACCAATGAGCGCATCGACAAGCTTACCCGTCGCTATGACGCGGATTTGCGCCGAAATGCTTACATTGATTACCGGTTCTGAGTAGCCGCTGACGTGAAAATCAACGACCTGCCACCGCTGCGCACTGTGCTTGAGACCAACAATCTCTCGCCCACAAAAGCACTGGGTCAGAACTTCTTGCTCGATTTGAACCTGACCGCACGGATTGCCCGGTCGGCTGAGCCGCTGGACGGCTGTCATCTGATTGAGGTTGGCCCCGGTCCTGGCGGCCTGACACGTGCGCTGCTGCAAACTGGTGCGCAGTCCCTTCTTGCGATCGAGAAAGACACCCGCACCGCCCCTATTCTGGACCAGCTAGCACAGACTGAAGAAGGTCAGGCCAAGGGCTTTCGGGTTGCGTTTCAAGATGCGCTCGAGCTGGATTTGCTGACCGAGGTAAGCGCGCCGCGGGCGATTATTGCCAACCTGCCTTACAACGTTGCGACCCCCTTGCTGGTTGGCTGGTTGCGCGATTTGTGGCGCGAAGCCGGGGCGTATCGGTCGCTGAGCCTGATGTTTCAGCGCGAAGTGGTGGACCGGATTGTGGCTCAGCCCGGCGATAAGGCCTATGGCCGCTTGGCAGTGCTAACATCGCTCACCGTGGCATCGGCGGAGCGTCAGTTCGACGTGCCTGCGCAGGCCTTTACCCCACCGCCCAAAGTCACCTCTGCCATTGTCCGCCTGGATCCCCGATCCGATATTCCCGGACCGTTTGCCCTGTTTTCGCAGATTGAACGCGTGACCGCAGCCGCCTTTGGCCAGCGCCGCAAAATGCTGCGCCAGTCGCTTAAGTCACTCGTGCCTCAGGCCGAGGCTTTTCTCGAAGAATTGGAAATTCCGCCCACCGCGCGCGCCGAAGAACGCGCGCCAGAGGATTTTCGGAAAATTGCTGAGGCGCTGTTGTCAGCCCTCGATTGAGCGGATGTCGGACACAATCTGATCCAGCCCCTGCCACCGCTCCCGGCGCAGCCGTTCTGCGGCAAGAATCGCGCGAACTTGTTCGACGCTTTCCTGAATATTGCTGTTTACGATGATGAAGTCGTATTCAGCCCAATGTGATACCTCACCGGGTGCCTTTGACAGCCGATACGCGACTTGATCATCGGTTTCACCCGTCATTGCCTGCCGCGACTTGAGTCGGGATTCCAGCGCAGCCAAGGAGGGCGGCAGCACAAAAACGCTGACGAGGTCTTGAGGCATTTTTTGGCGCAGCTGCTGCGTGCCTTGCCAATCAATATCAAACAGCACGTCCTGACCGGCGGCTAGCGCGCCTTCGATGGTCGCGCGTGGGGTGCCGTAGGAGTTCTTGAACACCGTCGCCCATTCCAGCAACCCATCGTTGTCGACCAATTCCTGAAACCGCGGTTCGCTGATGAAATGGTAATGCACACCGTCTTGCTCCCCTTCGCGCGGGGGACGGGTGGTCGCGGAAACCGACAAGTCGAGGTTGTCGTCGCCTTCGAGCAGCGCTCGGGAAATGGTGGTTTTGCCGGCGCCCGAGGGGGATGAAAGCACCAGCATCAACCCACGGCGAGAAAGCGTATTATTCGACATTGGCCACCTGCTCCTTGAATTGATCAACCGCTGATTTGAGCGCCAAACCGATGTTGGTGAGCTCCATTGAGCCAGCTTTGGAGCACAGGGTGTTGGCTTCACGCATGAATTCCTGCGCGAGGAAATCGAGTTTGCGACCGGCGGGCTGGCCAGAGCTCAGCAATGTCCGTGCGCTGAGGATGTGCGCACGCAGGCGGTCGAGTTCTTCACGAACATTGGCTTTGGTCGCCAGCATTGCCGCTTCTTGGGCCAGGCGATCCTCGGGGATCACCGTGCCGGCTTTGCTCGCTAAGTCAGCGGCCAGCGTGGCCAGACGTTCGGCCATCGCAATGGTCACGGCATCAGCCAGCGGCTCGGCGTTGTTGGTAAAGCCTTCGATCTGATCCACCAGTCCGGACAGGATCGCAAACAGTTGTGCGCCTTCGGACAAGCGAGCGCGCTGCAGGGATTGGGCTGCGTTGGTGAAGGACGCCAAAACCGCCTCATTAAGCGCGCTTTGCTCGTCTTCATTGAGCGATGTGCTGCGGGTTTCCAGAACCCCTGGGAGGGACAGCAAGGCAGCGGAATCCGGCTCTCGTCCATCCCGCCGACGCACCACCCGCGCGAGCCGGTCCAGCGCGTCGTGGTTCACCTGGATCTCGCTGCGAGTTCCCGGAAGATCCAGCTGCAGATTGGCTGACACCGAACCGCGCGAAAGCTGGCTTTGCAGCATTTTTTTCAGTGCTGGTTCAAGGCTATCCATGCGACTGGGCATCCGCCAACGCACGTCGAGCGATTTTCCGTTTACGGATTTCAGCGACCAGCTCCAGGTCGCTTCACCGTGGCTGCCATCAACGGCGGCAAAGCCGGTCATGGATTGCAATGGTGGGAGGTCTGCCGTCATGTCGCGTCTATACTCCTGCTGACCAGCAAAGGGTAGGGCTTACCCATCAAAGCCAGCCGTTACCTAGGAACATAGCCATGAAAAACCCGTCCGTCATTGTCATCACCGGCGCATCCAGCGGCTTAGGCAAGGGGCTGGCCTTGGCCTATGCCGCGCCAGGCCGCACGATGTTGCTCACGGGCCGTAATGAAGAGCGGCTCAAAGGAGTGCTAGCGGATTGTGAGGCCAAGGGCGCAACGGCGATTCCGGCGCTGGTCGACGTTTCTGACCGGGAAGCCATGGACCGTATGCTGACAGATTTTGACCGAGAGTACCCGATTGACCTGCTGATCGCGAACGCAGGTATTGGGTATGGAACGGGCAAATACCTGATGGAACGCGCTGAACAGACCCATGAGTTGTCGATGATTAACGTCATTGGTGTTTCCAATACCGTGATGCCAATCATCAACCGCATGGCTTCGCGCGGTAGAGGTCAGATCGCACTGATGGCGTCTATCGCGGGATTTGTTGCAGTAACCCAGTCTCCATCCTATGCCGCGACCAAAGCCTATGTGAAGCATTGGGGTGAGGCGCTGCACGGTCGGCTTAAGCCCTTTGGCGTGGAAGTGACGACCATCTGCCCGGGTTTCGTCCAAAGTGCCATGACCGATGCCAACCGATTCAAAATGCCGTTTCTGATGAAAACCGATCGTGCCGTGGATATCATGGTTCGCGGGATGGAAGCGGGTAAGGTGCGGGTTGCTTTTCCATGGCAAATCACTTGGCCGCTGGGGATCGCAAGTGTTGTTCCAAGCTTCATCGCTACCCGCTTGAACAGCCTCAAGCGCAAGCCAAAACTGCCGCCTATTGACTGATTGGCTGTTTCGATTCCCAATCTGAACGCGATCAGTCGTGCAATAGAGTTGACCTGTGCCAGTCCTTCTAAAAGGCGACAAAGGGCAAAATGACACCAGTAAAACAACGCTAAGCCATCATTGTGTGGTGGCGCTATCCGCCAAGGGCCGGTGTGCTGGTAGGTTTTCAACCGGGCGCACCGTCGGTGGATTGGGCATGAACCGTCGGAACTCGCAAGCGCGCCACTCCCGCACCTTTTGCTGATGTTCAGCATAGGTCACAGTAAAGGCCGTTGAGCCGTCGCAGCCTGCGACAAAGAAAATGAAATCCGTTTCAGCTGGGGCGAGGGCGGCTTGGATGGCGTCAACGCCGGGGTTAGCGATTGGACCCGGCGGCAGGCCGTCGTTGCGATAGGTGTTGTAGGGGTTGCTGCCGTCATTCAGCTCAGACCGCGTCAAACCCCGCCCTAAGCGCCCGGTTCCCTTGGACAAGTAATAAACCAGCGTGGGGTCAGCTTGCAGTCGCATGCCCTGACGCAAGCGGTTGGAATACACGCTGGCGACCAAGGGCCGCTCTGAGGCGATCGCCGTTTCTTTTTCCACGATGGAGGCAAGGATCAGCGCGTCTTGCTTGCTGCTCACAGCCGCATCACCGGCGCGCGCAACCCATGCCGAATCCAGCGCCTCAATCATCGCCGCCTCCATCCGATTCAGCACCTCCTGCCGCGTATCGTTTAGTGCGTAGGAATAGGTGTTGGGCAACAAGGTGCCTTCGGCGGGAATGCGGGTAACTTCTCCGGTCAGCCCGGGCGCAGAATTCAGGCGAGCGATGACATTTGTGACGGTGACGCCCTCGGGAACCGTCACAAAGCGATTCACTGCGCGACCCAAGGTCAGGATATCGAGAATTTCAGCCGGATCAGCCATGGCGGGAATAACAAACTCCCCCGCTTTGATCGTCGAGGCGTCGCCACGCAGGCGCGCCAGAACCGTGATCTGTTCTGCGCTGTTGATCAGATTGGCCGCTTCGAGGTCGGTAGCGACCTGGCTTAAGCCTGCGCCAGTTTCCACAACAAATGTCGCATCAATGGTCGCTGTGGCCGGCGGCTGCATCCAGTACGCCCCCAAGCCCATGACAGTCGCAACCGCAGCGGCCAAAATCGTACCCATGGTCACCCCAATTTTTAGAATGAATTTGAACACGCGAGAGTGTCCGCTCCTGTGGGTGTTAAGCAATCCGGGGGCCGAACCCGCTAGAAAAAGTGCTTCAGCCCTTGAAAGCGGTGAAAATCACAGAGCCGTTGGTGCCACCGAAACCAAAGCTGTTCGATACTGTCGCACGAATTTGGCGTTCTCGAGGCTGGTTGGGTACCAGATCCATATCAATATCCTCTTCTGGCTCCATCAGGTTCAGCGTTGGCGGTGCCACCTGATCCCGAATCGCCATCAGGCAGAAGATCGCCTCTAGCGCCCCTGCTGCGCCCAAAGCATGGCCAACAGCCGACTTGGTCGATGACATGGACATGGACTTGCGGTGCTCACCAAACAGGGTGCGAACAGCGCGGAATTCAGCAAGATCACCCAAGGGCGTCGAAGTGCCATGGGCGTTGACGTAGTCGATGTCTTCGACATTCAGGCCGCCCGAGCGGAGGGCATTTTCCATCGCACGACGGCCACCGTTACCATCTTCTGGCGGGGCCGTGATGTGGTGGGCGTCGCCGGACATGCCATAACCGCTGACTTCACCAAGGATATTGGCGCCGCGTGCTTTCGCGTGTTCGAGTTCTTCGAGCACCAAAACACCTGAGCCGGACCCCATGACAAAACCGTCACGGCCCTTGTCCCAGGGACGGGAGGCCTTGGAGGGGTCGTCGTTGTATTTGGTCGAAAGCGCGCGCGCAGCACAGAAGCCTGCAACGCCAATTTCGATGATGCCGTGCTCTGTTCCGCCAGCAACCATGACCTCGGCGTCGCCCAAGGCAATCATCCGAGCGCTGTCACCGATGGCGTGTGTGCCGGTGGTGCAGGCGGTTGAGTTGGCGTGATTGGGTCCACGGAACCCGTATTTCATGGAGATATGGCCCGACGGCAGGTTCACCAGAATTGCAGGAATGGCGAAGGGTGACAGGCGGCGTGCGCCCTTGGTCATCACCGTTTTCACCGCATCGGTAAAACTCGCGATCCCACCAATGCCAGAGCCGATCATCACGCCGGTGCGCTCTTGTCCAGCTTCGTCCGTGGGTTTCCATCCAGACATCTCGACCGCTTCTGTTGCGGCGGCGAGGGCATAGATGGTGATTGGGTCAACGCGGCGGCGTTCCTTGTCCGGCATGACAGCTTCAGTGTCGAGCGCGAAGGGATCGTCGGACCGCACGCCACCCACAATGGGAACTTCGCCCCCAATGTTTGATGGCAGATGCGAGGCATCAAAGCCTTGGATTGTATGAATACCGCTTTCTGCGTTCAGCAAACGCTTCCAGACGTTATCTACTCCGGCCCCCAGCGGTGAAACCATGCCAACGCCGGTGACCACAACACGGCGTAAACCGGTCATGCTCAACCCTCACACGTATAGGCAGAATGGCGCGCGTGGCGCCAATCTGATCATCTTAACAAGTCTGTTGCTTAGCCAACAGCTTCAGAAATGTGCTTAACGGCATCACCAACGGTGCCGATTTTTTCAGCTGCATCATCTGGAATTTCAAGGTTGAACTCTTCCTCGAAAGCCATAACCAGCTCAACGGTATCAAGGCTATCCGCGCCCAGATCGTCTACAAAGCTTGCGCCCTCAACAACTTTGTCTTCTTCGACAGACAAGCGCTCGACAACGATTTTCTTAACGCGATCAGCAACGTCACTCATGGTAAACAGTCCTACGGTTGTTCGTTAAATGGAATAGGATGCGGTCCCTTAACACAAGCGCAGAGCTTGTCGAAACCACAGAACGAGGGTCTGCTGACCGCTACGGCTATAGCATGGCCATCCCGCCGTTCACGTGCAAGGTCGTTCCGCTCATGTAAGCGGCTTCATCGCTGGCTAAATAAACAACGGCTGCAGCGATTTCTTCAGGCTTACCCATGCGCCCAGATGGCACGTGCGCAATCTGGTCAGCGACGACCTTTTCCGGCAGGTCAGCGGTCATGGCTGTTTCAACAAAACCGGGCGCGACGCAGTTTGCGGTAATCCCACGGGAACCAACTTCGCGTGCGATGGATTTGGTCATGCCCACGATTCCGGCTTTGGAAGCAGCGTAGTTCGCCTGTCCCGGATTGCCCATGAAGCCCACAACAGAGACCACGTTGATGATCCGGCCAAAGCGGCGTTTCATCATGCCTTTCATCGCGCCACGACACAGGCGGAACGTGGCGGAGAGATTAACGTCGATTACTTGGGAAAAGTCATCGTCCTTCATCCGCATCGCCAAGCCGTCTTTGGTCAGGCCCGCGTTGTTCACCAGAATATCGATCTGCCCCGCTGCCGCTTCGGCATCAGCCAGCATCTTTGCCTCGCTCTCCGGATCGCCCAAATCAGCGGTAAAGATGTGGCAAGGCGTCGAACATGCTGCGGCTGTTTCCTGCAGCGCCGCTTCGCGACGGCCCGTCAGGATCAGCGTCGCTCCCTGCTGCGACAGCGCAATCGCAGTCGCACGCCCAATGCCGCCAGAGGCACCGGTGACGAGAGCAACTTTTCCAGTAAGGTCAAACATAGACTTTCCTTATTCGCGGACCCCTCTCGGGGGAGAATTTCAGTAACTTTGGGCTTAGCCGAGCGATTCCGCAAAGGCTTTCAGGCCATCAGCTGTGCCAATGGACTGTGCCGTGACATCGGAGACGATGCGCTTGGTCAAGCCGCCCAGCACAGCGCCGGCGCCCAGTTCGACCAACTCAGTCACACCTTGAGCGGCCATCCACTCCACCGACTCCCGCCAGCGAACGCGGCCTGTCACCTGACGGACCAGCAGGTCAGCGGTCTGGCTTGGGTCGACGTAGCTCGCCGCCAGCACGTTCGCGACTACGGGCAACGCAGGAGCGCTAATTGTGGCAGAGGCCAGCGCCTGTGCCATGGCCTCAGCGGCAGGTTGCATCAGCGAGCAGTGGAAGGGCGCGGAAACAGGCAGGGGTACAGCACGCTTAGCGCCAGCAGCTTTCATAGCATCGCTGACCGCTGCAATCGCGCCCGCTGAACCAGAAATGACCACCTGGCCGTTCGCATTGTCGTTAGCGACTTCTGCGACGCCCAAGCTCGCCTCGCTTTGGGCCAGCACGGCCTCGACCTGTTCCATGCTCAAACCCAGCACCGCGGCCATCGCGCCTTCGCCGACCGGAACAGCGGACTGCATCGCCTTGCCGCGCAACCGCAGCAGCTTGGCCGTATCGGCAATCGACAGCGCGCCAACAGCGGCCAAAGCGGAATATTCGCCCAGTGAGTGACCAGCGACAAAGCTGCCGTGGTCCTTCAGCGTGATACCGAACTCAGCGTCTAGCGCAGCAACGGCGGCCAAAGAAACGGCCATCAGGGCCGGCTGCGTGTTTTCGGTCAGCTTCAGATCATCGTCCGAGCCATCAAAAACCAGCGCAGAAAAATTCTCGCCCAGCGCTTCATTGACTTCATCGAAGACCGCCTTGGCGGATGGAAAGGACTCGGCAAGGTCTTTGCCCATTCCAATTTTCTGGCTGCCCTGACCGGGGAACACGAAAGCTCTCATGACGCGACGCTCCGTTTACAACGTGACTGATCTCAACATTTCCAGCGGTTTATGCGCCGGTGAGGCCAGCCTGACAACCGGCGCGGCGGGTTTAGCTGGGTATCACGGGAGCCATGCGTCCGAACGGTTGTTTCTAAGCCTTGATAGGGCTAAACGAACGCTGCTCGACTACTCCTTGCCCGGTCTAGAGCTTTACCCACCGAGCGGGCTATTGAGCGTACCGATTTTCGGGCGTTCATATTATCCAGAGGGAGTCATATAAGAATGGCTTTTTACGAATGCGTCTACATGGCGCGGCCGGATGTATCCCCGACTCAGGTCGAGGCGATCACCGAGCAAATTACCACCATCGTCACTGAGTTCGGCGGTTCGGTTCACTCTTCCGAGTACTGGGGCCTGAAGTCGCTCGCGTACCGCGTGAAGAAGAACCGTAAAGCGCACTACGTGTTGCTGAACATCGACATGAACAACGAAGGCAAAGCTGAGATGGAGCGCAACATGGCGTTGAACGAAGACGTTCTGCGCATGCTGACTCTCCGCATCGAAGAAATGCCTGAAGGTCCATCCATCCAAATGCGTGCCAAGGCCCGTGGCGATCGTCCAGATCGTGGCGACCGTGGTGATCGTGGTGGCGAGCGCGGCGGTGACCGTGGCGGCGACCGCGGTGGCGATCGTGGCGAACGCCGCGAACGTCGCGATGCTGAATAAGAGTTAGGAAGAGGATAAAGACTATGGCTCGACGTCCCTTTACCCGTCGCAAGAAGTCCTGCCCGTTCTCTGGCCCTAACGCTCCAGTGATCGACTACAAGGACACCAAGCTTCTCAGCCGCTTTCTCTCGGAGCGCGGCAAGATCGTGCCCAGCCGTATCACGGCTGTGTCTGCGAAGAAGCAGCGTGAACTCTCCCGCGCCATC
Organism: Alphaproteobacteria bacterium; assembly: GCA_965661545.1. Lineage (GTDB taxonomy): Bacteria > Pseudomonadota > Alphaproteobacteria > UBA7985 > UBA7985 > UBA7985. The sequence goes on along the minus strand of CBFIEF010000003.1, from coordinate 52,892 downwards.
AAGCGCTCCCGCACGATGGCTTTGCTGCCATACGTGATCGGCTAGAGCGGAAAAGGAAAACAATACAATGATGAACGTTATCCTTCTCCAACGCGTCGATAAGCTCGGCCAAATGGGTGATGTCGTAACCGTTAAGCCCGGTTACGCGCGCAACTTCCTGCTGCCACAGGGCATTGCTCTGCGGGCAACCGATGCGAACAAGGCTTCTTTTGAAGCCAAGCGCGCGCAGCTGGAAGCTGACAACCTGAAGCGTCGCGAAGAAGCCGAAGATATTGCTGGCCGTATGGAAGGTCTGTCGATCCCAATGATCCGTCAGGCATCCGACACCGGTCAGCTTTACGGCTCGGTGACCACACGCGATATCGCTGGTGGTATCTCCGAAGCTGGTTTCACGATCATGTCCAGCCAGGTGCTGCTCGACCGTGCAATCAAGACTTTGGGTGCTCACCCAATCCGCGTGAAGCTTCACCCGGAAGTGGATCTGATGGTTCAGATCAACGTTGCTAAGTCTGAAGAAGAGGCCATGGGCCTTGTTGTTGAGGAAGAAGAAGACGATTTCGGTAACGATCTCGAATTCGGTGCTTTCGACAACGAAGACGGCGACGTTGTGATTGAGCGCTCTGACGCTGGCGACGACGAAGCACCAGCTGAAGAAGCTGCGGCTGAGTCCGACGACGACTAATCCGCTTCGGCTCTGTCTGAAGACATGAAAAAGGCCCGGTGCACACAGCGCCGGGCCTTTTTGCTTTCTGCGACTTTCTGATCAGCACCCGCTTACCACTTGGACACGCACGGCACCTTGGACAGATCCGCCCGGTCTTTGTAGCGCTGGGCGATGTTGGTCACTTCAGCCATCAAGCCTTCATCAAGCGTGGTGGGGTTCAGGCCTAGGCCCAGGAACTGCGCGTTGGCGACGTTCAGCTCGTTCTCCGCGGCTTCCTTGCGCGGGTTTTCAAGTCGCGATATTGCTGCGCCTGTCATCCCCGCAATCTTCTCAGCCAAATCTCGCACCCGGTGAGTTTCAGTCATCTGGTTGAGAATCGCTACACGCTCGCCAGCAGCAGGTGGGTTCTCCAGCGCCAGTTGCACGCACCGGACCGTGTCTTTGATATGGATAAACGCCCGCGTCTGTCCGCCAGTGCCGTGCACAGTCAGCGGATAGCCGATCGCTGCCTGCATCAGAAAGCGGTTGAGCACGGTTCCATAGTCACCGTCATAGTCGAAACGGTTGATCAGCCGCTCGTCGCGCTCCGTCTGTGGGGTTTGCGTCCCCCAGACGATGCCCTGATGCAAGTCCGTGATTCGCACGGCATCATTCTTGTTATAGAATTGGAAGAACAGCGCATCTTGGGTCTTGGTCATGTGGTAGATCGAGCCGGGATTCGCCGGGTAGAGGATTTCGGTTTCGACTTCCTCACCGGGCCGAACTTCGACCTTAACGTTGAGATACCCCTCCGGGATCTGCATTCCGGCCGTGCCGTATCCATAAACGCCCATGGTGCCCAAGTGCACCAGATGGATGTCTCGGCCTGACTCAACAATCGCAGCGCAGACGTTGCTGGTAGCGCGCAAGTTGTTGTCGACCGTGTAGCGCCGGTGCTTGCTGGTTTTCATAGAGTAGGGCGCGGCGCGTTGCTCGGCGAAGTGAATGATTGCGTCGGGCTGGGTTTCTTCGATCAGTGCGAGGAAGCGGTCGTAGTCCGTCGCCAGATCAAGAATGCGAAACGCCATATCGCGCCCGCTAACGTCTTTCCATGCTGCCAACCGCACGCCTAAGGGCTGAATTGGGGTGAGGGATTGGGCTTCGAGTTCATTATCGATGTTTCGGCGCGAGAGGTTATCGACAATCGTAATGTCGTGCCCTTGCTCGGAGAGGTGCAGCGCTGTCGGCCAGCCGCAAAAACCATCGCCGCCTAAGACCAGTACTTTCATGGCAAACGTGCTCCATCAGGTGAATAAGCGTCCCATAGAGCGGTGATTATTGCGGGAGGCCAGTCCCAAAGCGGCAAGTCTGTTCAGCGTCTAGATGCGCCGGAAACCATGAGAATGCTGTGGGAATTCCTTCCTCAAGCCATCATCGTATTGGATAGTTGTGGGGAATCAGCAGAGGTGCCTGTAATAAGGCGGAAATAGGGCAGCTTCGCCATCTCTCATGGGCTTCAAACTAGACAGTTCGGCCAAAAAATCCCGCTTTGGCGGGCGCGTGCCTGTCACAATTCCAACAGTCTCCCTTGGTCTGCTTGTCCCAAGGGGCCAAGGCCTCTATCTAAACTGCATACCCTTGGGAGGCATTCTTTGATGAAATTCGTGCTCGGTCTGGCCTGTGCCCTGCCGCTACTCACCGCTGTTACGGCAGCACAGGGACAGTCGGGCGATTTCCTTGCCGCGTTGGCCGCTACCCGGTCCAGCGACGCCGACAGTGCGACCGGCTACTTGGCGGACGCACTGGAGAAGGATCCTGGCGAGCAGGCGTTGATCCGCCAGCAAATGCGGATTTTGACCATCGAAGGTGATTTTGACGCCGCTTTGGAATACGCAGAAGCCTTCTTAGAGACCGACAGCGAAGATCAACTCGCCCTGAATATCGTTCGGATCGAAGCGATCAAGCGGGGCGCTTGGTCCACTGCGCTTTTGACTTTGCCGCGGCCCGCCGGATCGCGCTTGGACGACATCATTGATGCCATTGCTTACGCTTCGATCCTCACCGGCGACGGGCAAATTGACGAAGCCTTGTCGAAGATCGAAGCGGGCTTGGACGCCATCGGCTTTTCGCATTTGGGGAACTATGCGCGCGGACTGGTCTACGCGACCCAAGGTGAAGCAGACAGCGCTGCCGACGCTTTCGCTGCCTTCATCAGCCAAGACCCTTTCCAGTACCCCCGCATGACCCAAATCTCCGCTGAAGCCTTAGAGCGAGCCGGGGACGTCGATAATGCCAAAATCCTCTATGAAGCCTTGCTCTCAACCGGAGCACGCGGCGCAGGCGAAGAAGGCTTAGCCCGGATTGAGCAAGGTCAGACGACCCCCCAGACACCTTCCATCGAGCCTTTGGACGTCTACACCGAATTGCTTTTCGTCATCGCTCGATTGTTGGCGGAACAGGATTCACCCCAGTTGGCCTATCGGTTCGCTCAGGAAATCGGCTACCTGCTGACGCCAAAATCGAGCCTCTACCCCGGCTATACCGAAGTAATCGCCTCGTCCCTGCTCGAGCTTGAGCGCTACGAGGAGGCTGAAACGTTCTATGCCGCTTTGGAGCAGGTGGAAGAGTTCAAGCTGGCCGCTTTGCTGGGTCAGGTGCAGGCTTTGTCTGATCAGCAGCGTTACGCGGACGCCTTGAGCGTTCTTGATGAAGCCGAAGACTTGCTCGGTGGCGCGCCGGGCATCAACCGGCAGCGTGGCGTTCTCTATTTCCGGGCGCAGGACTTCCAAAAGTCTGTCGATGCCTTCAGCACTTGGCGCGATCAAATGCCATCGCTGACGGCGGGCGCCGCGCAGCCGCTGTTTATTGCTGGGATTTCCTATTACCGCTTGGATGATTTCGACAACATGGAGGAAGCGCTGCTGAAGTCGCTGGAGCTAAATCCGGATGATCCCAATGTGCTGAATTTTCTGGCCTATTCTTGGGTAGAGCGCGGCTTGAACCTCGATCAGGGGTTCGAGATGCTCAACCGAGCCGTTGAGATGCAGCCTGACAGCGGCGCCATCATCGACAGTTTGGGGTGGGCCTATTACCAGCTTGGCGAATATGACGAAGCGCTGCCGCATCTCGAACGAGCCTTTCAGCTCAATCCGTGGAGTTGGGAAATCGCTGAGCACGTCGGCGATGTTTATTGGAGGCTGGATCGGACAAGAGAAGCGCAGTATTTTTGGGCGCGCGCGCTGGACCTTCCGGATATTCCAGAAGACCATGTTCAAGACGTCGGCTTGAAATTGACCGATGGCTTGCCTGACGACGATGACGCCGCACAGTAGCAACAACGGCGTTTTCGCCCCGGCCAAGCTCAACCTGTTCCTGCACGTTCTCTGTCGCTGTCCCGGGGACGGCCTGCACAGCCTGCAAAGCCTGTTTGTCTTCCTGACGTTGGGGGATCGGGTGCAGTTTTCGCCCGCTTCCGATTTTGATTTGAGCATGTCGCCCGACCTGGGCGTTTCTCGTGCGGACAATCTTGCGTGGCGGGCTTTGGAAGCGGTCCGCGCTCTGGCCTCTGATTTGCCCCCAACCCGCGTTGAGATCACCAAGCACTTGCCCGCAGAAGCGGGCTTGGGCGGGGGCACGGCCAATGCGGCGGCGATTGTTCACTGGGCTGAAAATCTCCGTTCCGACATCGATTTTCGGACGCCGCTGGCGACGCTTGGTGCTGATATGCCTCCAGCAATGGATCAAACCGCCCGCCTGTGGTCCGGGACGGGCGATCAACCCGGTGATACCATTGACGGTTTGGCAGGAACGCCTGTTCTGCTGCTCAAACCACCCACGGGTGTGTCCACGGCGGCGTGTTTTGCAGCTCTCGGCGGTCAGTTTGGCTCGCCCGTGCATTGGTCGGCATCAGACCTTTCTCAAACACAGCAAGCCATCAAGGCAGCACGCAATGACTTGGAAGCCGCTGCTTGTGTACTCAATCCCGATGTTGCGGATGCCTTGGGGCTGTTATCGGGCTTGGACGGGTCGTGGTTGGTGCGGATGACGGGATCGGGCAGTACCTGCTTTGCCTTGTTCCACGAAAAAGGGCCGCGCGATGCGGCCCTTGCTTTGGTTCAGCAAGCGCGCCCGACGTGGTGGTCTGGCGCGGCTGAGATTCTTTAGAAAACTGCTTACTGGATCAGGTCAAGAACACCCATGGCCTCGGCTTCGTCCTCAAGATGCTGGAGCAGCGCCGCAGAGATTTCCTGGGGCCCAGCGTAGCCATATTCGGCAGCATATTCGGTGATCGCCGCAGTCGTTCGACCATCTATAACGCCGTCAACCGTACCCGGATCGATGAACAAAGCATCCAGAACCGCCTCGATACGGTAGCGCTCGGTTTCGCCAATGGTGGTGATGGGCGTACTGGTCCGTTGCATGATGGAAATTGTGGCCCAAGCGGCGGCGGCCAGCAGAACCAGCGTCACAACAATCAGTGCCAGCGATGAAAACGCCATCCGGCCACGCTTGGTCTGCGTGATCGGACCCGCAGGGGTCACGGCGCGGGTTTCCGTCCGCTCGACGTTATCCTGAATCTTGCGAGCCAGCAGGGTCCGGCGTGGCTCAGGCTCCTGATTCAGAACCCCCTCGCTCTTTACCGGGCGCACGTTGGCATCTGGCCGCGCATGCGCAGCGTCCGCTCGCGCTGAGGCTGCGAGAGATCCCATTTGGGGGGTCAGCAGAGAGTTAGCGGGTAGATGAGACACGCGACCTATTACTCCTACACCGCTTTGAGCGGTGAAATTCGGCAGCGCTGGGCCGTTAGCAAGCAGGCCCTTTCCACGCTGGGTGATATTTTGCCACATCGAATCTGCTTTAGCGACCAAAGATTTCGCGACTAAGGCCGATTTGGCGGCGTATTTTCCCACAATGCCAGCCGCGCCTTCGCCATTTTCGTCTGTCCGAGCGCGCGGGTCCTTTGCCGGATGTGGATGGGCTGATTGAAAGACTTCTGGCTCTGAATGGTCGGCAGTTTCAGCCGCAGTTTGGTCAACGGCATGGTCGTCCTGTGGCGCTGATGCGAATTCCACCGTTGCTTCAGCCTCGTCCCAAGCCTTGATCGGCGGCGATGTTTCGGCCGTCGCTGCAACAATAGGGGCTTCCGCGAGGTTGGCATCTTCGTCTGCTACGGAGTCCTCCAGCGGTGCCACCACTTCATGCGTAGGCTCGAGATTATGGAACTCGGCCTCCCGCTGGGTCAGCTGTGGCGTGCGGCCAACGTAGGCCTCTGCCATTGGGCTGGGTGGTTCGGGGATAACGTGGCCGTGCGACCCCTCTGCAGTCGGGTTGCCCTCAGAAATTCGGCTTACGGGCGAGGTACGCTTTGCCGTTGAGGCATCACGTGGCGCTTGGCGGTCCAGCACAGTTGCCGCTTCTGCATAGGTCCGAAGACGCTGACGCGCGCGGAATTCCAACGAAGGCTGGGGCGCTCGGTTGGCAGGCGCAGGCGTGCGCGGCGCAACGCGTTCGTCTTTGGATGTAACTATGTTGGGTCGGGTGCGTGTGCTCCCCAACTCAAGAGCAGTAAATCGACGGCTGCGAGACAAATCGTCTGAACGGTCCATGTAGGCCTCAAAATCGTTTAGCCAGAAACACTTAGGTTTCGGATTTAAAATGTCGTTTTCGACCGAAATTATAATATTGGTCGAAGAAAGTGGGCTAATGCCCTGAAATTAAGCGTCTTTATGACAAAGAATGGCACGTAATGCAAGCTTTATGCGAATTTTCGTGATGGCCGATTTTCGCTGGTCCGATACGCAGGATTGCCCTTGCCATCATCCGGTCCCTCGCCTAGAAACCTTTTCATCGGTTGGGGCATGGCCAAGCGGTAAGGCACCCGGTTTTGATCCGGTGATCCCAGGTTCGAATCCTGGTGCCCCAGCCACCTTTATTTCTACGACAAACGCAGCATGATTGCAGGCGCGCTAATGCGCCGCTCTTTGTCTGGAGAGGCGCTCGTTCTAACGTAGCGCTTTAAAGACGAATTCTTCTCAGAGCAATAAGCGATCTCATGGCCAATCAAATCCGCGTTCTTCACGACATCAAAGACCTCGATATGCGCATCGCCGCCAATGGCGACTGGTTCTATCGCGGTTCCAAGATCGAACGCCAAGCGTTGGTGCGGTTGTTTTCGACGGTGCTGCGGCTTGAGGTCGATGGCCGATTCTTTCTGCAAACGCCCGTCGAGCGCGGCGAGGTTATCGTCGAAAAGACGCCTTTCATCGCGATATTGTTGACTGCTGAAGGCACAGGAGCGGCTCAGACCCTGCGGTTTGAGACCAACGTGGGCGATACCGTCCTCGCTGACGCCTCTCACCCGCTGACTTTTACGCTCGACCCCAAAACGGGGGAGCCGTTCCCGATTCTGGAGGTGCGTGATGGTCTAACCGCACGGCTGAACCGGGCTGTTTTCTATCAATTGGTAGATTTGGCCGAAGAAGACCCAGAAACGGGCTCGTTGCAGGTCTGGTCTGCTGGGCAGGCCTTTTCGCTCGCTGGCCTCGAGCCGTGAGCTTGGATGCGAAGACTCTTCGCCAGACCATCGCCGCGTGGGGGCACGCCGAATCGGAAACGCCGCCGCGCTATGGCGACGACCTGCGCGCCGACGGCATCAACCCCGAGCGTCGGGCCAGCGCCGTGATGCTGATCCTGCTCGACACCGGTACTGACATTTCGCTGGTTTTGACGCAGCGGGCCGCGCATTTGCCAAAGCACCCCGGTCAGATTTCCTTCCCCGGTGGCCGAGCCGAGCTTGAAGACGCAGATTTGCTCGACACCGCCCGGCGCGAAACCCGTGAAGAGGTGGGCTTTGGCATCGAACGGGCGGATGTTTTGGCGGCCTTGCCCCGCTATGCCACCCGCACAGGCTACGACGTTGCGCCCTTTGTGGCCTTGGTTAAGCCGCCAACCCAGTGGACCCCCCAAGAGAGTGAAGTCGCTGAGATTTTCGAGGTCCCTTTGGAGGTGATTTTAACCAGCGATAACTGGCGGCGCGATGGTGCGCGGTTCGCGGGCAGTCCTCTGAGGCATTGGTGGGCTATGGATATTGAGGGTCGTTATCTTTGGGGAGCGACCGCGGCCATGCTACATGGCTTTGCAGAACGCCTGTGTGCGGACCTGAACCGACCCTTTTGACGTGATCCATGATCTCTTCTGATAACGATCCGAATGTAACTGAGACTTTAGCCGACGACGACCACCGTCCCGTTGCGACGGTTGACGCGTCCGTTCTGCTGTCTGCACACGGGGGTGCTGCGGCGGCTTTGATCGATATTCTGGGCGGGGACGCGCGCTTTGTCGGTGGTTGTGTGCGGGACATGGTTTTGGGCGTGTTTGGGGACGGCGATGTCGACATCGCCACGACCTTGCACCCCAACAACGTCACCCGCCGCCTCACCCGCGCCAATTGGAAAGCCATACCGGTTGGTATTGAGCACGGCACGGTTTTGGCCGTAGCGCCCGAGGGCAGGGGCACCTTTGAGGTGACGACCCTGCGCGAAGACGTAGAGACCGACGGACGCCACGCCACCGTGCGCTTTACCGACAGCTGGAAAGAAGACGCCGCCCGGCGCGATTTCACCTACAACGCAATCTCCGTGGACCGTGAAGGCTATCTTTACGACTACTTCGGCGGTCTCGAAGACCTTGAAGCCGGTGACACGCGCTTTGTGGGCAACGCCTCTGACCGTATTGCCGAAGACCGGCTGCGCATTCTGCGCGCGTATCGGTTTCATGCGCGCTTTGGGCTGCGGGAGTGGGATGGCGCAACGGCGCGGGCTTTGGCAGCGCAAGCCCATGAGCTGCAAAATCTCTCTGGTGAGCGTATTCGCCAGGAGATGGGTAAATTGCTCGTCGGACCCAATGTCGTTGCTGTGCTGAAAATGATGGCGAGCCACGGGGTGCTTGAACACGTCATACCGCCAGCTTTGCACCGCTTTCGGACGGACGACTTTGCGCTGATCGAGCGCCTCATGATCCTTGAAGACTTGCATGACAGGCCGGGTTTGTGGCGTCGGCTGGCAGCTTTGCTGCACCGGGATCAGGACCGAATGGCCTCGCTGGCCCAGCGTTACCGAATTTCCAACCGAGACCGTGAAAGCTTCATGGCGCTCAGCTCGAACGTTCCAGCCAAAGCCCTCAATTGGGCGCTGTACCAGCATGGGTCGGGCGCGGCCTTGGACCGCTTGCTCCTGGATGCCGCCGACATGAATGCGCCTGCGAGTGCTGGACATGTTCACCGCATTTTGTCGTTTGAGCCGGTCATTTTGCCGATCAGTGGGCAAGACGCGCTAGACCTTGGCGTTGAACCGGGTCCGCTGGTTGGCCAGCTTATTCGGCGTATTGAAGCCTGGTGGGTCGAGCGTGATTTCCAGCCCACGCGCGAAGAATGCCTGTGGCAACTATCGCACGCGATACAGGCTGAATTTGACCTTCGCGACGCATGAACAATGTCTTTAGGTGGTGCTGCGGCGATGAAGACCTATGCACACATGCGCATGTAAGATACTGTGGCATGACCAATTGGACAAACTGACAAGAGCTGATCCTTTGACTTTGAACCCTGAAACCTCCAGTGACCGCCGCGCGGCGGGGCAGTCGGTAGCAGACTGGGTCGCCGAAGAACTCAAGCGGCATATCGCTTCGGGTGATTTGGCGCCGGGGGACCGCTTGCCCGGAGAGCGTCAGCTTTCCGATGCGCTGAGTGTCAGCCGGGTTTCTATTCGATCAGCGCTGCAAAATCTGAAGGCGCAAGGCCTGCTAAGCTCGGTTCAGGGTGGCGGAACGCACGTTGTGGCGCGCGATCCGTCGATGGACCGTCCTTTGCTTCACATCGTCGGCTCTGATCCTCACGCTTTGCACGATTTGGCCGAGATGATTGGCCATGTGGCCAGCTTTGGCGCCCGCCGCGCCGCAAAGAACGTCACGCCGGACCAAATCGAAGACATGAAGGCAGTGTTGGAGACGATGGCGCTTTCGGGCCGCTCACCGTCTTTGCAAGCTACAGATGATATCAAGTTCCACGCTTTGCTCGCTCGCGCATCCGAAAGTGGTGTTTACATGCACCTGATGTCTGTGTTGCAGGAAACTTTGGGCGCGGCGCTGATGTCTATTGCAGCGCGCAATCAGCCAACGCGGGAAGAAGCGCAGGCGCTTTTGCACATTAATCGCCTGATGATTTTGGCTCTGGTCGAACAAGACGCAGATCGGGCCGGTAATTTGGCCCAGTCTCACGCTGGTAAGCGTCGCCAGTTGATGGAAAACGCCGTTCCGTTGCAGGAACTTCAGCGTTCCACCTTAACCAAAGCATTTGGCTAGCCATCTTCTTTAAGGTCCTAGAGATCCATGGTTCCGGTGATGTCGCGCAGACGCTCGGCCACGGTTTTCCACATGACATTGTTAGGGCTTAGCGCTAGCGCGGCTTCGACAAATTCGAGCGCCAATTCCGTCTGACCGGACCGCATCGCAATCTGCGCGCCGCCCATCAAGGCTCCAAAGTGACGTGGCTCCAGATCAATGGTGATTTGGACGTCCGTCAGACTCTCAAAATTGTTACCCATCAGGAAATGCGTGGTTGCACGCATATTGTAGGCTTCGGCGAATTCGGGGTGAAGTTCGATCGCCTGAGTGAATTGGTCGATGGCGCGGATGTAGTCGGAGGACTGCATCGCGTCCATACCCAACGTAAAGGCTTCATCCACGGCAGGCTGCTCGGCAGAGCGCCATACGCTCCAGATCTGGCTTTCCAAAATCTGCAATTCAATTGCGTCCTCGGTCTGATAGAGGGCGTCGAAATAGGCATCAAGGCGGGGATCGGTCTGATCGGCGTGCGCCACCGTCGCGGGCGCAGCAAGCAGGGTGAGGAGAAAAATGAGCTGTTTCATGACATTAACCATGAAACGACCGACCTGCTCTGCAAGGGTCGGATTGTCACACTGGGGTATTTTACCCCAAAAAATCACGCAGCCGTGACGAGCCCAAAGAAAAAGGCCGGAGCTATGCGCTACTGGCCTTTTCCGAATATTCACAATGTTTTGCTACCCTAGAGCGGCAGAACATTAGCCCTGACGGGCCTTAAAGCGTGGGTTACGCTTATTGATTACGTAGACGCGACCACGGCGACGGACAATCTTACAGCCCTTCTCGCGCAGTTTTGCGGTCTTCAGTGAGTTACAAACCTTCATGGCTCTCTCCGTGGCCATGCGGCCAACTCAAATAGGGTTCCGAGGAATTGGGCGGGTTTTAACCGGTAGTCTGCCTCTGAGTCAACGAAGCGCAGTCTTGCGTCTAGGGCGCAGCAGGTCGAACTCACGTTTTAGATCATCTCACAGCACTTTATTGTAATATTTGTTACAAGCTCGCTAACATAATCCGTAACCCAGCCAATCTATAGACAGTCCAGCAGCAGCCACGCATAACCACCCACTGTGGCGCCTTCCACCACTGCTTGATCACGGACCACCCCTGGCAAAGGCACAAACTATGCTTCGCAACCGACTGGCAAAAATCGTCGCGACTCTTGGCCCGGCCTCGAACACGACTGAAGCCATCACGTCCCTCTATGAGTCCGGCGCAGACGTGTTTCGCATTAACGCGGCCTATTCTAACGACACTGACAACGCAGCGCTTATTGCCCAAGTGCGGGAAGCAATTTCGGATGACTCCAAGCCTGTCGGCACGATCTGGGATCTGCCAGGGCTGAAAATGCGCATTGGTGGGTTTAAGAACGGCAGTGCCACGCTGGTTGCCGGTTCCACGTTCACGCTCGACCAATCCCCTGAGGATGGTGACGAAACGCGGGTTTACCTGCCCTTCCCTGAGGCCTTTGCCCACACCCGCGTTGGTGATGTGCTGCGGCTGGATGATGGGCGACTGACGTTGCGGGTGACGGAAGTCACGCTGTTCCGGCTTTCAACCACAGTTGTTGCGGGGGGTGAGCTATCGGCCAACAAAGCCATTCTGTTCCCCAACGTGCCGATCCCGACCGCTGAGGTCTCCACCCGCGATGCGGCGAGCCTAAGTGTTGCGCTGGACTGTGGCGTAGATTGGATCGCGGCGACAGCCAACGGATCGCTCGAGGTCATGCACGACCTGAAGCGCCTGATCGCTGGTCGTGCGCGGCTGATGATCAAAATCGACAGCAAGGAAATGCTCGATCAGCTCGATGCTGTTCTTGAGCTTGCAGACGGGTTGTTTCTGGCGCGGGGCGACCTCGGCTCCCGCATGCCAGTTGAAATGATCCCGAACGCGCAAAAGGACACGATCCTTGCTGCACGGGAAGCTGGCAAGCCGGCGATTGTTGCCGCTCAGATGCTCGAATCCATGGTCGGCGATCCAACCCCGACCCGTGCTGAAGCCTCTGATGTGTGTCAGGCGATTTACGATGGCGCCGATGCTGTGACGCTGTCGGCTGAAACAGCTGTGGGCCATTATCCCATCGATTCTGTCGCGATGATGGAGCGCTTGATTATGTCTGCGGAGACCGATGACTTTGACACGGCTGTTGGCCGCGCCCTGGTCACCGCTTCCGAAGATGGCTCAAAGGTCGAGACCATTGGTGGGGCGATTTCGAATGCGGCTGTTTCCGTGTCCAACGAACTGCAAGCCTGCGCGATCGTGGTTCACACCTCGAGCGGGTCTACCGCACGGCGCGTGGCGCGCTTGCGTCCGGGTCGTCCGATTCTGTGCCTGACAGATATGGAAGAGACGCGCCGCTATATGACTGTTGTGTGCGGCGTACACCCGATCCACATGCCCTCGCTGAGCAGCTGGAAAGAAGTTGTAGAGGTCGCAGTCAAGGCGGCCAGAGAGCAGCAATTGGGCGAAGCGGGCGAAGTGATCGTGATCACCGCTGGCATGCCGTGGGGCGCGTCGGGTTCGACGAACATCCTGCGGGTTGCAACGCTCTAAGCCTCCGGAGCGCTGTTCGGTGGGTGTCAGGCGGATTGCTGTTCTGTTTGGCGCTGCCACAGTCCTGCATAAAGCCCGTTCAGGGCCAGCAAGTCATCGTGCGTCCCGCGCTCGACCAAGCTGCCCTTGTCCAACACCAAAATCTGATCAGCGTGCATCACGGTTGAGAGCCGGTGCGCGATGATCAGCTGTGTGCGTCCTTCACCGGCGTGGGCGAAGTTGCGGACGATCTCGGCCTCGGTTCCGCTGTCGAGAGAGGATGTCGCTTCATCGAGAATAAAAATACGCGGATTCTTCAGGTAGGCCCGAGCGATGGCTAAGCGCTGACGCTCACCGCCCGATAACTTCAGCCCCCGGTCCCCGACAATGGTCTCGTAGCCCTTGGGTAAGCTTTCAACAAAGGTGCTAAAGGCGGCCATGCGGGCCGCTTCGCGGACCTCGTCCATGCTGGCCTCGGGGCGGGCATAGCGAATGTTGGCGTCGATGGTGTCGTGAAACAGCACGCAGTCTTGCGGCACCACGCCCAAGGCATCGCGCGCGCTGCTCAGACGGACATCACGGATGTCCTGCCCGTCGATGAGGATGGCGCCCTTGTCCGGGTCATAGAGGCGCAGCAACAGTTTCTGGATGGTGGACTTCCCAGCCCCCGTCGGACCAACCAAAGCAGTCGTTTTGCCCCCCGGCACCACAAAGCTCAAATCGCGCAAAACCGTGCCTTTGGAGGCATAATCAAAAGTAACCCCTTCGAACGCCAATGACCCATTACCGGGCACCAAATCAGCGGCGTTGGCTTTATCGTGGATGGTGTTGGGGACCTCGAACAAGGACATCATGCGCTCGGTATGGCGCAGGCTGTCGAGGATGCGCCGGTTGACGATGCCGAGGCCGCGTAAGGGCTGGAACAAGCGCAGGATCAGTGCTGCTAGGGCCACAAAACCGCCGACAGTCAGCGCGCCTGCAGAAACCTTGGGCACGGTAATCGCCAACAGCGTCATCAGCGAGCCGCTGAGAATGATGGCGATCGTCACCTGCCGGATCATAAAGTAGACCGATACCTTCAGCGCCCGGCCCCGATATTCTTCCATGGCCCCGTCCACCGCTTCGGCTTGGCGGTCTTCTGCGGCAAAGGTTTTGACTGTTTCGGCGTAGGAAAGCCCTTCAACGATCAAGTCCGACACTCGGTCCTCGGATTCGTTCACCTTGCCAACGAGCCGGGAGCGGACGCGGTCGAACAGCACCACAGCGGTCAAATAAAACACCATCGTCACGCCAAGGATCGCAGCGGACCAGATGTCGTATCGCGTGGCGAGCAGAACATAGGCGATCAGCAGCTCGATGATGATGGGCACAAAACTGAGCAGCACCACATTCGCCAGTTCCTCCAGCGCGCGAGTGCCGCGCTCGACAGACTGAGCCAAGCCGCCTTTTCGGTTATCCAGGTGATAGGCGAGCGGCAGCCGCAGGATGTGGCCGTAAACGTCCGTTGTGACCCGCCGAATGGCCCGCAGGCTCACCCGGTCCATCAGCATGTCCATGACGTTATCCAGCACCGTATCCGCCACGCGGAACAGCCCGTAGGCCAGAACCAGACCCAGCGGCAGCGCCACTTCCATCCCAATGCCCAAGTTGTCGATCAGTGCGCCGTAGACAAAAGGCAAGCCAATCACAAAGACCTTATCCGCCACCAGCAGCACGGCGATCAGGATCAGCAATCCGGGGCGGCGCTCGGCGGGATTTTTGGACCAGACGATTTCTTTTACCAAGCCGATCAGATCGCGCAGCTTCGGCTTGGTTTTACCATCGTTAGCACGGGGCCAATTGCCCATGGCGACTTTAGAAACAGGGGGCATACATCAGGTCTCTTGCGGGTTATGGCGGACGGGGTGGAGTGCTTCCCACACCCAACGTTCCAGGGGCAACGGAAGGCCCATGGCCTCCGCCACGAGGCATGATGCTAATATGGGGGCGTACAGGTAACCTTTGGACCCCAAGCCGGTCAGAACACCCAAATTTTCTCCGCGCCAGCCGGTGAGCGGCAGGTGATCGGGCGTTGTCGCGCGCAGGCCGACCCACGATGCGCCCGCTGTGTGCGCCGTCAAGCCCGGCAGAGCGGCACGCAAGCGATCAAGATTGTCGGCTCGCTCGTTATCGCGGATGGCGCACCAGTCTTTGGGAGGGTTGCGGTCAAAACTCGCACCCACCCAAGCCTGTGTGCTGTCATTTGTGGGCAGCAGCAGCCGGCCAAAGTTCAGCGGATGGCGCAGCGGTTGATCGAGGATCACCAGATCCTGTTGTCCGCGATTGGCACGCAGGCTTAGGCCGCTCAGCAGTGCCGCAGACCCAAGCCCGGCGGCGACCACTGAGGGGCCTTTCGGCAGGCTTAGCAGGGGTTCGGCGTGGTGATCAACCTGCGCCAGAACGTGAGCGCGGAAGGCAGCTGTATCGACACTGAGCGCGTCGTATACCCGCACCCGCTCGTCATCAATCCAGTGATGCGCAACGTCGGTTTCCGCGTGCCAGTGTGCCCTGAGTTTGTCATCATAAACCAGTGCATCAACGCCCTTGCGCGCCGTTGGGGCATAGGCGTCGAGATAAAAGAACCCAGCACGGCGCAAATGGCCAAGGGGGCCTTCATCACCGCTGGGGCGAAAGTTGACGAGCGCGTATGGAACAGCTGAGCCTTGGGCCGCCTCACCCGTCCCGTGGATCGTCGCAGACCATCCCAGCCGCTTCGCCGCGAGCCCTACCATCAGCCCGGCGACACCGCCGCCTGCGATCGTCAGCGGCGATTTTGGCTTTGGGCGCGACGTCCAGACCCCGCGATACCGAGCGGTCAGGTGCTCGCGCTTCTTGGCCCAGCCCGTGCGCTTTTCAACGTCAAAGCCCGCTTGCTCCAATCCACGGCGAACGTCGCCTGCGGCGGTAAAGGTGGAAAGCCGTGCGCCAGGCCCAGAGAGCCTCGCCATCTGTGCAAAGAGTTCCGGCGTCCACAAGTCTGGGTTCTTCGCCGGGGAAAAACCGTCGAGGAACCAGACATCGACGTGCGCGCTCAACCGGCTGAGCGCGTCGCAGGCGTCGCCGTGCAGCAGCAGCAAATCTTCGTCTTGAACGGATGTAACAAAGCCCGGTCTGGGCAGATCCGTGGCGGGGTGCCACCGCAGTGGCTCAGGCCGTAAATCATTGGCCGTTTGCGCTTGTGCGGCGTTTAGTGGACGGGCTTCGACGCCGATATAATGCACCCGGCTCTGAGAGCCGCTGGCCGCAACCGCATCCTGCACAAGGCGGTAGGTCAATCCCGTGCCAAAGCCAATTTCGGCGACCACCACGTCTTCACCCGCCGCCAGCATATCCAGCAGGCCCGAGCCTTCGAGGTACACGTGTCGCGTCTCGTCGAGGCCATCGTATTGAAAATACCAATCCCCGTGCGCGGCATCGATCACCTTGCCATCGTCGATAACCAGCCGCGCTGGATCAATTTTTAGCGGTTTTGGAAAAGCCATGCCGTCCTATGGCTTGATTTTCCTCGCAAGGAAAGCAACGACTGACTTTCAATCCAGCAGAAAACGGGAACACACAGACAATGACGCTGAAACGCTATGGTGCCGTGAAAGGCCGGGTCTGTGATGTCTATGGCGAGCGGCGGGACAACAAGTCTCCGCATTTCTACATGACGCTGGACTGCGGGCGGCGGGAATGGCGCTTGGCGATCAACGTAAAATCACGGCGCTGGCCCAGCGAAGTCGCCTTTACCCGCATCTCCCCCTTCACTCATGCCTTCACTCATGCCTTTACTCACCAGCTCGACGCGCTGGAGCTGGGTCTGAATGCGATGAATCGGGGTCGAGAGCGTCGTCGTGGTGGCTTGGACTACCTGCGCGACAATTTCTTTCAGCTCGGTCAGTTGGTCGCGCTGCCGCATCACAAGCCGGGACGAAATAACGACCTGATCGATATTCTCTACCGCGACGGTAATCGCGCACAACAGCAAGGGTGGGAAGCGGTGGCTTTTGGCGAGCCGTACAATGATCGGGCGCGCTGGGGGCTGCACAATATCCACATGAACCAAGGTTCGTTGGGGCGTTATAAGCGGGTCAATGGGCCGTCACAGGATGGGGCGCTGTTTCTCCGCTCGCCGGAGGAGGGTTGGATTGCCTACTTTTGGGCGTTCCAAAGCCAAGCTTCCCAGACAGATCCTATTACCGGTAACGGGATTGAGGACGCGCCGCTGATCTGGAATGTTCTGCACCCAGAAGGTTAACCTTCTGCCGCCCTGAGCCGAGGGAGCGGGCGAGAAGGGATTTCCTTGAGCAAACCGCCAACACCCAAGCTCTGAATATCCCGCGCGCTGGGGAATAAATCAGCGCAGGCGCGTTCGAGCACCCAATCAAAGCCGTTGAACGCCACGGACCGCGCACAGCCAGGCGCACCAATCACGGGCACATCGCCAAACTGCCCGATGAACAGCAGGTTTCCCGGATCCACGGGCATCCCCAAGTGATCCACTCGCCCTCCAGCGGCGACCAATCCTGCGGGCCCGACGTCGCGCCGGTCTTGGGTGGCAGCGCCGGGGAAGACGATAATCAAGTCCCCGCGTGTGTGACGCAGGGCTTGGGCGACGGCATCATGCTGGTGCGCAACGCGATGTTCTTCGCGGATAGAACTGCCCAAGGCCGCAAGCCGCGCGCTCAGCGCGTCGCGAGCCTTGTCGAGCGTGCGATCTTGAACGGCTTCTGGCTGGGTTTGGATCAGTGCAACTGACTTTGGTCGCAGCGGTTGCACGCGCAGCAGCGCTTTGTCGGGTAGTGCCCCTTCAACAATGGCCTTATGCACCCCAAAAGGGATAATCTTGAGCGTGGCGACCAGATCGCCCGCTTCGACGCGTTGCAGGTCCGGCAGGGTCGCCAATGTTAGGGCTTCGCCGGCGCTGTTGAAAGCGCACACGCCAGCGGTATCGACGACCAACAGACCGGCTTCTTCGGCCAGCGCATTCACTCGGCCTGTCTTCGCCTCGCTGAGCGTCAGCGAAGGGCTGAACACACTGGACTGGAGCATCTTCGCCGCTGCGTCTTCGGACAGGTCCTCGGGATCGAGTTGGTAGACTTGGATGCGCTGGCTTCCCAGCGCGCTGGCGTTGGTTTCTGACAGCAGCGTGCCCTTGCGCAGGCGCCGCCCTTCGAGAACCACGGCCTGCGCTAGGTGCCAGCCCGCCGAGCGCTGCGCTTCTTGTGTGGCAAACTTCACCGGCTATTCAGCCTTGTGGCCAACGTATTGATAAACAGCCGCGCTGCCGCGCAAGCGACCTTCGCGCAGGACCCGGCCCACAGCACGGTTGATGCGGGCATCGAGAGTACCAAAATCTTCATTGATCTCTTCCGCTGAATACATCCAATCCTCCACACGTGGCCCACCTGAGCTCAGCGGCATTTGTTCCTTCCTGAACCCTTCGAGGATCAGTCGCCCACCGGGCCTAAGCGCTTTCACACAACCGCGATGCGCTACCTTGGCAGCCTCGCGCGGCAAATGGAAATAGAACAGGACGATCAGATCAAAATGCGCCTCGGGGTAATCCCACTGGCTGGCATCGGCGCAAACGGTCTCCAGCGTGACGCCGCGCTGCGCTGCCAGCGTTTCGGTTTTGGCGATGCCTTCAGCCGAGTAATCCAGTGAGGTAACGGCCCAGCCTTGCTCCGCCAACCAAACCCCATTACGGCCCTCGCCATCGCCAACGGCCAACACCGTTCCGCCTTTTTCTGGCACTTGTTCAACGAGGAATGCATTGGGATTTGTTGAAAACATGAAGCGATCCTTCTGATATCGCTCGTCCCAGAAGGAAGGGTTCATTTGGGCAGTAGGCTTTGGATTCACCGGTTTTGACCTCTTTGACGCGAAAAAATAGGCAAATATCCTGACGATCTAGGCGTGAGCCCTAGATTTTGCCTCATTTTCCCGTTATGCGTTATCGCTGTATACATTCACGTATTCATTTTCATTCATCGCGGCACAAAATCCGCATAAAAACCCCATTATTCAACCGCAATAAAGTCGAAGAAGTCTGTAGAACTTCTCCGATGCGGATATGACTGGTCTTCCTGAGACAAAAGTGTCATACCCGCCATTGCTTAAGGGGAAAACAAGCAAGTGCGTTAAGCACAGAAGCCACGTTTCCAGCAGGGAATGCGGTCATATTCATTGGAGCGTATTAATGCGAATTATTGGGGTCTTTCTCGGACTTTTCGCCATTGTCAGCCTCGCTGGCGCCGTAGCGGTATTTTCAACAGCCGCAGCAGAATTTGAAGCCGAAGTTCCGTCCGAACAAGTGCTGATCATCGACAACTAAGATCCTGCCGAGCCACCGCCAAAGTGCGCTTGCAGCGCGCGGTCTATGACCTTGAGGGGTCGGCGGTTTTCGGCAATATCACCAAAGACGACCATACCCGAGCCCACCATACGGTGCGCTTGGTTTTGTCTGTTGAACATGACCCGGCTGTGGAACGACCCTTGGTCGATCGCAATCTCTTCGCCTGAGGTTAGGACGGGATACCAGACGATCACCAAAGCATCCGGAACGCGCTCAACCAGGCCTTGGGCCAGCTGTGGCGCGCGTTCGAAGTCTTCTTTGAGTTCATAAGAGGGATCGATCATCCCAATCAGCCGATGACGTGGATCGTGATCGGTGAAGACATCCAGCATACCGTCAAAGCCGTCACCGCGCATGGGTTCAGCGTGCCGATAGTGAACCATGGACTGCTCCAGGGCTTTGAACTCTGTCGGGTGCTGCTCAAACAGCACCAACCGGTCGCGCTTGCGCAGCGCGCCCCCGGCGATGCAGGGACTGCCCGGCAGCTGCATGATCGCTTCGCCCCGGTTCCAGCGCGCAACCACATCACGGTATCGGGCGAGCGGTGTGGCGAGTCCACTTTGCTCGTAAATCGCACCAATGCCCTCGTGCCATTCACCGGTCTTTTGCGCCTGCTCTCCGGTCAGATCATACAGACCACGCCCGGCGTGACTTTCAATGTAGGTCAGGGGTCGCGCTTTCTTGGCGAGCAGTGAAAGAACGGCGAGAAGGAAAGTGTGCTTGTGCACATCGGCCTGATTTCCGGCGTGAAACCCGTGTTGGTAAGACAGCAAAGTCTGGGGTGCTCTCATTCGTGAATTGCGGATGCGCTGCCTAAGCGGTGGCAGGGCGGAAGGAAAAGGCCTATTTTCAGTCTCATGACTACGAGACCTTTCAAGAAAATGCACGGATTAGGCAACGACTTCGTCGTTGTTGATGCCCGCATTGATCCTTTTCAGCCCTCACAGGCTGTCGCGCAGCGGATCGCAGACCGGCACTTCGGCGTTGGGTGCGACCAGCTGATCGTGCTCGAACGCCCGGTGGATCCTGCGGCGCAGGTCTTCATGCGCATTTATAACGCCGATGGGTCGCAGGCTGAGGCGTGTGGTAACGCCACTCGCTGTGTGGCGCGCCTGTTGTTTGAGGAAAGCGGCAGTGCGCCGGTGGTCCAAACCGTCGCTGGCTTGCTGCCAACACAGCGTTTACCGGACGGCCAGTATGCCGTGGGCATGGGGCCCGCTTATCTCGATTGGCAGGAGGTTCCGCTGTCACAGGCGCAGGACACCCTGCAACTGCCCGAACTGGTGCCCGGCTTGGGCGCGCCGGTTGCCGTATCGATCGGCAATCCACATTGCGTGTTTTTCGTCGAAGACGCCGATGCGATGGATTTTGCCCCAATTGGGCAGCAGGTGGAGCATCATCCGTTGTTCCCCAACCGCACCAACGTGCAGTTCGTCACTCCCACGGGGGGCAACAGCATTCGCCAGCGGGTTTGGGAACGTGGGGTCGGCGTGACCGGCGCTTCAGGGTCAGGCGCTTGTGCCGGTGCGGTAGCGAGTTTACGCCGGGGTTTGGTTGAGGGACCGGTGAGCGTGTTTCTTGACGGCGGCGTGCTGGTCATCGACTGGGATCAAACCATCAACCAGATCACCATGACCGGCACGGCGACTTACGCCTTCAGCGGCCTGCTGTTCGAGGACATGCTCGATGGCTGAGAATAAGCAGGTTCTGTCGTTCGGCTGCCGGCTCAATATTTACGAGTCTGAAGTCATCAAAGGGCACTTGCCCGAAGGCTCAAACACGCTGGTGGTCAACACCTGTGCTGTGACCTCCGAGGCTGAACGCCAAGCCCGCCAAGCCATCCGCCGCGCACACCGGGAGAATCCGGACGCGGAAATCGTTGTGACTGGCTGTGCGGCTCAAGTGAACCCCAAAGCCTTCGCCGATATGCCTGAAGTCGCCCGCGTGGTCGGCAATCAAGAAAAACTCGAAGCTGCGACGTGGCAAACTGCCAATGCGGCACCTGAGCGCGTGGTGGTGCAGGATATTATGGCTGTGCGCGAAACCGCGCCGCACCTGCTAGACGGCTATGTCGAACACACCCGCGCTTTTGTGCAGGTTCAAACTGGTTGCGATCACCGCTGCACGTTCTGCATCATCCCCTTTGGCCGCGGTAACAGCCGCTCGGTCCCGGTTGCCGATGTGGTGGATCAAGTCCGTCGCTTGGTCGAGGGCGGGGCGCGGGAAGTGGTGATCACCGGCGTTGATGTGACGTCCTTCGGTGGCGACCTGCCCGGAGAGCCAACGCTGGGGCAGCTGATCCGGCGAATATTGATGGCCGTTCCCGATTTGCCGCGCCTGCGCTTGTCGTCGCTGGACGCGGTTGAGATGGACGATGACCTGCTGGCATTGGTGGCAAACGAGCCGCGCTTGATGCCGCATTTTCATCTCAGCCTGCAGGCGGGGGACGATATGATTCTCAAGCGGATGAAGCGCCGACATTTACGCCATCATGCGGTGGATTTGGCGCGCGAGCTGCGGCGCTTGCGGCCAGATTGCGCGCTGGGCGCTGACATCATCACGGGCTTTCCGACTGAGACCGAAGATATGTTCCGTAACTCGCTGGATCTGGTTGACGATTGTGGTCTGACTTATCTGCACGTATTTCCCTACTCCGAGCGCGAAGGCACGCCAGCGGCGAAAATGCCTCCAGTCGCTAAGACTGAGCGCAAACAGCGCGCCGCGCGCTTGCGGGCCAAAGGCGATTTGGCGAAATCGGCGTTCTTGTCCGCGCAGCAAGGCGAGATCGTTCCGGTGTTGTTTGAAAAAGACGGCTGGGGCCGCACGCCAAACTTTGCTTCTGTGCGTCGCTTGGACGGCAGCACGCCAGCGGCAGGCACACTTCAATCGCTGCGGTTGGTCGATCTACAAGATGGAATTTTGATGGGAGTGCCGCACTGATGCGCTGGCCGTGGCAACGAAAGAAAGACCCAAAGGACCAAGCACCGGAAACCCCACAGCAGGAGCCTTTGCTCGAGGACGATGATGACATCGCCGCACTGGTGCGGGAAACTGTGCCCGACGATGAACCGGACACCCTTGCACCGAACACCCTTGAACCGGCCCTAGAAGCCCCTGAGACTCTCGCAGAGCCAGAGCCAGAGCCAGAGCCAGAGCCAGAGCCAGAGCCAGAGCCAGAGCCAGAGCCAGAGCTGCAGCGCTCTTGGCTGTCCCGGCTTACCGGCGGTTTGGCCAAATCTTCAGCCAAGCTCACCAGCGGCATTACAGGCGCTTTCAATAAGCGCAAGCTTGATGATGATGCGCTTGAAGAACTCGAAGAGGCGTTGATTCTCGCTGATTTGGGCGCAGCCCCAGCGGCAAAAATCGTCGCTGACTTCGCCAAAACCCGGTTCAACAAAGAAGTGACGGACGACGAAATCCGGCGAGCCTTGGCGGAGCAGATTACAACCATCCTGCGCCCTGTTGAAATTCCGCTAGAGATCGACACGAGCAACGCCCCGCACGTGATCCTTGTGGTAGGCGTCAATGGTTCGGGCAAGACCACAACCATCGGTAAGCTCAGCCAGCATTTCACCGATGGCGGACACAAAGTGCTGCTGGCCGCAGGCGATACCTTTCGCGCGGCAGCGATTGAGCAGCTGAAGATCTGGGCGGACCGCACCGGTTCCGAAATCGTTGCTAAGGAGCAGGGATCGGACGCCGCTGCGCTGGCGTTTGAGGCCATTACGCGGGCGAAAGAAACCGGCGCGGACATTGTCCTGCTGGATACCGCTGGACGCTTGCACAACAAAACCGATCTGATGGACGAGCTCTCTAAAGTCGTGCGGGTGATCAAAAAGGTGCAGCCTGATGCGCCGCACGATACGCTGTTGGTGCTCGACGCGACCACGGGTCAAAACGCGCTAAGCCAAGTCGAAATCTTCCGCAAAACAGCTGACATTACCGGTTTGATTGTCACCAAACTCGACGGTACAGCCAAGGGCGGGGTGACGGTTGCTTTGGCTGACAAGTTCGGCCTGCCCGTTCATGCCATTGGCGTCGGCGAGACGGCAGCAGATTTGCAGCCTTTTGATGCCGAAGAGTTCGCACAGGCGCTAACGGGTGCGAACCTCAGCGGGTAAGCGATAAACTTTTGCTCACGGGCTTCTTACTGGACCGTTAGGACCGATTTTTGCACCACGTGGGGGAGAAAGGGCAGCAGGATATAACCGGGCCCTACATCCTTATGATAGGAACAAGAATCATGATGAAACGCATCTCCAGTGTGCTAGCGATCCTGTTCGCTGTTTTTGCAATCGGCACTGCAGCGCAGGCTGATACCAACGAAAATCTTGGCTTTATGGATTGGGATCCCGTCGCAGCACAGGAAGCAATTTCCAATGGTGAGCGCGTGGTGATCAACACGTGGGCGACGTGGTGCCCCTTCTGTAAAGTGCAGCGCCGCATTTTGAGCAGCTTGCTGAAAACGGACCCAGACACCTACGGTGACGTGAAGGTGTTTGCGGTGGATATCGATGATTCAGACGCCCCATCGAAGATTGGTTCCAAGAGCGTTTCGAAGACCACGCTGATATTCTACAGCGGCGGTGCCGAGGTCGCCATTTACAAGGGCAACAAGACCGAAGAAATGGCGGGCTTTCTGCAGTAAACCGCCAGGTCTCAGTGCGAAAGCTAGTGCTTTGAAAGCGCTGTGAACCATGCAAGGGTCTTGCTCGTAATGGAGTGAGGCCCTTTTTCGTGACTGAAGACACCCGTAAAACCCAATTCGATTCCACTGGCGTCGCCGCGATGGTGGGCTTCACCATGCTGATGGCCTTCAATCAGGTTTTGGTGAAGTTTGTGAACACCGGCTTGCAGCCGGTATTTCAAGCCGGACTACGCTCGGCCTTGGCTGCGCTGGTGATGACGATATTCGTCTACGCCATGGGTAAGCGCTACACGATCAAGCGTGCTTATATCCTGCCGGGTCTCTTTATCGGTTTCCTGTTCGGTGCCGAGTTCCTGTTTCTGTTTATTGCTTTGGATCTGACGACTGTCAGCCGAACCACGCTGCTGTTCTACACCATGCCGCTGTGGATGGCGGTGCTGGCGCACTTGTTCATCCCCGGCGAACGCCTGACCCCGATCCGCTGGGCTGGGATTATTGTTGCGATTGCAGGGGTTGTGCTGGTGCTCAGCGAGCGACTGTTTGCGGAGTCTGCTGAGGGAAATTTGGGTTGGTTGGGCGACCTGCTGTGCTTGACCGGCGCTGCGTTCTGGGCGCTGCTGGCGCTAACGATCCGGCTCACGTCCTTTGGTGAAGCGAGCAACGAAACGCAGCTCTCGTTTCAGTTGGTGATCTCAGCGGTTATCCTGATCCCGGCCAGCGTCATCCTTGCCATTATCGCGCCCGACAGCGCCCTCTTCGGCCCGGTGATCCGCGATTTTACACCGCTGATAGGCGGCGTTGTTGTGTTTCAGGTTGTGGTGGTTGTGTGCTTTGGCTTTACCGCTTGGCTGTGGATTGTCCGGCATTATCCAGCGACGCAAATGGCATCGTTTATCTTTCTCACACCGGTCTTCGGCGCGGCCTTTGGCGTGCTGCTGCTAGGGGAGCCGCTGACATTCCGACTGGTTGCCGCATTGGCGCTGGTTAGCATCGGGATCGTGCTCATTAACCGGAAATAGCGCGCAAACAGACGCTGACGGCGGGACTAGCGGCCTACGGGGTCCAGCGTTTCCATGCGTGGCACCCACGTATTTTGCGGCTGGTCTTTTATCTTCAGGAAGTGGCTGAGTGACTTCTTGCTCGACGGGAAGGAATACTCGTCCCATGGAATCTCATCAAAGCCGAACCATTTGACCTCGAGCGATTCTTCCCCCGCAACGGCCTTGCCGTCTGGACAATCGGCGTAGAAAAAGATCTGCACTTGCGCGATGTGCGGCACGGTGAACATGCCCAGCAAGGGGCCAACCTCGATTTTGGCGCCGCACTCTTCCCACGTTTCACGGGCTGCGCCCTCTTGCAGGGATTCGCCCTTTTCCATGAAGCCGCCCGGGACGGTCCAGTACCCACGCCGAGGCTCGATGGCGCGACGAGCGAGCAGGATTTTGTTTTCAAAAACAGGGATGGCGCCAACGACGACGCGGGGGTTGTGGTAGTCGATGAACCCACAGTGATCGCAGATCGACCGTTCAAGATGATCGCCTTCCGGGATTTCGCGCCGGAATTGTTCCTTCAAGGTCTGCTGCTGGCTCATCACTATCGATCCTTTGCCGCTTCCAAAGCTTTCACGCCCGGGAGGGTTTTGCCTTCCATCCACTCGAGGAAAGCACCGCCCGCAGTACTGACATAGGTCAAATCGCGCTCGACGCCAGCGCAGGCGAGTGCAGCGACCGTATCACCGCCACCGGCAACCGAAACCATTGTCCCTTTTTTGGTCGCCGAAGCGATGCTTCCAGCGAGGGTAAAAGTCGCCGTGCCAAATGGTTCAAACTCAAAGGCCCCAAGCGGACCGTTCCACACCACGGTTTTGACGCTCTTCATCCGCTCGAGAAGGCTTTCCATCGCCAGAGGGCCGTAGTCGAGGATCATGTGTGTGTCTGGCACGGTGTCCACGGTGACGATGTAGGATTGATCGCCACCGTCGATGGCCTCGGCCACGTTTGCATCTTCGGGCAAGAAGATCGTACAGCCCGATTTCTGCGCGGCGGAAAGGATGTCCTTTGCGGTATCGGTCAAGTCGGCTTCAACGAGGCTTTTGCCCAGTTTGTACCCAGCGGCGAGCAGGAACGTATTGGCCATGCCGCCACCGATCACCAGCAGGTCAACTTTGCTGACCAAGTGCTGCAGTACGTCGATTTTCGTGGAAACTTTGGCTCCGCCGACGATTGCCGCAACGGGGCGCTCTGGCTCATCCAGCGCGGCGCTCAGGTTGGTCAGCTCAGCCTCCATCGCCAAGCCAGCATAGGACGGCAGGTGGTGGGTGATGCCTTCGGTCGAAGCGTGGGCGCGGTGCGCGGCGGAAAAGGCGTCATTGACGTAAAGATCTCCCAAAGCGGCCATGGCTTGGCTCAAGGCTGGATCATTGGCTTCTTCGCCTGCGTGAAAGCGGGTGTTTTCCAGCACGAGAACGTGGCCAGCAGGCAGGAAGTCAATGGCGGTTTTTGCCTCGGTGCCGATGCAATCACTGGCGAACTGAACGGTTGCGCCCAAAACGTCGCCCAAGACTCCTGCAACCGGTTCAAGCGACATTTCCGGTACGACTTGCCCTTTTGGCCGACCAAAGTGACTGAGAACAGCAACCTTTGCCCCGCGCTGGGTCAGGTGTTTGAGTGTGGGGATCAACCGGTCCAGACGGGTCGCATCAGTGACACGACCATCGGCCATGGGGACGTTCAAATCAGCACGGACCAGAACCGTTTTGCCACTGACATCTGCATCGTTGAGGGTGAGAAAACGGGCCATTTTTGGGGGTCTCTTTGCTTGTGTTTGAGGACGTGCGGTAGGCGATGGGCGGTGGGGGTTCGTTTAAGCGCTGAGCACGTCGCTGATGCGTTTCTTGGTATCCTCAGACGCCACCAAGCCAAGCTTGGAGCGTCGCCAGAGGACATCATCCAACGCCGTAGCGTACTCGCGGTCGCGCAGATACTCAATTTCGCCCTGTGATACCCCGCTGCCAAAGTCTTCGCCCCAAGCCGCTGCGATATCGTAAGCATGGGCGCCGTAGTTGCGCAGCAGACGCCAAGCGGTTTTGGCTGGGATATCGGCGTGTGCGGCGCTGAACTGGGACAGCGCTGCGCTGAAGTCCAGGCCAATTTCACCGCCGGGAAGAACAGCACCCTTGGTCCATGTTTGACGCATCTCAAAGAACGGCTTGAAGTAATCGACCGCTTCTTCAGAAAGCTCTCGATAAGCGGTCAGTTTACCCCCGAAAATGGTCAGCAACGGCGCGTCGCCGTGGGGCGTACCATCGAGCCGGAACGAGTAATCGCGGCTGACTTTAGAGGCGGATTTCCCCTCCTCAAACAGCAAGGGTCGCACACCAGCGTAGGTCCAGACGACATCGGCATTGGTCAGGGATTTCTTGAAATAGCGGTTCGTGGCCGCGAGCATATAGCTCTGCTCTTCAGCCGTGCAGTGAACATCGCGCGGGTCATCGGTGTGCTCGACATCCGTGGTTCCGATCAGAGTGAAATCCTGCTCATAAGGAATGGCGAACAGGATCCGCCCATCGGTGTTTTGGAAGATATAGGCGTGGTCACCTTCGAAAGCCTTGGGCACGACGATGTGGGAGCCGCGCACCAGCCGGAGTTTCGCCGGATCGTTGGAGCTGACCACTTGGGCGTCAATATCCGCTGCCCACGGGCCGCCAGCGTTCACCACGGCGCGGGCTTGGGCTTGGGTTTCTGTGCCGTCATCGGCGCGCATTGTCAGGGTCCACAGCTTGCCGTCTTCTGTGCGACGGGCGCTGGTGACTTTGGTGCGAGTGCGAATGGTAGCACCGCGTGCCTGTGCGTCCATGGCGTTGAGCACGACCAGCCGCGCATCCTGTACCCAGCAGTCGGAATACAGAAAGCCGCGCTTGACCCAATCTTGCAAGGGCGCGCCTTCGATGCCTGTGCGCAGGGAAAGACCTTTGGAGCCGGGCAGCAGCTCCCGCTTCCCCAAGTGATCGTAGAGGAACAGGCCCGCCCGGATCATCAAAAACGGGCGCTGTTCGGGCGAGTGCGGCAGGCAGAAACGCAGCGGCCAGACGATGTGCGGGGCGGCGCGCATGATGACTTCGCGCTCCGCTAGCGCTTCGCCAACCATCTTGAACTCATAGTTTTCCAAGTAGCGAAGGCCGCCGTGGATGAGTTTGGTGGACGCTGAAGACGTGCCACTGGCGAAGTCTTTGGCTTCGACCAAGAGCGTCTTCAGCCCGCGTCCTTGCGCATCGCGGGCCGTGCCGGTTCCGTTCACGCCGCCGCCAATCACGGCGAGATCGAAAATCTCCATAGTCAAGCTGTCCCTTCGCGCCGGGAATTAGGGCAACGGTGCGGTCGGTTCCCGGTCGATGATGTGAATGTATGACCCCAGAATATTACTGATTTGATGCCCGTGAAGGCCCAATGATGCCTGTCTGCTGTCCGCTGCGTGGAACAGCGAGGGCGGCGCGAGGCATTCAGCGCTGGAGGCGTGGAATTCATGGCCTTTTAGTGCGGTTCCGGCCCAGAAGTCTTCCGGTGCTGTTAGGGAACGGTAGCCCAAGGTGCGCGCGCCGCCGGTGGTGTAGTGCGTGGCAACAGGCAGCAGGCCCGCCATGGGAAAGCGAGTGCCGTTCACGGTAAGGGCTTCGCCCAGAACCATGTACCCGCCGCACTCCCCATAAATCGTCACACCGCGCGCAGCGGCGGCCCGCAACGAATCCCAGAACGCATCGGCTTTACTCAGCTTGGCCGCATGCAGTTCGGGATATCCGCCGGGTAGAAAGACAAAGTCGGCGTCGTCGGGAACGCGCTGGTTCGCCAAGGGCGAAAAGCGGTGTTCGCGCCCCGTCAGCCAATGGGGGTAGGCGAAGCGGAAAGCGTCATCTGAGGCCAGCGCAATCGAGCCGGCAGAGGATGGAAAAAAGGCCGCGGCGCTCTCTGGTTCCGCAGGCGCAGGCAAAGCGCGCGCCAAGGCGTGGAGTGCAGACAGGTCAAACCGCTTTGCCATCACGCTGGCGAGTTGGCGGGCTTGAGCATCCATGTCGGGCAGTTCTTGGGGAAGCGTCAGTCCCAGATGACGACTGGGCCAACTCAACGATGGCAAGCGCGGCAGACTGCCCAAAACCGGAATGCCGCTATCCTGTAAAGCTTCTCGCAGCATCGACTCATGTCGATCCGAACCCACACGGTTGAGGATGACGCCAGCAACATCGATCGACGGGTCAAAGCGGCTGAACCCATGAACCAAAGCAGCCACAGAGCCAGACATCCCTTTGGCATCCACCACCAACACAACAGGCAAACCCAAAGTACGTGCCAAATCAGCCGTGGAACCGCCCCCCGACTGAGCACCGTCAAACAGCCCCATGACGCCTTCGATCACACACAAGTCAGCGTCACTGGCGGTCAGCAACGATTTCATCCGTTCGGGCGTCATCGCCCATGGGTCGAGGTTAGGGCAGGGCCGTCCAGCGGCGAGGGCGTGATAGTGGGGGTCGATGTAGTCGGGTCCAACCTTGAACCCTTGGACCGCTGTCCCAGCCATTCGCAAAGCGGCAAGCAGGCCAAATGTCAGGCTGGTTTTCCCCGAGCCCGAAGACGGCGCAGCAAGGATAAACCCCTTAGCCATTCCAGTTCAGTTGCTCGCGCAGAGGCACCACGTCCCCCACGACAATCAGCGAAGGAGGGGTCAGGCCAGCCGCTTCTACGTCTTGCGCGCAGTCGGTCAGCGTGGACATCAGAACCTGCTGATCCTCATAGGTTGCCTTGCACACCACAGCGACCGGCTCGTCGGCGGGCCTGCCTGCGGCGATCAGCCGTTGAGTGATTCGCGCGATATGCTTGATGCCCATAAAAATCACCAACACCGGTGAGCCCTTGGCCAGCGCTTCCCAGTCCAGACGCTCATCTGGCACGTCGCCACTCATTGAATGGCCGGTGACAAAGGACACCGCGGCGTTCACGGTGCGGTGGGTCACCGGAATGCCCGCATAGGCCAAGCCGCCCACACCAGCGGAGATGCCCGGCACCACGCGAAAATTGACGCCAGCCTCTCGCAAAACCAGCGCTTCTTCGCCGCCACGTCCAAAGACAAAGGGGTCCCCGCCCTTGAGCCGAACCACGCGCTTACCTTGCTGCGCCAACCCAATCAGTCGCTGAGTGATATCGGTTTGCTTGGGCGAGGGCCGTCCGCCGCGCTTGCCAGCAAACACGATCTCAGCGTCCTCTGGCGCAAGCGACAGCAGCCGCTCGTCCACCAGTGCGTCGTACACAACGGCGTCCGCTTGCTTCAGCGCCTCGGCGCCCATCAGCGAAATCAAACCAGGATCACCGGGGCCAGCGCCAACCAGCCACACCCAGCCGGGTTCAAGGTCAGGAAAGGAATAACTACGAATCATGGGGTCCTAATCAGCACATTCGACGGGTTTTCGCCTAGAGCTATGCGCGCATGGCACGAAGGAGGACTTGGCATCAGCGGCAGAAACAGGCTTTTGTGCGTCTATGAGCGTTTCAACTGTACCCGCACCGAAGAAACCTGAGGATACCAGCGCGCTGCGTCGCGGCTGGACCACGGGCGCGTGCGCCGCGGCGGCTGCGGCGTCGGCCTTTGGCGCACTCAAGGGGCAAGGGTTTGAAGACCCGGTCAGCATCGTTCTGCCGGGTGGACAAGATCCGGCCTTCGCGCTGGCCGTTGAGGCCCAAGGCCCCGGATGGGCGCTCGCAGGGGTCATCAAGGACGCTGGCGACGACCCGGATATCACCCACGGTGCGACTGTGCAGACGCGGGTGAGCTGGAGTGAGCCGGGCAGCGGTGTGGTATTTGTTGCCGGAGAAGGGGTTGGAACGGTGACCAAGCCGGGCTTGCCGATCGAGGTGGGCCAGCCGTCGATCACACCCGGCCCGCGCGCTCAAATCGCCGATGCCTTGAGCGCTCGCAATAACGGGGCCTTGCCAGACGTGGTGATTGAGCTGTCGATTCCCGGTGGTGAGGCGATGGCGCTGAAAACTTTGAACCCACGTTTGGGTGTTCTGGGGGGGCTTTCTATTCTGGGTACCACGGGCGTGGTTATTCCCTATTCCTGCAGTTCTTGGATTCACTCGATCCATCGCGGCATCGACGTGGCGCGCGCGCTGGGCGTGGGGCATGTCGTTGGTTCGACGGGTGATACCTCCGAACAAGCGGCAAAAGCGCTGCTGGGCTTGGGTGAGGAAAGCTTGCTCGATATGGGCGACTTCGCCGGGGGTATGCTGAAGTATTTGGCCAAAAACCCGGTTGCGCGGGTAACGGTCGCGGGCGGGATCGGCAAGTTGACCAAGCTTGCCCAGGGGGCCTTGGATCTTCATTCGAGCCGCAGTCAGGTCGATGTTGGTTTCCTGCAAAGCCTCGCGGTGGACGAGGGCCCAGCGATCGACTGGAGCGAAGTTGATACCGCCGCTCAAGCGCTGCTGGCGTCTGAGGCTGCCGGTGTCGCGCTGGCAGACCGGGTCGCCGCTTTGGCGCAGACCAAAGCGCAGTCTGTGGCCGGGCCGGACTGTCGCGTCGATATTCTGGTTTTTGACCGGCGGGGGCGGTTGGTCGGACGTGCAGACTAGGCACCACCACATCCTGATTTTGGGCGGCACCAAAGAAGCCCGCTTGCTCGCCGAAGCGTTGGCGCTGGAGCCGGGCTTATCGGTGACTTACGCGTTGCATGCCCCCACTGGGACGGTTGCTGCGCCGGAAAACTGCGCGCTGCACATCGGCTCCTTTGGCGGTGAAGCCGGGTTAATACAGTTTATCGCTGAGCACGAGGTGAGCGTGTTGGTCAACGCCCTGCACCCGCACGCGCAAGCGATGCAAGAGCGTGTGGATGGGCTGTTTCAGACCCTGGATATGCCAACCTTTCGCCTCGCGCGCCCCCTTTGGCAGGCCCAGCCGGGCGACAGCTGGACCCACTTTTCCCGCGCACAAGACCTGACCGAGGCAATAGCGCGAGCTGGCCATGAGCGGCTGTTTTGCGCCGTCGGACCCAAGGCGATGGCCCAGTTTCTCCCTATTACCGCCTCTTCTACTGTTTTTGCCCGCCGATTCGATGTGTCACGGGGCACTGAAGATGCGTCGATCACGTGGATTGACGCCCTGCCTCATCCAACAATCGAGGCCGAAATCGCCTTGCTCGCTGAGCGCGCTATCCAAGCGCTGGTGACCAAGAACAGCGGTGGGGATCGTCCGGCGAAGTTAGACGCCGCCGCAAGCCTTGGTTTGCCTGTGTTTGTGCTGGACCCGCCAAGCCTGAAGAGCCCTGCTTTTGAGCGCTGGCAGAACATCCAAAACGCCATTGTGGGCTTAGGCTAAATGGCACGCTTGAAATCTCCAACAGACCGCGCGGCGGAAACGGGATACTTTGAGTCTCACACAGCTCCCTGCGTCGCTGCCAACAGCCGTAATCCTTCGACTTATGACGATTGATGACACCCAATTTAATCAACGATCCCGGCGCACCAATGGCCGCCGAGGCGCCGGTGCGCGCCGGATGATTGATACAACTGTGCCCAGCCCGTGCATTTCGATCTGTCAGATCGACAAGGCATCGGCCAGCTGCACCGGGTGCAAGCGAACGCTGGATGAAATCCGCGACTGGATGATCATGACCGCAGATGAAAAGCTCAGCGTCATTCGCGCGCTGGACGACCGCTAACCATGACGACCATTCGACTGGTTCTAGGCGGAGCGCGGTCGGGAAAGTCGGCCTTTGCCGAACGCATGGCGCGGGAAACGGGGTTAGAGCGTCATTACCTCGCCACCAGCCGCATCTACGACGACGCCCACGCTGCCCGGATAGAGCTGCACCGCCAAGCCCGTGCCGGCGATGATTGGACTGTCCACGAAGAACCTGTTGCCCTGCCGGAGATCTTGCGTGAACTTGCGGCTGAAAACCGTGTGGTGCTGGTTGATTGCTTGACGCTGTGGCTGACAAACCTGCTGCTTGATAACATGGATATCGATGCGCACTTTGACAGGCTAGAAGAGGCCTTGCCGACTTTGCCGGGCGCGGTCTTGTTCGTTGCTAACGAGGTTGGGCTGAGCGTCGCGCCGGAAACCAAACTCGGCAACCAGTTTCGCGATTGGGCGGGCGTGCTCAATCAGCGCGTAGCGCACCATGCGCAGCATGTAGATTTCATCGCGGCGGGCTTGCCGCTCAGACTTAAGGGTTAAACACCGTGGCTCAAAAAGTTCCTGTTACCGTTGTTACGGGCTTTCTCGGCGCTGGCAAAACCAGCTTGATCCGCCATTGGCTGGAAAACGCCGACGGACGCCGGTTGGCGCTGATCGTTAACGAATTTGGTGACGTGGGGGTGGATGGTGAGATCCTGCGTGGTTGCGGGATCGAGAGCTGCGCAGACGAAGATATCATGGAGCTGGCCAATGGTTGCCTGTGCTGCACCGTGGCTGATGACTTCATTCCCACGATGGAAGCCTTGCTCGATCGGCCAATCCCGCCGGAGCACATTATCATTGAAACCAGCGGTTTGGCGCTGCCTAAGCCTTTGGTCAAAGCCGTTGACTGGCCAACCCTGCGCCCGCGTGTGACGGTTGATGGCGTGGTCACGGTTGTCGATGGCCGGGCGGTGGCGGACGGCTTGTTTGCCCCAGATCCAGCAGCGGTTCAGGCCGCACGCGAAGCCGACGAAGCGCTCGACCACGAAACCCCGCTCGAAGAGCTGTTTGAAGAGCAGTTGGGTTGCGCCGACTTGGTGATCGTCAACAAGACCGATCTGATCGAAGACGGCGATTGGGCCGACATCGAAAACCGCGTGAAAGAAGACGCGCGCGGTGGTGCTGGTTTGATCAAATCCAGCTTCGGCGCCGTGCCGCCTTCGGTGGCGCTGGGCTTGGGTGCCGCAGCCGAAGACGACCTCGATTCCCGCCCTTCGCATCACGACGACGGCCACGAGCATGACCACGATGACTTTGACAGCCGGGTCATTCACTTGGGCGAAATGACCTCCGAAGCAGCCTTCCAGCAAGCGGTTGAAACCATTGCTGGTGAATTCGGCCTGTTGCGTGCCAAAGGCTTTGTTGCCGTGACGGGCAAGCCGCGCCGCTACGCCATGCAAGGCGTCGGTACGCGGTTCCAAGGCTACTTTGACCGCGAATGGGCCGATGCCGAAACCCGCCGCACGTCGGTGGTTTGCATTGGCGAGCACGATTTGGACTGGGACGGCATTCACGCGGCTGTATCCGGCATTTCGGCCTAAGCCATCATGCACCTGCTCGCCGCCCAGCCCGGCGCACTGACGGACAGCGACGAAGCGGTAGATCTGGCGCAGACGCCGGGCGCACTGGTGTTTCTTTCCGCTGCTGATACTGATCTTGCGCTGATCACAGCCGCTCAAGAAGCGGTCCTGCTGGACGACCCCCAAGCCCCTGCTTTGCGCGCCGCAAACATCATGCAGCTCGCGCACCCGATGAGCGTTGACCTCTACGTCGAGCGCATCATCGCGCAGGCTAAGGTGGTGGTGGTACGGGTGTTGGGCGGCAAAGCCTATTGGTCCTATGGCGTGGAACAGCTTGTGTCCGCTTGCCAGAAATCCGGCGCGGCGTTGGCGTTTTTGCCCGGCGACGACAAGCCTGATGCGGAGCTGCGGGCTTGGTCGACTGTTGATGGGACCAGTTACGAGGCGCTGTGGTCACTGCTGATCCACGGCGGTGCCGTCAATGCGCGCGCGGCAGTCGAAGGGCTGGGGCAATTGGCCAAAGGCGAAACCCCGGTTTTTCTTGCCGCTGAACCCCTTCCAGAAAACGGCGCGCTGTCGATGCCGGATGCCTCAAGCGGCGCTGTGGTGCCGGTTGTGTTCTACCGCGCACTTGTGCAAGCGGGTGACCTCGCGCCCGTGCATGCGCTGACCCAAGCTTTGGCTGAACAAGGCCTGCGGCCTTTGCCGATCTTCCTCAAAAGCTTGAAAGACGCTGGTTCGCGCGCGTTTCTGGCGCAGACATTCGCGACGTTTCCGCCCTCCACCATCATCAATTTTACCGCATTTTCGGCGTCAAAACCGGGTCAAAGCTCGGATGATAGCCCCTTTGGCGTCGATGCGCCGGTGATCCAAGCCGTGCTTTCTGGTGGCTCTTTCGAGGGTTGGGAACAGGGCACGCAGGGCCTCGGTCCGCGAGATTTGGCCATGAACGTGGTCCTGCCCGAGGTCGATGGCCGCATCCTCAGCCGCGCCATTTCCTTCAAGTCCGCCGGTGAGCCTTCACCGGCCAGCGAGTGCGCCATTGTTCGCCACCAACCGGTTGGCGATCGGGTCGAGTGGGTTGCAAAACTGGCAGCGTCGTGGGCGCGATTGCGCGGGGTTCCAACCAGCGAGCGCCGGGTGGCGCTGGTGCTGGCAAACTATCCAAACAAAGACAGCCGGATCGCCAACGGCGTGGGTTTGGACGCGCCAGCAAGCACGACTACGCTGCTACGCGCTTTGTCAGCAGCAGGGTATGCCATCGGCGCTGCGCCCTCTGACGACCCAAAAGCCCTTATGGACCTGCTGCTTACCGGTCCAACCAACCTGGATCCCAGCCGCCACAGCACCACCACGCTGCACCTGAGCGCGAGGGACTACGAGGCGTTTTTTGCTGCGTTGGACCCGCAAGTGCGCGCGGCAATCACAGAGCGCTGGGGTGCGCCCGCTGCGGATCCGTTTTGGGACGGAGAGGGCTTTCATTTGGCCTTGCACCAGTTTGGCAACATCCTGCTCGGGATCCAGCCACAGCGGGGCTATCATCTGGACATCGAAGGCACTTATCACGACCCTGATTTGGTGCCGCCGCACGGCTATCTCGCCTTTTACGCCGCTGTTCGCGCACAGGCTCACGCGGTGGTGCATGTGGGCAAGCACGGCAATCTCGAATGGTTGCCGGGCAAGGCGCTGGCGCTTTCTCGGCAGTGCTATCCCGACGCCATTCTCGGCGCAATGCCGCAACTCTACCCCTTTATCGTCAATGACCCCGGCGAAGGCTCTCAAGCCAAGCGCCGAACCGCTGCCGTGGTCGTGGACCACTTGACGCCGCCTTTGACACGCGCTGGCTTACACGGCGATTTGGCGCTGCTGGAAGCGGACGTGGACGAGTACTTCCAAGCCGCTGGCCTCCATCCGGCTCGGGCAAAACTGCTGGTGACGGACATTGTGAACAAGGTCTACGACTTTGGTCTCGCGGCAGATTTGGGGTTGAGCGAGAGTGAGGGTGAAGCGGCGGTTTTGAGCAAGCTTGACGGCTTCCTCTGCGACCTCAAAGACCTGCAAATCCGCGATGGTCTGCACATTTTTGGCTGTGCCCCCACCGGCCCGCAGCATCGCGATTTGGCGCTCGCGTTGGCGCGGCCCGGTTTTGGCGATGTGGCATCCTATATTGACGCTTTGGCGCAGGCAGAGGGCTTTGAAGGCTCGCTTCTGGCGTTGGACCCCAGCATGACGCTTCGCTCGGAAAGTCACCCTGAGCGCCGGACGGTGTCCGATCATGTGGAAGCCCTGGAAGAGCAGGCGCAGGCCATTCTCGATGAAACCGATAGCGCGCCGAATGCGGCCTGTGAAGCGACGT
This sequence comes from Alphaproteobacteria bacterium, assembly GCA_965661545.1. GTDB lineage: Bacteria > Pseudomonadota > Alphaproteobacteria > UBA7985 > UBA7985 > UBA7985. The sequence goes on along the minus strand of CBFIEF010000003.1, from coordinate 16,697 downwards.
TTGACGCCATTAGGGCGGTGATTTTCCCGCTCATCGCACAATCGACCACGCGTGAGATCGAGGCGACGCTGACTGGGCTGAGTGGCCGCTTTGTCCCGCCTGGCCCTTCTGGGGCGCCGACGCGTCGACGGCTCGATGTGCTACCAACGGGCCGAAATTTCTATTCTGTGGACACCCGTTCGGTGCCGACCCACGCGGCTTGGCGGCTAGGGTGGAAGTCGGCTTCGCTGCTGGTTGAGCGGTTTGCTCAAGATAACGGGGACTGGCCCCGTCGGATGCTGCTGTCATGCTGGGGCACCGCGAACATGCGCACGGGCGGTGAAGACATAGCCCAAGCGCTGGCCTTGCTGGGCGTGAAGCCGCAGTGGGATACGACATCAGGGCGGGTAACGGGGTTCGAGGTTTTGCCCTTGGATGTCTTGAACCGACCCCGAGTGGACGTGACCTTGCGCATCTCCGGTTTTTTCCGTGATGCTTTTCCGGGTTTGATGGACTTGTTTGACGCGGCGGTTAAAGCAGTTGCCGCGCTGGAGGAAGTCGAGCAGGACAACCCCTTGGCCCATCGCGTTCAGGCTGAAACCGCGCGTTTGACCGCCAGTGGCTTAGACTCAGCCGATGCAGCTCGCCAAGCAAGCTTCCGCGTTTTCGGCTCCAAACCCGGCGCTTATGGTGCGGGCTTGCAAGCGTTGATCGACAGTGGGGCGTGGGAAGATCCCTCTAAGCTGGCAGAAGCATTCTTGGGTTGGTCATCCTATGCCTATGGACAACGGGTCGCTGGGCGTGCGGCGGGTGAGGCTTTGCGAGGGCAGTTGCGGGATGTTGAGGCCGTCATCCACAATCAGGATAATCGCGAGCACGACATCCTCGACAGCGATGACTATTACCAGTTCGAAGGCGGTGCCTTTGCTGCGATTCGTCACTTAAGCGGCCAGTCGCCCAAGGCCTATCACAACGACCATTCTGAGCCAGAGCGCGTAAAAATCCGTTCTTTGTCCGAGGAAATGAGCCGAATTGTGCGGGGCCGCGCGACCAATCCCAAATGGATCGAAGGCGTCATGCGCCATGGCTACAAGGGCGCATTCGAAATGGCGGCGACGCTGGATTATCTCTTTGCCTTTGCAGCCACGACCGACGCCGTGTCGCCGGATCATTTCCAAGCGCTCTACGACGCGACCTTGGCACAGGACGCTGTGCGTGATTTCATGGCCGAGCATAACCCCGAGGCGCTGAAAGACATGGCGGCTCGCTATCTGGAAGCCATCCGACGCGGATTCTGGACTCCGCGCTCAAACACAGCCGGTGCCGCTCTGACGGACTGGTCAACAGGAGGAACCGACGCATGGCTCTGAAGCGTCCTGAAGGCATGACCGATGAAGAATTCGTCGCCCGCGCCAACGACAAGGCCCGAAAGAAGAAAGCCGCGCGCGATAAGATCTTGGCGACGAAGACCATCGAAAAGGGCCTGCTGATCGTCCACACTGGATCGGGTAAGGGCAAGTCTACCGCAGCCTTTGGCATGGTCTTCCGCGCGCTGGGCAACGGCATGAAAGTCGGTGTGGTTCAGTTCGTGAAGGGCAAGTGGGAAACCGGCGAGAGAGCGGTGCTGGAAAAGTTTCCAGACACCTGCACCATTCGCTCGATGGGCGAGGGCTTCACATGGGAAACCCAAGACCGCGAGCGCGATATTGCAGCGGCCAATGGCGCTTGGGAAATGGCCAAAGAAATGATGGCCGATCCGAGCTACGACATGATCCTGCTGGACGAGCTGAACATCTGCTTGCGCTACGATTATTTGAACATCGATGAAGTCGTGGAAACCCTGAACGCGCGTCGCGAGATGCTGCACATGATCGTCACGGGCCGGAACGCCAAAGACGCCTTGATCGAGGCGGCGGATTTGGTCACGGAAATGGGTCAGATCAAGCATCCCTTCCGCGAGCAAAACGTTAAAGCACAACGGGGTGTGGAGTTTTAAGCGTGTCCAGAACACCGGCGCTCATGCTGCTGGGAACGGGGTCTGACGTCGGTAAATCGCTGGTGGTCGCGGGGCTTTGCCGCGCCTTTACCCGTCGAGGCCTGCGCGTCGCGCCCTTCAAGCCGCAGAACATGTCGAACAATGCGGCCGTCACGCTCGACGGCGGTGAAATTGGCCGCGCCCAAGCGCTGCAAGCCAAGGCCTGCGGGCTGGCGCCGCACACCGACATGAACCCCGTGCTGCTCAAACCCCAAAGCGAAACCGGCGCGCAAGTGGTGGTGCAGGGCAAGGTTTGGGGTTCGGCGCGTGGTGCGGAGTATCAGGCAATCAAAGGCCAGCTTATGCCTGCGGTGCTGGAATCCTATGAGCGCATCAGCGCAACGGTGGATTTGATGGTTGTTGAGGGCGCGGGCAGTGCCTCGGAGCTGAACTTGCGCAAGGGTGATATTGCCAATTGGGGTTTCGCACGGGCTGCGCAGATCCCGACGGTGTTGGTCGGCGACATTGATCGTGGCGGCGTCATCGCCAACATCATCGGCACGCACCAACTGATCTCCCCCGAAGATCGGGCGATTCTGCGGGGTTTTCTGATTAACAAGTTTCGGGGTGATACGAGCCTGTTTGCCAGTGGCTCGTCTTTGATCCGTCGAGAAACTGGCCTGCGTGATTTGGGCATTGTCCCATTCTTCCCGGCAGCCCGTGATTTACCCGCCGAAGATGTTTTGGCGCTGGATCAAGCCAACAGCGCTAAGACCGGATCCACAGCGCGGGTGAAAATCGCTGTGTTGCGATTGGGGCGCATTTCTAACTTCGACGACTTTGACCCGCTGGCTGCTGAGCCAGAGGTTGATTTGGTGTTTGTGCAAGCTGGTGAGACGGTTCCTGCGGACGCTGATTTGGTGATCTTGCCGGGCTCCAAAGCGACCTTGGCGGATTTGGCCTTTGTTCGCGCCCAAGGGTGGGACATCGACATCGCGGCCCACGTGCGCCGGGGAAAGCCCGTTTTGGGCATTTGTGGGGGCTATCAAATGCTTGGTCAGAAAGTCGCCGATCCGGATGGCATCGAGGGGCCACCAGCCGAGGCCGAGGGCTTGGGGCTGCTGGATGTCGAAACGGTCATGAAAGGCCCAAAAACGTTGGTGGAAGTCCGCGGGACCGACGTGGTGTCCGAACAAACCGTCGCGGGCTATGAAATGCACATGGGCGTCACCACACTGGTAGGTGAAGGCGTGCGTCCCATGCTGCGCTTGGGTGGTCAGGATGATGGGGCGGTTCAGGGGGCGGTTCAGGGCTGTTACCTGCACGGATTGTTCAATGAAGACGGCTTCCGCGCCGCATTTTTGCGCGCGCTCGATCCCGGCTTGCAAAGCGCTTTGGCTTTTGATCAGCGATTGGAGAGCACGCTGGACAACTTGGCCGCGCACTTCGAAACCCATCTCGACCTCGATACCTTTTTCGCGCTTGCGAAAGCTGGGTGAGGCTTAGCTGCTGATGGCGAGGATCAGCGCGCCAACGGCGATTATTGCGGTCATCAGTGCGCCTGCACGGAAATAGAGCCCGAGCGCGCGGGTGATATCGCCGCTGTTTAAGTCGCTTCTTCCGTCGCCCATTGGTGGATCTGTGGACCATCCCGTATCGTACTTGCGCGGGCCGGCCAGTGCGACGTTCAGCGCAGCAGCAAAGGCGGCTTCGGGCCATCCTGCGTTTGGCGATCGGTGCTGCGGCGCGCCCTTGACCATCGCGCGCCAACCGCCGCCAGAGACGAGACAAACCAGCGCGCCGGTAAGCCGGGCCGGAATCCAGTTTGCCGCGTCATCCAAGCGAGCCGATGCCTTGCCAAAATCTTCAAAACGCTCGTTCCGGTAGCCCCACATGCTGTCCAGCGTGTTCACGGCTTTGTAAGCCAGCAGTCCCGGCAACCCGCCAATCAGCCCCCAAAACAGCGGTGCTGTGACCCCGTCAGAGAAGTTTTCGGCCAAGGACTCGATTGCGGCGCGACTGACGCCTGCTTCATCGAGGGCTTGGGTGTCCCGGCCAACGATATGGGATACCGCTTCGCGCCCTTGTTGCACACTGTTGCTCAGCCCATCACCCACCCGCGCGACAAACTGCGCCAGCGTCGAAAACGCGAGCAGGACAGCGCTGGTGAAGGCGAAAACCAGCCCATAAGCCCAGAGCGGCAAAAGCACCATGGCAAGCAGGCCCAAGCCTGCGCACCCCAACACCAGCACCGCCCACGCCGCTGCGCCCTTGCGTCGCCGCGCGGAGGCCGAACCGCTGTTCAATCGCAGCTCAATCCACGAAACCACACCCCCAAAAAGCACCACGGGGTGCGGGTTGGGTTCAAAGGACCGGCGGACCCGAAAAAGCACCAATTCAAGCGCCATCACAGCCGAAAGCACGGCACCATTCACCAAAAGGAAAACAAACAACATCATCATGGCGCGAGAAATACAGGACTCGCCGCACTGTGTCGCGCCAAAGTGGGCTAACCAGTGGTCCTTTAGCGCGCTAAATGTGCGGATAAGTCATCTGCTAGGTTGAGGAGCACTCGGGAAATGAAGACAGGCGTAATGGTTTGCGGCCACGGAAGCCGTGACGAAGGGGCGGTGCGCGAGTTCGCCCAAGTTGCGGAAGGCTTGCGCACGCGGCTCCCACAGTTTGATGTAGACTATGGTTATCTCGAATTCGCCACGCCGATCATCAAGGACGGTTTGGACCGTCTGCGGGAAAAGGGCTGTGAGCGGATTTTGGCCGTGCCGGGTATGCTGTTCGCTGCCGGTCACGCCAAGAACGATATTCCTTCGGTGCTGAACACCTATGGTGCGCAACACAACATAGAAATGCACTATGGCCGCGAGCTGGGTGTAGACAACAAGATGATTCGCGCTGCCGGAGAGCGTGTCCGCGAAGCCATGCAGCGCGCAAATGCGGAGCAGGGCGAAGTCCCGGCGCACGAGACGCTGTTGGTTGTTGTTGGTCGCGGCGCGTCGGATCCTGATGCAAACGGCAACGTGACCAAGATTACCCGTATGCTTTGGGAAGGCCTGGGCTTTGGCTGGGCTGAGACCGCTTATTCCGGCGTGACTTTCCCGCTGGTGATGCCTGCGCTGGAAAAGTGCGCGATGCTGGGGTTCAAGCGCATTGTCGTATTCCCGTACTTTTTGTTCACCGGCATTCTGGTGAACCGCATCTATGACCAGACCGACGAAGTAGCCGCCAACTATCCGGGTTTGCAGTTCATCAAGGCTGGCTATCTGAATGACCACGATTTGGTGCTGGATACCTTCAAGGACCGTGTTGAGGAGTGCATGACCGGTCAGAACGTCATGAACTGTTTGAATTGTAAGTATCGCGAGCAGGTACTGGGCTTTGAAGGCGAAGTGGGTCTGCCGCAGGAATCGCACCATCACCACGTTGAAGGCGGCGATAAGTCTGAGGGTCATCATGATCACGGGCATTCGCACGATCATGGCCACTCGCACGATCACGGCCATTCCCACGATCACAGCCAGCCGCATACGCACCACCCTTACCCGCACAACGATCACCCCATGGGTCCGTGGTCTTTGCCGGGCAGTAAGCAGGGCGATCACTTGGTTTGCCCGTGTGGGCGCTGGGCCGTCACAAAAGACGACGAGCGGTTTGAGGCCTAAGCCAAAGTGAACTTCGAGTACGAAAAAGCCCCCGCCGCTATTTATGAGCAGTCCTTTGGCATCGTTGAAGCTGAAGCAAAGGCCGGGCTGGACCGCCTGCCGCAGGATGCGCGCGCCATTGTCGTGCGGATGATCCACGCGTGCGGCATTCCGGCCATTGTTGATGACGTGGTGGTCTCAGATGATTTCGTGACCGCAGCTCGCGCGGCGCTGCAGGCTGAAAAGCCGGTTTACATGGATGCCGAAATGGTGCGCATGGGCATCGTTCGCACCCTGATGTCGCCGAAAGTACCGCTGTTTTGCACCACCCACGACCCTCGCGCCGCGCCGATGGCGAATGATATCGGCAACACGCGTTCGGCGGCGGGTGTCGCCCTGTGGGAAGCGGATATCGAGGGTGGTCTGGCTGTCTTTGGTAACGCGCCAACCGCGCTGTTTTACTGCTTGGAACAAATCGCCGCTGGAACGCTGCCCAAGCCCGCTGCAATTGTTGGCCTGCCTGTTGGGTTTGTCGGCGCGGCGGAGAGCAAGGAAGCGCTGATAGAGCACGCGGCGGATCTGGGCCTGCCGTTTGTAACCCTGCGCGGGCGGATGGGCGGCAGCGCTATGGCGTCGGCGGTGCTGAACGCATTGGCAAAAATACTGGCCGACGAGGGCTCTGCATGAGCGCACCTTGGATCAGCGTCATTGGCCTAGGGCCAGAAGGTGCGGCGGGTTTAACCCCAACAGCGCTTGAGGCACTGGCCGCATGCGATCACGTCGTTTGCGCCCCGCGTCATGAAGGCCTGTTTGGGGCTTTGGTGGCGAAGAAAACCGTTCACCACTGGCCCGCTTGGCATCAAGCGCGCGAGGTCATCGCGCCGTTGCAGGGGCAGCGCGTGGCGGTGCTGGGCACGGGCGAGCCGTTTCATTTCGGCGTAGGCAGCTCGCTGGTGCGTTGGTTTGGAACTGACGCGTTGCAGGTTTTTCCTGTGCCGTCTGCTTTTGACCGTGCGTGCGCGCGGCTGGGCTGGGCGCAGCAGTCGACGCTGTGTCTATCCGCCTATGGCCGCCCGCTGGGCGCGGCTTTGGTGCAGGCGCGTGTGGGCGCGAATATGTTGATTTTGGGTGATGGTGAGCTGGGTCTGAAGCTCGGGCCAGCGCTGAGCGCCATGGGCTTGGGCGAAAGCCGGATCACGGCACTGTCGCAGATGGATGGCGCGTCGGAAAGCCGGGTTGATGGGCGAGCGGCGGATTGGACAGAGACGGTCGATCCCATCACCACTTGGGCGGTTTCGGTTGAGGCTGCGGCGGACGCCAAGCGAGATTGGCCGGGCTTGCGCCATGAACCCTTTGGCCTGCCTGACGAAGCCTTTAAGCACGATGGAAAAATCACCAAGTGCGAAGTCCGCGCGGTCAGTCTGAGCGCGCTGTTGTCTGCGCCGGGTGGGGGCTTATGGGACATTGGCGGGGGGAGTGGCGCGATTGGTCTGGAATGGCTGCGCGCGCGACCAACGGGCCGGGTTTTCGCCATCGAGCCCCACGGCGAGCGTCGCGGCTTCATGGCTAAGAATGCAGCGCGCTTTGGGTTGGGAACCGATGCGCGCGACCCCTTTACCATCAGCGGTGAACACGCCCCTGATGCTTATGAAAACGCAGGATTTTCCCCTGACGCTGTTTTTGTTGGCGGTGGATTGAGCCGTGATGGCGTCCTCGAAGGCGCGTGGCGTGCGCTGAACAGTGGCGGCGTCTTGGTTGCCAATGCCGTGACTTTGGAAGGACAAGCCGTGCTGACAAATTGGCGCGAACACCCCCACGGGCGATTTACCACCTTGGCCATCGCTCGCAGCGAAGCTGTGGGCCGCTTCACCGGCCTGCGCCCGCTGATGCCGGTTTTGCAGTGGGTGGGTCGCAAACCGTGAGTGCTGTTGGAACTGTTTATGGTGTTGGCGTTGGTCCGGGTGATCCGGAGCTGCTGACACTAAAGGCCTTGCGCATCATTCAGGCGACTCCCGTGCTGGCCTATGCCGCCGCAGAGGGCGTGCCGAGCTTTGCCCGGTCCATCGCTGAGCCGCATCTCAAAGACCTGCCAGCCAAAACTGAAATCCCCATGGTGATGCCGATGGTAGCTGAGCGCTTTCCCGCGCAGGACGTCTACGATCGCGGCGCGGAAGACATTCGCGAGCATCTGCAAGCGGGCCGCGATGTGGCTGTGCTGTGCGAGGGCGATCCCATGTTCTACGGCTCGTTCATGTACCTGTTCGGACGGCTGAACGGTGCGTTTCCGATGACGGTCGTGCCGGGCGTATCCTCAGTGATGGCGTGTGCAGCAGTCGCAGGGTGGCCGCTGGTTGCCCGCAATGACGCCTTTCGCGTCCTGCCTGCGACGCTGGATGACGATGCTTTGCGTCAACAGATCCGTGACGCTGAAGCGCTGGCTTTCATGAAGGTTGGCCGCCATCTGGGTCGGCTCAAGGCTCTGCTGTCCGAGGCTGGCCTACTGGGTCACGCCGTCTATGTTGAGCGCGCTAGTTTGCCCACACAACGGGTGATCCCGTTGCTGGAATTGGATGAAGACCGCGCGCCCTATTTCTCCATGGTTCTTGTCCATCGTCGCGGAGGCGCGCATGTCCTTTAAGCCCCAAGAGGTTCTTTTTGCTTCGCCTTTGGACCGTCACCGTGATGCGCTCACGGCTGTCCGCGATGGTTTTGGCGGCGGTGAAGTGCGCTGTGGCGCTGGCTTTAGCGAAGCGGTGCGTCAGGCGTTCACGACGAACCGGCCCGTGGTTGGTTTGTGCGCCGCAGGGATCCTCATTCGCCTAACCGCGCCGTTGTTGGCCGATAAGCATGCTGAGCCGCCGGTTTTGCTGATGACCGAGACGGGTGATTTTGTTCCCCTGCTGGGTGGACATCATGGTGCAAACCGTTTGGCGCGTGATTTGGCCGAGGCGGCAAACGGCTTCGCGCTTGTGAGCACGGCGACCGATGCCCTGCTGGGCGCGCCAGTTGAAGATCCGGCGCCGGGCTATCGCCTCGTCAATCCGCACCATGCCGCAGCGTTCCAAAAGGCGTTGGCGCAGCACCCTGCGCCCATCGCCCTAAACGGCGATTGGCCTTTGCGCAGCGAGCGGCCGGCGGAAACGGACACCGCCAGTGCTTTGGCTTTGGGGACCGAAGGTTCACCATCAGAAACGTCCTTGGTCTATGCCCCAACCAATCTCGTTCTTGGCGTCGGGTGTGAGCGTGGTGCGGATGCTGATGCGCTGGTTCAGGCTGTGCAGGCGCATTTAACCTCAGCAAACCTGAGCCCGCTGCAGGTGGCCGGGATTGCCAGTGTGACGCTCAAGCAAGACGAGCCGGCTTTGGCGGCGTTGGCGGCGACGCTCGACGTGCCGCTGCGCGTCTTTAATGCTGAGACTCTGGCGCAGGTGGCGACGCCCAACCCGTCTGACGTCGTACAAGCCGAAATTGGCACCCCATCGGTCAGTGAAGCCGCCGCCTTGCTTGGCGCAGGGGCTGGGGCGACATTGGTGCTGGAAAAGCAGAAATTTGGCATAGGCACCGTGGCCGTCGCTCAGTCTCCAGCGCCACTGGCCGAATTTACCGCCGGACAGGCACGGGGGCAGGTGCAGTTGGTGGGCCTTGGGCCGGGCCGGGAAGACTGGCGCTTGGCCGGGACAGACGCCGTTTTGCGCGGGGCGGATCATTTGGTCGGCTACACCTATTACACCGATCAGGTTCAGCCCTTGCCGCACCAGCAGGTGCACACCTTTGACCTTGGCGAAGAAGAACGCCGCTGCCAATTCGCGCTCGATCTCGCTGCCGAAGGCAAGTCTGTTGCCTTGATTTGCTCTGGTGACGCTGGGGTCTATGCCATGGGCGCACTGACCTATGAGCTTGCTGACCGCGCTGAAAACCGCGCGGTGCAGGGTGTAGAGATCATCGCCAACCCGGGCATCAGCGCCATGTTTGGCGCCGCAGCTCGGTTGGGGGCGCCGCTGGGGCACGACTTTTGCGCCATTTCGCTGTCGAACCTCATGACGCCCTGGACGGTTATCGAGCGACGGTTGCAGGGGGCTTCGACGGCTGATTTTGTCGTTTGTTTCTACAACCCAGTTAGCCGCAAGCGGGATTGGCAACTTGCCGCCGCGCGCGACATCCTGCTGGAAAATCGCCCACCAGAAACCCCCGTCGTCATCTGTCGGCAAATTGGCCGAGCCGAGGAAACCTTTACCCATCGAACGCTGGGCGAATTAGATCCAGAGGACGTCGACATGTTTTGTATGGTTTTGGTGGGTTCATCGATCACGCGCCGCTACCAACCCGTCAAAAACGGCCCTATTAGCCTGTACACACCGCGCGGTTATCTCAGCCGCGGAGAGGATCATCGCGCATGAGCAACCCCATTAACTTTATTGGTGCCGGACCGGGATCGCCGGATCTGCTGACCTTGCGCGGACGTGATTTAATCGCTGAGGCTGACGTGGTGCTGTACGCCGGTTCCTTGGTACCTGAAGGCGTGTTGGTCCATGCCAGCGAAGGGGCCGATATTCGTGATTCCGCGCCGATGGCGTTGGATGAAATTATGGACATTATGGTGGAGGCTGTGCGCGCCGGAAAAAAGGTCGCGCGCGTGCATTCCGGAGATCCCTCGCTCTATGGCGCGGTGGCGGAGCAGGCGCGCCGGTTGCGAGCGTTGGATATTCCTTATGTCATTACACCGGGCGTTTCGGCCTACACTGCTGCTGCTGCGACCATGGGGGTCGAGCTGACGCTACCAACCGTTTCGCAGTCGATCATTCTGACCCGTGTGGCCGGGCAGGCGACCGACATGCCCGAGCACGAAACACTGGAAAACTTCGCTGAAACCCGTTCAACGCTGGCGCTGCACCTGAGCATTCGCTATTTGCGCGACATTCAGCGCCGGTTGATCCCCTACTACGGCGAAGAGTGCCCGTGCGTGGTTGCCTACCGCGTGGGTTGGCCGGACGAGCAGTTCATCTATGGCACGCTGACCACCATTCGCGAGCGGGTGCGTGAAGCCAAAATCACTCGTACCGCCATTATCTTTGTTGGCCCTGTTCTCGGTGAAGCGGAGTTCCCAGATTCGGCTCTCTATGACGCCGACTACGAGCACATTCTGCGACACCGAAAGTTGAAGTCTGACGCATAATAAAACCTTTCGCGCCTTTGCCCCCTGTCTCTGTGCTAAAAAAATGCAAACAGCTTAACGAAAAAAGGATGGGGGCATATGCGGAGCGGGGGATCAGCATTAGCTTTAATGGGCGCAGCACTCTGGTTAGCCGGGTGTGCCGCGGTTTCTACGGTGCCGGGAGCAACGTTGATTTACTCTCGGATGTTGACCGATTCCGAGGGGAGGAAAACCGCCTTTACCGCGCATGACATTTCAAACCCAGATCATTTTGCGCAATTTGGCATTGATGTGGATGAAAACTACGCCGCAGCGGGCCTAGGCTTTGTCTTGCCGACCTATATGATTGTCTTCAAGCCGCTTCCCGGTAAGTCGATTAAACACACAAAAGACCTCTCAAAAGTCGTTCCTTTGCTGGCGAGAGAGCTGTGCGATGAGAACGCTGTTGGCAGTATTCAGCGAGAGCTGAATTGGGAAACCAGCGAGCGGAATATCTATATTGAGTGTCAGGCCCTGTTCGGTTTGAATTACGACCTCGGTGGCGAGAACAGCGAATCTGCGACGCCTGCCGCGGAAGTTGATCCACAATATGTGATGGAATATCGGGTCATTTTCGATACGAATCAGGACCCAATTAACGCGACTGTTCGGGTTTTGGCAGACGGAACGCGCACTGTAATGACGGCTGGATAGATGATTTGGTCGGAGTCCGATCAAATTATGACAAATTCTGACTTACCCACAGGTTTTCGCACGATTCTGTCCACAGAATGACAGAACGGAATGGCACACGATGGTCGCATCCCGCATAATATGATCAAATTGGGTCGGACGAATGTCCTGCCGATTTGGGGATTTAGGGACCAAAATGCTGAGTGTATTGTTTGTTTGTACGGGGAACATCTGTCGTTCGCCACTGGCGGAGGGAGTGCTGCGCGCTCAAGCCGACCTGTGGGGAATCGGCGATCGTTTGCGCGTTGACTCAGCTGGCATGACCCGTTGGCACGAAGGTGAAGAGCCGACATTCGAGGGGCAGGTTTCGGCGGCCTCACGGGGTTACTTCATTGGCGACCTCCGTTCCCGTCCGGTTACTTCGCAAGACTTCGACAATTTCGACTGGATCATCTGCATGACGCGCGAGCACCAGCAGGGATTGCGCGAGCGTCGTCAGAGAGCGGATCAGGCACAAATCCTACTCGCAACCGCCTTTTCACCGCGCCTGGGAACCATCGATATCGACGACCCTTGGGGTTTGGGACAAGCAGCCTACGACAGAGCGCTTGACCAACTCGAGCAGTGCTGCGCTGATATCCTGGTAAGAGTAAGAGCCAGCGTCGCCGCTTAATCGGTGAATTCCACGATGCGCTCACGATCAGCGTAGATGGAAGAGTATGGCGACCACAGCTCAGCAAACCCCCGAATCCACCAAACCAAATCGCGGTACTGATGGCCGCATCATCATTGGCATCATCGCCGCGCTGACGGCTGCTTTGGTTTTGGCGATCATGGACGCCGTTGCCTATAATCTGCGTCTGACTTACGGGGTGATCGAGACTCAACTGATCCGCAACTTGGCGGGGGTCATGTTTCTTGTCGCGCTGGCAGGGCTTCGGCGTGAGAGCATCTTTCCCAATTATAAAGGCCGAGGAATTGTCATTGTTCGCGGAATCGTCCTGATCCCCATGGGGTTGCTGATGTTTTCTTCGTTCAAGCTGCTTGACCAAGGTTCAGCAACTGCGCTGGTTTTCACCTATCCTATTGTACTGACCATTCTCGCCGCTGTGCTGCTGGGCGAGAAAACGGGTGCTTGGCGCTGGGGCGCGGTTCTGGTCGGCTTTCTGGGTGTGATTTCGGTGCAGGTTGCGCTGTGGATGGCCAAGGGTGACGAATGGGCAGCGCTGACCGCGCAACCCATTTGGCTGACAGCCCTCTATAGCCTGATGCCCGTGGGCGCTGCGATCTTGTTTGCGTTCTATATGATTGCCGTCCGCTACCTGCCGCCGGGTCTGCCGGCGCTGTCGATCACCTATGTCGGGGCTATCGCCTCGCTGGCGACAATTGTTCCGCTGTGGATCCTGTTTGGCGAGCGCGTGCCGCTAAACTGGGGCGCGCACTGGTGGCAATTCTTGCTGTTGGCTGCATGCTCGCTGGCGGCGGCGCAGTCGCTGAACATCGCCTATCGCTCGGCGCCAGCATCGGTTGCCGGATCGCTGGAGTACGTCAGCATCTTGTTCGCCACCGGTCTGGCGTGGATGACCCAAGGCTTAATCCCGCCGGTTGGCATATGGTTCGGTGTGTCGCTGATTACCATCGCCGGTCTGGTCACGGCGTGGCGCGAATCCCGGCATCGGCAACGAGCCGTCCCTAAGCCCACATCTGAGTAAGCGGATAGGACGCTTCCAGCCGATAGGCGCGTCCGGCGCCGCTGGGATGGCTGGAGATCATGTGAAAAGCCTGTACGTCGCCCATATTCAGCCGAAAATCCATGTGCTCAGCCAGCCACGGCTGCACAGCCTCCAGCCGAACAGCTCGAGACCGGGCAAGGGTAATGTGGGGGCTAAACTTGCGTGGTTCGGGCTGAAATCCAGCATTCTTACAGGCGCGGTCCACTTGGTCTTTTAAGCCGTTAAGAATGGGGTCTGGGCGGCTAACGGCGTGCAGGTTCTGCACGCGGTCGCCAATGCCAAACCAGCCCACGCCCTGCATCGTCAGATCAAAAGCAGGCGCCGCGATCCGCGCAAGTTCCGCGTCGAGATCTTCGGCATCGTCGAGGGAGACATCGCCCAGGAACCGCACCGTCAGATGCAGGTTTTCCGCAGGCTGCCAGTGCACCCCGCTCACCCCTTCCATCAGGCTGCACAGTCGCCGGGTGTAACCACCCTCAAAACTCAGCCCGATAAACAACCGCAGCATAGGATTTGGCTCAGGGGCAGGGGTTGGTGTGCAGCCGATGCAGCACATCGATATCGGCCAGCACCTCGTCGCTGAGCGTGACGTTCGTGGCTTCAAGCGCGACTTCCAGCTGCGCAATCGATGTTCCGCCCGCGATGCTGGAGGTTACAAACGGCTGCATATAGACAAAGGCGTGGGCCATGATCGAGGGGTCCAAGCCGTGCTTCTGCGCCAGTGCGACATATTTCTCGGTCGCCGTGATGCCGTTTGCGTTCGTGTAGCCGGACCGTTTGGGCCAGAGCGAAAGACGAGAGCCTTCGGGCAGTTGGCCGTTGAGGTACTTACCGCTCAGGTGACCAGCGGCCAAGGGCGAGTAAGCCAGCAGCGAGACGTCTTCGTTCATCGAAACCTCAGCATTACCGCCGTCGAAAACACGGTTGAGCAAGCTATACGGGTTCTGGATCGACGCGACGCGGGCCTGACCGGAATTTTCACACCGCCGCACCCAATCCATGGTGCCCCACGGGCTGTCGTTCGAGATGCCCCAGGCCCGGATCTTCCCTTCCTTGACCAGCGCATCCATGGTGTCGAGCGTCTCGGCCCGGTCTGCGCCGCTGTCCGCGTTCGGTTTGGTTTGGCCGTACTTGCGGAAGTGGGTCCACCCCCGATCGGGCCAATGCAGCTGATAGAGGTCAATGTAGTCTGTCTGAAGCCGCCGCAGCGAGCCTTCGATGGCCGCGCGGATGTTCTTGGCGTCAAAGATAGATTGACCCTCACGGATCCATGTCAGCTTGTCATCCGGGCCCGCGACCTTGGTTGCAAGAATGGTATCCGCGCGCTTGCCCGAGCGGGTGAACCACGCGCCAATGACTTCTTCGGTGCGGCCACAGGTTTCAGCGGTCGGCGCGCTGGGGTACATTTCCGCAACGTCAAAGAAGTTCACGCCGTTAGCCTGCGCCCAATCCATTTGCGCGTGACCTTCCTCCAGCGAGTTTTGCTGGCCCCAAGTCATGGTTCCAAGGCAAAGCTCGGACACCAACATGTCCGTGCGACCCAAAGGCTTCATTTTCATCGGTACATTCAGTCTTGTCGTTGATCCCAGGGACGGGGCATCAAAGGCACCCCTTCGGCTCGAGCCTGTAGCAAATGGTCAGCCAAGACAATAGCCACCATAGCCTCCGCTACCGGGACGCCGCGGATTGCCACGCAAGGATCGTGACGGCCCTTGGTCACAACTGACACCGGCTCACCAAACCGGTTAATCGAAGCGCGAGATGTCAGGATGGATGAGGTTGGTTTGATCGCCAAACGCGCGACCACAGGCTGCCCCGTTGAGATACCGCCCAGAATGCCGCCGGCGTGGTTGCTGTCAAAGGTTGGACGCCCATGATTGTCCACGCCCATCTCGTCAGCATTACCCACGCCGTTCAGCCCGGCTGCGGCGAAGCCATCGCCAATTTCGACGCCCTTAGCGGCGTTGATGGACATGAGCGCAGCGGCCAGATCGCTGTCGAGCTTGCTGTAGACCGGCGCGCCCAGACCCGCTGGAATACCATCCGCCACCACTTCAATCACCCCGCCCGCGGAGTTGCCATCTTTGCGCAGGCGGTCCAGCTCGCTCGCCCAAGCCTCCGCGGCTTCGGCATCGGGGCAGAAGAAGGCGTTGCTCTCCGCTGTCTCCCACTGCCACTTGGCGCGGTCGATGCCCAAGCCGCCCATGGCGACCAGAGCACCGCGTACGGCCACGGGCTGTGGGCAAATGTCGTTGAGGATGCACTTGGCAATGGCGCCCGCCGCCACCCGCATCGCGGTTTCTCGCGCCGAGGACCGACCGCCGCCCCGATAATCGCGTACGCCGTATTTCTGCCAGTAAGTGAAGTCGGCGTGACCGGGCCGGAACTGGTCTTTGATCTCGCCATAATCTTTGGAACGTTGGTCACCGTTATGAATGATCAGGCCGACGGGCGTGCCCGTTGTCAGCCCTTCGAAAACGCCAGAGACAATGGAGACCTCATCGCCTTCGCGCCGCTGCGTGACAAACTTGCTTGTGCCAGGTTTGCGCCGGTCCAGATCAGGCTGGATGTCCGCCTCGCTCAGGCTCAGGCCAGCCGGTACGCCATCGACGATACAGCCAATCTGCGACCCATGGCTTTCGCCAAAGGTGGTGAAGCGAAACTGTGTTCCGAAAGAGTTACCGGCCATGCGCGTTCTCTAGCCTTTCTTGGCGGCGGTCTCGGTGAGCAATTCGCCCAGTTCGCCCGCCTGGTCCATAGCGATCATGCCATTGATATTGGCACCGCCGTCCACGTAATGAATTTCACCCGTCACGCCATTTGACCATGGCGAAATCAGGTACAGGCAGGAATCGCCCACGTCTTGGATGGTTACATTCCGGCGCAGAGGTGCGTTCAGCTCGTTCCACTTTAGCATGGTGCGGAAGTCACCAATGCCCGATGCCGCCAGCGTGCGAACCGGACCAGCGGACAGACCGTTCACGCGAATTCCCTTGGGGCCAAAGTCCGACGCCAAGTACAGCACAGACGCTTCAAGCGCTGCCTTTGCAACTCCCATGACGTTGTAGTTTGGCACGACCTTTACCGCGCCCTGATAGGTCAAGGTCACCAGCGATCCGCCTTCGTTCATCATCCGCGCTGCGCGCTGGGCAACGGCGGTGAAGGAGTAAACGGAGATGTCCATCGTCAGCGCGAAGTTCTCGCGCGATGTGTTGAGGTACTCACCCTTCAGCTCGTCCTTGTTGGAGAAACCGATGGCGTGAACCACGAAATCCAGCTTGCCCCACTTTTCTTCCAGCGTATCGAACAACGCGTCGATCGAAGCGTCATCCGTGACGTCACAGGTCAGCATGTCCGCACCAACTTTTTCAGCCAGCGGACGGACCCGCTTTTCCAAAACCTCGCCCTGATAGGAGAAAGCCAGCTCCGCGCCTTCGCGCGCTGCAGACTGCGCAATGCCCCAAGCAATAGACTTGTCGTTTGCAACGCCCATGATAAGGCCGCGTTTACCTGCGAGAACACCCGTGCTC
>CBFIEF010000002.1:0-140352 GCA_965661545.1 Alphaproteobacteria bacterium | reverse complement strand
CAGAAGCATCCGAAGCGCAGATCGAAGCAACCATGGTTGTTGTTCCGGGCGCAGAGGGTGATATGGGTGTGCTGGAAAACCACGCCCCAACCGTAACCAGCCTGCGCCCCGGCGTTGTCTCGGTCACGGGCAGCGACGGCAGCACCGGCTTTTTCGTCGCTGGCGGCTTCGCTGAGATCACCGCCGAGCGGTGCATTATCCTCGCGGAAAGCGCAACGCGCCTGAGCGACCTGACCACCGAGGCGGCGCAAGCAGCTCTGACCGAAGCGAAAGCCGCTTTGGACACGGCAACCTCCGACGGTGAAAAGAACATCGCTGAACGCAAATATGCCGTGGCTCACGCCATGGTCGACGCGGCGGCTTAATACCCTTCAGCTTTGTCCCGGCAATTCAGGGACACGAAGCAATTAAAAAACGGCCTGCGTGCTCAAGAGCAATCTTAGAGCGCGCGGGCCGTTTTGTTTTCATGAATCCATTCATCTTGGGCCTTGTGTGACTCTTGATCCACGGGCGCCTACTGCCATTTTGTTGGCAGAGTCGAAAAGTGACACCGGTCTGACCGATGACCTGCTTTGGGAGCACTCAGAACAGCCCAAGCGAGAAAGAATTGTCATTGAGGCCTTGAAACCTTGGCTGAGCCAAAGAGTTTAAGGCCAAGACGTTTCGTTCCCCCAAAAAGGCTCAAACCCATGCTTTCGATGATCACCATCATATTCCTCGCTACCCTAATGACCCTGGTCATGAGCATCGTTCCGGGGGCTTATAAGCTGTTCACCTCTGGCCTGGACGAGAAGTTGAAGACCGATGCGAACCTGCAGCAGCTCAAGGGCTGGGGGAAGTTTGCGCAGCGGGCGTTTGAAAACCATTTGGAGACCTACGTCAGTTTCATGGGGTTGGCGGTGTTGGCTGTCTACCTTGGGGACCGGGTCGGGGTTGATGACGTTATGCGGCAGGCGATTCTGGGTGGGTGGATTTACCTCATTTTCCGGGTTGCGCATTTCCTCTGTTTTACGCTTTCTGTGCCGTATCTGCGCACAGCGAGTTGGTTTGGTTCCGTCTTTGGAATCGTGCTGATCGGCTGGTCTGTGTTCCAACTCGCCGGGTTCTAAGCCCCGGTCTTTGCGCCAAAGGACCCTTGATCCATGCCAACCCTGCTCGGTTTTGGGGCCATTCTGCTTTGGGCGGCTTTGGCGCTGCTGACATCACTGACCACGCGGATTCCGTTGTTTGAGTGGTTGGCGCTGACCTTCGGTCTCGCCACGCTGCTGAGCGTGCCCATGCTGCTACGGACTGGGGCGCTGGCCTCTCTGCGCGCTGTGCCGGTGGGCGGTTGGGCGCTTGGGATTGTGGGGCTGTTTGGCTACCACGCGCTCTATATGCTCGCGCTCAAAAACGCGCCGACCGCGCAGGCGGGACTGATTGCGTATCTTTGGCCGCTGCTGATCGTGCTGTTTTCCATGGTGGGGCAGGTGTGGCGTCGTTGGGTTCTGCCGCTTGCGGGGGGATTGCTGGGCTTGATCGGTGCTGGCTTGCTGGTGGTTGACCCGGGCGAAGGCGGGTTTCGCCAAGACTACGCTTTGGGTTACGGCTTCGCGCTGGCTTGTGCGCTCATGTGGTCGAGCTACTCCGTCCTCAACCGCCGATACAGCGCAGTTCCGACGGTCGCCGTCGTCGTCTATTGCGCGATTGCTGCACTGGGCGGTTTGGTTCTTTCGCTGCTGTTCGAGCAGTGGGTCACACCTACGGCGCTGGAGTGGGTTGGGTTGGTTGGATTGGCGCTGGGGCCGATGGGGCTGGCGTTCTTTGTCTGGGATTTTGGGACCAAGCACGGCAACGTCACGCTGTTGGGCGCTCTGAGCTACTTCGCGCCACTGCTGTCGACCATACTGCTGGTGCTCACCGGACGCGCTGCGCCTTCGTGGGCGTTAGCCGGGGCAACGGTGCTGATTGTCGGCGGGGCAGGACTGGCAGCTTACGGCCTGCGAGGGCAAGCGACAGGCCGTAAAAAGGCCGTTTAACCCTCTTCCTTCTCAGCCCGCAGAGCGGTGAGCTCGGCACGGATGGCGTGCAGCTCTTCGAGGATCGCAAGCTGGGCTGGATCTGCGACTTCCTCCGCTGTCATCTGGCTTTCCTCTTCATCCTTGGCGGAATCCATGGCGTTGACGAGGATACCGATGAACAGGTTCAGCGCGGCAAAGGCTGAGATGACGACAAAGAGGGTAAAGTAGATCCACGAGCTGGGGTGGACTTCCATGATCGGACGGACGATGCCGTGCGACCAGCTTTCCAGCGTCATGATCTGGAACAGCGTATAGAACGCGCGGCCCAAGTCGCCGAAATAGTCGTAGCCCTCGCCGTAGCCGCCATAGAGTGTGCCGCTGTAAAGCTGCACCCCGATGACCGCAAAGACGTAGTGAATGAGCATCAGCAGCAGCGCCGCAGAGCCCATGCCGGGTAAGGCGCGGAACAGGCCGGAAACCACCAACCGCATCGCCGGGATCGCTGCGACCAGCCGCAAAACACGCAACACACGCAGCGCGCGCAGCACCTTGAGTGAATCTGTTGCCGGGACAAATGCCACGGCCACAACGACCAAATCAAACCAGTTCCACGGGTCACGGAAGAAACGCATGCGATAGGCCGCCGCCTTCAGCGCGATTTCGAAGACGAAAAAGCCCAGTGCGATCATGTCGAGGGCCAGCAGCACTTGGCCCACGGATCCACCCCCGACTTCGCGCACGTTCTTGCTGGTCAGCAGGCCGAGAATGACGGCATTGGCGATAATGACGCCGATGACCAAACTGCGAAACCAGCGCGCCTCGACCAAGCGGGTCAGGCGGGTGCTTGGCCCTTTAGGCTTTGGACTGGAAGGCCGCTTGTTGGTGGAGACGTGGGGGGCGTTATTGGCTCGCGCCGCAGCGTGAGCGCCAGTGACTGGAGATTTCATCAGTTAACCGCAACAAGTGGTGGTCCGTTAGGAGAGTCCGAAGACAACGTCGTGCATAACCCGCCCAGGCAAAAGCGTGAACCAAATGTTGAGGCCCAGCGCACCAAACCACAGAAATGTCATCGTTAAGCGGTGACTTTTGACGTCATGCCGCCGCGCGGCGCGCCAGCCTACGAACAAACTGATGGTGACCACCAAACTCAGCAGGTGGATTGGGCTAAACGGTCCCCACAGGAGGATCATGTTGATGAACAGCGAGGACAGCACAACCCCCGACATGGCGATGATCCACGTATAACCCAAAGTGCGGTGAATCAGCGTGCCTTTGGGACGTGCAAAAATGAACACGCCCATAACAAGGGAAAGCAGCGCGGTGCTGGCGTGAAGGGTGATAAGCCAGCCAGATTCCAGCAAAGGGTCGAGAGACATTTCTTAAAGATAATACCAAAAGGGAACGAAACATCGCCCCAAAGATTAGGAAACGGCGTAGCGAGCACGCGCTCCCCGTTCGATGCCAGCGGCGATCAGGCGGTCGATGTTCAGCCGGTGGCGAACCAGTTCCAGAACCTGCATCTCTTCGTCGGTCAGAACCCCATCTGCTGCGGCCATTTCGCAAGCAAGTGCATAACCGGTTTCGCAGAGCTGCGAAGACAGGGCGCTTTGCATGTCGCCAAACAGCAATTCGAGACCGTCTTCCGCCTCCAGCGCTGTTGCAATGCGTCGCGCGGTTCCGGGCAGAGTTTCGATCTCAAAGCTATTGAACACCGGCCAACTGCGCACGACGTCCGCCATTTTCTTAAGCTCTTGATCCGCGATATCGTTATCGGCTGCGGAGACCAGAACCATGATGGCAATAAGTGAGTCGTGGTGCGTCGCCATAGGTGTTTCCCTTGGTTTTGAGAGTGCGAGTAAACTTTCGCTGCATTCTGATACATGGCGACCGTTTGGATCGGGTCAACCGCGCAGGGGTGATCTAAGCCGCTGTTTAGTCCAAAAAGTCCCGAATTCGCTGGCAAGCTTCTTCCAATCCGACCCGGTGGATCGGAACGCCGGTGGGAAAGGCGCTTTCCAATCGGCTGGGCATCATGGGGTCGAGCAGGACGAAAACACCTTTGTCCGTTTGCCGTCGGATCAGCCGGCCAAACGCCTGCCGCAGCTTGGCCCGCGCCAGCATATCGTCCAGTCCGCGCCCACCAAAGGCATCGCGGCGGGCCCGGTGCAAGATATCGGGACGAGGCCATGGCACACGCTCAAAAGCCAGCAAGCGCAGGCTGTTCCCCGGCACATCCACACCGTCGCGAACCGCATCTGTTCCTAGTAAGCATGCGTTGATGTCATCGCGGAAAATATCGACCAGCGTGCCCGTGTCCATTGCATCCACGTGCTGGGCAAACAGTGGAAGGCCGTTTTCTTCCAGCGGGGTGCGGATCCGGTCATAGACCCCGCGTAGCCGTCGGATGGCGGTAAACAAACCAATACCGCCGCCGCCCGATGCCATAAACAGACTTTCAAAGGCCGCGGCTAGGGCACCGGGTTGGTTCTTTGGCACGTCACCGACGATCAGGACTTCGGCCTGACTGGCGTAGTTATAGGGGCTTTCCACCCGCGCACGGAATGCGCCGTTCTTCAGGTGCTGCGCGCCCGTGCGTTCCTCGGCCACGCGCCAGGCGTTTTCGGTGTCTGCGACAGGATCAGTCAGGGTTGCTGAGGTGACGACAAAGCCTTGGACTTGGCTTGCCATAACTTGGCTGAAGGGTTTGGTGGGGTCGATAAAGTGGCGGTAATAGCCCAAGTCGCGGTCTTTTCCGTCCACACGCTCGACGCTGAACCAGTCCACAAAGTCCGCAGGGGCTTCGGCTTCCAAGTCGCGGAGCATGGATGACCACGCGGTAAGCGGATCAATGGCCCGCCGTTCGAGTGAGCGCACCATCGCTTCGGCGCGGCGTCGTGCGTCTGCTTGGGACTTCCATTTGACTGGCGCATCTTCGGCAGAGTCGTCCCGGTCTTCGTCCTTGTCCTCGTCATTCCCCGTTGGCTGTTCGAGCACGTCGATCAAGCAGGCGCGCAAGTCCTGCACCGGCTTGAGCAGGCGTCCCAAGGCGTCCTGAAATTCGCGCGCAGCGGCGAGCAAGCCGGTGATCGGTGGACGCGGGGTGCATTCGATGGAAAATGGGTCTCCGGGCTTATCGGCGCGGGCATAGACCTGCTCCCCCACAAAGCTGAGGAAATATTCTCCGGCCCCGTCTGGAGTGCCATCGCGCAGGCGCTGGTACCATCCCGGGCCAGGCAAGGTGTAGGCGCCCTGTTCGACTTCTTTGAGCAAGTCAGGCAGTCGGGGATCCAGCGTAACGACTTCTTCCATGCGGACGCGGAGGCCTCGTCCTCGGCCTCGACGATCGTTTTCTGGCCCCAACAACCAGCGCCGCAGCTCGGCGGTTTCCATGCCGGAGAGCGAGGCGCTGAAGAAGGAATCTGAGGCGTCGAACAGGTGGTGCCCTTCGTCGAAAACCACGTGCTCAGAAAGATCGCTTTCGGGGCCTTGGCCGGCTTGATTCAACACCAATGCATGGTTTGCGATGACCAAGCGGGCGTTCCGCGCGTTGCGGATGTTTTTCTCGATCCCGCATTTGCCGTAGTGCGGGCAGCCCGAATAGAGACATTCGCCGCGCTGATCGGTGAGGTCGGTCGTTACTTTGGTGCCAAACAAATCAATGAGCCAAGCGGGGAAATCACCCCCCACCATGTCGCCGCTTCGGCTGCGTTCGGCCCAGCGCGCGGTGATGACCAGCCCGATACGATCCCGGTCTGACAGCCCTCCGGCTTGACCGGCTTCTTGCAGATTGAGCAGGCAAAGGTAGTTCTCTCGCCCTTTGCGCACCACCACAGAGCGGTTCTTAGCGCCGGTTTCCTCGAACAGGCGGTCTGTTTCCTGATCGATCTGGCGTTGCAGCGCGCGGGTATAGGTGGAGACCCAAACCGAGCCTTTGTTCTTGCCCGCCCAAACCGTCGCTGGCGCGAGATATCCCAGCGTCTTGCCGACCCCAGTTCCCGCTTCGGCAAGGACCATGTGGGGGGAGGCGCGCTCTTCGCGGGGGTGGAAGGCTTGACTGACCGCTGAGGCGTAGTCGGATTGTGAGGGACGTTCCTCGACATCACCGCGCCCTAGTCCCAGCAGCGTGGAGAGCTGCTTGCGCGCTTCGGCTTCGGTGACAGGATCAGTCCCCGGGCGGCCTTGTGCGGCTTCGTCTTCCCACGTGTCCATGCGCTCCCAAACCCGCAAGGCGCGAGATTGGTCCGCGCCGGGATCCAGCGCGGCGTCGCCTGCGGTGGCTGCCAGTCCACGCACGATGGGTTGTGCCCACGGCCAGTGCGCGCGGGCCGCGATCCATACGGCGGACAGCATCACTCGGTCCGTTGCGCCAAAGCTGCCCAACTCGGCGAGCAGCGTTCGTGCCAATGCGCGCAGAGAAGCGGCGAGATCGGCAGGTGTCGCGCTGTCGTCTGGTTCTTCGAGCCCTGCGGCCTTGGTCAGGGATTTGATCGTCGGCGTGACGGTCCGAGAAGGCCGGACAAAGGCGAACAGCTCCAGTACGTCCAACGCCCGAAACCGCGCCATGCCACCGCGCCGCGCCAGCGCGGGCATGTGACAGACCAGCGGCGTGTCCTTGGTCAGCGCCGTGCTGAGCGCCTGTGCGTTCAGCTGCTTTGGCTGCTGGCCCGACTCGCACCACCACAGCCCACCGCCGTGCCAGACGAGCACAGGTGCAGTATCAATGGACAGGCCTTCGGAACGATCGAACAAATCAAGCATAGAAGTGGTTTTATGCGCAGATTTCCCACTTGGACAGGTGTAGTTTGAGCCGCCATGCAGGTTTGTGGCGTTTTGTCCGAGCCACAAAGGCCTTAGTGTCGCTTTCGTAATCAACCCCACAGGATAAATGATCCCATGACCGAGTTATCTGCTCTTGCTGACGCCGCCCGCGCTTGGCCGTTTGAAGAAGCGAAGAAACTCAAAAAACGGTTGGGCGGTAAAGCCCCGGCTAAAGGCTATGTGCTGTTTGAAACCGGCTATGGCCCCTCGGGTCTGCCACACCTCGGCACCTTTGGCGAAGTCGCGCGAACGACCATGGTCAAGCGCGCGTTTGAGACGCTGTGTCCGGACATTCCGACCAAGCTGGTTGCGTTCTCCGACGACATGGATGGTTTCCGCAAAGTGCCGACGAACGTGCCCAATCAGGAGCTGCTGGCGACCGCGCTGCACAAGCCTCTGACCCAAGTGCCGGATCCTTTTGGTGAGGAAAGCTCCTTTGCTGCGCAGAACAACCGCCGCTTGCGCAACTTCCTCGACGGGTTTGGTTTTGATTACGAATTCAAATCTTCGACCGAGACCTACCAGTCCGGCGAGTTCGACGAAGCACTTATCCGCATGGCCGAAGTGTATGAAGACGTGATGGGCATCATGCTGCCGACGCTAGGCGCAGAGCGAAAGGCGACCTATTCGCCATTCCTGCCAATCTCGCCGGTTAGCGGAAAGGTGCTGCAAGTGCCAATGATCAACGTCGACGCCAAGGCTGGCACCGTGACTTACATAGAGCCAGAGTCCGGCGAAGAAATCACCCAGCCTGTGACTGGCGGATCGTGCAAGGTTCAGTGGAAGCCGGATTGGGCGCTGCGATGGTACGCCCTTCAGGTTGACTATGAGATGTACGGCAAGGACCTGATCGACAGCGCCAAGATTGCGGCGCGGATCACCAAAGCGCTGGGTGGACGAGGGCCGGAGGGCTTTTCATACGAGCTGTTCCTAGACGAGCAAGGCCAGAAGATTTCCAAGTCCAAGGGAAATGGCCTGTCCATCGAGGAATGGCTGGAGTACGGCCCAGCGGAATCCCTGTCGCTCTACATGTTTCAGCGTCCACGCACGGCGAAGAAGTTGCACTTTGATGTGATCCCCAAAGCGGTCGATGACTACGTGACGTTTGTTGAGAAGTTCCCCGGTGAAGCCGGTGAAAAGCAGCTGGAAAACCCGGCGTGGCACATCCACGGTGGCGACAGTGTTCCCGGTGGTGAAGAGGGCGTGTCCTTTGGCATGCTGCTCAACCTCGCATCTGTTGTGAATGCCTCGGAAGCCAGTGTTCTCTGGGCCTTCATCCAGCGCTACCGCCCGGCGGCCAGCGCGGAGACCACGCCATTCTTGGCGAAATTGGTCGATCACGCGGTCCGCTACTACCGCGACCGGGTTGCACCCACGAAGTCTTACCGCGCGCCGACCGATGCTGAAGTCGCTGCCTTTACCGCCCTGCACGAAGCCTTGGGCGCCTTTGAAGGACAGGACGCGACAGCCGAAGATCTGCAAACGGCAGTTTTCACCGTGGGCAAGGGCGCGGACTACGAGAACCTGCGCGAGTGGTTCCAGGCGTTGTATCAGGTACTGCTGGGGCAGGATCAGGGGCCGCGTTTTGGTTCATTTATTGCGCTTTACGGTGTTGCTGAAACCCGCGCGCTGCTGATGCAGGGTCTTAGGGGCGAGTTGGCGGCATGACGCTGATCTATCACATGGCGCACCAGTCTGACTGGGACGCTGCCCACGGCACGGGCGCCTATCACGGCTCAGCGGATGATGTGCGCGATGGTTTCATTCACTTTTCAGCCGGTTCACTGATCGCTGAATCCGCAGCTAAACACCGTGCTGGGCAAGCGGATTTGCGGCTGATTTGCTGTGATGCCGATGCGCTGGGCGACGCGCTCAAGTGGGAGCGGTCGCGCAACGGCATCGACTTTCCGCACCTGTACCGTGCGCTCGACCCTGCTGAAGCCTTGTGGTCGGTTCCCCTGCCTTTGGATGCCAAGGGCGTGCATGTTTTCCCTGAGGATTTAGCCTGATCTATGTGGTCTCTTGCCCCTGCTTTGCTGCGCGCCTTCGACCCTGAAACCGCTCACCGCTTGACCATTCGCGGACTGTCGCTTGGCCTGCATCCCCGGTTTCGCGACCGGCGTGCCGAGCCGGTGGCGCGGGTGTTTGGCAAGGACATTCCCAACCGCTTGGGACTGGCTGCGGGCTTTGATAAGGACGCTGAGGCAGTTGCAGCACTGGCAGCTTTGGGGTTTGGCGCAGTGGAGATTGGCTCTGTTACACCCAAGCCCCAGCCCGGTAATCCCCGCCCACGCGTGTTTCGCCTGCCCCAGGATCAAGCCGTCATCAACCGATACGGCTTTAACTCTGGCGGCCACGATGTCGTCCGCCGCAATCTCGACCGCCTGCGTCCGAATCAGCGCCCGCCGCTGCTGGGAGTGAATTTGGGGGCCAACAAGACTTCCGAGAATGTGCCTGCTGACTTCGCGCTGGGCGTGAGCCGCTTTGCGGATATCGCTGACTATCTGGTCATCAATGTTTCCAGCCCGAATACGCCGGGCTTGCGCGACCATCAAACCATCGAGGCGCTAGGCCGCATCCTCGATCTTGCTTTGGACGCCCGCGCGCAGACCACCGCCACGCCGATTATGCTCAAGATTGCGCCCGATCTGGCGGATGGTGATGTTTCGGCGATTGTCGAGCTGGCGCTGGATCGCGGTATTGAGGGCCTGATTGCCACCAACACCACCATTGCTCGCCCTGATGATCTGCGCTCCACGGGCTCGGCTTTGGGCGAAAGTGGGGGACTGTCGGGTCAGCCGCTGTTCGAGCGGGCAACCGACGTGCTGACGGCCATTCGTGAGCAGGCCGACGACCGCCTTGTGGTCTTTGGCACAGGCGGCGTTGCCACGCCCGATCAAGCGCAAGAGAAGGCTCGGCGCGGGGCGGACGTGGTGCAGCTCTACACCGGCTTGATCTACGGCGGCCCAGCGCTGGTTAAGCCGCTGATCAGGGCTGTGTCCAAGCCTGCTAAAACCCATCGCGTTACGGGACTGAATCAGCTGTTGGACGAGCACGGCTACCGCGGCCTGATCGTCGATCTTTGGGGCGTCATGCACGATGGCAAGACCCTGTTCCCCGAGGCGGTGGAAGCGCTCCGCCGGGCGCGCCAGCGGGGGGTGCAGGTGCAGTTTCTCTCCAACGCGCCGCGCCGGTCAGACTCGATTGCCGAGCTGTTGGCAGGCATGGGGATGGCCGCGAAGGACTATGACGGCATCGTCTCCAGCGGTGAAGAAAGCTGGCAGGCGATGAAGGATCGCAGTGATCCATTTTACGCCGCGTTGGGCCGACGCTGCTTCCACTTGGGCGCAGGCGCTAAAGACGCCAACATGCGCGAAGGCTTGGACTACGACTTTCAGGACGAAATCGCCGGAGCACAGTGGATCCTCAACACCGGACCAGCAGCGAGCAAAGATTTGGCCGAGTGGCTGCCCCTGCTGAAAACCGCGCTGAGCGCTGGCTTGCCGATGGTCTGCGCCAATCCAGACCGCGTGGTGATGCGCGGCGACAGCCGGGAGCTGTGTGCGGGGGCTTTGGCAGAATGGTTCGAGGATCAGGGCGGAACCGTCCGCTGGCATGGCAAGCCCTATGGCTCGGTTTACCGCAGCGCTCGCGCCGCCATGGGTCTAGCGCGTCATAACGTGCTGGCCATCGGCGACAGCTTCACCACCGACGTTGCCGGTGCGCGCGGGGCGGGGATTGATGTGCTGCTGGTGAACACTGGCATTCACCAGAGCGATCTGGATGATGACTTGATGGCTGGCGTCGATCGGCTGAGCGTGGAAAAGGGCGTGCGCCCGAGCTTCGTGGCGGATCGACTGCAGTTCTGAGGGCAAAACTCAAATCCAACGCGTAAGATTACGCGAAAAAATTGATTGAACCCTCTGTAAAAAAAATATATTTCTTATAACATTATGCGGAACTACCGATTCATTTTAACGGTGGAACCACGATTTTCAGCCCTGTTTTTTACTTCAGGGCGCGCATTTGATGTTCAGGAGCAGTGCCCATGACGGCGCAGTTTAAGCCCAATTCACGCTTTGAATCCTACACGCCGACCTTTGTTTTCGCGCTGATCATGACCGGTGCTTGGTTGGTCGCGGGGTGGTCCTTGTTTGGCTACTACGGGGGTCCGACGGCCTTTGCCAGTCTCAGCCCGGCGGAAGTCGGTCTGGTGATTTGCGGGGGTCTGTTGCCGCTGATGGCGATTTGGATTTTGTGCGGCATGCTGGTTGTTGGTACGCGTTTGCGGAACGCCATGATGGCCGAGCTGAGCACTTTGCGCACTGTGAACATCATGCCCGAAGAAACGCAGGCGCACATCAAATCGATCACGCGGGCCTTTGAGGATCGCGTTGGCCACCTGCAAGGTGTGACCAGCGGCATTCTCAGCTCTTTGGAAACGGCGACGCACCAGTTTGAGCACCAAACCGATATGCTCGACGCTCTGTCGTCGCGGGTTGATGAGCAGGCGAACACGATCTCGACCGCGCTGAGCATTCAAGGCAACCAGCTCACTGGTGCGGAAGGCCGGATTGATCGCATGGTCAACCGGATGAAGCATGCGATGGACGACGTGCGCGAAGCTGGCGATGGCTTCCGCGAAAACCTGACCAAACCAATCGCGGAAGTGCAGGACACGCTGGCCGATGCCACGCAGTCAATTCACACGCAGATCGACGAAATCTGGTCCCGCCTGGAGTTGCTGGACGCAGCCCAAGCCGAGACCGAAGACGCAACCGCCCGCACGCGCGCCGCGCTGGAGGCTGAGTCTGAGAACTTGCGTGTTACCGCCGATGCTGCTTTGGGCAGCGTTGAGGCCATGTCGACCAAGCTCACGGGCCAAATCGACATGCTCAAGTCTGTTTCTCACGATGCCAACGACGTGGCCGACCAGATGCAAAACCGCTTGGAGCAGCAGTCACAGGCCCTGCGCCAAGCCGGTCAGGATTTGTCGGCGCACGCGGGCGAGCTGCACGAAGCCATTCAAGAGCAAGCCAGCCACCTCACCACCCTGCAAACATCCGTGGACAGCTACGGCAGCGCTATTTCTGAGGAATTCGAGCGCAAGGTCGAGCGCCTCATGGCATCAGCGAAAGAGGCTGCTGACATCGTGGGTGAGCATACCGCGCAAGCAACGCGCAAGGTGATCGAGGAGCTCTCGGACAACGGCGATAAGCTCACCGGTAATATCAGTTTTGTCTCTGAGCGGGTTGAGGAGCTGACGGAAGCGCTGACAACGGGCGCATCCATGCTCAAGGAAACCACGCTTTCGGCCAAGGAAGCGATGAAAGACAGCGCCAAAGACGTTGCGGCAATCATGACGACCTCCACCAAGGGCGCAGAAGTTCGCTTTGTCGAGTTGGGCGACGCGTGGGCAGAGACGCTGGAAGATCAGGCCGCGCGGGTGGAAAGCCTGCAGGAAATGGCAACGGCAGCGGAAGATCAGACCTTTAAGCGAGCCGAGGAGTCCGTCATCCACTTCGCCGAACGGCTCGATCATGCTTTGCAAGAGCGATTCGAAGATGAACACGGCGCGTTCAACACCGCGCAGCGCCAGATTGATTCAGCCGCCCAACGGACTGTGAACAACTATCATCGCTTAGTGGGTAGTTTTGTCGAAGACCTGACGCAGAAAGCCGGGGCGGAGATGGAATGTCTGATGACCTGGGGTCAGGAAATTCCACGCGCGGCGGAACATCTGCGCGAAACCGCCTCCGAGGTGGTTCATTTGATGGATGAAAAGACGAAGGCCTTGCTCGCCCGTACCGATGAAGTCCGCCACGCGACTACAGATGCGTTGGCCAGCACGCAAAGCCTGTTTGAGGGCATCTCTGAAAGCCCGCAGCGGTTGAACGATTCTGTGGAGCAGCTTAAGGCGACCTCGACAGTGGCGGTCGAAGATTTGCGCACCCAAACCGAAGCGCTCAACAGCCTGTTGCTCGACAGCCGGAACCGCATGGTTCGCTTGACTGAACAGTTCCATCGCGGCGTTAATGACGACCAAGTCGATGAACGCTTGATCCGCTTGGCCGAGGCCATCGAATTGGGCCAGCATGCGCTCAATAGTGCCGCATCTGCCTTTACCAGCACCACGCATGAAGCAGCCGAATCCGCGCATTCAGCGGCAGGGCGCTTGATGGATACCTCGCGGCTGGTGGGTGACCAGGTGCAGATGCTGCGCGACATGACCACAAACACCGAAAGCGCAAGCAACTTGCGGCGCGTGACCGATCAGGCCCAAGAGCTGCGGCAAATTCTGGATCAGATCGGCGTGGCGGCTGAAAATCATCAGCTCAAGCTGGTTCAGGTGACAGAAGAAGCACGCACGCAGTCTGAGCGCTTGCTGGATACGGTAAAGAGTTCCGAGCGCGAAGCCTTTTTGAACGAAGCGTCGTCTATGGTTGAGGCGCTGCATCAGGCAGCAATCGATGTGGATACGATTTTGGATGGCAACCTGCCTGGTGACGTCATCATGGCAATTGATGCTGGCGATCGCGGGGTTTCAGTGCGCCGCTTGCTCAGCCGCTACACGCCAACTGGCGCGGCGGCCATGGCGGATCTTTACGCCCGCGACCGCGCCTTTACCGAACGTGTAGACCGGTACTTGGATACTTTCGACGGACTGCTGGCGCAGGCCAACCGCGTCGACAAGTCGAAGCTGCTTCACACGACGTTCCTGACCGCCGATATCGGGAAGCTTTACGTCTTCCTCGCCCGCTCGATTGGGGTCATGCAGGCGGCTGAATAACCGCACCAAACCCCCTGCTCAAAGACCGACAAAGGCCAGTTTTGGTTCGTGAGATCCAGACTGGCTTTTGTGTGTTTGGAGGGCCTAGTTGCCGTCTGGATAGGCCGCTTCAAGAAAGTGCGTTGCAGAACCAACAGGGGCATAGACCGCTGGGAAGTTCTCTGCGTCAAAAGGCTGGCTGTTGTACCCTGCTGGTGCTGCCGATGGAATCCCGTATCCGGGAAGGTCGGAGGTGTCCTGCACTACCACAACATGCGGTTCACCCATGACGTACCAAACCGGCATACCATCCGCATTGAGGAAGGTTCCATCGGGTTGAACATAGGTTCGATCTGGCGATTGACCTGTCTTTGTTGGGTACTCGATGGTTGGGTATCGGTGCAAAGAGGTTGGCATCGCCGCTGGTATGGCCGAGGTGGTCACGGTTGGCGGTGCGTAAGGCACCTGTGGCGCGTAAGTCGCGCCGTGGGCAGGTGCGATCGCCTGTGATTTGACGTAATAGGATGCATCGTCGGCGAGGGCACTGTGAGGCTGACTGTTGACCGTATAAGACGTGTAGGACCCCGCTACCGCAGGCTGATAGCCCGTTTTGGTGGTGAACGAAGGCTGGATGTAAGCGGTCTGAGCTTGCACTGTGCTTACCGCCAAGACCCCGGCCAAAAATGCCGCAGGGATCATCAAATATTGAATGTACCGCATGAGATTCTGCTTTTGCTATTCCAACGAACTGTCTCGATCGCGCGACTGATTGAATATCAGTTCGCGCAATGCAGGACGTGAAGCTGTAACGGCGGGGCCAATTGGCGATAAAAACTGGCAGAAGCGCAGATAAGGGGGATTATTCCGACTCAGCGGTTGAGTGACGGGCATAAAGCGGAAAAATGGGTCGCTTAATGCTTGTTCCGCATTCAAATTCTCAACGGCTTGAGTCGGAATAATGGCAAAGCAAGACGCAGGTTGCGCTTACTGGATGTATTGACCGGATTGGGTCTGGAAGTACTGCTGGCCCGGTGCGAGTTGCTGCTGGGCGGGGTATCCCGCTGCAGCCGCCGCCGCCGTCGCGTACTGCTGCTGTTGCTGCTGCTGGACCGCGCCGTTGGCGCTTTTGACAACCGGCAGAACCGCGGCTTCGTAGACCACAGGCTTTTCAGTTTGAATGATCTGCTGCTGATACTGGACCGGCAGCTGCTGGTATTGAACCGGACCCGGCACAACCTGCTGGTGTTAGGTCACTGGACCCGGCGCATAGATCGGAATGCGCGCGGCTTTGTTGTAGAGAGCGGGGCCGCTTGCCTGTGGCATGTAATGAGTGTTGCCATCGACCGAATAAGCAACCGCTTGCTGCGGGTGCATGGCCATTTGTGGTGCGTAGCCCGTTTTGCTGTAAACGAGATGTTGGCCCGGTACCTGCGCGCTTGCGGAGGAAGCAAGAAGCAGAGCGCTGACGCCAGCAATTTTGAGAAGTCGAGACATCGGCTTTTCCTATGGAGTGATACAGACTGAGAGAAATCTTGTATCTCAACTCCGCAAGCGCGATACCAAATTGCATATCACTATTTTAGATTTAGTAATGAACTAAGACGCCCTATGCGTGTCTTCTGCACGCATAAAAAAACGCAACCTCAACATTATACGTCACCAAAATATTATCCGACGTCGCTTGTTTGACTGCGTGCCAACAAGTCTGTGAGCAATTGCTGCGGGCTGATTTGGTCCGAAACCAAGGCGGATACTGCGCGTAAGATGGGCAAATCCAGCGATTGGGTGCGAATGGCCGTCGTGAGGCTTTGGGCCGCCAGTGCGCCTTCGACCGTGGTTCCCTTTGCTAGCAGAGCGCTGGCCTGTTGGCCTTGACCCAGCTCGAAGCCAAAACGGTGATTGCGGGATTGACTGTCTTGGCAGGTGAGCGCGAGGTCGCCGATGCCGGCCAATCCCGTCGCCGTGCGCTCGTCGCCTTGATAAGCGCCGATGACACGCTCGATTTCACGCAGACCGCGCGTCATCAGCGCCGATCGCGCACTGGCACCCAACCCCATACCGTCAGCACAGCCACACGCGATGGCAATCACGTTCTTGAGGGCGCCGCATACTTGAACGCCGCGAGGATCATCGCTGTGATACAGCCGAAGAAGATTGGTGCTCAGTGCCGCCAACGCCTCGTTTGCGTCGCCCGGTGTTGCGAGGGTCAAGGCGGCGGGGCGGTTGGTGAACAAGTCAGCAGCAAACGAAGGACCGCTTAGAACCGCCAAGCCAGCTTTGGGCTGGATCGCCTCGCTGAGCAAGGTGCCGGCATCGTCAGCAAACCCTTTGGACGCAGTGACCACGGCACAGGCGGGGTGAAGTTTGGACTTCAGGGCGCGGAACACGGCAGCCTGTGCGCGCGCTTTGACGGCCAAAACCACAATGTCCGCGGGGTCTGTTGCCTCGAAGCGGTCCAACGGCCCGGCTTTGACACCGGTTAAGCTTGGACAGTCAGCAACCTTGGTGTTGGTGGCGTGCCGGTTTAGCGCTTCGGCCTGTGCCGTATCTCGACACCAAAGCTGCACGGTTCGCCCTCCTTGCAGCCAGGCATAAGCCAGCGCTGAGCCAAAGGCACCGGCGCCAATCACGTGGATGGTCGCGGTGTTCATCTTGAATTTGTCAAAAACTGAAAAAGCATAGCGGGTCGTCTCTTGTTCTTGTGTGTCGGAGTCCGCACATCAAGGAGATTGATTTATGCAGAAAGCAGGCACCGATGACCGACAATACTGCGACGCCCGGGCAATCAAAAGCCGGTACGTCTCCAGCCGCTTCTAAGAATCGGGCTTCTAGCACAGGAAAACCCGGTTCGACGGGCGCCGCGCCAGAAACGCCCAAGGCGTCTTATGAGCGTGACGGTAATCAACTGCTGACCGCCCTGAACCTGCTGCGCTACCTGTGGCCCAGCGACAAGCCGCGCTTGCGCATGCTGTTCGTCTTTACGGTGTTAGCCATCCTGCTGGGTCAGATATTTCTGGCTATGACGCCGTTGGTGTTTGCCACGGTTGTTGATGCCGTGGGCGGGGAAGGTCTGTTCCCCACGGCGTCGATCGCCCTGATCATTGGATTGGTAACAGCCTTCGGACTGGCGCGCCTGCTGTCGCAAGGCAGTCAGGAACTCAGCTCTGCGCTGTTTATTTTCGTGGGTCAGAACGGCATCCGAACCGTGGCGCTCGACACGTTCCGGCATTTGCACCAACTGAGTTTGCGCTTTCACCTTGACCGCCAAACCGGCGGGCTGTCTCGCGCGATTGAACGCGGCACCAAAGGCATCGAATTTGTCCTGCGGATGATGACCTTTAACCTCGTCCCGACCACGTTTGCGATTTTGATCGTGAGCGCGATTTTGCTGGTGAATTTTGGTGCGCTCTATGCCGTGATTACCTTTGTTACAGTCGTTGGCTACGTCGCTTATACAATCGCTGTGACCGAGTGGCGGATCAAATACCGCCGGATGATGAACGCATCGGACTCTGAAGCCACGACAAAGGCTGTCGACTCCCTGCTGAACTATGAGACCGTTAAATATTTCTCCAACGAGCGGCACGAGGCCGTGCGCTATGACCGCGCGCTCAAGGGGTATGAATCTGCGGCCGTGAACAGCCAACTTTCGCTGTCCTTGTTGAACCTGGGTCAGGGTGTGATTATTGCGGGCGGTTTGATCCTGCTGCTGTCCATGGCGGTGCCGCAGGTGATGAACGGCGAGATGACCGTTGGCGATTTTGTTGCCATCCAAGCCTACCTCATCCAGCTCTATCTTCCGCTGAACTTCCTTGGATTTGCTTACCGCGAGATCAAGCAGGGGCTGGTGGACATGGAATACATGTTCAACCTGCTCGACGTTGAGCGCGAAGTGCCGGACGCCGATGGTGCGGTCCCGATAGCGGTGGACGGGGGCCGGTTAGCCTTTAATGCGGTTGATTTCGGCTACAACGATGACCGGCAGATCCTGCACAAGCTCGACTTCACCGTCGAGCCGGGGAAGACACTGGCCATTGTCGGCCCAAGTGGCTCCGGAAAGTCCACGATCGGACGCATGCTGTTCCGGTTCTATGACGTCTGGGACGGCGGCATCGCCATTGACGGGCAAGACTTGCGCGCGGTGACCCAATCGTCGCTGCGAGAGGTCATTGGCATCGTTCCGCAGGACACCGTGCTGTTTAACGACACCATTGCCTACAACATCGCCTATGGCCGCCCGGAAGCCACCCGAGAGGACGTGATACGCGCCGCGCAACTGGCGCAGATCCATGAATTCATTCTGGGTTTGCCCGAAGGCTACGACACACGCGTGGGTGAGCGTGGTCTGAAGCTATCGGGCGGGGAGCGTCAGCGGGTTTCGATTGCGCGTACCATCCTGAAAGATCCCTCCATCCTGCTGTTCGACGAAGCAACCTCGGCGCTCGATACCGATACCGAGTCGGCGATTCAGGCGTCTTTGGCGGCGGTTTCCAAGGATCGAACGACCCTCATCATCGCGCACCGCCTATCGACAGTCGTCGATGCTGACGAGATTATTGTGCTCGATAAGGGGAAAATCGTTGAAAATGGCTCTCATCACGCTCTTTTGGCGCGTGATGGGGTCTATGCGCACATGTGGCACTCGCAACAGGAAGCTGATGAGTAACTGCCGCAAGGCTTAACACTGGCTTTTCCACAGTTCTTTGCGTAGAAAGCCCCAACTCTTTGACCACGACTTAATTTAGGAGCGAGGCTCATGTCCCGCCGCTGTGATTTTGTTGGCCGTAAGCCACAAGCTGGTAACACCGTATCGCACGCTATGAACAAGCGTCGCCGTCGGTGGCTGCCAAACCTGCAAAACGCTACTCTACATTCTGAGATTCTTCAGGAAGGCGTTCGCGTTCGTCTGTCCACTCGTGCGATCCGCACCATCGAAAAGAACGGTGGTCTGGACAGCTTCTTGATGGGCACCCCGAACCGCAAGCTTGGCCCTGATGCGCTTGATATCAAGAAGCGTCTGGAAAAAGCACAGGCTGCTGCGGCTTAAGGCTGTTTCAAGCCTCTAGTTGATCGAGTGCCCACCGGGCGCTCTCAGCCACCACCGGGTTTTCTGAGCGTGCGAGTTGCTGAAGTGGCTCGCGCGCTTTTTCTTGTCCGGAATTTCCCAGACAAATCGCTAGGTTCCGCAAAAACCGCTCGATGCCCATGCGCTTGACCGGCGAGCCGGAAAAGGCGGCGCGGAAGGCGGCGTCGTCGAACGATGTAAAGTCCATCAGACGCGCTTGGTCCACCACGTCACGCGGCTTAAACCCAGCCTCAGCGGTCGCCGTGGCAAACTTGTTCCATGGACAGACCGCCAAGCAGTCGTCACAGCCATAAATCCGATTGCCCATCGCTTTGCGAAACTCAACAGGGATGGCGCCGCGGTGCTCGATGCTCAGATACGCCAGACAGCGGGTAGCATCGAGGGTGTAGGGCGCAGGAATGGCTTGGGTAGGGCAGATATCGATGCAGCGAGTGCAGCTGCCGCACTGATCGGCTGTGGGACCGTCAGCAGGCAGATCGATGCTCAGGTAAATCACGCCCAGAAACAGCCATGAGCCGAACGTGGGTGATACCAGATTGCTGTGCTTTCCTTGCCAGCCCACGGCTGTTTGCGCGGCTAAGGCCTTTTCCGGCACCGGTGCTGTATCCACAAAGACCTTGAGCGACTGGCCATGGGTCTGTTCCGCGATCCAACGACCCAGCCGCTTGAGACGCTTTTTCAGAATGTCATGGTAGTCGCGGTTTTCGGCGTAGACGGAGAAGTTGGCGCGCTCAGGCTGGTCTAGCCGGTCCAAGGGGTTTTCTTCGGGACCATAGTTCAAGCCCACAACCACAACCGACCGAGCGTCAGGCCACAGGGTCTGTGGGTCTGAGCGCTGCTCCAGACGGTTTTCCATCCAGTCCATCGTCCCGTGCTGGCCCTGCGCCACGAACGCTTGGTAGCGCTGCTGATTGCGCGCGGGGATGCTGGCTGGGCCAAACCCGCAGGCGTCGAAGCCCAAAGCCAGCGCCTGCGCGCGGATATCATCGCGCAGCGCGGTGTTTGGGCTAGAGGGGGTCGATGTCGCCTCGGGCATAATCGGCGAGCACTCCTGCTTCAAAATCAGCAAAGGCGCCGGCTTCGATCGCCGAGCGCATCCGCGCCATCAAGTCCTGATAGTGCTGGATATTGTGCCACGTCAGCAGCATCGCGCCGAGCATTTCGTCTGCGCGGTGCAAATGTCGGATATAAGCACGGGAATAGGTGCGGCAGGCCGGGCAGCTGCAATCCTCGTCGATGGGGCGATGATC
Source organism: Alphaproteobacteria bacterium (assembly GCA_965661545.1). Classification (GTDB taxonomy): domain Bacteria; phylum Pseudomonadota; class Alphaproteobacteria; order UBA7985; family UBA7985; genus UBA7985. The sequence continues at coordinate 120,429 of CBFIEF010000002.1, read as the reverse complement.
GTCCTGATGCCGGGCGTTGCGCATGTTAATCGGCCCGCGCCAGGTAAAGGCCTGACCGGTCCGGCCCGAGCGCGTTGGCAGCACACAGTCAAACTGGTCTATCCCGCGCTTAACGCCGCCGATCAGATCCAGCGGCTTGCCCACGCCCATCAGATAGCGCGGCTTTGCCGGCGGCAGGAAGGGCTCACAGATGTCGAGTGTGTCGAACATCAGCTGTTGGCCTTCGCCGACCGCCAAGCCGCCAATGGCGATGCCGTGGAAGCCCATGGGTTCCAGAGCCTTGATCGATTCTTCCCGCAAGTCCGCGAAAACGGAGCCTTGGGCGATGCCGTAAACCCCATAGCCAGTCCGATCCACCCACGCATCCCGCGAGCGCTTCGCCCATCGCATGGAGAGCTGCATGGAATTGTGCGCGCCGGCCTTGTCGATGGGGTAAGGGGTGCACTCGTCGAGCGCCATCGTAATGGTCGAATCCAACATGCGCTGGATGTCCATGGAAACTTCTGGCGTAAGGCGATGTTTGGAACCATCGATGTGACTGCGGAAGGTCACGCCTTCTTCTGTCAGTTTGCGCAAGCTTGCCAGCGACATGACTTGAAATCCGCCGGAGTCCGTCAAAATCGGACCGGGCCAGTTCATGAACTTGTGCAAGCCGCCCAAGTTGTGCACGCGCTCAGCGGTTGGGCGGATCATCAGGTGATAGGTGTTCCCGAGAATGATCTCTGCGCCTGTCGAGCGCACGCTTTCGGGCATCATTGCTTTGACCGTCGCGGCGGTTCCCACGGGCATGAAGGCGGGCGTTTCGATCGTGCCGTGCGCGGTATGAATCCGTCCACGCCGCGCGGCGCCGTCGGTGTTCAGAACATCAAAGGAAAACGGGGTTGTCATGGCGTGTTGCTCAATTCCAGAAAACAGCCGTCACCATAGCTGAAAAAACGGTAGTGGTTCGCGACTGCATGGGCATAGGCCGCCTTCATGCTGTCGGTTCCGCTGAAGGCACAGACCAGCATGAAGAGCGTGGACTGTGGCAGGTGAAAATTTGTGATCAATGCATCAACGACGTGAAAGTGGTCACCGGGTTTGAGAAAGATATCGGTGCTCATCGCCCCCTCTGCGCCACCCAGACTCTCGAGCGCGCGCAAAACTGTGGTGCCAACGGCAACCACGCGCCGTCCCTCGGCTTTGGCCGAGGCGATCTTGGCCGCGTTTATAGCGTCCAATGCGCAAGATTCGCTGTGCATTTGATGCGCGCTGATGTCATCGACACGGATGGGCGCAAAGGTGCCTAAACCGACGTCCAAGCGGACTTCAGCGGTCTGTAAGTCCTTGGCCGCGACCAGCGCGGCGAGGGTTTCTTCGTCAAAATGCAGGCTGGCTGTTGGCGCGGCTAGGGAGCCCTTTTCGCGTCCACAGAACGTCCGGTAATCGTCCCGGTCCTCCGACTCCCCGCCTTTGGGCCGCTGGATGTAGGGCGGCAAGGGCATGTGGCCGAGTGCATCAATGGCGTCCAAGACGGGCGTGCCGTTGCTATTGGCGAAGGCGAGGCGGATGTCGGCCCCGTCCTTGGCTTCGACGGTGGCTGTTAGGTTGTCGCTGAACAGCAGGCGGTCTTCGGGTTCGAGTTTCTTCCCTGGCTTGGCGTAGCAAATCCAAGTGTCCGGGGTTTCGGTTTCAGCAACCAGTGTGACTTCGATTTTGCCATCATAGACCTGCGGCCCTCGCTGGCGCTGGCCGATCAAGCGGCTGGCGAAAACTTGCGAGTTGTTGAACACCAGCAAGTCGCCCGCTCGCAAGCATGCGTCCAAGCTCGCAAATGTCCGGTCCACCAGCGTCCCCTCTGCCCCAACGTGCAGTAACTTGGCGGCTGCACGGGGGTAGATCGGACGCTGGGCAATCAGTGCTTCAGGAAGCGTGAAGTCAAAATCCCTAAGCTGCATTCTTGGTCCCGGTTTTGGCGAACACGCCAGCGATTAAGATACGGAAGGGCACCAGAGCGACAAGCGCGACAATGACTTTCACACCAAAATCAACGCTGGCGAAGTTCATCCAGTTGCCCGCACCGCTGGCCGCGATGGAATAGAAGATTACAGTGTCGATAAAGCTCGCCACAAGGGAGCTGACCAGAGGGCCAAACCACCACGCGCGCTGGCGCAGGGCGTTAAAGATGGACACGTCCAGCACTTGGCCGACAACAAAGGCGCTCAGAGAGCCCAAAGCAATCCGGCCCACGGACCACGGGTCGCCGAAGCCTTCGCCGACGTTGCCACCGCTGAGCAGGAAGTAGGCGACACCGCCAACAAAACCGACGGCAATGACCCAAAACGCGCGCCGCGAACCGAACAGGCGGTTGATGATGTCGGTGATCAGAAAGGCGACCGGAAAGGTGAATTGGCCATAGTTGAACCAATTGGCGTTCAGCCAGTTGATCGGCATGCCGACCAAAACATTCGAAATGTAGACGATAAAGGCCATAAGGGCGCCAGCAATCACCAGCGCAGGCAGAATGGCGTTCTGCTGCTGAGACATTCTTGTCTTCTCCAGTTGTTCCCCAGTCACGACCCAACGAGCAGGAGGCTCGCAGGTTCAACGCACCGGGTCGGGGTACAGGAGGGTCTTAGCCTAAAAGAATCAGGGACGCCACAGCAGTGCAGCAATCATGGTGGGCAGCAGGTTTATGAAATTGTTGTCGGTCGCGACCACGATCAGGAACTCTTGAGGGTCGGCTGTGGGCAGGATCGCCACCGATTCTACATTCGCCACGGCGCCTAGAATGGGGTCGAGATCGATGATCTGCTTCGGCTTCAAGCGGCTACCCGCTGCGATATCACTGACTGGAACCACCATCAACCGGTTGCTCAACGGCTCTCGCATCGACACAAACTTGCGCTCGCTGACCACCAAAAAGCGGCCATCGGGGGTGACATCGGCCCCCGTGGGCGCAAAGGCCTCGTCCCATTCGTAGACAAGGATGGGCCAGTCATCGCTTTCCCCGTCGTAGATCCACGCTCGTAACCCGTCTTCGCGCCGCACACCCTCTGAGATGGCCAGCAAGGAACGGTCGGGCAGTGTCGCCAGCGCTTCGACGCCGTTGTTGGATCGTGACAGGCCGCGCAGGGCTACGGGAACGGGTAAGTCGCTGATTTGCGTACCCCGCCGCATGACGCCCACGCGGTGATCAACCTCAAAACCAAAGGCTAAGCGCTCGTCCCAAATGGCCAGCGATTCCGCCTGCCGCACACGCAGACCCGTTCGAGCGTCGGTCAGGCGCTCGACGGTTAGTGTGCGCTCGTGCACGTCAGTGAGCTTGATGAAGGGCTCGGTCTCGAACACCAGATCACCGCGCAGCAAACTGCCGCTGTCGGTGACCGCAATCATGCGCACGCCCTGATCGGTGACGGGCGGCACCAACCCCAAGCCAAGCCCACTAACCCCGCCCAGCCGCTCGTCTTCAGAGCTCAGCGCTAAGCCGCCCGCCCACCTAAAGCCGTCTGGCAAATCATAGGGTTCGGGCAAGGGGGTCGCGATGAGCTTGAACTGGTCTTGCGCCTGAGCCTGCGCTTGGGCCATACACCCGCACAACAGCAAAAGGCCTCCGAAGAGGCCTTTTCCTATCGTCTTAGCGGTGATCGCTGACACTACAGCTGGCGAGCGATTTCTTCGATTTCGAAGCATTCGATCTGATCGCCAACTTGAACGTCTTGGTAGTTCTCGAAGGCCATACCGCACTCGAGACCATTGGCAACTTCGCGGACTTCGTCCTTGAAGCGGCGCAGGGTCTTGAGCGTGCCTTCGTGGATGACCGTATCGTCGCGCAGCAAGCGCACTTTCGCGCCCCGCTTGACCACACCTTCGGTAATCCGACAACCAGCAACCTTGCCCACTTTGGTGACGTTGAAGGTCTCCAGAATGGTCGCGTAGCCGAGGAAGTTTTCGCGTTGCTCTGGCTTGAGCAGGCCACTCATCATCGCCTTCACGTCGTCTACGAGTTCGTAAATGATCGAATAGTAGCGAATGTCGATGCCGTCCCGCTTGGCGCTTTCCCGCGCTTGTGCGTTGGCACGGACGTTAAAGCCCACAACCATGGCGTTCGAGGCGCGCGCCAGCGTGATGTCCGACTCTGTGATACCGCCAACGCCCTGATGGAGCACGTTGACCTTAACTTCGTCAGTGGACAGCTTTTGCAGCGTTCCGATGATGGCTTCGACCGAACCGTGCACGTCGCCTTTGATGACCACGGGCAGTTCTTCTGCTGTGCCATCCTTGAGGGCGGAGAACATGGATTCCAAGCTGCCCTTGGAGGCCAGCGATGCGGCTTCCTTGGCTTTGCTTTGGCGGAATTCAGCCACTTCCCGTGCCCGTGCTTCGGACTCGACAACAACGAACTCGTCACCGGCAACCGGTGTACCGTTCAGGCCCAGAACCTCAATCGGAGTAGATGGGTTGGCGTGCTTAACCTGCTGGCCCTGGTCGTTGATCAGTGCCCGCACCTTGCCCCACTCGGAACCGGCAACGAAGATATCGCCGATTTCCAGCTTGCCGCGCTGGATCAGCACAGTAGCAACTGAGCCGCGGCCCTTTTCCATCTTGGATTCAACCACTGCACCCGATGCGCGACTGTCTGGGTTGGCTTGCAGATCGAGAACTTCCGACTGCAGCTCGATGGATTCGAGCAGGCCGTCCATGCCCGTGCCCTTGAGCGCTGAGACGTGCGCAACTTGCACTTCACCGCCCATGGATTCGACTTGGACTTCGTATTGCAGCAGCTCTTGCTCAACCTTGCTTGGGTCAGCGTCCGGCTTGTCGACCTTGTTCACGGCGACAATCATCGGAACTCCAGCAGCCTTCGCGTGAGCGATGGCTTCTTGGGTTTGCGGCATGATGCCATCGTCGGCAGCAACCACGAGGATCACCATGTCCGTGACGTTTGCACCGCGTGCCCGCATCTCGGTAAAGGCCGCGTGGCCCGGTGTATCGAGGAAGGTGATGACCTTACCGCTAGGCGAGGTAATCTGGTACGCGCCGATGTGCTGGGTGATGCCGCCGGCTTCACCGGAAACAACGTTGGCTTTGCGGTAGTAATCGAGGATCGATGTCTTACCGTGGTCAACGTGGCCCATCACCGTCACAACCGGCGGACGCGGTGCCTTCTGGCCTTCGTCATCGATTGGGCTGGCGAGACCTTCAAGCACGTCCGAAGCGGAAACGCGGCGGATGTGGTGGCCCAGCTCTTCGATCACCAATTCAGCAGTATCAGCGTCGATGGACTGGTTCACAGTTGCCATCACGCCCATTTTCATCAGCACCCGGATGACATCGCCAGAGCGCTCGGCCATACGGTTGGCAAGCTCACCCACGGTGATGGTTTCCGGCACGATGACGTCACGAATGATCTTCTGCTGTGTCGCGAGCGCTTCTTTGGCGCGCTGCTTCTCCCGCTCGCGCTGACGGCGAATGGAAGACAGGGACCGCATGCGATCTTCATCGCCCTCTAGCGCATCCACAACCGACAGCTTGGAGCTGCGGCGGCGACCGGAGTCGTTCTTGGCGCGCAGAGTGGTTTTCTTACTCTGCTCTTCCTGACCTTTTGCCTTCTTCACACGACCAAAGACCGGAGCCTCTTCGGGGCCGCGCTGTGGACGTGGTGGAGCTTCGCCTTTCTTAGTGCGGGCGCGATCAGCAGCAGCGGCAGGGGTAGGTGCAGCCGCAGCAGGCGCTTCTGCACGCGCCGGAGCACGTGCCGCAGCAGGTTTCGCAGCTTCGCTCGCGGCTGGCGCTTTGCTTGCTGCTTCAGCGTCGCGCTCGGCCTGGCGCCGGGCTTCTTCGGCTTCAGCGAGCTGGCGCAGATCTTCCTGACGCGCGCGCTCAGATTCTTCTCGAGCTTTGCGTTCGGCGTCGCGTCGCTCCGCTTCTGCCGCAGCTTCGATGGCGCGCTGTGCTTCGCGTGCCTTCGCCTGCTCCAGAACCGCCATGCGCTTCACCCGCTCGGACGCGGTCAAGTTGTCATTGGTTTTGTTTGAAGGCGCGGGCTTCGGGGTCCGACGTGGGGCAGCCGCTGGCTCGCCTCCGTCTTCCGGTGCCGTGGATTTTTTCAGGTTTGCGAGGCCTTCGGCCAGTTCTTGATTGGGAACTGCGGCCATCTTGCCCGTTGTGCCGCGTTCGAAGGTACGCTTGGTGCGCTTCTCCACCACGACAGTCTTCGAGCGACCATGGCTAAAGGACTGTTTTACCTGACCGGCATCAACCGTTTTACGGAGCTCAAGCTTGCCCGGTTTGGACAACCGGAGGGGCTGCTTGGAATCCTGGTCGTTGTTTTCGTTTTCGTTGGACATCGAGTCTTTCGTCGCTTTCTCAGCGCGGCCTTGGCCGCATCATACTGGGGGGTTGTCAGCACATTGCGTTCATACCCGTGTTGCTTGGTTCCCGAAGGAAGCCGTTTCTATGAAGCCGCCTCGGCGACCGGTGTACCCGGTCGGCCCATGCTCCTTAACAGCGCATGGTCCGCCTTGATTGTCTTTGCCAGACGGGAGTCAGTGACCCCCGAACAAACGGCCGTTGCACGCCCCAAGGCCTGAGCCAGGGTTTGTGCGCTTTCACTGAGCAGAACCGCGGTCGCCGTATCTTCTGCGATCCGAATCAGTGGATCGAGAGTATTCGGGCTTCCATCTGACGCCAGAACAAGCAGCCTCAGCTTTCCGTGCCGGAGCTTGTCCTTTGTCTTTTCAGTCCCCACTACCAGCGCCCCTGAGCGGCGCGCTAGCCCCAGCCGATCCAACATGGTTTGTCGGATCTGCGTCTCAACACGTTCTAGCAAATCAGCCGGAATTCCAGCCTCAGATTTGGCAGAACGGGCAAAAGCGTTCTTCTTCACTGCAGTCTCTAGCACATCCCGCTTAGGAATTAACCAGATTCCACGGCCCGGCAGACGCTTGCCCATGTCAAAGGTCACTTGACCCGCAGGATCGAGCACAAACCGCAGCAGAGTCTCACGATCTGCGATCTCTCCTGTTACTGCGCACTTTCGCAGTGGATCTTTCTTTGACACGGGGTTTTCCGGAATTTTCCGCTGCTCCTGCGTGTTCTATTCTTCAAACCAATGGGCGCGTGCGGCCATGACGATTTCGTTTGCTTTCTCTTCGGTCATCTCGTGTGCAGCAAGCAGTTCGGACAGCTCATCACCGGCCAAATCGCCCACGTCATCCAGCGTCTTGATGTTGTTGTTGCCGAGAATGACCATCATTGATGGGGTCAGACCCTCAAGCGCGGCAACCTCGTCGGTCACACCGATCTGCTTGCGCTCTTCATCGCGGCGGTCTTCTTCCTGCGACAGCCAGTCGCGCGCACGGTTGCGCAGCTCTTCGCCGATTTCCTCATCAAAGCCTTCGATGGCAGCCAATTCTTCGACCGGCACGTAGGCAATTTCGTCAACGGCGGTGAAGCCCTCAGCGACCAAAAGGTGAGCGATGACGTCTTCCACGTCCAGCGCCTGAACGAACAAGCCTGAGCGTTGGTTGAACTCTTCCTGACGACGGCCTGATTCTTCTTCATCGGTCAGAATGTCAATTTCCAGACCGGTCAGCATGGACGCAAGGCGGACGTTCTGACCGCGACGGCCAATGGCCAGCGACAGTTGGTCATCTGGGACAACCACCTCGATGCGGCCTGCTTCTTCGTCCAAGACCACTTTGGTCACCTCTGCCGGTGCCAGTGCGTTCACCACGTAGGTTGCGATGTCTTCGGACCAAGGAATAATATCAATTTTCTCGCCTTGCAGCTCACCGACAACCGCTTGAACACGGCTACCGCGCATACCCACACAGGCACCAACCGGATCGATGTTCACCTCGTGGCTCAGCACGGCAATTTTAGCGCGGGAACCCGGATCACGGGCGACCGACTTGATTTCGATCAAGCCGTCGTAGATCTCAGGGACTTCCATGGAGAACAGCTTCGCCATGAAAATCGGGTGCGTACGGGACAGGAAGATCTGCGGGCCGCGTGTTTCTTCGCGGACGTCATAGATGTAAGCCCGAACCCGCTCGCCGACTTTTGGCTTTTCCCGCTGGATCAGCTCATCGCGGCGCAGGATCGCTTCAGAGCGGCCTAGGTCAACGTAAACGTTGCCGTATTCCACCCGCTTAACCAGACCGGTAACAATCTCGCCTTTGCGGTCTTTGAATTCGTCGTACTGCTTCTTGCGCTCAGCAAAGCGTACTTCTTGCACGATAACCTGTTTGGCGGACTGCGCAGCAATCCGACCCAGATCAATCGGGGGCAGTTCTTCGGTCAGAAAGTCACCGACCTCAAGCGTATCGTCGGTCAGATGCGCATCACGCAGCGTAATCTGCGTCATGTCGTCTTCGACTTCTTCGCGGGTCGCAAAAATTTCGCGATAGCGGTGCAGTGTGATTTGGCCGTTCTTGCGGTCAATCGCAGCACGAATATCGTGGTCTACGCCGTACTTCTGACGACCGGCGCGCTGAATCGCCTTCTCCATCGCTTCCAACACTTCATCGCGCTCAATACCTTTTTCGCGCGCGACCATGTCGGCCATCTGGATCAGTTCCAGTCGTGGGGTTGCAGTTGTTTGAACCACGTTATCCATGGATTTTTTCCTCAGCTTTCCGGTGTTGAACCGGCCATTGAATCAGAAGTCGTTTCATCAGTAGTCTTTGGCTCTGCCAGCGTAACGGGACGGGGCAGGGTGCCAGCCTTGGCGGCTTCAAAGAGTTCGTCCGTGGCGATTAGCTTGGCCTTGGCCATGTCGCTAAAGGTCAGCAGCGCGTCACCCTCTTCGGTGATAATCAGCACTTTGTCGCCTTCTACACCGCCCAACGTGCCGGAGAACCGACGACGGCCCTCGACGAGAAATCGGGTTTCCACTTTGGCCTTGAAGCCCTTGAAGCGCTGGAAATCCACCAAACGTGTCAACGGACGATCCACGCCTGCTGAGCTGACTTCCAGCGTGAAGGATTCCGCAATCGGATCCTCAACGTCCAGCAAGGCAGACAGGGCGCGGGAGATTTCCTCGCAGCCTTCGACGGTCATCAGGTCGCCGTTCGACGGTTCGGCCATCAGTTGCAGACGCGGGTTTTGTGACCCAATCAGCAACAGTCGCACGAGATCAAAGCCCATGGCTTCCAACATGGAAACAATGTCTTCTTCGATCTGGGCCAAAGGTCCAACAGGGCGCTCGAGGCGTTCCATCATTCAGCAGCAGCAATCAAAATGGGGTTGTAGAAAACAAAAAAAGCGAGCCCGCGGCCCGCTTGTTTCCAAGGGCATCGCATAAAGCTCTCTTTCCAGAAGCTCACGGGCCAACACCGCTTACATAGAGTTAATCAGGCAAACGCTCAAGGCTTAAATACAGGGGCTTACGGTCTTCCCGCACTGCTTTAGCCTCATAGCGGGTTTGGGGCCAATCTTCAGCACGCTGCCGCCAATCGTCCGCACGCTCGGCCGTCCAGCGGAATTTAGGATGGGCCAAAGCAGTCCTTGTCATCCATGGCTGATAGTCGGCGTGGTCGGTTGCCAAGCGCAACTCACCGCCGGGGCGAATGGCCCGTGCCAGGGCGTCCATCATGGCGGGCTGAATGATCCGCCGCTCCCAATGCCGCTTCTTGGGCCATGGATCGGGGTGCAAAACAAAGGCGCGCTCGACACTGCCTTGAGGTACGCCTTCGACCAACACGCGACCATCACCGTGCATGATGCGCACGTTACTCAGGTTCGCGTCGTGCAGATGCCGCACCGCTGAGGCGACGCCGTTAAGGAAGAACTCTGCGCCAATCAACCGCACATCCGGGTTGGCCTCGGCCTGCCAGGCCAGATGCTCGCCAGCACCAATACCCACTTCAAGCCACAGTCGCTCGGGTTGCTGACCAAACAGTGCAGGCAGATCCACCTGGCCATCGTCATCGGGCACGCACGCCAGTTCCGGCAGCACTTCCGTCATCATCCGGGCCATTTTGGGCTTTAGTGGACGGCCAGACAGCCGACCCCACAGGTGGCGGATCCCATCCTTTGCGGTGGTATCCTTGCCGCGGTAGGGCTGAAACTCAGTGGCGGAGGGCGGTTTGGTGGGCACTTTCGACATGGCCCCGATCTGCCTAAAGCCGCGGGGTAGGTCAAGAGTTGGCTTTATAGGACGTGCAGGCCTGTTTTGTCGTCAATGCTCTGAGAGACCGACAAAACCAGCTGGAGGAATGCGTGCCGCAGGGCTTTGTCTTCTATTCGGGTGAAGCCGCGCACCAACTCACTCAGCTCGGCGTCTCCCATCCGGTCCACCCCCTCGAAGTCGATTTGGTCTTCCCGCAAGACGCCGTCCGCTGTCCCGTTTTGCTGGTCAGTTTCATAGTCGTCAAAGAAGTATTGAATGGGGACATCAAGCGCTTTGGAGAGTTCGTACAATCGACCCGCCGACACTCGGTTCGAGCCGCGTTCGTATTTTTGGACTTGTTGGAAGGACAGATCGACCGACTTCGCCAGCTCGTCCTGTGTCCAACCCCGCACCAAACGGCGGGTTCGGATGCGCCGACCCACATGGACATCAACTGGATTCCCCAACCCTTCGGCGGTCGAAGGACGTCCACGTTTTCGCGGAGCTGCGTCTGCCATTGTCATTATATCCTTGAAGCCATCACGATGTGATCGCTTCTGAATACAATTTTAATCAAAACGACACAATGGTTTTTTACATCTTAGGCGGGAGATTTCGATTCTTTTTCGCCAATCCCACAGCCATACCAACCAGCACGAATCCCAGAAGAGTCAGCCAGAAGCTGAGCCGCGAGTTCTGCCCAAACGGCGTAATAGCCAGCGGGCGGGGCAGGGGAAGGTTAACGACCTCAGTCGCTCCATACGGGATTCGATGATGAACCGCCCCCGCGGCATCAATGACACCCGAGATGCCAGTGCCGCCTACGCGGACCATCGGCAAGCCTTCTTCAACCGCTCGAAAGCGAGCAAAGATGAAATGCTGACGGGGACCGGAGGTGTTTCCATACCAGCCGTCGTTGGAGATATTCACCATCCATTCTGGCCGCGGGCTTCCCTGGGCGATGACCGAGCCGGGAAAGATCATCTCGTAGCAAATCAGCGGGGAGACCGGCGGCAAGCCCGGCAGGTTCCATGTGCTCAGCCCCGGCCCTTCCCAGAACGACCCGGCAGAAAAAGCAGCAATGGGAATCCAGCGGACGAACCATGGCTTGTATTCGCCAAAGGGTACTAAGTGGGATTTGTCGTGACGGGCTTGAATGCCTTCGTCCGTTAGGGCGTAGGCTGTATTCGTCGGGGTGGGGTTTTTACCCGGTGAAGCGCCTAAACCACCGGTGATAATGCGTGCGTCCGGGGGGAAGTCTTCGATGACCCACGCTAGGTCTTCGGGGAAGTAATCAATAAAGAACTGGATGGAGGTCTCGGACCAAATGGCGACATCGTGGCTGCCGTCACCGCTGAACGAGAGCGCCAGCAGGTCGCGTACGCGCTGCTGTTTGGCCAAATCGTCCAACCGCACCATTGCGTTTGTTCCTGGCTGGACCAATCGCACGACAGTCTCTGTTGGGGTTCCAGCTTGGTCGCTAACCGTGGGTAAGCGCCACAGGCCAAATCCGAGCAACAGCAGCAACGGCAACACCGTGACGCCGACGGCCTGCGCCGGACGCCGAATCGCGAACAACGCTGGCCCTGCCGCACTCATCGTCGTCAGCGCGCTGAGACCAAAAACGCCGATCCACGCAGAAAGCTGCATGGGCAGCGGGTGAAAGCCCCAAACAGTTCCCATTGGCCCCCAAGGCAAGCCAGTCATCACCCAGCCTCGAAAGCCTTCTGCGCCCATCGCTGCGCCCGCGAAGATCAGCACGGCCCCGCTCAGACCCAACCGGAACCGCCGTACCACCAGCCACGCCGCCAGCCACCATGGGCTTTGAACCAGAGCGAGAAAGGCCGGCAGGCCCAGAATGGCAAACGGAGTCACCCACCAATAGGTCGCCAGATCGACACCCACGACCCAGCCCAGCCAGTACATACCCCCAACAATCTGTCCCCACCAAAAGGCGAAGATAAACAGCCACGCCCCCTGCCATTTGCGCCGACTGATAATCAGCAGCAGCGCCAGCGGGTAGGCAATCCATAAAGCGGGTAAAATCCAGAGAGGCGGTTGCGCCAGGGCGGTCAGCAGGCCGAGAACAAAGAGCAGCAAGCATCCCATGCCGCTGCGCACGCGGGTAAAGCGGTCCAAAGCTTTAACCGTCCCCGGAGTCCGGGGCACTCAAAGGCTCACTGTCCGCCATCGGGTCTTCCCCAGCTTCCGCCGCAGCTGTCAAACGGCGGCGACGGCGCAAAGGGTTGGTCGATGGCTCGATATGGACCCGGCGGATCCGGCGCGGATCGGCGTCCATGACCATAAAGCGCCACCCCGAAGCATGGGTCAGAATCTCACCCCGAATAGGAATGCGTCCGGCCAGCGAGAACACCAAACCGCCCAAGGTGTCGAAATCCTCTTCGCGGTCTTCATCGGTCAAGAACGCGCCAATGCGGTTTTCCAGCTCGGTCAGCTCCAGACGCGCATGCGCCTCGAATTCATTTTCACCAACGGTGATCATGCCGCCTTGGTCTTCGTCGTGCTCGTCCTGAATATCGCCGACGATCTCTTCAACCAGATCTTCAATGGTCAGCAAGCCGTCGATACCGCCATGCTCATCGACCACAAAGGCCATGTGACGGCGTTTGGTGCGCATATCGAGCAGCATGTCGAGCACCGGCATAGACGGCGCAACAAAGATGGGGGGGCGCAAGATAGAGCGCAGGCCTTCATTCGAACCGCGTGCTTTAGAAGCCAGCAAGTCCTTGATGTGAACAAGCCCGCGAATGTCATCCTTGTCTTCCCCGTAAACCGGCAAGCGCGAGTGCCCCTCAGCGGCGGCGACTTCGATCACTTCGTCGATGGAGGCGTCAACCTCGACCGCAATGATTTCCGCGCGCGGAACCAGGACATCTTCGACCGTGCGGTCTTTGAGCTGCAGGATGTTGGACAGCATTTTGCGCTCGTCCGCCCCGAAACCGCTGGTTTCATCGTGGTCGGGGGATTCGAGGATGGTCTCAATGGTGTCACGATCGCTGCGCTGGGGGCGTACCAAGCGGATAAGCGTGGCCAATCCTTCGCTCAAACGATCGCGGACGGATGCAGGTTGAGAAGGTTCGGAACTGGATGAGTCGGCTGACGTTGTCATTGCGATTTCAGAGTGTCTGCACACTGCGGCAAAATTACGGGAGGCATCTTGGGATCGGTTTGCTCCTCGGTTGCTTTGCGGTTGGTGGTGCTCAGGTTACTCCGCGCTTTCTCCATAGGGGTCAGGATAACCGAGGTCTCGCATGGCCAGTCGTTCCAGACCTTCCATGAGCTCGGCTTGCTTGTCTTCAATATGGTCAAAACCCAGCAAATGCAAAACCCCGTGAATTATCAAGTGGCTAAGATGCGCATCGAGCGTTTTTTCTTGCTCGAAGGCTTCGCGGGCGAGGGTTTCACCGGCTAAGGCCAAATCGCCCCAGTAAACCGAGGGTCCGTCGTCTTGGCCTTGTTCCATAATCTCTTCGGGGTCTTCGCCCTCGTAGTTGGGCCAAGACAGGACATTGGTGGGCTGGGGTTTGTCACGGAAATCTTCGTTAAGTCGCGCCAGACGCCGGTCGTCGAGAAAGGCCACCGATACGGCGGATTCGGCTTCCCAGTGGTCAAACCCTGCGCTTTCCAAGCCAACATGAAAGGCCGTGGCAACGGCGCGGTCGGTGAGGGTCGTAAGATCGTCTGCCGAGAACTGTGGCCAAGCCTCCGGCACGTCGAGGATGAGTTCAGCTCTCATCCTTGGTCGGCTTTGGTCTTGTAGGCATCGGCTTCTGGCTTTGGCGCAGCGTCATAAGCTTGGATGATCCGGCCTACCAGTGGGTGTCGGACAACATCGCTGGCGTTGAAGCGTTTGACCGCCACGCCCTTGACTGAGCCCAACGTTCCAAGTGCATCCCGCAGACCACTTTTCACCCCGCGCGGCAAGTCAACTTGGCTCAGATCACCATTTACCACCATCCGTGACCCTTCGCCCAAGCGGGTCAGGAACATCTTCATTTGCGCCGGCGTGGTGTTCTGCGCTTCGTCGAGGATAACAAAGGCCTCAGACAGCGTCCGTCCGCGCATGAACGCCAATGGTGCAATCTCAATGGAGCCAGCTTCGATGCGCTTCTCTACCTGATCACGGGGCAGCATGTCATAGAGCGCGTCGTAAAGCGGGCGCAGGTAGGGATCGACTTTTTCTTTCATGTCACCGGGCAAGAATCCCAACCGCTCTCCAGCCTCAACAGCCGGGCGAGAGAGAATCAGACGGCGAACTTTGCCTTCGAGCAGGTGCGAAATCGCCATGGCAGCGGCGAGATAGGTCTTGCCCGTGCCTGCTGGTCCCACGCCAAAGGTCAGCTCGTGATCGCGCATGGCGAGCAGATACTCGGCTTGACCCGGCGTGCGAGGGGAAATGGACTTCTTGCGGGTCGTGATGGCGACATTGGCTGTGTTGGCTTGCCCCTTGGGGCTGTCCTCGTCAGCGCCGTTTTGCTCCACATGATGGCGGCCCATCCGAATGGCAGCTTCGACATCGGCGGGCTCAACCACCAAGCCGCGCCGCGCGCGATCATACAGGCTTTCCAGCACCGCAAACCCCAGCTCAACCGACTCAACTTCACCATGCAGCACGATCTCGTCCGAACGATTGGCAATATCCAAACTCAACCGTTTTTCGATTAGCGCAAGATTCGCGTCTCCCACTCCGCAGACATCCAGGGCCAGTCTCGCGTTCGCAAATTGGAACGCGTGCGAAGTTGCTTGGGTCATTGTGTCTCTTTCATTCAGTTAGGCGGCCTGTTGCGCCATCAGGATCTGGCCCTTCAGAGAGTTGGCACCCGCAGAGACAATTTCAACGTCTACCATCTGACCTAACCGATGTTGCGGCGCTATGACGTGCACCGATTGCATATAGGGACTGCGGCCAATCAGCTGGCCGTCTTCCTTGCCTTCACGTTCGAGCAGGATCGACATGGTCTTGCCAACACAGCTGAGGTTGAAGGCCAATTGCTGTTCGTTGAGCAATTGCTGCACCGCCGCCAGCCGCTTCGACTTCACGTCTTCTGGGACATGAAACTCCACGTTCGCCGCAGGCGTGCCGGGGCGCGGGCTGTATTTGAAGGAATAGGCCTGAGCGTAATTCACTTCCGTGATGATTTTCAGTGTGTCGGCAAAGTCCTGATCGGACTCGCCCGGAAAACCGACGATAAAATCGCCGCTGATCGCCATGTCAGGCCGGATCGTGCGCAAGCGCTTGATGATCTCGATGTATTCCGCTGCGGTGTGGGAGCGGTTCATGGCCCTGAGAATGGGATCGGAGCCGGATTGCACAGGCAGGTGCAAATAAGGCATTAACTTTGGGTTGTCGGCGAAGGCTTGATAGAGGTCTTCGTCCATGTCCTTGGGGTGAGACGTGGTGAACCGCAGGCGGTCCAGCCCATCAATATCACCCATAGCCTTAAGCAGTGACGCCAGGTTCCACGAACTCTCGGCCCCATTGGGCGCAGCACCGTGGTAGGCGTTGACGTTCTGGCCCAGCAAGGTGATTTCCCGCACGCCCTGTGCTGCTAAACGTTCAGCTTCGGCAAGCACAGAAGCAACAGGGCGGGATTCTTCGGCGCCGCGCGTGTAAGGCACCACGCAGAACGAGCAAAACTTGTCGCAGCCTTCCTGAACGGTCAGGAACGCAGACGCCCCCGTGGCGGAAGACCGCTCTTCGGGCAAATGATCAAACTTGGATTCCGTGGGAAAGTCGGTCTCAACAATCGACCGCTCCCCGCGCTCTACGCGGTCCACCAGCTCGGGCAGGCGGTGATAGGACTGCGGGCCCACAACCAAATCGACCGCTGGCGCGCGGCGCTGGATTTCTGCGCCTTCGGCCTGCGCGACACAGCCTGTCACGGCTATTTTTAGCTCACGACCCGATTGCTCACGCAGCATCCGCATTCGGCCCACTTCGGAATAGACCTTCTCAGCGGCCTTTTCACGAATGTGGCAGGTGTTCAGCACCACCAGATCAGCGTCATCAGCGCTGTCAGCTGTGGTGTAACCGGCTTTGCTCAGGCTTTCCGCCATGCGCTCGGAATCATAGACGTTCATCTGGCACCCATAAGTGCGGATGAAAACGCGTTTTTCTGAAGTCTCACTCATGCGTGCTAGTTATCACCAAGTTCTGCCTGCTGAAAAACAAAAACGGTCGCAGGGCATCAGACCCGCGACCGTTCTATCAAACTCTATGGCCAGAGGCTTAGTCGCTGGAGCGACGTGTCCCCAAACCAATTTCCTTGGCAAGCTTGGAGCGCTGTGCCGCGTAGTTTGGTGCAACCATCGGGTAGTCAGACGCCAAACCCCAACGCTGACGGTACTCTTCAGGGGTCATGTTGTAGGCAGTCTTCAAGTGACGCTTAAGCATTTTCAGCTTTTTACCGTCTTCGAGGCAAACAATGTAATCCGGCTTAACAGATGAACGGATAGCAACAGCTGGCACCAGTTCTTCTTCTTCCTCCGCAGCTGGCGCTTCAACAGACGCGAGTGTCGAATAAACCTCAGCGATCATGCGGGGCAGATCACCAACGGCGACGGAGTTGTTGGAAACATGAGCCGCAACGATGTCTGCAGTGAGTGCAAGCAACTCGGAGTTGGCGTTATCTTTCACCAAAATAATCCTTCTAGAAAAACACCAACAATGCATTGGCGAGATTTGATAGTCGGTACTTATACCTATGCTTGATTTTTTCAAGCATGAATGTTGTGACTCGGTCAATTTCTAGCGCCAAGGACGGCATACCATCAGAGCTACTGCTCAAGCTGACAAGAAAACGAAGCTCTACTCTAATGAAAGTTTCATCAGAACAGCGTTCTCAACACAGCCATTAGGCCGCCTGTAGTAATTTTCCCTAAATCCAGCGGCCATAAACCCAATATTTGAATATAAAGCAATAGCGCCTTTATTACTTTCCGCTACTTCAAGAAAGCATATCTCGCAGTCGCTGATACTTTTCAATGATTGCTCTAGTAAATTCCGAGCTAATCCATGGCGACGATGCTGTGGATTTATGCAGATCGTACATAGCTCTATTTCCGGTGGGATTATATTAAATAGGAGAAAGCCGGCTATTTCGCCTTTTTCATGCATCCACCCGAAACTGCGATAAGTTGGTAAATCGAGGAAAGTCTTAAAATCCTGTTCACTCCACGGCGTCTCAAATGCTTCTTGGTGCAGTGCGGCCATGGCTTGCGCATGATGGCGGGTCAGGGCCAGCAGACTCACGACTTCGCTGCCCCGCCGATTTCTGGGGCGCGTAAGTAAAGGGGAACCGTTTGATTGTAGGATTGCACCAGCAAGCTGTCGCCTTCGGATGCTTGCGAGAGAAACGTCGCCAGCGCTGCCATGTCTGGTTCAGCGTTGATTGCCGTGGGGTCAAGTTTGTCAGCGGCTGAGCCAATCACCCGCGAAACGGTGATCCGCGCATGGATGGCCTCGGAGGTCAGAACTTCGTCCGCCAACTCCAGCGACATTCCGTTCTTGCCAAAGGCGCGCACGAAAACTTCGGCCCGGCGCGATTCAATGGCGATGCACAGCCCCCTTCGATCACCCTCATTCAGGGTATAGACATCAAAGGCATTGAATCCGTGAAAAGCTGCATTTGTGGCGCGCGCCAATCCTAAGCCAGCGGCAATGCCCAGGCGAATACCGGTAAAACCACCCGGACCAAGGGTGCAACCAATGCGCGCGAGCGCACTCGGGCTTTTGCCGTGGTCATGGAGCAAAGTGTGCAAAGCAGGCAGCAGGGCGGCGGGTTGACCCCGATCCATGTCAAGCTGTGTCACTCCGATCAGCTGGCCTTCTTCCGCCAGCGCGACACTCAATCCTCGTCCAGCGCATTCGAAAGCCAGTGAAAGCATCGTGTGCGCTTATTGGATATACAGGTTCATCGGCTGACCGCCCGACAAGCGGGCGCGGTCAAAATCGGTCAACCGGTTGTCTGTCACAATCGTTGTAATCGTGCCTGAGTAGTAGGACGGATCTTCGCTGTAGCTGCTCAAGTGTGGAATCAGGTCACGGGCACTGGCTGTGCGTCCCGACGCACGATAGGTTGCTCGTGTCCGACGCATTTCCAAATAGGCAGCATTGGTGTTGAGGTTCTTGGCGTAGCTGCGTACCGAGTCTTCCAGCGAGGTAAACGTCCGAACACGGTGGCTTTGGTCTGCGCTTCGGTCGCTCGGGGTCATGCCCGGCTGGCTCGCGTCCCAAACTCGCTGTCCAAACAAGGCGTTGCCTTGCTGGACGTAGCGCGACGTTCCCCAGCCACTTTCTAGGCCAGCTTGAGACAGCATCAGGCTGATCGGCAACAGATCAACCCGCTGGAGCAAGTTGGTGGTATTGCTCTGTATATCGTACTTCGCCGCAATGGTTTTTACCGCCGCAGGGGCGCCTGTGATCGGACCATTATAGCCGCTGCGTTCGATGGTCGAGCGCTCCGCGGCAATTTCTGCGTTAACTTTGAGCGACAAAGGCAGCATCAGGCGCAAGAACACGTCTTTGTTCATGGGCACGCTGTTGTTCATATTGTTCGGCATCCGGCGTGCGAACACGGGCGGGACCAAAGAGCCTCGACGCATCTTATCCAGCGTGTAACCGTTCTGGTCAAAGAAACGGCCAACCCCTTCCAAACCGCCGGGCACAGCTTTGGACACCGCAGGCATCTGTGAACCGGTTGATACAGGTGTGGACGCGTAGTTGTTGAGCACAGGCGAATTGAGGTAGCCCGGCGCGGCGGCAACTTGGCCCACAGCGAGATAGATCTGCGTGGACGACATCGGCGTTGCCATGCCCAAGTCGATCGGCTGGGGGCCTGTTGTCATTTGCGACGAGGCGGTTGCGAAAGAAGCCGCGGCGGTGGTTGATGTTGCGGCGACTTGCGCCAGCCGTTCGGCTTCAGCCGCCGCTGCTTTTTCCTCTTCCTTCGTCGGGTTGCCGGTCACTTGGGGCAGCCATTCATCAACGATGTACTTGAACGTATCGCCTGAAACCTGAAAACCTTCTCCGTCAACTTGGACGGCACGATCCTGATCAAAAGCAAAGCGTTCGCTCAGTTGATCCGGAAAAGCTTCAACCCGGCGGTCAGCCTCTTTGAGGCCTTCAGCAATGCGCAGAGGGGCTTCTTGAAGGTTAAAGGTGCTGCTGGCTTCGTCATCGTCGATCATGGTCGTCGACGAGCAGGCTCCCAGAGCGAGCAGCGCAAAACAAATTGAAACAGCAGTCGCGCAACGAAAATGGCCCAGCAAAGCGAGTCCCTCACAAAATCTCATGGCTAAAAATGCCACGCTTGCTTAATTCTTTAGCGAGGCAATTCCCATGCAAATACGGCGGAATGACGATTATGTGCTGCTTAAGGGGCTTTCATGACCAAATCTGGTCGCGAAATGTCCGGTTATACGGCAGCCACTTCCCGTACCTCTGGCACATAATGCTTCAGCATGTTTTCGATTCCCATTTTCAGGGTCGCCGTTGAAGAGGGGCAGCCCGCACATGCGCCACGCATGTGAAGGAAAACAGTACCCTCTTTGAACTCATGGAAAACAATGTCTCCGCCGTCCATCGCAACCGCAGGCCGAACGCGCGTATCAAGCAGATCTTTAATCTGGGTGACCACTTCGCTGTCTTCTTCACTGGACTCTACGGTGGAGCTGTCTTCACGCATCACGGGGCGACCGGCGGTAAAGTGCTCCATGATCAAACCAAGGATCGACGGCTTGATTAGGAACCATTCGCGGTCATCGCTCTTGTGAATGGTAATAAAGTCGGACCCGAGGAACACACCAGTTACGCCTTCGACCTCAAATAAGCGTTCAGCCAGCGGCGATATGGCAGCTTCTTCCCGCGTATCGAAATGCGCAGAGCCTTCGTTGAGAACGGTCAGGCCCGGCAGAAACTTCAGCGTTGCTGGGTTGGGCGTAGATTCTGTTTGGATAAACATGGCGGTCGTCCTGTCCTGTATCCCCTTAACATGCGGATCCTAGGCGCTGAGATCAAGTCGGTGCGGCGTCAAGCAGGTGCGCATTCCCGGAAAGGCGGGTTTTTCCGCACTTTAGATCGCATAGATTTGATTGTTTTCGTTACAAGGAGTCGTGAATACGCCATAATCGGACCTCAGTTTGCGGCCTAAGTGCTGACATCTTTCGCGCCCGCGAATGGCTTTGGCTTATCGCATCCTAACGCTAATCTGACGAGTGTACTTGATGACCCGATTTCTTGCCCGCGCTGCGATTCTTTTTTCGGTCGCTGTATCCTGCTTTGGCCTTTCCGGGGCGGTGCACGCCCAATCCCAAACCACGCAAGAACAAGTGACGGCTTTCCTGGATCAGGTCGAAACGCAGATCGAAAAGATCACGACGGCCAAAGGCCGGTTCATGCAGATTTCCGATTCTGGTCAAATCGTGCGTGGAGATATCTCCATCGCGCGACCGCGCCGCATGCGCTTTGACTACGACGAGCCGTCCCCCGCGTTGTTGGTCGCCGATGGCCGCTTTATCGGGACGTACAACACCAAAGACGAGACCTCGGCTCACCGCCAGATCAATCAGACCCCGCTTAAGTTCCTGCTGAACGAAGATCCAGATCTGGCCAATGGTGTGAAGGTGCTGAAGATCGAGCGCGTTGCGGAATCTGTCCTTGTGACCATTCAAGATCGTCGCAGCCCCAATCAGGGCCAGCTCATCCTTGTGTTGGATACCCGCACGCTGGAACTGCGCGCGTGGCAGGTCATTGACGACAAGGGCGAGCGGACGACGGTGCGGCTGGAATCCATGGCTTACGGCGTTCCTTTGGCTAATTCTCTGTTCGAGCGCCCCAAGTTCTGATGGGCCACCGTCCTGTCATCGGGGTCATGACTTGCGCGCGACCCAAGCACGAAAAGACGCCAGAGTATCTTGAGCTGGCCGTTGGCCAAAAATACATGCAACCGCTGCTCGATCGCGCAGCTCTGCCGTTTCCCATCCCGAATTTTGGTGATCAAACGCCTTTCGACGCGATTATGGAGCAAATCGACGGCTTGCTGCTGACCGGCTCGCTGAGCAACGTGCACCCAGATCGGTATGACGGTGATATTAGCGCCAAAAGTTACCCGCTCGACCCCCACCGGGATGCCTGTACTTGGGGTCTGCTGGATCGCTGTATCGATCAAGGCAAACCGGTATTCGCCCTGTGCCGCGGGTTTCAGGAGCTGAACGTCTATACTGGTGGCAGTCTGGACCAGATGGTGCACGAAGTGCCGGGCCGGATCGATCACCGCTCCCCCACCTCGCATGTGCCTGAAATCAAATATGGTGCGTGGCAGAGCGTTGACGTGACCCCTGGCGGGACGCTCGCCCAAGCGCTGGATTCTGACGCGCCTATCGTTATCAACTCCCTGCACCTGCAAGGCGTAGACCGGGTGGGTCAGGGCGTGACGGTGGAGGCGACCGCCAGCGATGGCTTGGTGGAAGCCTTGTCGATCGACCGTGCAACGGCCTTTTGCCTTGGCGTCCAGTGGCACCCCGAAGCGCTGCCGGAAAACCCCGTCAGTGTGGCCTTGTTTGATGCTTTTGTGGCCGCGTGTGTGGACGCTCGCAGCGGCTGAGGCTAGGGTCGCGCAATGAGAATTGTGACATGGAATGTGAACGGCTTGAGAGCGCGTGCGGCGCACGTCAATCAGGTCATCGAAACCCTGCAACCCGACGTCCTGCTGCTGCAGGAAATCAAGATGGACGCGTCGATTTTCCCCGTGGACGACTTTGCTGCCGCTGGGATGCCGCACACCACCGCGCATGGGTTTAAAGGCAAGCACGGCGTCGCCATTGCCTCTAAACACGCGCTGGGTGACATCAGTAAAGCTGTGTTAGGCGGTATCGACGACGGACGACACGTATCCGCAACGGTTTCCACCAGCGCCGGCGATTTGCGCCTCTCCAGCCTCTATGTGCCTTCGGGCGGCGATAAGCCGGATGTCGAAATCAACGATAAATTCGCGCACAAACTCGCGTTTATGGAAGACATGAAAACCTTTTTCGCCAGCGGCGGGTTTCATCTTGCTGGTGGCGATTTGAACATCGCTCCGGGTGAAGAGGACGTTCACAACCACAAGAAATGCCGTCGCTTGGTCGGTCACTCCGATGGTGAGCGCGCGATTATGGCGGAGGCCATCGCTGCCGGAGAATGGGTCGACACAGGCCGTCATCTGCAGCCCGAAGGCCCGCTTTTTTCTTGGTGGGGCTACCGCTTTCCGCCTGCGTTTGAACGGAATCTCGGATGGCGCCTGGATCATCTGTGGCTCAAACAAGCGCACGCGGACAAAATCACCGGCGGCTCCGTCTTTCGCGATAGCCGAGGCTGGGAAAAGCCATCGGACCACGCGCCCGTAATCCTCGATCTCGACGTAACGGCGGGCTGAGGTGATCCACGGGCGCTATCAAAGGACGGCTTGGATCGGTGACGCGGTGCTGGGCGGCGTTGGGGCCGGACTGCTGGGGCTGTGGACGGCAGTACTGATCCCCTCGCTTTGGGCGATTTTACCGGGCGTGGGGTTTCTGGGCAGCGCTTATCTGATCACCCGTAGCCTGTGGCTGAATACGGTGAATTATCGCTTGGATGCGGACGGCTTATTGATCCGCCAAGCGGCTTTGGTGCCCGACAAGGTGGTGGCGCTCAAGGACATTCGGCGCGCTGATTTGCACTATTTGGGTACGTTGCTGCGCGGGGCGCGGGGAAAAAGCGGTTTGTTTGTTCTGCACGTGGCAGACACGGCCACCAGCATGCGCATCGAAAGCAAGGTCGAGACCTTCTACGCTTTAGCAAATGCAGTGTTCGAGGCCCATATCGCCGCAGGACACCCGATCTCACTGGCCACGTTCGACAATGCGCAGGCCTTGGAGTTGGACGCGGGACTGAAGACAGAGATGATCTCCAGACCCGTCTAATCCATCGCGCTACATGGCGAGGCGGTAGCCGCCCGGTTCAGTGACCAAAATCGAGTTTTGCTGTGGGTCTGGCTCGATCTTCTGACGCAATCGGTACACGTGAGTTTCCAGCGTGTGGGTATTCACCCCGGCGTTGTAGCCCCAAACCTCATCCAGCAGCGTATCTCGCGAAACGACCTTGCCGCCTGCGCGGTAGAGGAACTTCAAAATCGCCGTTTCTTTCTCGGTCAGGCGGATCTTGCGGTCGTTGTCGTTGGTGGTGAGCATTTTTGCAGCCGGGTGGAACGAGTACGGTCCAACGGTGAAGACGGCATCATCGGATTGCTCATGCGTCCGCATCTGGGCCCGCAGACGCGCCATGAAGACGTTAAAGCGGAAGGGCTTGGTGATGTAATCGTTCGCGCCCGCGTCCAGACCGAGAATAGCGTCGGCGTCACTGTCCTGACCGGTCAGCATGATTATCGGCGCTTTCAGCCCCCGGCGGCGCATCAGTTTGCACAGATCGCGGCCATCCATATCCGGCAGGCCCACATCCAAGACAATTGCGTCGAAGTGGTCAGCATCGGCAAGCTTCATCGCTTCGGAACCGTTCTCGGCTTCGCTGACGGTGTATTCTTCATGAAAGCCCAACTGCTCGGCGAGGGTTTCGCGCAGGGTGGGGTCGTCATCCACGAGGAGGATCCGACGGCGATTTGAGTCATTGGCGAGGCTGGTCATGGACAAAATCCTTTCGGGCAAGAGGCTCTCTGCGTCTTACCCTTATGTTAGCCTGACACGAACGCGTGTCATCAGGTCACAAGCTCTTGTGGAGGCTTTGTGAGATTTGTCAAATTGACGTGAGGACGAAAGTCTTCAATTTCAGGGCTTTAGCGGTGGTCTGGCGCCAAAAATCGCACTGCCGACCCGGATGTGAGTGGCCCCAAGTTCGACCGCTGTCTGGTAATCGCCTGACATTCCCATCGATACCCACGGCAAATCAAGTTCATCGGCCATCCGCTTGAGGAAGGCAAAATGCCCTGACGCCGCATCTTCGACCGGTGGAATGCACATGAGGCCCGCCACCGGCAAATTCTCTTCGCGTATGAATTGGATCAAGGCTTCGACCTCACCGGGCAGCACGCCAGCCTTCTGTTCTTCTTCGCCCGTATTCACCTGAACCAGCAACTTTGGACAGCGGCCCAGCGCTTGTGACTCCTTGGCAATGGAGCGCACGAGTTTCGGGCGATCAACGGTGTGGATCACGTCAAACAGTTCGAGGGCGTCTTTGGTTTTGTTGGTCTGCAGTGGGCCAATCAGGTGCAGTTCCATATTCGGCCAATCGGCGCGCAAGTCCGGATACTTCCCCTGACTCTCCTGCACCCGGTTTTCTCCGAAGATCATCTGACCGGCTTGCAAGGCTTCAACCACGGCCTCTTGGGGCTTCGTTTTTGCCACCGCAATCAAGTTTACCGCGTCGCTGGATCGTCCAGCCCGTTCGGCGTAGCGGTCGATTTGTTCGTGAACGGCGCTGAGGTTTTCGGCAATCAACGACATGGCTTAAGCCAGACCTTCGCGGCCAATCGCCAAAAAGCGCTGCTCCCGCGCTCGCTTGAGTGCGCCGCCATCCATGGAGGATAGCAGGGCGAGTTGCTTTTCCAGCGCGTCGCCCAGTGCCATCGCGGCCTCAATCGGCTGACGGTGTGCGCCGCCGACGGGTTCATCAACGATACCATCGATGATTTTGAGCCGGAGCAGGTCTTGGGCGGTCAAGTTCAGCGCACCCGCTGCTTCTTTGGCGAATTTGCCGTCACGCCACAGGATCGACGCGCAACCCTCTGGCGAAATCACGGAGTAGACGGCGTGTTCGAACATCAGCACCCGGTTAGACGCCGCCAGCGCAACAGCGCCGCCTGAGCCACCTTCGCCGGTGATGACGGAGATCGAAGGAACTTTGAGCCGCAGACCGGCTTGGATCGAGCGCGCAATCGCTTCCGCCTGCCCGCGTTCTTCCGCGCCCTTCCCCGGATAGGCGCCGGGCGTGTCAACAAAGGAGAGAACCGGCAAGCCGAACTGGTCCGCCAGCTCCATCAAGCGAATCGCCTTGCGGTAGCCTTCAGGCCGACCCATGCCGAAGTTGTGCTTCACGCGGGAATTCATGTCGTGGCCTTTTTCGTGGCCCATCACCACGACGGGCCGACCTCGGAACCGCGCCAATCCACCAAGAATGGCCTGATCGTCGCCAAAGTTGCGATCACCAGCCAGCGGCTGGTAATCGGACAGAAGCATTTCGGCCAATGCCAAGAACTGGGGCCGATCGGGGTGGCGCGCCACTTGGCATTTCTGCCACGCATCCAGATTGCTGTAGACTTGGGTCAGGCGCTTTGCCGCCTGCTCCCGCAGTTTTTCCAGCTCATCGCTCATCGCGCCGTCGGTTTCTTCACCGACGAGCCTGCTGAGTTCAGCGATTTTCGCTTCCAGGTTCTTGACTGGCTTTTCAAACTCCAGGGCCACCGCAGCGGACATGCGAGACGTCTCCCGTCTTTCGTTACTGGTTAGGTCGTCTGTGCTAGCCCATTGCTGCCGCTTAACAAACCCAGATTCAAGGGATGAGCTGCGCCCACAATGGCCTTCAGACGTTCGTCTAGGATATGGGTATAGATTTGCGTGGTGGAAATATCGGCGTGTCCCAGCAGCGATTGCACGGCGCGCAAGTCGGCACCGTGGGCGAGCAAGTGGCTCGCGAAGGCGTGTCTTAGGACGTGCGGCGACAGGATTGCCGGGTCAACACCCGCCTTGCCCGCTAAAACTTTTAGGGTCGTTCCGAGCTTTTGGCGGGATAAGTGCCCTGTTTTCGTGGATTCGGGAAAGAGAAACACGCTTTCCTTGCCCAGAGGCAGAAATCCAATGCGCCCTGCTTCGAGATAGCGGACCATGGCGCGCTGGGCAGGCTCGCCGACCGGGATCATACGCTCCTTGTTGCCTTTGCCACGCACGACCAGAAACCGCGCATCGCGGGCAGCCACGGCGACGGGCAGGCTCACCAATTCGCTGGCGCGCATTCCGGTGGCGTAGAGCATTTCGATCAGTGCAAGGGTGCGTAATGTTGTGGGAGTTTCCGATTCGGCATCTTGCTGAGCCTGAGTCAGCAGCTTTCCTACCTGGTCTTCGCTCACCAGTTTGGGCAGCGGTTTACCGGTTTTTGGACCATCAATATGCCGGGCGGGATTGTCCTTGCGCAGGCCGTCCTGTTGCAGAAACAGGAAATATTGCTTCAGCGCTGAAAGCTTGCGAGCAGCGCTGCGGGCGGATTGCCCACTGTCCATCAAGCCAGCCAGAAAAGCCCGAATATCGACGTCATCAGCCAGTGCGATGTTGCTGCCCAGGTCAGGCCTGTGATGCTCAACGCTGCGCTGAAACTCCGTTAAGTCCCGGCGATAGGCATCCAGCGTGTTGGCAGCGGCCCCACGCTCGCTGCGCAACATCTCGAAAAACAAATCCAGAAAGGGGCCGTCGTTCAGTGCCATGGGTCAGCGCTGATCATTAGGAAGGGGTAAATCTTGGCCCAGAATGACCTCGCGCGCGATTTCTTGGCGGATCGTCTGTGCCGGGCGCGGCGGTTCCCACGTGTAAAGCAGGATGAGGAAGAACACACCGATCACACACAGGATCACCAGAAACAGTAAAAAGGGGTTTGGATCGTTCCGACGGTAGGTCATCTGTCGTTGTTAAGCCCTGTCTTCGTTTACAGCGTCAATAAAGGGGTCTAAATGCCAAGTCATGACCCAAGCACGGAATAAAAGCCTCGCAAAGTCGCTCCATAGCCTCATCGACCGCCCAATCGTTTTGGTCGGGTTGATGGGCTGCGGCAAGTCTAGCGTCGGCAAAGTCATCGCGCCTTTGCTGAACTTGGGCTTTTTTGACTCCGATACCGAAATCGAAAGTGCCGCTGGCATGTCTATCGCCGAAATCTTTGAGAATTATGGCGAAGCCGAGTTTCGGTCTCTGGAGCGCCGCGTTTTTGAGCGCTTGCTGGACGGCACCCCAAAAATTATCGCCGCGGGGGGCGGCGCGTTCGTTCAAGATGACACGCGGGCTGTGATTCAGGAAGGGGCGGTTTCGGTCTGGCTGCAGGCTAAGTTGTCGGTTCTGGTTGCCCGCACCCAAAAACGCGGTAATCGACCCATTTTAGCTGGCAAAGATCATCGCGTTGTCCTGCGCGAATTGATGGAGAAGCGCAGACCAGCATACGAGAAGGCGACCTTGAGCGTGTTCTCAGGGCCTGAATCTATCGATAAAACAGTGCGAGCGGCGCTGGATGCGCTCAAGGGGCACTTTAAGCCCTAAAGCACAGGATCATGTATGACCCAGACAATTGAAGTTGGCCTTGGTGAGCGAACTTACCCTATTTACATCGGCGCAGGCGTGCTGGATGGCTTGGCAGCGCAGTGGGCCGATCGGC
Organism: Alphaproteobacteria bacterium; assembly: GCA_965661545.1. Taxonomy (GTDB): domain Bacteria; phylum Pseudomonadota; class Alphaproteobacteria; order UBA7985; family UBA7985; genus UBA7985. Next base: position 92,935 of record CBFIEF010000002.1, on the reverse strand, counting down.
TCAAGCCGCGCCGGCTGTCGATCATTGCCGATGAAACCGTTTGGCAGGCCCATGGTCCATCCCTGAGCGCGCAGTTGGCGCAGGCTGGAATCGATCTGCGGCTTGTTACGGTCCCGGGCGGTGAGGAAACCAAGTCTTTCGCTGTTTTCGCGGACGTGTGCGAGCAAATGCTGGCGCATGGCATCGAGCGCCGGGATGTACTGCTTGCCTTTGGCGGCGGAGTCGTCGGGGATCTGGCGGGCTATGTCGCAGCTTCACTGCTGCGCGGGATCGACTTTATTCAGGTGCCAACAACGCTGTTGGCACAGGTGGATTCTTCGGTTGGCGGCAAGACCGGCATCAACTCACGCAACGGCAAGAATTTGGTCGGTGCCTTCCACCAGCCCAAAGCCGTCTATATCGACACGGCCCTGCTCGACACCTTGCCTGAGCGCGAATGGCGCGCGGGCTATGCAGAAGTGGCGAAGTACGGATGCTTGTGGGACGGTGCGTTTTTCCAGTGGTTGGAAAGCGAAGGTCCGGCGGTGAAAACGGGCGATCAGGGCGCACTGATCGAAGCCATTACCCGATCATGCGCGATTAAGGCGGACGTGGTGGCGCAAGACGAGCGCGAGTCCGGTGTTCGCGGTTTGCTGAACCTGGGCCATACCTTTGGTCACGCTCTTGAGGCGATTTACGGCTACGATGGCCGCTTGCTGCATGGCGAAGGCGTTGCGGTTGGAATCGGCTTGGCCTATGCGCTGGGTCGCGAATTGGGGCTTTCCGGCGGACAGGACGAACAGCGGGTCAAAGCGCACCTTGTGGCCGCTGGTCTGCCGGTTAACCGCGCGGATTTGGCGCCCGAAACACTGACGCTCGACGCCCTTTGGACGCCAATGATGAAAGATAAGAAGGTTCAGGATGGTGTTCCGACCTTTATCGTTCCAACATCCATCGGTGATACCCATCTAAACAGAGACGTGCCCAAAGCGGCCGTCGATAAAGTTCTTAACGACTGGTTGGAGACCTAATCCCGTGTTGACCACTGTGGTCGCTATTTCCGTTGTCATTGTGCTGTTGCTGGCAGCTTCTGCCTTTTTCAGCGGTTCTGAAACAGCCCTGACAGGCGCCAATGCTGCGCGCATGCACCTGTTGGCCAAGGGCGGAGACCGTCGAGCGGCACGGTCTGAACGCTTGATCGCGATTAAGGATCGAGTGGTCTCGGCCATCCTGATTGGCAACAATCTGGTGAACATCCTCGCTTCAGCCTTAGCCACCATGCTGTTCAGCACCCTGTTTGGGGGCTTTGGCGTGGTGATCGCGACGGTGGTGATGACGGTGTTGGTCGTGGTCTTCGCCGAAGTCCTGCCCAAGACCTTTGCCCTGCGCGAACCCGACAGCGTGGCGCTGCGCGTGTCTCGACCGCTGGCCTTGCTCACTGGTTTGTTTGCCCCGGCAACATTTGCGCTGCAGCGCGTGATTTCGCTGATGCTGCCGACACCGAAAACCGATGATGATGAGGGCGAAGAGGCTCTGCGCGGTGCCATCGCTTTGCACGCGACCAGTGGGGATGCCGAAGACGAAGCGGAAAGCCAGATGCTTGGCTCGATTCTGGATCTCGAAGACGTGGCTGTTGATGAAATCATGACCCATCGCTCCCAGATTGAGTCCCTCGATTTGGGTCAGCCGAACGCGGATTTGATCGACGCAGTGCTCAACTCGACCTTCACCCGGCTCCCGGTTTGGCGAGAGCAGCCCGATAACATCGTCGGCGTGCTGCACGCCAAGAACCTGTTTCGCGCGCTCCGAAAAGCCGATGGTGACCCGGACAAGCTCGACATCAGCAAGATCGTGGCGACCCCGTGGTTTGTGCCCGGCACCGCTTCGCTGCTGGAACAGCTGCAACACTTCCGTTCCCGTCGTGAGCACTTCGCGCTGGTCGTCGATGAATATGGCGGTTTGGAAGGCGTTGTGACGCTTGAAGACATCCTTGAAGAAATCGTTGGCGACATCGACGACGAAGAGGACGAAGTCCGGCGCGGTATTCAGCGAGAAGCTGGGGGGTCTTTCATCATTGATGGCGAGATTTCCCTGCGCGACCTCAACCGAAACCTCAGCTGGCGCTTGCCGGACGACCGCGCCTCAACGCTGGCCGGGTTTGTGCTCTACGAGAGTCGCCAAATCCCAGAAGTGGGTCAGGTTCTAAGCTTTCAGGGCTTTCAGTTCGAGATTTTGGGCAGGGACCGTCTGCGAATCACCCGCTTGCGCGTGACCCCAGAATCGGTCTTGGCTCAAAGAAGAAGAAATCAGCGCAAAACCAGCGAGCAAACCACACCATGAACGGTCGCAGTACCCAACATCCACAGCAGGGCTTACCAACCGCCGATCGGCGCAAGCTTTTGCACGAACGACGCTACGATATTCGAGGCTATGAACGTGAAGACGGGATGCTCGATGTCGAAGGCAAGATCGTCGATCTGAAGCCCCATTCCTTCGACAATCATGACCGCGGTTACGTCCCTGCGGGCGAGCCACTGCATGAAATGCACCTGCGTCTGACCATCGATCATACTTTCAAGATTCATAAGTCTGTGGCGGCGACGCTTTACTCGCCCTACCGCATGTGTCCCGGCGCGACGGATGCTTATGCGCGACTTGAGGGTCTGACCATTGGCGCGGGTTTTAACAAGCGCGCGGCAGAGGCCATCGGCACGCCATTCGGCTGTACTCACATCACCGAGATGCTCCGGGCCATGGGCACGGTTGCCTATCAGTCCATGTGGCCGATCATTCGTCGACGTGAAGAAGAAGAAGAAAAAAAGCGCCAGGCGGACGAGTCCGCTGGCGCAAGTCAGAGTGAAAAACCGAAAAAACGTCCGGGCCTGCTAGGCTCCTGCCACGCGCATGCGCCTTGGTCAGAAGTCGTGGAGAGAAACTGGCCCGACTTTTTTGATCCAGATGCCGAGGAAGCTGCCTCGGCAAAACTGGAACAGCGCACCCGCTAGGGGCACGGAACCCTTTAGCGACGGCGGAAATATTCCAGAATCTGCGCGCGCATGGTGGACGAGAACGAAGCCTGCCCTTTGCGGCGCTGGACGTAGTCACAGAACTGGTCGAGGGAGACTTTTTCTTCCTCGAGCAGCTCGTTGAGCCCTGCCCAAAACTCTGGTTCTAACCGTACGGATGTCCGGCGCCCTTCTACCCGTACATTGCGGATCGGGTGAATCGACTTTGGCGCTTCGGTGCGTGAAATTTGTTGCAGCATGGATGCCTCCAATAAAGTGAAACACGAAAATTAAATCTCGTATAACGAGTAGTAACTATGAATTACATAACCATGCAAGTGAAAAAATCACCAAAATACAACCGAAAGTATCCCTTTATGCACTTTTTTGTGTAAGTTGGCCCAGAAGTTCAACCTATTTGAACGAAATCGACAGGGCATGAACGGGGCCGGCCAGTTCGTCAGCCAAAATTGCGTGCACCTTACGGTAGCGCTCTAGACGCGTTAAGGCAGCCAAGCTTTTGGCCGCTAGTGTGATTTTAAAGTGGGATTCGCCTGAATTCGGACTACCTGCGTGACCAGCATGAAGGTGAGATTCATTTTCCACCTCCAAAATGTCAGGGGACAGTGCCGCGATTAGCTTGGCTTCGATCTGTTCCTGCACGTTCATTTCGCCTATTCTCCAAAGTCTTGTGATTCACTCACCTATAACCCGGTAAATCAATGGATCGAAGCGCAGAAGACGCACTCAACGAACCTTTCAAACGCACCAGTCGCGCTGAAGAGCGGGAAAAGGCGCGCGCCAAGAAGCGTGTGCGGACGTGCGAGGCTCCCGGCTGCAAGGAAGAAGGGCAATTTCCAGCGCCCAAATCCCGGCGCCGGGCCAATGAACGGTACCACTTCTGTTTGGAGCACGTGCGCGAATATAATAAGGCGTGGAACTACTTCGAGGGCATGACCCCCGGAGCGGTAGAACGTGACCGCCTTGCCGCGATGACGTGGGATCGTCCGACGTGGCGGTTTGGCGAGCAAGGCCGTGACCGTGCCGAAAAGCGGGCCAATGCTTTTTCGGGCAGTGCCTTCAAAGACAGCTTTGGCTTTTTCGAGGAAGAAGAGCGCGATGAAGCAGAAATTCGGGCGCGCGATACCCGACGCCTGTTGCGCTCACTGCCGCCAGAATATCGTCAGGCTTTCGAAACACTCGAAATTCAGCCGCCTGTCAGCGCAGAAGAGTTGAAATCGCACTACAAAGATTTGGTTCGCAAGCTACATCCTGATTTGAACCAAGACGATCCAACCGCGGAGGAGAAGATGAAAGCTGTGAACGCCGCCTATTCCCTTGTTCGCGACATTATTGAGAATACTGAATAAACCCGGCTCGCAGCCTTGCACGAAGCCCCCTTGCAGGCGCTTTCACGCTTGAGTGTAATGCGCCGGAAATTTGACTTGAAGGTAAGCCACTATGACGACAGAGCTCACGGCACCAGACATCACCGTAAACGTCCGCGACGCTTTTGGCATTGATGCTGATTTGGATGTGCCCGCCTTTTCCGAGGCGAACGAATACGTGCCCGATCACGATGAAAACTACATCTTCGATCGCGATACAACGCTCGCCATTCTGATGGGCTTTAAGCACAACCGCCGCGTGATGGTGCAGGGCTACCACGGTACGGGTAAATCGACGCACATTGAGCAGGTGGCCTCTCGGCTGAACTGGCCTTTGGTGCGGGTGAACCTCGACAGTCACGTGTCCCGAATCGATTTGGTCGGCAAAGATGCCATTGTGCTCAAGGACGGCAAGCAGATCACAGAGTTTCGTGAAGGCCTGCTGCCATGGTCGTTGCAGCGCCCGATGGCGCTGGTGTTTGACGAATACGACGCCGGTCGCCCGGACGTGATGTTCGTGATCCAGCGTGTTCTGGAAGTCGACGGTAAGCTCACGCTGCTGGACCAAAACAAAGTCATCCGCCCGAATCCTCACTTCCGCCTGTTTGCCACTGCGAACACGGTCGGCTTGGGTGACACAACGGGCCTGTATCACGGTACGCAGCAGATCAACCAAGGCCAGATGGACCGCTGGTCGGTTGTTTGCACGCTGAACTATTTACCGCGCGCGGTTGAGACAGAGATCGTTCTCGCCAAGTTGCCGGGTTACCAGACGGAAGCGGGCCGAAAGACCGTTGAGTCTATGGTCGCGCTGGCTGATTTGACCCGTAAGGGCTTTATGGCCGGTGATATCTCCACCGTCATGTCGCCGCGGACGGTGCTGACGTGGGCGGAGAACGCGGGCTACTTGGCGGGCAACGTCGGCTTGGGTTTCCAGCTTTCCTTCCTGAACAAGTGTGATGAGCTGGAGCGCCCAGTGATCGCTGAATACTTCCAGCGCGCCTTTGGCGAAGATCTGGTTCTGGACAAGGCGGCTTAAGTTTTGGCACAGCCTGCGTCGTTCAAAATCCCATCGTCCAACAAGCGTCGGGCCAGTTTGCAGGAAGATTTCCGGCAGTCCACCTCAGCGACCTTGCGTGCGCTGTCGGGGAATAAGGAGCTGGAGGCTGTTTTTGCGTCGAACGCACGGGGCAAAATCGGCAACGATGTCTTCATCACGTCGCCCAGCCGGGAAATGACCCCGGCGGAGCAGGCGTTGGTGCGGGGGGAGTGCGATCAGAATGCCCTGCGTGAGGCTCTGCACGACGAGAAACTGCACACGCGGTTGGCCCCGGTTGAGATGACTGCGCGGCAGGTGTTCGATGCGATGGAGCAGGTGCGCTACGAGGCGCTGGGTTCGCGCGACATGGGCGGGGTTCGCCAGAACCTGCAAGCCGCGCACGAGCAGCGGGTTTCGGACCTGAACCTCAAATTCGTCAACGCCAAGGAAGAGGCGCCACTGGCTGAAGTCATGCGGTACCTCGCACGCGAGCACTTGAGCGAAGGCGATTGGGACGTACCGGAAAACGCGCAGCCCGTCGTGGACCTTTGGAAGCCGCATCTGAGCGACAGCGTTTACGAGCAGCTCGACCGCCTGAAAGCCAATTTGGACGACCAGAGCGCCTTTGCCGAAATTGCCGGTGATTTGCTGCGCGATCTCGAATTCGAAATAGACCAGTCCCCCGATGACCAGCCTGACGACGATCAGGACGCCGGCGACGAGAACGATACGGATACCAACTCGAACGACGTGCGCGGCGAAGACGACGGGCAGCAGGACGACCAGCCGCAGGATTCCAACCCGGATGATCAGCAGGCCTCTGACCAGCAGCAAGCCGGTGAGCAGGACGACGTTCAATCCGACGACAGCTCTCAGATGCAAGAAGGCGACGAAGCGCCTTTGCAGCCGGATATGACCCCGGAATACCGCCCGCCGTCCAACGACCCGCCGCCGCACGACTACAAAGCTTTCACCACCAAGCACGACGAAGTGGTTGAGGCGGCTGATTTGTGTGATGGCGAAGAGCTGACGCGCTTGCGTTTGATGCTGGACCAGCAATTGACGTCCTTGCAGTCCGTGGTGGCCAAGCTAGCCAACCGCTTGCAGCGCCGCTTGATGGCAAAGCAGACGCGCTCTTGGGAGTTCAACCTCGAAGAAGGCTTGCTGGATACCGCGCGCCTGACCCGGGTGATCACGGACCCAACCAATCCGCTGTCGTTCAAGGTTGAGACGGATACTGATTTCCGCGACACGATTGTAACGCTGTTGATCGACAATTCCGGATCCATGCGGGGCCGTCCAATTTCCACGGCTGCGATCTGTGCCGATATTCTGGCGCGGACGCTGGAGCGGTGTGGGGTCAAGGTGGAGATCCTTGGCTTTACGACGCGGCAGTGGAAGGGTGGCAAATCCAAGGAAGATTGGCTCGCAGCCGACCGGCCTACCAACCCCGGTCGCCTGAACGATCTGCGCCACATCATCTATAAATCGGCGGATGCGCCGTGGCGCAGGGCGCGGAAGAACCTCGGTTTGATGCTGCGCGAAGGCCTGCTGAAGGAAAACATCGACGGTGAAGCGCTCGAATGGGCGATGAAGCGTTTGTCTGTGCGCCCTGAGAATCGCCGGGTGCTGATGGTGATCTCTGACGGTGCGCCGGTGGATGACAGCACGCAGTCGGTGAACAGCGGCAATTACCTCGAAAAGCATTTGCGCGATGTCATCGAGTCCATTGAGAAGAAGTCAGACGTGGAATTGGTTGCCATCGGCATTGGTCACGACGTAACGCGCTATTACCAGCGTGCGGTCACGATCACCGATGCAGAACAGCTCGGCGGCGCGATGATGGATCACTTGGTCTCGTTATTCGACGAAGACGCCTTGCGCAAAATGGCGGCGGAGGCTTTGGCTGCGGGGCTGATGGGGCGGCACTAGTCCGCTGAGTCAGCCGTCGCGTCCCCCTGTACCACTTCACGCGCGCGCCCGCGCTCAAACCATCGCAGCAAAAGCCCGGCGGTCAGCGCCAAGACCAGCGGGAACACCAGCAGCGCCAAGAACGTCATCCGGAAGCCAAAGTGCTCGCCTGAGAACCCGATGCTGACTGGCCCACCCAGAAACGCGATAAATCCCACCGCCGTAATGATCGAAATCGCCACCCCGGGCGGCAGGCCGGGTGTGGAGTCTGCGGTTTTGATGACTTGGGGCACAATGTTGGCCGTGCCCAATCCGACCAGTCCAAAACCAAGGTACGTGAGCAGTGTTCGGCCCTCCATGGAGACCAGCAGGATCCCCAGCACCGCGATCCCGCCACCGATTTGCAAGGTTCCGGCTCGACCAATGCGCGCAATGACGGGGTCGCCAATCATGCGGCCCACGGTCATCAGCGCAGTAAAGGACGCCAGCGCAATCCCGCCTGAGACAGCAGCGGCGCGGCGCGCATCTGCTTCGGCAGTCGGCAGCAAGTGCCATAGGTTTTCCGGTACGATCTCCACACCGCGTCCCAGTTCCAGCTCGCGGATCAAAAACGCGCCCCAGTCCTGAAATGTGCCCTCCAACATGTATCCGGCGATCATGTAGAAGGCGACGGCGATTAAGGGCGGGTAGAGCATATACTTGAGCTTGAGCGGAGCTGATTCTTTAGTGCTTTCAGCAGGGATTTGTTCGCGCCGCATCAGGCCATCGTAGACCTTGGGCAAAGCCAGAAAGCTCAGGACAATGAGCCCCCAAATCAGCCAAATTCCGTTCAATTCCAGCGCCAACCAACCAGCCATCGCCGCGGAACCGATAAAGGTGCCCAGGGACCAAAACCCGTGGATCGAAGAAATGACAGGCCGGCCCATCTGGTCTTCTATCGCGGATGCTTGGGAGTTGACCGCAATTTCCCACGTGCTGATCGTCAGGCCCACAAGCAGAAACACCGCCAGGAAGATCGGAAACGACGGCGCAGCCATCATGAATCCCACCATGCTCAAGTAGCACAATGACATCACCAACACGGCTTTACGGGTGCCCACTTGCTTGATGATCCAAGGCGCAAGCGGCAAGGACAGCAGCGCGCCGCCGGCCCCAAACAGGAAGCCCATGCTGAAAGCGCCTTCTCCTATGCCAAACCGGTCCTTCACAAAGGGTAGGTAAGGCAAATATGAGCCAATCAGGGTTCCGTAGATCAGGAAGATCAAACTCACGGAGAAGCGTGCGCTTTGAGGTGTGGCGGTCATGGGTCCATCGGCGAGTTTGTTAATGCTTCAAGACTCGTTTCACTCCATAATGGGCCAGTCCCAGAGCAGGTAGGAGGCCGTTATGGCTGAATCTCATCGTCAACAGCGTGTCGCGGAGCGTATCCGCAAAATCCTGTCTGCGGAATTAGCGAAAAGCAATTTCTCCGATAAAATTCTGGACAAACAGCCCATCACGATCACGCACGTCGACCCTTCCCCGGATCTGCGGCATGCCAAGGTATTCTTTACGGCTTTGGGCGGGGTGGCTTTGGTCCCGGTGAAGGAGCTCAAGGAAGCGCTGACACGGCACAAGACCGCGCTGCAAGCCGCTTTGGGCCGCCAGCTGACCATGAAGTTTACGCCGAAGCTGACTTTTGTTCCCGATGATGCCTTCGATAAAGCCGATCACATGAATCGCCTCATCCACGGCCTGCCGGAAACGGGCTGAAACGCTTAGCTGTTTGGCTCAGGCGGGCACCACGTAAATCGGTGAGGTTTACTGTGTCGGGAAGTGCGCTGAGGTGAGTGACGAAAAACGCATCGGGTGACAGTCTGGCAATCCCCAAAGGACGCAGGTGCTTGGCGGGGAAATCGCGGGCGTTTTCGGTGATGATGAGCGACGCTTCAGCGTCGATAGCGGCTTGAACCACGTGCAGATCGCCGGGGTCTCTAAAGCCCTTCCCCTCGAGCCCGTGACCCGTGACCACTGTGCTGTCCGGGAACGCTTCCAAGAAGTCCTCAGCGTCTGTTTTACCGCGTCCAGCGAGGACACCGCGCAGTTCTTCGACCGTGCGGGCGGACCATAGCGGCCTGAGCGCGTCGGTTTGGGCCATGTACAGGATCAAAGCGCGGACGTGAAAACGAAAAAGCGCGTTGGTGTCGAACACCACGCGCTTTGTCAGAACGTCAGGGGACGGATCAGTCCTTGGCTTCAAGCGTTTCCCAGTGCTGGCGCTTTCGGTAGATCGTTGAGGCCGAAATACCGAGCAGCGCGGCTGCTTTTGGAATGTTGCCGCCACAGGACTCAATGGCGTCTTCGATGGCCTGCTTTTCGGTTTCCCAAAGCGGCAGAATGCCTTCGACGCGGCGACGGATCGGCGCGCTTTCGCCAGTGGCTGCGGGATTGACAATGCCCTCGAACGGTGCCGGAGGTCGCGCCATGCCCAGCGGGTTTGTCGAGCCGCCGGTGGTGGCGCGCAGGGCTTCGGCGGCAAGGCTCTCGGCCAGTGGGCTGACTGAGGCGGACGGCAAGCTGTTTTGCGGTGGAGCCACGGCTGTAGGCGAGATGCCACCCTGACTGGGCAGCGAAGGCGCATTGGTGTTGGTCATCATCATGCCCGGCACGCGGCCAGGGCCGGATCCAACCGGGTTCACGGGGGCGGGAACCATGTCCGCGGTCACAAGCTCGCCCTTGTTCAGGACGACGATGTTACGAATGACGTTCTGCAGCTGTCGTACGTTGCCCGGCCACGGGTAGTTCAGGAACATGCGGGAGACTTCAGGGTCGAAGTCGTGGAAGCGCTTGTTCTCTTCAGCAGCGAATTCAATGAGGATCTTGCGGGCGATATCCAACGTATCTCCCTCACGAGCGCGCAGCGGCGGCAGGTGGATTGGAATCACGTGCAAGCGGTAATAGAGGTCTTCGCGGAAGCGGCCTTCGCCAATTTCGACCAGCGGATCGCGGTTGGTCGCACAGATGAAGCGGATGTCCACCTTCTGCTGGCGATTGCCGCCGACTTTGGTGAACGTGCCGGTTTGGATAAAGCGCAGAAGCTTGGATTGCAGATGCAGATCCATCTCACAGATTTCGTCAAGGAACAGCGTGCCGCCCTCGGCCTGGGAGGCTGCGCCTTCATGGTCACTGATTGCCCCGGTAAAGGCGCCTTTGACGTGACCGAAGATTTCCGATTCCATCAGGTCTTTCGGAATTGCCGCACAGTTCAGGACCACCAACGGCTTTTTCGCGCGCGGTGAGAGCTTATGAATGGCCTCGGCGGTGACTTCCTTACCCGTACCGGACTCGCCGGTGATAAAGGTCGTTGCTTTGGACGGCGCAGCAGATTCGACCATGCGGTAGATAACCTGCATGGCTTTGGACTTGCCGATGAACCCTTGAAAGCCCTTGGTTGAGATGGGCTTTGGATTGGCGATGACTTGTTGCTTGATGCTTTCGCGCTTCAGAGCGGCGGACAGCGTTTGCACAAGGCGTTGACGGTTGAACGGCTTGACGAGGAAATCGTAAGCCCCGCCGCGCATGGTCTCAACGGCCATGTTGATGGAACCGTGAGCGGTGATCATGATGACCGCAGAGCTCAGGCCACGTTCCTGAATAAAGTCGAGGATTTCCGTGCCACTCATGTCCGGCAAGCGTACATCGAGCAGGATGACGTCGGGCTCGTGCTGCGCGAGATGCTTGAGGGCTTCTTTACCGCTGCTGGCGTGGGTAATGTCGAGAGGCTCTTCCTTCAGGTATTCCTTATACAGGGAAACCAAGGGCTGCTCATCTTCAACAAGTAAAACTTTAAAGCGTTGTGCGCTCATCAATATCAAATCCCATGCCAAAGCGTAGGCAAAAACAAATTAAGAAGTAACAATATGCGACCTAGAAAAATCTCATCCTAAGTACGCTGCGAAAAGCACTGAAATCAAGGATTTTTTTCGGCTTTGATGCAATTCGTTCATTCGATGCATTTTGCAAACATCACCTTGTGAGAGAAATACCCCACATATCTTCGTCTTCTTCCGAGCAGATTTGCCCAGACTTATCCACACAATTTCAGACTGTTGCAGGCCATCAGAAACAAAAAAGGGGCGCCGTCAACCGGCGCCCCTACATAGAGCTTCAACTGATAAACAAGTCTTAGTTACGGCCAGAGAAAATCCGCAGCAGAGACAGGAACAGGTTGATGAAGTTGATGTACAGACTTAGGGCGCCACCGATGGCGTAGGACTGCGCCAGATCCTGATCACCGGAACGGGCTGCGTGGTAGTACAGGCCCTTGAGGTTCTGCGTGGTGAAAGCGATCAAGCCCAGCGATGCCGCAATGACGATCAGGCTGATGCCAATCTCCAGAAGGCTGGACTGGAACAGGCCGATGCCCATCATGTTGCCCAGAACCAACTGCGCCACGGATGCGATGATCGCGGCGATGATACCAGCGCTCGCAATAGCACCCAGGCCGCTGAGGTCGCGCTTGGTGGTGTAGCCAAAGATCGACAGCACGCCAAAGCCCAGCGAAGCAGACAGGAAGGATTTGAGAACCACCGGACCGGAAATACCCGTTGCGTTCGCGACAGACTGCGCACCCACCGTGCCCACGGCAAATGCCATGATCGAAGACAGTGCGACACCCATCAGGGCTGCAAAAGCCCAAAAGACCAGTTGAGCGGTTGCGGGACGCATCGTGTAGATCCGTCCGCCGAAGATCAGCGATAGACCCAAGGGTGCGAACATCACAACATAGGCAACTGGGGAACCGTAAAGGATCGCGCCCAGAGCTGAGCCGTCTTGGAACGCAAGGAATGCAACGCCGTAGCCGACGAAGCCGGTCAGTGCGAGACCGGCGATCATGTAGTTGTAAACAGACCGGAAGAAGGTCCGTAAACCAGCATCCACCGCGACATTGCCGGCGCTGCCATATCTGATTGGATCATCGTCGAAGTTGTTCGACATGGTGTCCTCCGAAAGAAAAAAGTTCAGGGGGTTCGAACCTGTGGGGGTTCGAAAATCCCGGCTATCCTGCCTCAGCAGAGTCAGAAATGCCAGACCTGCAGCTTATATAGGGGGTCAAGCCGCCTAGCGGTAGAAGCGTGCGACCAATTCTACGTGGCCGGTGAAGAGAAATTGGTCCAACGGTGCCACCCATTCGAGGCTATAGCCGCCATCACGCAGGATTCGCGCGTCTCGGGCAAAGGTCGCTGGATTACAGCTGACCGCAACAATTGTTGGCGGTCCGTCTTTGGCCAAGGCCTCGGTCTGTGCTTTAGCGCCCGCGCGCGGCGGATCGATCACGACGGCTTGCACCTTTTTCAACGCGGCACCAGAAAGGGGCCAAGTGGCCAAATCGCGGGTGGCGGCGTGCATCGTCATCCCAGCGCTGTTCGCCGCGGACTTCAGTGCCGTAATCGCCGATTCGCTGCTTTCGTAGGCTTCGACCGTGTGGCCGCGCCCGGCCAGCGGCAATGCAAACGTCCCGTGGCCGGAATAGAGATCCATGACGCGCTTGGCGTCATCAGGGATCGCGGCCAGCACCAAGCTTTGCAGGATGGCTTGACCGTCCCGCGATGGTTGGAGGAAAGCGCGCTGAGGCAAGGCGACCTTAGCCCCGCCCAATTCGATAAACGGATCGCCTTGAGCCGCGATGGGGAAGTCGTTGTGCGTCAGTCGCGCCCATCCAGCAGATCGAGCCAGTTCCGCCAAGCGGTCTTGGGTTTCAAAGCCCTCAATCATGCCGCCGGTCAGGGCGATGTCTAAGCCATTGTCGGCCAGTGTCAGATGCACCCGCAGCCCCTCGCGGTCCGTCATCAAACCGTCCAGCCCGTCGCGCAGCAGCGGCAGAGCCGCCACCAGCTCGTCAGCGAGGACCATGCAGCTTTCGATGACTTCCACCCAATGGGAGGAGCGCCGCCGGAAACCGATTTGCACGGGCTTGCCTGCTGGTTGCAGGGCGATGAATTCAGCGCGCCGCCGCGTACCAGCCTCAACGCTTTCCAAGGGCAGCACCACGGCTGGGTCAAAACCAGCCCGCGTGATGGCATCTTCGATGCGGGTCAGTTTCCAGTCGCGCTGCGCCTCGAGGCTCCAGTGCTGCAACTGACACCCGCCGCACGCGCCATAGTGCGGGCACGGCGGGTCGACGCGGTCGGGCCCTTCGTTCAGCAATTCGATGATTTCTGACTGCGTACCCGAGGCCGACTTGGACGTGGTTTGCACGCGCACTTCGTCGCCCGGAACGGTCAGGGGGACAAAGATCGGTCCCTCCGCACCCGGCGGTGGGGTCAGAACACCGTCGCCGCGCCCGCCAATGCTGTCGATGGTGCCTTGCAGCTGCTTTCCGCCGCCCTTGCGTTGTTTCCGTCTCATACCCGTACCAAATGCATCAAAAATTCACGGTTGCCGTCGCCGCCATGAAGGGGGCTATCGCCCTGCCAAGCGATCGACCAGTCTGTGTGCTGAGTGGCCAGCCAGTCCTGCACCAGCTGTAGCGCGCTGGCGGGATCTTTGGCCACGCCGTCTTTCTGCAACCCGTCTCGGCCCACTTCGAACTGCGGTTTAATCAGGATCAGCGCGCGCGCGCCAGAAGGCAGCGCGTAGAGCGCTGGATCTAGGGCTTTGGTCACAGAGATAAACGATACGTCCGACACCAGCCGGGTGATGCCGTACTCGCTGAGCAGCTCAGGTGACAGATCACGCGCATTAAAGCCCTCAAAATTGGTGATGTGCGCGTTTTTGCGCAGTCGAGGGTGGAGTTGGTCGTGCCCAACATCCAGCGCAACCACATGCGCTGCACCTGCATTCAGCAAAACCTCTGTAAATCCACCTGTAGAGGCACCAATGTCGATGCAAGCGTGACCGCGGGGGTTGAAGTCGGGGCATTGGTTCATGGCTTCCACCAGCTTGAGCGCCGCGCGAGAGACCCATCGATGATCATCGATGGTCAGGCGGTCGAAGTCGCTTGTGGTGACTTTATCGCTGGCCTTCAGGCGCTTGCCATCCAGCGTAACCAGTCCGCGTTTGATGAGATCCGCTGCGCGAGATCGGCTGGTAACCTTTCCGGCAGCAACCAGCCGCGCATCCAGCCGCATCTTAGGCTGACAGTGCCGAGATGGTCAGAACCGCTTCAGCCTCATCCCAGCCCATGAGCTGCAGAGCCGTGCAGGCGATCGATGCGCTGTCCAAACCGGCGTGAGCCAGTTGGTCGGCGGGACTCATGTGGTCGATGTACGTATCAGGCATCGTCAGGGTTCGGATTTTCACGCCCTTATCGAGTTGCCCGGATGCAGCAAGGTGGCTGAGCACAGCCGCGCCAAAGCCGCCCGACGAGCCTTCCTCGACGGTCAAAACTGCATCGTGGGTGCGCACGGCTTCGTCGACCAGCGCCGTATCCAGCGGCTTGGCGAAGCGCGCATCGATAACCGTAGGGTTAAAGCCTTTGGCCGAGAGCTTTTCCGCAGCCTTCAGCGTGTCCTGCAGCCGGGATCCGTAGGAGATCAGGGCGACGCCCATCCCTTCATGGACCACACGGCCTTTGCCGATTTCCATCGGCACACCCTCAACAGGTAAATCAACGCCAACGCCTTCACCCCGTGGGAAGCGATAGGCAAAGGGGCCATCTTCGTGCGCAGCAGCGGTGGCGGTCATGTGGACCAGCTCCGCCTCGTCTGCTGGAGCCGCAACTACGATGCCTGGCACCGTCAGCAAATAGGAAATGTCGTAGGCCCCGTGGTGCGTCTGCCCATCGGCGCCAACAAATCCGGCCCGGTCGAGGACAAAGCGAACCGGCAGCTTTTGCAGCGCTACGTCATGGATCACTTGGTCATAGGCGCGCTGAAGGAAGGTCGAATAAATCGCCACAAACGGTTTCATGCCTTCACAGGCCAAACCGGCGGCAAAGGTGACAGCGTGCTGTTCAGCGATGCCGACGTCGTGAGTCCGCTCGGGGAAGCGCTCGCCGAAGCTGTCCAGACCGGTACCGGTTGGCATGGCGGCGGTGATGGCCGTGATACGGTCGTCTTTTTCGGCTTCGCGGATCAGCGATTCGGCGAAAACCTTGGTGTAGCTGGGTGCGTTCGAGGGCGGCTTGGACTGTTTGCCAGAGACGACGTCGAACTTCGCAACGCCGTGGTATTTGTCCGCTGCCGCCTCAGCCGGTGCGTAGCCCTTACCCTTTTGCGTGACCACGTGGACCAAAAACGGCCCTGCGCCTTGCTCACTCGCCTTGCGCACGTTTTCCAGCACAGGCAGCAGGTGATCCAGATTATGGCCGTCGATCGGCCCGATATAGTAGAACCCCAGCTCTTCGAACATGGTCCCGCCGGTCGCATAGGTGCGTGCAAAGCCCTCCGCGCGCTTAGCAGCAGTTTGCAGCGGGCGGGGAAAGATCTCGGCGATGCCTTTGGCGATGTCGCGCAAGCCCTGGTAGGCCCGGCTGGTGGACAGCCGTGAAAGATAAGACGACATGGCGCCAACTGGCGGCGCGATGCTCATTTCATTGTCGTTGAGGATGACTGTCAGGCGGCCTTTGCCGGTTTCGGCATTGTTCATGGCTTCGTACGCCATGCCCGCAGACATGGCCCCGTCGCCAATCACCGCAACCACTTGCCCGCCTGCGTCGCCGCGCATGTTCATGCCCTCGGCCATGCCCAAGGCGGCTGAAATCGAGGTCGAGGAGTGTGCAGTGCCAAAGGCGTCGTACTCGCTTTCCGAGCGCCGAACAAAGCCTGATAGCCCGTCTTTTTGGCGCAAGGTGCGGATGCGCTCGCGGCGGCTGGTCAGGATTTTGTGCGGGTAGGACTGGTGCCCCACATCCCAGATCAAGCGGTCATGCGGCGTGTTGAAGACCCGATGCAGCGCCACCGTCAACTCAACCACGCCCAAGCCCGCGCCTAAGTGCCCGCCGGTGTGGCTGACCGCATCGATCAGCTCCGCACGCAGTTCATCGGTCAGCGCAGAAAGCTCATGGTCGCCCAGCGCGCGCAGGTCTTCAGGGTTGATCACCTTGTCGAGCGTCGGGGTGAGGGGGCGTTGGGTCGGCTGTTGGGTCATAGGGCCAGACTTGACACTTTCTGTGAGAGGGCGCGCCTACTGTGCCGCCGGGAATGGGACTAATTGCGGCGGGATAGCACAAAATCTGCCAAAGATGACAGGAATGCCAGTGCCGCGCCGTCTTGTCTTATATGGCCTTGAAGCGGCTCGAGGGCAGCCTTAGCGGCGGAAATTTCCTGTTCGCTGCGTGTACGGGCGGCTTCCAGCCCCAGCAGCGTCACAAAAGTCGCTTTTCCAGCCTCGGCATCCGCACCCACCGGCTTACCCAGCGTTTCAGCATCAGAGACTGCATCCAGAATATCGTCGGTAATCTGAAACGCCAGCCCCAGATGGGTGCCAAAGCGGCGCAGCGCGCTTGCGGCGTCGGGGTCATTAGCGACCAGCGCTGGGGCTTCGCAGGCAAAGCGAATGATCGCGCCGGTCTTCTGTGCTTGCAGTCGCTCTAGCGCGGCAAGGTCCAACTCGACCCCATCGCGTTCACTGAGCAGGTCCAGCATCTGTCCCCGCACCATCTGTGCGCCTGCGTCGGACAAGGCGCGCAAGGCGGCGGGCAGATCAGCGAGATGGCCGAGTGCGTAGGTCAGCAGCTGATCACCGGCAAGGATCGCGGTGACTTCATCGAACTTGCGATGCACCGACGGTTGGCCGCGCCGGGTGTCGGCGTCGTCCATGGCGGGCAAATCATCGTGGACGAGGCTATAGGCGTGCAGCGTTTCAACCGCCACGGCGATGCGTTCAGCCCCAGCGGCTGGCAGGCCCATCGTCTCTCCGGCAGCCAACGCCAGCATGGCACGCAGTCGTTTGCCCCCGCCCAGCAAAGCATAGGCGCTCGCGTCCTCAACCCGGATCTCAGGGGCGAAGGCAGGCGCACTCCATTCGGCGAAAGCGCGGGTGAGCGACGCTTCAATCCGTTTGACGTACGCCGCACGCTGGGTGGCGAAATCCATGGGGATCAGGCGTCGAAGGGTTCAGTGTCGGCAGAGCCGTCGGACTTAACGCGGATTTGCTCGATCTTCATGTGCGCTTCACGCAGTTTCGCATCACAGTGCATGCGCAGCAGCGAGCCACGCTCATAGGCCTTGATGCTCTGATCCAGCGAACCATCGCCGCGCTCCAGCCCATCAACAATGCCACGCAACTCGTCCAGTGCTTGCTCAAAGCTCATCGCGCGGATGTCTTCTGGCAGTTCTTTTTCGGCCATTTCTCAAACTCCTTGGAACAGGGCGCTTGCGTGCGCCGTTACGCTGCGGGTCAGGGCAGGCAGGTCGTAGCCGCCTTCGAGTACGGAAACAACCCGGCCTTGGCTATGGCTGTCGGCCAGGGCGACAATCTGCGCGGTCAGCTCGGCAAAACCGTCTTCCTCGACATTGAGCCCGGCCAGTGGGTCATCGACGTGCGCATCAAAGCCAGCGGAGATCACAATCAGATCCGGTTCCAACGCATCCACACGGTCAAGCGCAGGCTTCCACGCTTCCAGCATGCCTGCGCTTGTCGTGCCCTGATCGAGCGGGATGTTCATCACGTTATCATGCGCGCCGGTCTCGCTGGCATAACCGCTGCCGGGCCAGAGTGGCATTTGCTGACTGCTGATGAACAGCGTGTTTGGGTTATCCCACAGTAGGGCTTGGGTGCCGTTGCCATGGTGAACATCGAAATCGAGGACCGCGACTTTGCGTGCTTCCATCTCAAGCGCGCGGTTTGCGGCCAGCGCCACGTTGCCGAACAGGCAAAAGCCCATGGCGCGATTGGGTTCAGCATGGTGACCGGGGGGGCGGGTTGCGACGAAGATCCGCTTGGCCTTGCCCGCCATTGCGCGCTCGGCGGCTTCAATCGCACCACCAGCAGCCAACAGCGCTGCATCCGGGGTTGCCGCCGTGCGGCCCGTGTCGTCATCAACCCAATCGACGGCTCCGGTTTTCACGGGGCGGAGCATGGCGTTGACATAGTCGTTTCCATGCAGGGTTTTGAGCCGCTCGGGGTTTGCCTTGCCCGGTTCGAGCCGTTCGATTGCTGCCAGCGCGTCCGTTGCTGAAAGCCCCTTGAGAACTGCATCCAGGCGCGCGGGTTGCTCGGGGTGGCTCCAGCCCTTTGGGGCAGCGCCATCGTTGGCCCGCAAATCGCCGTGCAAGGCGCAGGTTTGATGCGTGAAGATCAGATTTGCCATGCCAGCCGTCCTCTCCTGTCCTGTTCGTCCATCCTTTGTTTTGCACGCGGACGAGCGCAGGGCTATGGGTGTGACTTCAGGTTTCTGTTGGTAATTTACGTGAGGCTCGCATGAACAGACAGAAGAAAATCCGCATGAAGATCCTAGCCACCCTCTCCGCGCTGCTGCTCGCAGCGGGCGTCTGCATGTGGATTTTTGCCGACCAGCTGGTTGCCTATTTTGGCGGTTAAGGCCGGACCTTAGGGCTTGTGCACACGCAGGGTCAGGATTTTCCCGTCACCGTCCCGCTCTTCTGACACCATCGCGTGACCCACGGTATCGCACAGCGCTTTAAAGTCTGCGGGTGCGCGCGGGTCAGTGACACGAATGCGCACTTCGACCCCTTCATCGTAGTCGCGCAACGCTTTGCGAGCCTTCAAAACCGGCAGGGGGCACTTGAGCCCTGTGAGATCCAAATCTACCAAACTGTCATCTTCCTCTGCGTTCGAAGCAGCTAAGCGGCTTGAGGTGGCCTTTGACGGCCTTAGGCACAATCACCAGCGCCCCCTATAACCCAGTTCCAACATTATACACGCATGGGCGTTGACTTTCCGAGTTTTTGCGAAACATCGCTAACATGACCGAAACCAATAGCCATAACCACACCACTTTAATCGCAGGGTTTGACCTCGAGTCTGCCAGCCGAATGCTGCGCTCGATGTCCAACGACCGGCGTTTGGTGATCCTGCTGCTGCTGCGGGGCAAGGAAATGTCGGTGAACGATATTGCCGATCGTATTGGCCTGAGCCAGTCAGCACTGTCACAGCACTTGGCGATTTTGCGCTCGGACGGCTTGGTAAAAACCCGGCGTCAGGCGCAGTCGATTTTCTACTCCATGGCTTCCGAGCGAGCCGAAGCTTTGCTCGACAACGTGCAATCGCTGTTCTCCGGTTCCAGCGGCAATTACTCCGATGGCAACGTCGAGCACGTCAACTTTCGCCAGCAATCAAACCAGTCGCGGTAACGGCGCTGCCTTGTTAAAAGGCCAGCATGTTTGATCTTCATATTCAAAACGACGGCATTGCCCGGCTGACCCTCAATGCTCCTCAACGCCTCAATGCGTTGCGGTTGGAGCATTGGTCCGCGCTTGCCGACCTTGCGGACCAGCTTTCCCTGCGCGAAGACCTCAAGGCGGTTGTGATCGCCGGTGCGGGTGAGCGTGCCTTTTGCGCTGGCGGAGACATCACGGAGTTTTCTGATATCCGTATGGGTGCCGATGCGGCGCAGGCCTACAATGCCGAAGTCGATCGAGCGCTCATTGCTCTGGCCGCCATCCCCGTTCCCACCATTGCCCGCATCCATCAGGCCTGCTTTGGCGGGGGGTCGATGATCGCGCTATCCTGCGATCTGCGCTTCGCAGCACCCACCGCCCGGTTCTGTATCCCGCCAGCCAAGATGGGTTTTGCCTACAACGCCCTGCCGCTTGAGCGCTTGGCTCAACTGGTTGGGCCCGGGCATGCGTTGGATTTACTCTACACCGCGCGCACCATTGATGCGGCTGAAGCGGCGCGCATGGGGCTGGTCAATGACGTTGCCGAAGACCTCGATGGCCTGCTAAACCAAAGGCTGTTGTCCATTCTGGAACTCGCGCCCTTGTCCCATCGTGCGCACAAACGCGTGCTCAATGAAGCGCCCGCGCCGGGCAGTCTGGCGGAGCGCGTCCTCACTGACCATTTGTACGACAGTCTCGACTACCAAGAAGCCGTCGCCGCCTTTACCGAGCGGCGTCGCCCCACCTTCAAAGGCCAATAAAACATGCTCAAGCGAATTCCTCTCCTCAATCGACTGGTCGGCGGCTCTTCGGGCGGTCCGGGACGGGTTAATGTCCTGCGACTGCATGGGGTTATTAGCCCGGCGAAAAGTGGTGGGCCTTTGGGGGGGAGTGGTCCCGTTTTGAGCCTAGAAGCCTTGGCTGGGGATATTGAAAAGGCGTTTAAGCCCTCGGGATTGTCAGCGGTTGCGCTGCTGATCAACTCGCCCGGCGGCAGTCCTGTGCAATCCAACCTGATCGCGGCGCGCATTCGCCAGTTGGCGGATGAGAAAGACGTGTCCGTCATCGCCTTTACTGAAGATGTCGCGGCCAGCGGGGGCTATTGGTTGGCCTGCGCTGCGGATGAAATCGTCGCGGATCCAGCGTCGATCGTTGGCTCCATAGGCGTGATCAGCGGCGGGTTCGGCTTTACCGGCTTGATGGAAAAACTCGGTGTTGATCGCCGGATTTACACAGCAGGCGAAAACAAATCTCGGCTGGATCCCTTTAGCGCTGAAAAAGACAGTGATGTTGAGTGGATCAAGTCGCTGCAACTCGACTTGCACGAAATCTTCCGCCGCTACGTTGAGCAGCGCCGGGGCGACAAGTTCAACGTCGACGAGCCGCGCAGCCTGATGAACGGTGATGTTTTCTTGGGTGAGAAGGCGCTTGAGCTGGGTATGGTTGATGGCGTTGGTGACATGCGCTCGACCCTGCGCGCGCGGTTCGGCGAAAAAGTACAGATCAAGCTGGTGAATAAGCCCAAGCGCGGTTTGCCCTTCATGAACCTTTTGGGATCGCGCCGAGATGACCCCATCAATGCGGCTATTTCCGCCCTCGAACAACGGGCGCTCTGGGGTCAGTACGGCCTCTAAGCGCTAAACGGCGCGTCGGAGGGTTGCAGGGCAGGCGGGGGCGTCACGTTGCATCGCTGCTGTTTTCCCGACGCGCAAGGCGCTAGGGTCTGCGCCAACATCGACATCACCTGAGAGCCAGACCCCG
Source organism: Alphaproteobacteria bacterium (assembly GCA_965661545.1). Taxonomy (GTDB): domain Bacteria; phylum Pseudomonadota; class Alphaproteobacteria; order UBA7985; family UBA7985; genus UBA7985. The sequence goes on along the minus strand of CBFIEF010000002.1, from coordinate 71,589 downwards.
TGACTTTTCAGAAGCAAAAGGCTGACAAGGCAACTTGTTTTCAGCGCCTCGTCCTGAACCTTCAAACTTATTGGGCAGATCAAGGCTGTGTGGTCCTTCAGCCCTATGACATGGAAGTGGGCGCGGGAACCTTTCACCCGGCCACAACGCTCCGGTCCATTGGCGATACCATTTGGAACGCTGCCTATGTGCAGCCATCACGTCGTCCCACCGATGGCCGCTATGGCGCGAACCCCAACCGCCTGCAGCATTATTACCAGTTTCAGGTTCTGATGAAGCCAAGCCCGTCGAACGCGCAGGAGCTGTACTTGGGCTCGCTCGAAGTGCTCGGAATCGACCTGCAAAAGCACGACGTGCGCTTCGTGGAGGATGACTGGGAAAGCCCGACGCTTGGGGCTTGGGGCTTGGGCTGGGAAATCTGGTGTGACGGTATGGAAGTCAGCCAGTTCACCTACTTTCAGCAAGTCGGCGGCATTGATTGTAACCCGGTCCCGCTGGAGCTGACTTACGGCCTTGAACGCCTGATCATGTATGTGCAGGGCGTGGACAATGTCTACGAGTTGGACTGGGACGGCATTCCGACGGAGCAAGGTGGTAAGTGCTACGGCGATGTGTTCCTGCAAGCGGAGCAGGAGTTCTCCGCCTACAACTTCGAACACGCAGACACCGAAGCGCTGTTCCAGCATTTCAAAGATGCGGAAGCTATGTCTCAGCACCTGCTGAGCCAACAACCCCCGCTGTCGCTGCCTGCCTACGATCAAACCATGAAGGCGTCGCACCTGTTCAACCTGTTGGATGCACGCGGTGTGATCTCTGTGACCGAGCGACAGGCGTACATTGGCCGCGTTCGGGCGCTGGCTAAGGGCTGTGCTGAGGCGTGGGCCGATAGCCCCGGTGGACGCGGCGAGCAACCACAACCCATGTCTGTGGAGGTCTAATCATGAGCACGACTGAAACCCTGCTGATTGACCTGTTCTCCGAAGAAATTCCAGCGCGCATGCAAAAAGGTGCGGCGAATGATCTCGCCAAATCCATCGCAGACGCGCTCAAGGCTGAAGGGCTGAAGATCGGCGACACCACCGTGTGGTTCGCGCCCCGTCACATAGCCCTGCGGATCGCGGACATTCCAACCTCGCAAGAAGACCGCAGCGAAGAGCGGCGCGGCCCTCGCGAAGGTGCGCCGGAGCAAGCTGTTGCTGGCTTCTTGAGCGCCAATGGTCTCGCGTCACTGGATGACGCTGAACTGCGCGAGACGCCCAAGGGCAACTTTTACTTCGCTGTTCAGCAGATCAAGGGTCAGCAGACCATCGACCTGCTGCCCGGCGTGATCGAAAAGGCCATTCGCGATTTTACCTGGCCCAAGTCCATGCGCTGGGGCCGTGGGACGTTCCGCTGGGTTCGCCCGCTGCACCGCGTTGCCGCGCTGTTTGGTGCGCAGGTCGTGCCCGGTCAGCTCGATCTGGGCAACGGCGAGAGCATTGTGTTTGGTCGCCAGACCGAAGGCCACCGCTTCTCCGGTTCTGGCGCCATCGCATTGACCGATCCGTCGAGTTTTGAAGACCAACTGCGAGACGGCTCTGTGGTGGTTAATCAAACCGAGCGCGCGGACGGGATTTTGGCGGGGGCACGCCAAGCCGCTGAAGATGTTGGCTGTACCCTGATCGAAGACGCGGGATTGCTCAGTGAAGTTACCGGTTTGGTCGAATGGCCAACCATCGTGCGCGGGCAGATTCCGGATCGCTTTATGGCGGTGCCAAAAGAAGTTTTGGTGCTGTCGATGAAGGAGCATCAGAAGTACTTCGCCCTGCAGCAGGCTGACGGAAGCCTTGCGCCGTATTTTATCACTGTTGCTGACGGCAAGCGCGAAGCTGAAACCTTTGCGCGGATCGCGGGTGGTAATGAGCGCGTTTTGGCGGCTCGCTTGTCTGACGCTGAATTCTTCTGGAATCAGGATCGTAAAGACACGCTCAACAGTCGCGTTCCAGCGCTGTCCTCGATCGTTTTCCACGCCAAGCTTGGAACCGTAGGCCACCGGATTGACCGCATGGCCCCGCTGTCGGCGTGGTTGAGTTCGTACATCAAGGGCGCAGACCGCGACGCGGCGCGTGCCGCTGCGCGCTTGTCCAAGGCTGATTTGACCACTGGCATGGTCGGTGAATTCCCTGAGTTGCAGGGTGTGATGGGCGCGTACTACGCCGCGCATGACGGTGAAGATGCTGCCGTCGCTCAGGCGATCAGCGAGCACTATTCCCCCCTTGGCCCCAACGACGATTGCCCCTCTGCGCCATTGTCGATTGCGGTTGCGCTGGCAGACAAGATTGATGCCTTGGTTGGGTTCTGGCGGATTGATGAGAAGCCGACAGGCTCCAAAGATCCCTTTGCTTTGCGCCGGGCAGCGCTGGGTGTTGTCCGTTTGCTGGTTGAGAACGACATTCGCGTACCGCTGATTAACGCCTTCCGTGAAGCGGAAATGCTGTACGGCGGCGAAAGCGATATTTCGGCGGATCTGCTGGGGTTCATGGCGGACCGGATGAAAGTCACGCTCAAGGACCGGGGTTTGCGTCACGATTGGATCGCGGCTGTATTTGAATCAGGCTCCAGCATGGACGACGATTTGGTCCGTGTGACCAAGCGGGTCGAAGCGTTGCGCGACTTTGTTGGCACAGACTCCGGCGCTGATTTACTCGCTGGATACCGCCGAGCAGCCAACATTCTGCGTGCGGAGGCAAAAAAGGCCAAAGGCGAGCTCTCGCTTGGCTCTGTTGATCCAAGCCTGTTTGAGGAAGATGCAGAAAAAGCGCTGCACGCAGCACTGGCGGGCTCCAAGGCTGGAGAATACCTCGCGGCGGAAGATTTTGGCGGCACTTTTGGTGAATTGGCGAAGCTCCGCGCACCGATTGATGACTTCTTCGAAGGCGTTATGGTGAACGCAGATGTCGCAGCAATCCGGGAAAACCGTCTTGCGCTCTTGTCTCAGTTCCTTGGTTCTGTAGATTCCATCGTCCGTTTATCTGCGTTGGAAGGCTAGCAGCCCCGCCCCAACGCTTGCGTGGAGCATCGGCTTTAGTATGGGAACAGTAGCGAGCCGACTGAAGAAGTTGGCGGCGGCAGGATTGCCTGTCGCCCCTTTGACCTTGAGCGAAACTGATGACGCTGCGCGCGATGCCGCGGCAACCTTCGCCAGTGATATTTCTTTGCGTTACGAAGGCGCTCGGTTGCGGTCCGCGACCTCCATTGAAGACATGGACGCAGCGCTAACCAAGCAGCGTCAGGCGCTGGAACGCGCGCGCATGGTTGGGCTTGTGGATGAAGAGCCTCGCTATTGGGTCATTCAAGAAACCCCCGCTGCAACGCTGGTGGAAATCGACAGCCGAGACGCTTCAACCGGAGAGGCGACGGGCGGCGAGTTGGCCGCGCAGGCGGAGGCGACTTTGGGCCAACCGCTCAAGCTCACCATTGCCGAGGGCAAAATCTTCGATGTTGAGGCGCTGGTTCTCTCCCCACGGCAGAAATTCACAGCCCTGGTCGATTTGGTGGAAACCGAAACCCTGACGCAGGCCCAAGGCTTGGCACAGATTTCGGCGCTGGACCTTGAAGAAATGCTGCACCCGCGCTTGGCGCCCGGCGGGGAGAATTTGACCATCGCCACGGGCATTAACGCCAGCCCCGGCGCGGTGGCGGGCCGCATCTACTTTTCCGCACGAGACGCGATTGACGTAGCGCAAACGTCGGGCGCCGGACCGGTTCTGCTGGTGCGTAAGGAAACAACCCCGGAAGACATCCGCGCCATCACCGTGGCGGCGGGCGTTGTGACGCGCGCAGGCGGGATGACCAGCCACGCAGCGGTAATCGCGCGGGGCTTGGGTAAGCCCTGCGTTGTTGGCGTTCGCGAGATGGACGTGGATCCTGAAAGCCGGACGCTGAAAATTGGGGATCAACTGTTCTATGAGGGCGATTGGCTGACCATTGACGGCACCTCGGGCCGTGTCTTGCCGGGCCGGGTTGAGACTCAGGAACCGACTCTGCCCGAAGCGTTTGACAAGATCATGAGCTGGTGTGACGCGACCCGCTCGATGGAGGTTTTGGCGAACGCCGAGACCGTCGCGGAGGTCGAACTTGCCCTGCACTTTGGCGCGGAAGGCATCGGCCTGTGTCGAACGGAACATATGTTCTTGAACGCCGAGCGGCTGGGTGACGTACAGCGGATGATCCTCGCGGAAACCGTGGAAGCGCGGGAAGCCGTGCTGAAGGAATTAGAGCCCTTGGTGCAGGCGGAGTTCTTGCGCCTGCTGGTGGTGCTGCAGGGTAAACCTGTGACCGTCCGCCTGCTCGACCCACCGCTGCACGAGTTTTTGCCTTCCGAAAGCGGTGAGATTGAGCAATTGGCCGAGGCGACAGGCCTTGGCTTGCTGCGCATCCAACGCCGTCTGGAAGCTTTGCGCGAAGCCAACCCAATGATGGGGCTGCGTGGTTGTCGCTTGGGGATCATGTTCCCAGAGATCTACGAATCCCAAGTCCGTGCCCTGATGGCGGCCTGTCGTCAGGCGCGCAAGCAAGGCATTCAGCCCCACGTGGACATCATGTTGCCGCTGATTTCTTCAGCGAGCGAAGTGTCGATCCTGCGCGAACGGCTGGAGCCGATTGTGACGGAAGACGCGCGCCAAAGCATTGGCATTGGTGCGATGATCGAAACCCCGCGCGCTTGCTTGCGGGCGGAAGAAATCGCCCAAGGCTGTGATTTCTTTTCCTTTGGTACCAACGACCTGACCCAGCTGGCCTTTGGCTTGTCGCGAGATGATGCGGGCACGTTCATGCCGGAATACCGCAACCTTGGCCTTTTGGCGTCAAACCCGTTTCGGGTGCTGGATGAGCAGGGTGTCGGCGAGTTGCTGGCCATCGCGGTGGAGCGTGGTCGGATTACCAAGGCCGATATGCCGATGGGGCTGTGCGGCGAGCAGGGCGCCGAGCCGTCGTCCGTGACGCTGGCGCACGATCTGGGTTTTAACAGTGTGTCCTGTTCGCCTTATCGCGTGCCGATTGCCCGGCTCGCAGCGGCGCAAGCGGCGCTAAAGGGTGAGCGTCGCTAGGGCTGCAACGCCCAAGCCTGCAACCATCCCGAGCAGCAACCGACCCGTTGGCAAGCAAATGGCCATCGCCGTCGCGCCGCCCAGCCAAAACGGTAGTTTATCCAGCAGCCCTTCGCCCTCACCGGGCAAAGCCCATGTGGTCATGAATCCAGCAATGGCGCAGCCGGGCATGATTTCGATCAGCTTGCGCAGCCGGGGGTGGATCTGCCGCCCAGCCAACAGGGCAAACGGCCCCATCCGGCTCACCATCACCACGGCAGACAGCGCAAAGCCGAGCAGGACGACATCCATTCTCATTCGATGGTATCCTTGGTTGGCGCATCGTCGGCCTGCATGGGGCTCAGCATGACAAAGCTCACCGCCGCGATGCTGGCACCAAGCAGCGCCGCAAGCGTATCGGGCAGGCCGATCAGTTTGGCGGCCAAAATCGTGAGCAAAGCTGTTGCCAAGTGCGGAAGTTTGTTGGTGCCGTTGCGCCAGATCAGCGCGATCATCAGGGAGAAGAATACCACCGGCGTGGCGGCAAAGGCAGCATCAACGGCGGGGTGCTCGGGGATTGGCACGGTTACGCCACCAATGGTGCCCACCATCCAAAGCACGTAAATCGCAATCGCCTGACCCCAGAAATAGCCCCAGTAGTCCTGTTTCTTATATCCGCGCGCCATGGCCCACGCCGCATCGACCAAGCCGGTGAGTGACAACAGCTCAACCAGCCGGCCCTCCGACTTACGGGCCATATCCAGCGACATCAGAACGTTTCGGGAGCAGATGAACAGACTACCAGATAGCAGTGTAAAGACCGCGCCAAGCGTGGTTTCTGTGCCCAAGGCGGCAAACTGTACGGCAGCAGAGTAGACAACAGCGGAATAGAAAATTGCTTCAAGGGCCGACAGTCCGGCCTCTAGCGCGGCCAACGCGTACATGACGCCCAGCAAAGCCGCAGTCATGCCCACTGCTGCGCCGTCCCGCAGCCCGGCCTTCATCCCTTGTGAGAGTGCAATCATACTGTTCTCGCTGGTGTGCTTCAGGCTCAAAGTTTGGCCACAAAAAAAGGGGCCGCGAAGCCCCTTGTTTTGAATGCCTGCCCTGTTGCGGTTAAACGCGGTTGGGCAGGTCGTCAATCGCCGTGTCAGCCAGTGAAGCAAGGGCTGCTGCGTCCAGCTGCTCTGGCAAGGACTTGCGCAGCGCGCCAATCGCCAGCTCTGCGGCCCGGGCCTTCAGATCGTTCTGAGCCTGCACCTGCAGCTGGCTCATGCGCTGATCGAAAGCAGCGCTGCGACGCTCGAGCAGACCGGAGAGATCCGCCGCAGACTTCTCAGCCAAACGAACCGCTTCACCCTGCGCTTGTTCGAGGATTGCAGCGGCATCAGCATCGGCTTGGCCGAACTTAGCCTTGTACTCAGCCATCTGTGCTTCAGCTTGGGTAAGAAGCTCGCCAGCCTCGTCAATCTGCTTGGCGATCTCAGTACCGCGAGAGTCCAATGACTTCAGGATCGCGCCACCGGCACGCCAGAAGACAAAAGCGAGGAAAGCAATCGTACCAGCCGCGACCCAGAACTTCGGGTTCGAAGGGTCGAGGTGATAGGTGATGATGTTGGTGTTTGCGCTGTTATCAGCCATTGCCAAGCTCCTTCACCGCTTTGTTCAATTTCTTATCATCAAGCTTAACGCCCAGAACCTGCGACGCAGCAATTTGTGCTGTGTCAGCAGCGACGTCCGACAACTCGGACAGTGCAGCTGTCGTCTGGTCGGCGATCGCTTTTTCCACGCCAGCCTGTTTGGTGGCAAGATCCGCCGCCAGCTTGGTCTGCGCTTCCGCAGCCTTGGCTGCCGCTTCGTCAGAAGCCGCTTTGATGATGGTTTGTGCTTCGGAACGCGCCGCAGCCATCTTCTCCTCGTAAGCCGCCATCAAGGCTTTGGCTTCGTCGGAGAGATTTTGAGCGCGGTCGATGTTGCCCGACGTAAGCGTATCGCGCTCACTGCGAACGGACTCAATCCGGCGCAAGCCGACTGAAACGATGAGCATGGTCAGGCCAAAGGTAATGATGAACCAAAGCAGGTTCAGACCCATGGCCGTGCCGTCACCGAGGATATCAAACTGAGGCATGCGGGCCTCCCGTTAGCGAGTGTTGTGAACCATAGGTGGCGTTGCGCGCCACCATCGAGGGTCCGGAATTTCGGTGTCAACGTTGGTAACTTGCAGCACCGCGCAGGACCAAAGCCTGTGACGGTGCTGCGAGTTTACCGTCGACGTAAAGCCCACCGGAGCGGGCTTCAGTATTTAGATCACGAACATGATCATGAAAGCGATGAGCAATGCAAAGATGCCCAGTGCTTCCGTCAGTGCGAAGCCTACGAACAACCAGGTCTGGAACTTGTCCTGAGACGCAGGGTTGCGGGATACAGCCTGAAAGTAGTTGCCGAAGATGGTGCCAAGGCCGATACCAGCGCCGATGAAGCCCATGGTAGCGAGACCAGCGCCAAGCGCCTTAAACATTTCCAACGTCATGACGTTTCCTTCTCGAATTTCAAATGTCGACGGTTAGGAAGTGAAAGCCCCGATGATCGGGACTTCCGGAGAAAACGATCTAGTGGTGCAGTTCAACTGCGTCTGCGAGGTAAACCGCAGCCAAAAGAGCGAAGATGTATGCCTGGAGGTACGCCACCAGGAATTCCAAAGCACTCAGGGCAACCAGCGCTGGAAGAAGCGCGATACCGCCGATGAGCGTGAATGAAGCAAAGGTGCCGATCACCTTCAAGACGATGTGACCCGCCGTCATGTTCGCGAACAAACGCAGCGAGTGCGTGAGGGGGCGAACGAAGAACGACAGGACTTCGATGAAGATCATGAAGGGCAGCAGCCAAAACGGAACACCGCTTGGCGCAAACAGGGAGAACCACTTCAGGCCGTGACGACGCACGCCGATGTAGATCACCATGCTGAAGATAACGACCGCCATGAACGCTGTCAGCGAGACGTGGGACATAACGGTGAACGAGTACGGCATCATCCCCCACATGTTCGCTACGAACACGAACAGGAAGACGGAAAGCACAAACGGTAGGAACGGACGGCCATGCTTGCCCAAAATGTCGGTCACAAGGCCAAAGCCGAAGTCGTAGATGATCTCGGAGAGTGTTTGACGGCGACCCGGAACCACCCGCGCGCTGGCCGTAAACACCAGCATCAGCACGGCAATCACCGCAACCGTCAGGATCATAAAGAACGCTGAGTTTGTAATGAACTCGAACGGGGTATCCTTGACCGCCTTGATCGGCGCGATGTCAAACTGGCCCAGCAGGTCGAATGCAGAGCCGTTCTCGTTTTTATCAGCCATCGTCAGTTCCCCGTTCTCTCTGGCGCTCATCAAACTGACGCGCCTTAAACAGCATGTACCAAAAGCCGAGACCAAACCCGGCGAAGAATCCTATGATCATGAACCACGGGAGTGTCCCGAGGAACCGATCTATCCAAAGTCCAACCCCTGCGCCTACGGCGATGCACAGCACAAAAGCAAAGGCCACGGTCAGCGCTTGAGACGCTGCATCGTTGGCCGAACTTTTGGCGCGCAAAATCGCCGCATCATCCAACTTGGGTCGCGCTGCTTTGATGCGCGCGTCTAAGTCTTCCAAGCCAGAGCTGGGCGATTTCGGGTCGTTCGACATTTTGTGTTCTCTTGAGCTCCGTCTACGCTCGTCAAAGCGCAGCTCGAAACTCGGCAAGTTTGAGCGAACGTGTAGGGTCCGGGGGAAGGGTCGTCAAGCGCAGGGAGGTGGATGCAGCCTCAACCCGCCTCTGCTGTAGAAGCATGCACAAGTGCTTCGTCCAAATCGATGGAAAGAAGGCTCGAAACGCCCCTTTCCGCCATCGTAACACCGAATAAGCGGTCTACCCGCGACATCGTGACCGGGTGGTGCGTCACAACGACAATGCGCGTTTTCGACTTACGCGCCCATTCGCCGACCAAATCACAGAATCGCGCGACGTTGTGGTCATCCAGTGGTGCGTCGACCTCATCGAGCACACAGATCGGTGCGGGATTGGTCTGCAACAGCGAGAAAATCAGCGCTGTTGCTGTCATGGATTGCTCACCACCAGACATCAGCGCCAGTGATGTCAGCTTCTTACCCGGTGGCTGCGCGTAGATCTCCAGACCGGCATTCAGCGGGTCATCGCCGTCGATCAGCTCCAGTTGCGCTGTGCCGCCATTGAACAGGCGGGTGAAAGTCTCCTGGAAGGCCTCGTTGACCTTCGTGAATGCATCGGCAAGACGCAGGCGGCCTTCTTTGTTCAGGCTTGAAATGGCTTTGCGCAGCTTATCGATCGCCTTGTTCAGATCGGCGCGCTCTTCGTCATAGGTCGCCAGCTCATCGCCCAGCTCGGTGCTTTCCTCTTCCGCGCGCAGGTTTACGGCACCCAAAGCATCGCGGTCGCGGATTGCAGCCTTCAGCGCGCGGTCCGTGTCGCCCTTGAGCGGCAAGTCACCAGCAGGATCCAGTTCGGCCAGACCGGGCAGGGCCTGTGGACCAGCAGCGAAGGTTTCCTTGATCGCCGTCGCCAACTCTTCTTTTCGCTCGATTTCGGTTTCGGCCGTGAGTTTCGCCGTCACCAGCACTTCGCGCGCAGCCCCGGCATTCTTTTCCGCCTGCCGCGCTTCGGCATCGGCTGTGGAAGAGGCAGCGCGGCGGTCAGATACAGCCGCAACGGCGCGTTCTACGGCCTCCCGCGCGTCACGAATGTTGTTTTCCAACATTTCACGCTGCTGTGCGATTTCTGCCGGACGGTTTTCCAGCGACTCACGTTCTTGGGTGAGCGTGGTGTCCCGTTGCTTCAGTTGTGCATGCTGATGCTCGGCATTCTTCAGGCGACCTTCCCACGAAAACCGTTCGGTCTTGATCGCGCCAAGGCGGTTTTTGCGGGTGGAGACGTCCCGCTTGTGCTGTTCACGCTCGGCTTGTGCTTGGGTGAGGGTGCGGCGTGCGTCTTCGACTTTTGGACGGAGCACATCGACACGCGACTGCATGGCCTCGGCATCCGGGCGACCATCAAAAGCGGTTTGTGCGACTTCAAAAGCCGCCGATGCTTCTTCCAGGTCGGTGGTGAGGGTTTGCAAGGCCGCACGCAACGCGCCGCTTTCTGCTTCAACCTTGGCCGCCTTGGCTTCAACCCGCGACAGCTCAGCCTGCGCGCCGGTCAAAGCGCGGTAGGCGAGTTGCAGGTTCTGACGGGACTGGGCTTCCGTCGCACGCGCTTCTTTGAGCGTGGTCGCGGCGGCATCGGCCTTGGTGCGCGAGGATGCCGTTTCTTGCTGCTTGCCAGCAATGATCGCCGCAAGCTCTTCGGCTCGTCTGCGCTGCTCAAGCAGTCGCGCAGCGCTGGGGATTTTGCCCGGAAGGACCGTATAGCCGTCCCACCGCCACAACCCACCGTCTTTGGTGGTCAGGCGCTGACCGGGGCGCAAGTCCGCTTGCATCGCAGAGGCTTCTGCTGCCGATCCAACGACACCGCAGGCCGCTAAACGCAAATTTAACGCATCCGGCGCTGCATCAACCACATCGCGCAGTGGCGTAGCTCCGACAGGCAAACCAAATTCAGCGCCGTCGGATCCGCCCGCGTCCAGCCAAAAGTCGCCTTTGTCTTGCGTCCCAGCGGGCGCTTGCAGCGCATCGCCGATCACAGCAGCCAAGGCCGCTTCAAAGCCGTCTTGAACACGGATTGACGATAGTACGGGCTGTGCGTTCGACCCACCTTGGTTCGCGCTGGCCTGCAGCAGTTTTTGCAAGCCACCCAATTCGGCGCGCAATTGAGCTTCTTCGCGGGCCAAAGCGTCGGCCTCGGCGCGTAAGCCCTGTTCGGCGTCCCGTGCGTCCGTCATGGTCGCTTCTGCCGTTGTCAGCGCCTGTGCGGCGGCATTGTGGTCGGCTTGCAGGGCGTCGGCTCGGGAGCGGGCTTCGGCGTGTGCGACGCCTTCGGAATCCCGCGATTGAACGTCGTTAATTTGACCTTCCAGCCGTTCCCGTCGGGTCGTCAGGGCTTCCAAGCGCTGCTTTGCTTGGTTCAGCGCTGTGGTGCGTGCCGTGATCTCTGATCCAACGCGGGCAACATCGGCTCGGGCGTTTGCCATATCTTGCTCTAGCGCGCCAACGGCAGAGTTGGCCGTCTCCACAGCCGTCTCAAGCGCTTCGAGCGCGTCAGCTTCGCCTTCGCTGGCGGTCGTCAGTTCTGTTTCTTCCGCAGCCAGCCGGGCCAGAGCTGATTCGGCGTCAGTCACCAGATTGGCTTCTCGTACCTGATCGTGTTCGAGTTGCTTGCGCTGGTTGGCGTTGTTTTGCAAAGCGCGGTCGATGTCGGCTTTGTCCCGCTCCAAACCATCTTTGGCCACCAAAAACGCCTGCAGCTTCGCGCCGGCCTCGGCTTCTTGCTTTTGCAAGTCCGGCAAGTCAGTTGAAAGGTTGATCGAGGCTTGGTTCGCCCGTGCCGCAGCTGCTTCGGCCTCGGCAACGCTGCGTTCGGCTTTGACAAACGTTTCTTTGGATCGCTCCACTGTCCGCGTCTGCGCCACCCACTGCAAATAATGCAGTTGGGCGTTCAGGCGGGTCATTTTGTCGGTGAGGCGACGGTATTTCTCCGCCTGCTTCGCTTGCCCTTCCAGCGTCTTTAGCCGCTCTTGGAGGGCATTCATGACAGTTTCGAGCCGTTCGAGGTTTGTTTCTGCGGCGCGCAGGCGGTTTTCCGCTTCGCGACGGCGCGCAGCCAGCCCGACGATGCCGGCGGCTTCTTCGAGGATTTGACGGCGCTCGACGGGCTTGGCGTTAATGATCGACGCAACCCGGCCCTGAGATACAATCGCAGATGACGCGGCGCCTGAGCCTGCGTCCGAGAACAGCAGTTTCACTTCGCCAGCGGTTTTGCGCGATTTGTTGATGCGATAGTCCGAGCCCTTGCCGCGCTCAATCCGGCGCGAGACCCCAACGGTGGGGTGTTCAGTGTATTGGGGCGGCAAGGAGCCGTCCGCGTTAGACATGACCAATTCGACTTCAGCCACGTTGCGGGCAGGGCGGTCGGAGGAGCCATTGAAGATGACTTCCTCCATATCTGCGCCACGCAGCTGCTTGGATCGGGACTCACCCATGACCCATTTCAGGGCTTCAACGATGTTGGATTTACCGCAGCCGTTCGGGCCTACGACGCCGGTAACACCCGGCTCGATGTGGAATTCGGTCGCATCAACAAAGCTCTTAAAGCCTTGGATCCGGAGTTTTGTGAACGCGACCAAATGAACCCTCGTCTTAGACCTTGAGCTTCTTGACCAAGCGCGCAATCTCGTCGCCGATCTGCGACCAGCCACGGTTTGGCGTGTAGAGCTCACCGTTGATGTAAATGCGCGGGGTGCCATCGACGCCCAGGTCGATCGCTGTGTTGTAACGTTCGATCAGCTTTTGCTGATTGGCGGTATCACCGACGCACGCCTTGTATTCGTCTTCAGTCTGTCCGGTCAGCGCGGAAATCTCTCGCGCCAAATCGTCCTCTGAGCCACCGCCACGCCAGTCGCGCTGGTTGGTGAACAGCGCATCAAGCGCGCCAAAGAACGCATCACCCTGCAAGCAGCGCGCGGACAAAGCTGCGCGGTAGGCGGCGCCGTCCAGCGGGAAATCGCGATACACATACGCCAGCTGACCGGCATCGATGTACTCTTTGAGCTCTGGATATCCTTCTTCGTGGAAGGCAGCACAGTGTGGGCACGTCAGGGACGCGTATTCGATCAAGACGATCGGTGCGTCGGAAACGCCCTGGTAAGTGTCGTCGTCGTAAACCCCGGTACCCAAGCCACCGTCACTGGCAAGCATCACGTAGTCCGCAGAGGTTTCTGCAACCGCTGTTTCGCTCGCTGTGTCGTCTGCCGTGCTCTCTTGACCAAGGCTCGGCGAGGCGAGCGCCAGCAAGGCTGCAGCAGCAACACCCAAGGGTGCGACAAGTTTCAACATCAAATTCATCCTTTGCTCTTATCCACTCGAGTCGGTAGCTAACAACCGGAGTCGGGCAGATTCTTGTGGGTAACTTATGCGATTTAACGCTGTCTCTCGCGTTCTGCAACGCTTTGGCGGAGAGTTTCCAGTGTCGTATCCAGATCACCATTTTGGCGTCTTTCGCGTCTGGGTTCCAGCGCTGAAGGCCGGTCTGCGACCCCACGAACGCTCACAGTCTTGCGAGAAGTGCCAGAGTTGAGGCTATGGGTCTGTTTGAGCTGGATTTTCTCAACCCGTCCAAAGCCTAAAAATTGGTTCGTGCTGGATAAAATATCGCCCTCTGCCATCTGCGCGAACTGCGCGTAGCCCGGATGGACCAAAACCAACAGCGTTCCCCGGCGGCGCATCTTGCGATCGGCGTAGGTGATTTTCGAGGGGAGGGTCCATTTAGCCAGCTCGTGGCCAACCACGTCATGCCAGTGCAGGGCTAAGTCCGCTTCCAGACTGCCTTTGCGTCCCAAGCCGTCTTTGAGCACCTTGGGGATCAGGCGGGACAGACCTTGCGCTTTGAACGAGCGCTTTGCGGTTTTGCGCGCAGAGTCTTTGCCGCGGGGACCGCTTCGTCCTACATCCTTCGACAATGGCTTATTCCGATCCACCCGTTTCCGCCTCTCCTGATCCGTTGGAGCACTCTTTCTCCGACCGGCTCTTGCTTTGGTACGATCAGCACCGCCGGACGCTGCCTTGGCGGGCGACGGGCGAGGCCTTGGCTGACCCTTACCACGTTTGGCTCTCGGAAATCATGTTGCAACAAACAACGGTGGCAACGGTTCGGGCCTATTTCGAGAAATTTACTGCCCTGTGGCCTACTGTACAGGCGCTGGCGGATGCGCCCTTGGACGACGTGCTGACGGCTTGGGCGGGGCTGGGTTACTACGCCCGCGCCCGAAATCTGCAAAAATGCGCGGTAGAGATTGCCCATCATCGCCAAGGCGTGTTTCCGCGCGACGAGGCGGATTTGCTGACGTTGCCCGGCGTGGGCACCTATACCGCTGCTGCGATTGCCGCGATTGCCTTTGATCAGCGCGCGGTTGTGGTGGACGGCAATGTAGAGCGCGTGATCAGCCGCTGGTACGCGCTCGAAGATCCGCTGCCCAAAGCCAAGCCAATCATCAAAACATTAACAGACCGCGTGACACCCAACGCCCGAAACAGTGATTTTCCGCAAGCCATGATGGATTTGGGCTCAGGCATCTGCACGCCGCGCTCGCCCTCGTGCTTGCTGTGTCCAGTTTCCGAAGGCTGTCAGGCCTTGGCGCAAGGGCGGGCAGGAGAATTCCCCAAAAAGGCACCCAAGAAGCCCAAGCCAACGCGCTTTGGGCTGGCCTATTGGATTGAAAATGATCTGGGCGAAGTCTTGCTTACCCGCCGTCCTGACAAGGGCTTGCTCGGCGGGATGATGGAGGTGCCGGGCACGGACTGGGGCGACGAATGGCCGGATATGGCTGAATCTGAGCTACAGGGACCGTTGGTTCCCGGTGAAATCGAGCACACCTTCACGCATTTTCATCTGCGGGTCCGCGTGGTGGTTCCTGCCGTGACAACGACGCAAGCTGCGCGTTTGATCGAGGCAAAGAAAAAGGGCGCCACGTGGGCGCCCTTAAAGAACTTGGATCGTTTTGCCTTACCCACGATCATGAAAAAAATCGCAAGGCACGCTCTTGAAAATAAGTGAGCTGATCGCAAGCTCTTCGACTGGCCAAAATTGCCAGCAGATCCTTGTCAACTCATGCTGCTACACTGGGTTGTAAGGTTTGCCGAACCTCCTGGCGCAAGGCGTCGATCGGCAATAATTTGCCGTTCTTTTCCACATGCCAAAATGTCCAACCGTTACAGGAGGGCGCTTCTTGAAGGGCCGCGCCTACCTTGTGAATGCTGCCACGATGGATGTCGGCCATAACAGTTCCATCAGCGGCTACCCGCGCTTTAAATTTACGCCCGGGTCCCAACAGCTCAACGCCCGGTTCCAGCATGCCCAACTCAAGGAGTTGACCAAACGGGATACGCGGAGCTTCGCGCTTGCTGGGAAGGTCGGAAATAACGACTGAATCGGGCTCAGAGATCTTTGAAATACGATCTTGAGCGACAGCCACGTAGGCTTCGTCCCGTTCAATCCCGACAAAGTTGCGACCGAGCTTCTTGGCAACAGCACCAGTGGTGCCGGTACCGAAGAACGGATCTAAAATAAGATCACCAGCTTTGGTCGCAGCTGAAATTACGCGGTGAAGGAGAGCTTCCGGCTTTTGCGTCGGATGCGCCTTTTTTCCTTCATCGTCCTTGATGCGCTCGCCGCCCTGACAAATCGGGAACAGCCAGTCAGATCGCATCTGAAGGTCATCATTGGAAGCTTTGAGGGCTTCGTAGTTGAACTGGTACTTCGCGCCTTCGTCGTGCGAGGCCCAGATCAGTGTTTCGTGCGCGTTTTGGAACCGTGTGCCGCGAAAATTCGGCATTGGGTTCGTCTTACGCCACACGACATCGTTCAGAATCCAGAAGCCAAGATCTTGGATCTTCGCGCCCATTCTAAAGACGTTGTGATAGGTGCCAATGACCCAGATTGTCCCTGTGGGCTTGAGCACACGGCGGGCGTGGGTCAACCATGCTTCGGTGAACTCGTCGTAGGCACGGAAGCTATCAAAGCGGTCCCATGCGTCATCGACGCCATCCACGCGGCTGTGGTCAGGACGGTGAAGTTCCGACTTGAGCTGCAGGTTGTATGGCGGATCGGCGAAAATCATGTCTACGCTTGCTGACGGCAATTGAGCCAACACTTCGAGACAGTCACCGTTAATAATTTTATTTGAAATATTATGAGCTGAAATCATAGGCGCACAATGTTTTGCGCTCACGAATCTGTCAACAAAAATTCAGTAAAAACAGCGACCTATCTGTGCTTCTTAAACCAAAACCTATGTAGGTGTGTCGAGATAGGCGCAGTAAAAAAACTTGTTCCTTTTGTGTTCTAAGTGTGCAGGGCATTATGCGACAAAAGTCTCAGTTTCGAGCCACTGTCGAAGCGGTGCAAAGCTTCGGCGGTGGTGAGCGGTGACGCCTTGGACGGCCATGGCGTCACGGTGCCGCTTCGCGCCGTAGCCCACATTGCTCTCCCACCCATAGACCGGGTACTTGAGCGCCAGTTTGCTCATCAGGCGGTCGCGGATGACTTTGGCGACGATGGAAGCAGCGGAAATTTCTGGAACCTTCGAATCGCCTTTGACGATCAATTCTGTGCGCAGACCCAGACCCGGGTTCTGATTGCCATCCACCAAAGCCAACGTAGGCGTTGCGGGAAGGCGCTGCACTGCGCGGCGCATGGCCAGCATGGTGGCATGTAAAATGTTGAGTTGGTCGATCTCTGTCACCGATGCCGCGCCAACGCCAACTAGCGCTTGGGACATAATGAGGGGAAACAGCGCTTCCCGTCGCTTTTTACTCAGGGTCTTGGAGTCCGCCAGACCCTCGATGGGTTGGGGTAGAATAACCGCAGCGGTGACAACAGGTCCGGCAAGGGGGCCGCGCCCCACTTCGTCGATGCCTGCGATAATCTCGCTGGGGAACAGATCGCTCATAACCGATTGATCTGTGCGCAAAGCCCATCGCGACGCATCCATTCTGAGCGCAGGGCGCTGACGACGGGCTCAGACACGAAATGCCGTGCTTGGGTCAGCATGTGGGTCATGATACCCGGTGGGCGTTTATCGGCGGCCCATTGGTCGCCCGGGCGGCGGTGCCGGACCAGCCACATGCAGGCCCACGTCAGTAGCCGCAGCGTCGCGATTCGCCGTCCCACTTGTAGCCAAGGCGCGTAGTGGGTGCGGTAGGCATTGGGCAGTGCTTCAAGATAATGACGGTTGAAGTCGAGCACGTCCGTTTCCGTCAACTCCGCCTTGACCCCCATATCCCAAACTGTTGCCGGGTATATAGAAAGCGCTCCGACATCCAAGATGCTCAGACCATAGTGTAGGTTCTCAACATCCAGCAGCACCGCTTCGCCCGCGTCGTCGATGAGGAAATCGCCCGGATGGGCACGGCCAATGGTCAGGCCAAAGGGCGGTGCCCCCATGCGCACCCAGCCTGACTGCGCAAAGCCTTCAAGCCAAGCCAGCTCGGATTCTAAAAGCTTGCGCGTACCATCGGTGATGGGTGCCTCTTCGAGATAACGGGCCTGCTGCAAAATTCCCTGCATGGCTGCGAGCAGGGGTTCGCTGTGATAGGGAAGCCCGCACATATCCTCGGGCGGCGGTGGTAGCTGGTGCAGTTTGGCCAAAAAACGGGCCAGAGCGGGGAAGTCCTTGGGCAGGCGAGGCAAGCGCCCTTGCACAAACTCCACCAGCACGCCGCCGTTCGGGAGCGCGGGACAGGAATCCAGTGAGGCAAAAAACCGAGGCGACAGGTTGCGCCGGCCAAGCGTTCCATAGGCTTCAGCCTGAAAATTCGCCCATTTGGTCCAATGTCCTTCGTTCGGCAGAGCAATCGGCATGCGCACCACGCCGTGGTTCGCGACCCGCACGTGTTCGTGGCTCAGGCTGCGCAGGCGCAAAGGCCGGATCGGTTCCGCGCTCAAGCCTAAGGCTTCGACGCTGGTCGAAATGTATTCGAGTTGAGTTTCAGTGAGTGCCATGGGCCCTTAGCGTGATCGTTTAGACTTCCTGCAACCGGGGCATTAATTCGACGAGGTTGCAGGGCCGGTGTCTATTATCAAGCTGAAAGCGGAGAATTTTTGTCCAACCGTCTTTTACTGCGCCCGTAGAGCCGGGAAGGGCAAACATGTATGTCCCATGCGCCACACCCCCCACTGCGCGGGACTGCAGGGCGGAGGTGCCGATCATCTGAAAGCTCAGCCAGCGGAACATCTCGCCAAAGCCGTCGATTTTCTTTTCCAGCACGCGGTCGAAAGCTTCCGGTGTCACATCACGGCCTGTAACCCCGGTGCCGCCCGTGGTGATGATGCAATCGATGTTCGGATCGCTGACCCAGACGTTCAGCTGGCCAGTGATTAAATCCGTGTCGTCCTTGAGGATCATGCGGCTGGCAACCCGGTGCCCATCGGCTTCGATCATCGCCGCCAGTGCATCACCACTTTTGTCGGTTTCCGCAGTGCGGGTGTCCGACACGGTCAGCGCAGCGATATTCACGGCCAAAAAGGGCCGGGTTTCGTCGAAGCGCGCCGGTATGGTCTCGGTCATCATCAAGACCCTTCGGGGTTGTTCAGGAATTGTTTGAGCATCAGCAAGTCAGTCCAAGCTTCACGTTTGTTCACGGGTTGGCGCAGCAAGTAGGCCGGGTGCAGCGTTGGCAGCACAGGAACAGCGGTTCCCACAACATCCAGCGACCGCCACTTCCCGCGCTCTCGCGTGATCCGCAAGTTCGGGTCGATCAGGGTTTGGGCTGATAAGCCACCAACGGCGAGAATAACCTTGGGCTGAACAAGCTCAATGTGCCGTTTCGAAAACGGCCAGCACAGGGCGACTTCGCCCGCATTGGGTTTGCGGTTTCCCGGGGGTCGCCAGAATACGATGTTGGTGATCCGAAAGTCTTCTTCGCGCTTGAGCCCTATAAAGGAGAGCATCTCGTCCAGCATTTGACCTGAACGCCCGACAAAGGGGCGGCCTTGGCGATCCTCGTCCGCACCGGGGGCCTCTCCGATGATCATGACATCGCTGTCGATCGGCCCGTCACCAAAAACAGTGTTGCTGGCGGTGTCTTTAAGCAAGCAGCCGTCAAAGTCTTGAACGGCTTTCACCAATTCGTCGATGGACGAGCACGCAGCGGCGCGCTTCTCTGCCTCAGCAATATCCGCCACAGCCTCCAAACCACGCCGAGCATGCTGGTTGGTTGCAGGGCGAGCGACGGGTGATTTTGGGCGTGCCGGGTTGGCGGGCCGCGCTTGAGCCGCTGTGGCGCGAGCCACGGGCTCTGCGCGAATCGCCTCTGGCGCGGCTGCCTTTTCGATCTCACGCGCCGCAAAAGCATCCGTTGGCTGATCGGATAAAACATCGAAAACGCCGCATTCCTGCTGCCAAGCGACAGCCTCAGCCCAAAGGGCCGGGTCGTAGACAGTCGTGGTGAGCGTTTCTGACATGAATAGAAGTCGCATCCCGTTTGTTTGCGTTGCGCGTGCAGGCTGATTGTCTATGGTCCGCACAATATTATTCTTTTGAATGTGGAAGGGATTTCACATTGGCTCAAGCCCCAAAGCTCGCTGATCGTACATGCATCAGCGACGCAGGCTGCCAAGAAATCCCCTATGACTTGGGAGATTAAGGTCATGGAACGCGAAGCGATGGAAGTAGACGTCGTCATTGTTGGCGGCGGCCCCTCTGGACTTTCTGCTGCAATCCGGTTGCAGCAGCTGGCGCAGGAAAAGGGTGAGGAGTTGGCGATTGTTGTGCTCGAAAAGGGCTCAGAAGTCGGCGCTCATATCCTGTCTGGTGCGGTGATGGAGCCGCGCGCGATGGAGGAGTTGTTCCCGGACTGGAAAGAACGCGGCGCGCCGCTGAATGTTCCGGTGACGGATGAGAAGTTCATGGTGCTGACCGAGGTTAACGGCATTTCCATGCCGATCTGGGCCATGCCTGAGCAAGTGCACAACGACGGCAACTACATCGTCTCGCTGGGCAATGTCTGTCGCTGGTTGGCCGAGCAGGCTGAAGGCATGGGCATCGAAATCTTCCCCGGCTTCCCGGCTTCCGAGGTGCTTTACAACGATGATGGCTCGGTCAAAGGCGTTGCGACCGGTGTCATGGGCGTTGGCCGTGATGGTGAGCAAAAGTCTGGCTTTGAGCCCGGAATGGAGCTGCACGCCAAGTACACTATGTTCGCAGAGGGCGTACGCGGTTCCCTCTCTAAGCAGCTGATCGAGCACTTTGGTTTGGCTGAGGAATCCAGCCCGCAGAAGTATGGCATCGGCTTCAAGGAGCTGTGGGAACTTGATCCAGAGAAGCACAAGGAAGGCTCGATCCTTCACTCTGCAGGGTGGCCGATGGATTGGAACACGTGGGGCGGTTCCTTCATTTACCACTTGGACAACAATCAGGCTTATGTCGGCTACGTGGTCGCGCTCGACTACAAGAACCCACACCTAAGCCCCTTTGATGAATTCCAGCGCTTTAAGCAGCACCCGAAGATCAGACCCATGCTCGAAGGCGGCAAGCGCGTGTCTTATGGCGCCCGGGCGATCAACGAAGGCGGTTTCCAGTCTATTCCCAAGCTGACATTCCCCGGTGGCATGCTGCTGGGTTGTTCTGCTGGCTTCCTGAATGTGCCAAAGATCAAAGGCTCCCATACCGCGATGAAGTCCGGCATGGTTGCAGCAGAGGCGGTGTTTGAAGCGCTGCAGCAAGGTGAAGCTGCACCGGCGGAAGTCACGGATTACCAGTCCAACATGGAACGGAGCTGGGTGTTTAAGGAGCTGTTCAAGGCGCGGAACTTCGGCCCTTGGTTCCACAAGCTCGGTCTGGCTGGATTCGGTGTTGGTGCGCTGGAACTGCATTTGGCCAACCTGGGTATTTCGATGCCGTGGACCTTCAAGCACAAGCACAAGGACCACGAAACGCTCAAGCCAGCTGATAAGTGTAAGAAGATCGACTATCCAAAGCCCGATGGTGTCATCAGCTTTGACAAGACCTCTTCGGTCTATGTTGCAAACGTGAACCACGAAGAAGATCAGCCGATCCACCTGACGCTCAAAGACAGCAGCACGCCAATCGCGATCAATCTCGCCCAGTACGATGCGCCCGAGCAGCGGTACTGCCCGGCGGGGGTTTACGAGATTGTGCGTGAAGACGATGGCACGAACCCCCAGCTACAGATCAACGCGCAAAATTGCGTGCACTGTAAGACCTGTGACATCAAGGATCCGACCCAGAACATTAACTGGGTCACACCAGAAGGCGGTGGCGGGCCAAACTACGGCAACATGTAAGCCGCCGTTCAGCATCAAAAAAGGTCTCCTTCGGGAGGCCTTTTTTTGTGCCCCGATTCGTGGCTCGGTGCTTGCACTAGTAGGAGATGAGAAAGCGCATAACCCTTCTTTTTAAGGGATTATGCGGTGCAATTTGCAATTTAGCCGTTTCAGACGTGCAGTTTTGGAGTCAGACCGTGCCATTTGGTCAGGACCAGTACCGCCCCTTCCTGTGGGCTGCAAGAATTATCCGGTGGGGCGCCTTTGCCCTGGGCGTGCTGTCTAGCAGCGTAGCGGTAGCCCAGGAATCCGACTTTCTGGAAACCTTGCTCAAAGACACCTCTAACGTGATGATTGTCTTGGATGGCTCCGGCTCGATGAACCAGGACTGGCGCGACGGCGCAACCAAGTTCGAAGCTGCGCGCGATGCTATGACGGCAACCACCGCGAACCTGCCAACGGCAACCCGTTCTGGGGCTGTTACCTTTGGCCATCGCCGGAACTTTGACTGTTCCGACATCGAGGTTTTGAGCAACCCAACCGCTGCGCCGGCATCGTTGGCGCAGGCCTTAGCAGCCGAATCGCCGCAAGAACGCGGGATGCGCCCCTTGGCTGATGCCATCGAGACCGCAGCTGCGCGCTTGTCACAGCAAGCCGGACCGGGCGCGATTGTGGTGCTGACCGATGGCGCTGAAGAATGTGGTGGTAACTCATGCGCGCTGTCTGCGCCTTTGGCACAAATGCAAATTCCGGTGCATCTGATTGGGTTGGGCATGGACGCAGCGGATGCGGCTTTACTGCGATGCCTGCCGTCGAGCGCTGGGGGATCTTTTGTGGTGGCTGAGCCGAGTGAAGATTTGACGCCGTTGATCGCTAAGGCGCTGTCGCTCTCACACACAGCCAACGCGCAGCGCGCAGCGGCCAGCATCGCGCGGCTGCTGTTGCAAGAACAGGATATCTCCGTCCGCGACCTGACCCGGATCCGCAGTGACCTTACTCGCCTCGACGACGCTGTTTCAGCGCTAGAGGGGCGCGTGGACGCCTTTTCGAGCCGTGATTTGCTGAGTGAAGAGCTTCAAGTGGCCGATGGGCTTCGTGCTGAAGACGAGATTGCTATGATACGGGGTGCGGCGGATCGCTTGCGGGACCAACTCAGTTCCCGTGATCAAATGCTGATCCGCATGCAGGATCAAACGAACGTGTGGAACTCCGGTACGCTGGGTCTTAGTCGGCGGGCAGATCTCGCCGCTGCTATGGCTGAGCTATCGGCGGTCGTGACCGAGCCGGCTGACAAGCTGCGGCAGGGCCACGAGCGGCTGGTCGAACGTCGGGCCAAGTTGGAAACCGAAATGGCCGCCACTTCAGCGCAATCGGTTGAGCTACACGGTCGGCTTCGCGGTGTTGACCAATCGCTGGACCGCGTTGTTCTCCGCGCGACTTCTGCCCAGCAACTCGCCCAAAGCCTCGAATCAGGGCGACCATTGACCGATGATGCCCAGCCTACGCTTGAGGCCGCTGATCAGCCTGTGCTGGACGTGATTGCACGGCGCGACGCGCAGATTGCTGAACTGGAAAGCGAGCGTTCAAAGCTGCTGGATCAGCTCAAAACCGTGCGAGCTGAATTGATGGGCGCGCAACAAGATGTGCTGGTCGTGCAGCGCCAGCGCGCCGACGCAGAAAGCCGGGTGAACGAGGCGCGTGATCTGCTTGCGGGCTTGCAGGCCAATCAGTTGGCGATGAAATCCAACTGGAAGACGGAAGTCAATGAAGCGGCCTATGAACATCTGAAGGCACGTCAGGATCTTGAAACCGAACTGGCGCGTGTCTTGGTCACCAGCGAGACAATGCGCACAGACTTGAGCGAAACCTTGCAGGTTCTTGAGGAGAGCAAGGCGGAAAATCTGCGGCTGGTCACGGCCCGGAATGACGCCCTGACGGAGGCTGCAAAAAGCAAGCTGGGCCTCGCACAGCTGGAACAGCAAAACCAAACGCTTATGGATGGGTTGGCCCAGTGCCGCTTAGGTCAGGAAGATCTCAACCGTCACATCGCCTCGCTCGAAGCAGAAACACAGAAAGCTGAAATCATCGTTGCTGCCCGCGAGCCGGACAGCGTGCGTTTCATGCTGGCACCAGATGTGGCGTTGGATGATGATATTGCGCTGAGTTGGGCGGTGGAAGATGCCGCCACTAATGCCTCGCTGACCGCCGGTGAGGGCGCGACGTTGACCTTACCTAAAACGGCGGGTCAGTACCGTGTCATTGCTGAGCTGGAAGGCCAGTTGGTCGAGCAGACCTATTCGGTTGACCCCTTTGTCCGCAGGGAACATGAATTTTCGCTCGATCTGGCGCGCGTAGAGCTGCGCCTCGACCCCACCAAAGCCACCGACGCCGCTACTGAGCCGCTGATGGTCCGCCTATCCAGCCCGGTCTACGCACTGGAAACGGTGGTGTTGGCCGGTGAGGTTCGTCGCTTGTATCTGCCCGAGACCACTTACACGCTTGAAGCGCAGATCGGATTAGACCGCTGGGGTCACGAGATGACGGTGACGGCGGGTGAAACGGCGGCGCATGCGATCATCGTTGAAACGCTGCCGGTCTCGCTGGATCTGATTGCTGGCGAAAGTGGCGCGCCGATTGATGAAAACCTCCAATGGGTGCTGCGCGATGCCTGCGACCCCTCCAAGGAACTGGCCTTCCAAGGCCCGCAAGCGAACGTCGATCTCAAGCCTGGTGTTTACGATGTTGAAGTTGCCTTTGAAGGCTTCGTGGCTTCCCAAGCCGTGTTTGTCGATGCTTCCGACCCGGTTAGTGAGCCGATGCAGGAAAGTGTGCGCTTCAATGATGGGGCGGTTCGGCTGAGCTTCTCCAACAACGGCGATGCGGTTCCCGACGGCATTGATCTGCACTGGCGCATTGAGATGCAAGGCGCGGCGATCGTGACGTCGCAAACCTTGGACGGCGATATGGTGCAGTTGCCTGCTGGGGGTTACCAGCTCAAGGCACGGGTAAACGACGTAGCGCTGGAACAGGAGTTCCTTGTTTTAGCGGGTCAAGTGACGGCGTTGACGCCTGACTTCACTTTGGGCCAGGTGACGTTGAGCCTGCTTGATGATGCGGGCACGTCGCTTGAGGGTGACAGTATCGAGTGGTCGATCCTGCCCCAGCAAGTCTCAGCAGAGGGTGGCGGGTTTCAGGGGACTGTCAAAACGGGACCAGCAGTTCAGACAGTGTTGCTTCCCGTGGGCCGCTATCGTGTAACGGCCAACGCCGACTCGCAGGTGGTTGATCGGCTGATTTCGGTCAAATCAGGTGACAAGTCGTCCTTTGGGTTGATGTTACCAGCTTTGGTGGAAGCCGAAACTTTGGCCCAGTTGGTGACAGAGCCGTAAACGCCCATCCATCCCCCTTATCCCGACTATCCACATTGAGCCTAAGCTCAAAGTGCCTGTAACAAACACATTCTTAGATGAATATTATGCGTAGTTATCTGCTATACAAACCGCATGGATAATTTTGACGACATGCCCCCAATCGATCCGTTTTCACCCCCTGAAGACGGCCCCGCTGGACCAGCGCCGCGCGCGACCGATGAGGTTGAGCCGGGCTTGGGCATGCGTGTTCCGCCCAAGAATATTGAGGTTGAGCAGGGTTTGCTGGGCGCTTTGCTCACCAACAACCTCGCGTTTGAGCGTGTCTCTGATTACTTGCTGCCCGAACACTTCGCTGAACCGGTCCATGGTCGGATTTATGGGGCGATTAAGACGATCATCGAGAACGGCGAAATCGCCGATGCCGCCCGGCTGAAAACCATGTTTGACCAAGACGGCGCGCTCGAGGAAATCGGCGGCGGTCATTATCTGGCCGTGCTGCAGTCTGCTGTTGTCTCGATCATCAACGCCAATGACTATGCCCGCACGATTTACGACATGCACTTGCGCCGTCAGCTGATTGATCTGGGTGAGATTGTCGTCAACGACGCCTTCCAGATTAACCTCGAAAACCCGCCGATGCTGCAAATCGAGAAGGCGGAGGAACAGCTCTACTCTTTGGCCGACAGTGGCGAGATCGAGAATGGGCCGAACTCGTTCGACAAGATTCTGAAATCCACCCTCGACATCATCAACGCAGCGGTTAAGCGCGATGGTGACTATACGGGGATTCCGTCCGGCTTCCGGGATTTGGATCAGAAGCTGGGTGGGTTGAACCGGTCTGACTTGATCATCCTCGCAGCGCGTCCGGCGATGGGCAAAACTGCGCTGGTAACCAACATGGCCTTTAATGCGGCGCAGAAAGCCAACGGAAAGGTCGCGTTCTTCTCGCTGGAGATGGCGTCCGAGCAGCTCGCAACGCGTATGTTGTCGGAACAGTCTGGCGTGAGCTCTGAGAACATTCGTAAGGGTGAAATCAACTCGGACCAATTCAACAAGATCTTCACGATTTCCCGTGACTTGGAAACGCTGGATTTCTTCATCGATGACACCCCGGCCTTGCCCGTGTCGTCCCTGCGCACCCGCGCGCGGCGGCTCAAGCGGCAGTACGGCGGGCTAGATTTGATCGTCGTGGACTACTTGCAGCTGATGCAGGGTAAGATTGGCGGCTCGGAGAACCGGGTGCAGGAAATCTCCGAGATTACCCGAGGTCTGAAGGGGATCGCCAAGGAACTCGACGTGCCTGTCATCGCGCTCTCGCAGCTTTCACGTCAGGTGGAAAACCGTGAAGACAAGCGCCCGCAGCTCGCTGACTTGCGTGAATCCGGCTCGATTGAGCAGGATGCCGATGTTGTGATGTTCATCTATCGCGAAGCCTACTACGAGCAGAGCAAAATTCCGATTAAGCGTGGGGACGAGGACGAAGGCTCGTTCCAAGCCCGCATGTCGGATTGGCAGGATCACATGTCCAACATTCACAATCAGGCGCTAGTGATCATCTCTAAAAACCGTCACGGCCCGACCGGCGACGTAAAGCTGTTCTTTGACGGCTCGACAACGCGGTTTTCCGACTACATCGACGAAGACCGCTTTGCCGGTTCACCCGGTTACTAGGCGCGCCTTAGCTATTCCCACTCGATCGTGCCCGGTGGCTTGGTGGTGATGTCGTAGACCACGCGGTTGATGCCGCGCACTTCGTTTACAATCCGGGTCGCCACGCGGCCAAGGAACGCCGGGTCAAAGGGGTAGACGTCCGCCGTCATGCCATCGACAGACGTGACAGCCCGCAAGCCACAAACGCTCTCATACGTGCGCCCATCGCCCATCACGCCAACGGTTTTTACCGGCAGCAGCACGGCAAAGGCCTGCCAGATTTCATCATACAAGCCGGCTTTGCGGATTTCTTCGATGTAGATCGCATCGGCCTCGCGCAGGATGTCCGCCTTTTCCCGCGTGATGTCGCCGGGAATGCGGATTGCCAAGCCCGGCCCGGGGAAGGGATGCCGTCCAACCAAGCTGTGCGGCATGCCCATCTCGTACCCCAAAGCCCGTACTTCGTCCTTAAACAGCAGCCGGAAGGGTTCTACCAGCTCCAGGTCCATACGCTCAGGCAAGCCGCCCACGTTATGGTGGGATTTGATCGTGACGGAAGGCCCACCAGTCACCGAAACGCTTTCGATGACATCCGGGTAAAGCGTACCTTGCGCGAGAAAACCAGCGCCATCGATTTTCTTGGCTTCGGCCTCAAACACGTCGATGAACAGGCCGCCGATGGTCTTGCGCTTTGTTTCCGGATCGGAGACTCCGGCCAAGTCGCCCAAGAAAGTATCGCTGGCGTCCACATGGACTAAGGGGATGTTGTAGGTATCGCGGAACAGTGAAACCACGTCCGCCGCTTCGTTCTTTCGCAGCATGCCATGATCAACGAAAATACAGGTCAATCGGTCGCCGATGGCCTCGTGGATCAGCACGGCAGCCACCGAGGAATCAACGCCACCAGACAGGCCACAAATCACCTTTTTGTCGCCGACTTGCTCGCGGATCTTGGCGATGGCTTCGCTGCGGAAGGATGCCATGGACCAATCTGGTTCGAGCCCGGCGACTTTGGTCAGGAAGTTCCGGATCAGGCCAGCGCCATCGGGTGTGTGATGCACTTCGGGGTGGAATTGCACCGCATAGCGATTGGCGGCGGGGTTCTCGATCACGGCAAAGGGCGCGCCGTCCGAGGCCGCGACCACGCGCCAACCGTCCGCCAAAGCCGTCACTTTATCGCCGTGGGACATCCAAACCGGGTGGCTTGAACCGGTATCCCACAGCCCATCAAACAGCGCGCAGTCTTCGGCAACTGTCACGTCCGCGCGACCAAATTCCTGTGTGGTGCCTTTGGATACGGTGCCGCCGGTTTCGTGCATCAGCGCTTGCTGGCCATAGCAAATGCCCAGCATAGGCAGGGTGCTGGCGGCGACAGAAGCGGGGATGCGCGGGGCTTCGTCGTCGAGCACGGACGCGGGGCCACCGCTTAAGATCACCGCTTTAGCGCCAAAGTTCTCGAACCGGCTGGGTTCGGCGTTGTAAGGAATGATCTCGGAGTAAAACCCCGCTTCACGGACCCGGCGCGCAATGAGCTGGGTCACCTGAGAGCCAAAATCGACGATCAGAATACGGTTCGACACAGGGCGAAACCTCTTGGTTGGTTAGTGCGGGCTCAGTTGGAGCGGGCGTAGTTGGGCGCGTCTTTGGTGATTGATACATCGTGGACGTGGGATTCACGCAGTCCTGCTGACGTGATCCGCAGGAAGGAGCAATTCTTCTGCATGGATTCTATATCCGCATTACCGGTGTACCCCATGGCCGCGCGCAAGCCGCCAACCAATTGGTGCAGGATGGAATTGGCTGGGCCTTTGTATGGAACGCGGCCTTCGATGCCTTCGGGCACGAGTTTTAACTCGGAGCTGACCTCAGCCTGAAAATACCGATCCGCCGAGCCGCGTGCCATGGCGCCAATCGACCCCATGCCGCGGTAGGATTTGTATGAGCGGCCCTGATAGAGAAAGACTTCCCCCGGTGCTTCGTCCGTACCGGCGAGCAGGGAACCAACCATGCAGGCTGCTGCGCCGCCCGCGATGGCCTTGGCGATGTCACCACTGGTCTTAATCCCGCCGTCGGCGATGATTGGCACGTCTTGATCTGCTGCGGCTTCGACCGCATCGGCGACCGCTGTAAGCTGTGGCACGCCAACGCCTGCGACGATGCGTGTGGTGCAGATCGTGCCCGGACCAATCCCGACTTTCACACCGTCTGCGCCGGCATCGA
This sequence comes from Alphaproteobacteria bacterium, assembly GCA_965661545.1. GTDB lineage: Bacteria > Pseudomonadota > Alphaproteobacteria > UBA7985 > UBA7985 > UBA7985. The sequence continues at coordinate 43,330 of CBFIEF010000002.1, read as the reverse complement.
TCAGGGCCTTGGTGCCGTCTGCCGTTGCGACGTTGCCGCCAATGACATCGGCGGTATTGGACAGGCGCTTTACCGCGCTGACTTGATTGAGCACGCCTTCGCTGTGTCCGTGCGCCGTATCTACGATGATCGCATCCACGCCGGCTTCCAGCAGTGCTTCAGCGCGCTTGAGGCCATCTGGCCCCACGCCAGTCGCCGCAGCCACGCGCAAACGGCCTTGGTCGTCCTTGGTCGCGTTGGGGTGATTTTGGGCTTTCTCGATGTCTTTGACGGTGATCAAGCCGACACAGCGGAAATCACCATCAACAACCAGCAGCTTTTCGATGCGGTGTTGGTGCAGTAGCTTTTCTGCTTCGTCCCGGCCACAGCCTTCGGTCACGGTGATCAGGCTTTCGTGCGTCATCAACTCAGCGACGGTTTGGCGCTGGTCTCTGGCAAAGCGCACGTCGCGGTTGGTCAGAATACCCACCAGTCGCTCGGATCCCGGCTCAACCACGGGAATGCCGCTGATCTTATGGCTTTCCATCAGCATCAGCGCATCGGCGAGCGTCGCGCTGGGGCGGATGGTGACAGGGTTCACAACCATGCCAGATTCGTACTTCTTCACCGCCTGAACGGCCAAAGCCTGTTCTTCGATGCTGAGGTTCTTGTGAATGACGCCGATCCCACCGGCCTGGGCCATGGTGATGGCCATGGGCGCCTCAGTCACCGTATCCATGGCCGCAGACATAAGCGGAATACCGACGGACAGCGTTCGGGAGATGCGGGTGTGGGTCTTGGTGTCAAGCGGAACAACGTCCGAGCGCTGGGGCTGCAGGAGAACGTCGTCGAAAGTCAAAGCGTCGCGAATGCGCATGGGGAAAAGGTCCTTGCCCTTTTCTTTGTTAGAGTATGGGAAAGGAACCGGTTGGAAAACCCGCAAGTCCGCGCACTGTGGGTTGAGCGGAGCTTATGACTCGTCAGGCGTTTCAGAGGGTTGAACGGCCCCTGGACGATAGCCGCTGGCGGCAATGTAAGCTTCGGAACTGTCGCTGCGGCTTGCAGGTGGCTTAATCACACGCACTTTGTCAAAGCACTGGCCTAGGGTCTGCTGCAAATTCCCTTGCGCGCCGCCTTGCAGGATTTTGACGATAAACCAGCCCCCTTCAGCGAGCACTTCATGAGCGAAATCGAGCGAAATTTCGATCAGCGCGATGATGCGCAGGTGGTCGGTTGCTTTGTGCCCCGTGGATGAGGCCGCCATGTCGCTGAGCACGATGTCGGCTTTGTTGCCGTGCATGAGCGCCCGGACCCGGTCCATGTCTTCGTTTTCACGGACGTCACCAACAATGATTTCCGCGCCGGCCACTGGCTCGGTTTGCAGTAAATCGATGCCGACAACTTTGCCTTCGCCGCAGTGCTGGACCGCCACTTGCAGCCAGCCACCCGGCGCGCAACCGAGGTCGACCACGCGCTTGCCTTTGGCGAGGAACTTCAGCTTGTCATTCATTTCCAGCAGTTTGTACGCAGCGCGTCCCCGGTATCCATCGCGCTTGGCAGCGGCAACATAGGGGTCGTTGAGCTGGCGCTGCAGCCAGCGTGTGGAGGAATTCTTCCGGCCTCTGGCGGATTTAACCCGCACGGCGAGGTCACGGTTTTGACCGGGCGCACCCCCGATGCGGCCTGAACTGCCTGTGCGTTTTGGTTTGTATTCGACCATCAGTCTTTCGAAGCCTGTCCGGTTGTTGGCGCGGGTGTTTCTGCGGTGGTAGAGCCGGTGTCTTTGTTCCGGGATCGGCGGCGAGGACGTCTGCGCTTACCCGGCATTTTGCCCTGCATCATCCGGAGCAACATGCCTTCGCGCAATCCCCGATCAGCGACGAACAGGGTTGGGACAGACCAAAGCGTTGTCAGACCTTCAAGCACAGCGCACCCCGGCAACACCAGATCAGAGCGCCCGCGCCCTATGCATCCGAGCATCGCGCGGCTGTCGTTATCGCGGGATCGCAAGTCTCGGATGACCGCTTGAGCCTCCTTAACTGTCATTTGCATCCCATCGACTTTCGACCGGTCGTAGCTGGGTAAATTAAGGTGAAGACCGGCGACGGTGGTGATGGTTCCGCTGGTGCCAACCATCTGCACCTCGCCCCGTTCGATGGCGTCAACGATGCCGTGGCGCTTGGAAAACTGTTTGAACGCCCGCCGCGTGTTGCGCACGATGGCTTCAAAATGCTCGTCGGCCAGCTCCAGCCCGTCACCGTATTTCTCGGACAGGGTCACAACACCCAAGGGCACTGATCGACTGGCCACCACGCGCGGACGGTCTGCTGTGGTATCGATCCACGATACCTCCGTCGATCCGCCGCCGATGTCGAAAACCAGCGCGCGCGGGGTGCTGTCATTGAGCAAGGATGCGCAGCCAGCCAAGCCAATAGCGGCTTCTTCCTGCCCTGAGATCAAGCGTAATTTTAGCCCAGTATCGCGCTCCACCCGCTCGACAAATTCCGGATAGTTGGTGGCTTGGCGGCAGGCTTCGGTCGCCACGGCATCTACCCGTGTGGCCCGTTGCTTGCGGATTTTTCCCGCGCAGATATTGAGCGCCGCAACTGTTCGGTCCATGGCGTCGTCTGACAGCATGCCCGTTTGTCCAAGCCCTTCGCCCAGCCGGACGATGCGGGAAAAGGCATCAACGACCGTGAAGGGCTGTGCTTTGGCTTTGGCGTGCGGGCGTGCAATCAACAGACGGCAGTTGTTCGTGCCCAGATCAATGGCGGCGAACACGGAACCGCCACCGCTGGCATTCCGCGACTTGCCCGGGGGCGTGGATGCCGCAGCGGCATCGCCCTTCGTTTTGCCCGGACGTGAACCTGCGTGAGCAGACGCCCGGGGTTTCCCCTTAGCACCACGTCGGCGACGGTTTCGTCTGCTCGACGCGTCTTTGTCTAAGGGGGCAGACTGCGCATCGGACATGCGTGCGCCCCCGTACTTTTGGTCTAAGCGGCTGATTCCGCTGAACTTGCGCGAACTCTGGCACAGGGGAGGTGATGAGGTAAAGGCCCGACTTACTCTTGCGGTCCCAAGTGACGCTTGCCTTTTTTGGCGGCCAGCAGGATTTGCTTCAGACGCTCTTTTGAGGATTCACGGGTGCGATCAAAGCTCTGATCATCCGCGCAACTGGGGCAGGACCACCCCGCTTTGAACCTTGGATCGTCGAACTGATCCGGCGACACGGGCATCCGGCAAACAGGGCAGGAGATGTGACCACCCGGCTCCATATTCTTATTCAAGGCGACCCGATCATCAAAGACGTAGCAGTCCCCGTCCCACAGGTTGGTCTCTTCATCGGTTTCCTGAAAGTAGCGAAGAATCCCGCCCTTTAGCTGAAAAACGTTGTCGAAGCCTTCGTTCTTCATGAACACCGTCGCCTTCTCACAGCGGATGCCGCCAGTGCAGAACATGGCGATCTTCTTGTCCTCGTTACCCTTGAGCGTATCGCGCACGAACTGGGGAAACTCGCTGAAGGAAACATTGCCGGGGTCAATGGCGCCGGGAAAGGTGCCTACTTTGGTTTCGAACGAATTGCGTGTGTCGATGACAATGGTGTCAGGGTCTTGGATCAGCGCATTCCACGCTTGGGCATCCAGATGATCGCCGCCGTCACTGCCCAGTGGGGTCGCAGACGGATTCTTGATGGTGACGATTTCCTTTTTCAGCTGAACTTTGAGTTTGCGGAAAATGGGCCGGTCAACGCGGGACCATGTGGGGTCAAAGCCGTCCACCAAGCCAATGTTGACCGCCAGCGTTTCCAGCGTGTCCGTCAGCAGCGCCTGTGTCGGCGCGCAGATGGTGCCGTTGGCGCCTTCCTCGGCAACAAGGATGCTGCCATAAACTGGCTTGCCGTCGAGCAGAGCGTCCATCTGACCTTTGACGGTCGCGGGGTCTTCAACCTCGGCAAATCCGTAGAATGCGCCGACCCACCAGTCTTTTTCGGTGTGGCTGACCTTTGGGGTCGCCCAGGAATTGGGAAAGTCCATGCTGTACCTGATGCGTTCGTATTCAGTCCTTCAGTAACTATACAGGTCCAGCGGCGCCTCCAAGCCCATCTGACGGAGCCAGTTCGCAAAGCCGCTGCGCGTCCGGTGCCGCTCTAGCTCGATCCGATCCAGCCCTTTGCGCACAGTTCGCAGCTCACGAAGCAATTTTATGTCTTGGATGCCGGTCTCGAAAAGCTGTACTTCGAGCGCGTCGCGCTGGGCAATTAAGCTGGCTTCGTCGACCGCCATACGCTCCAACGAAGCGTGCGCCTTGAACGCTCGGTCGTAGCCCGGTGACAGGGCCGGAGGGCAAATGCCTGGGTTGATGGTCCGGTTTCCACCCCAAACCCAGCCATTCTCAATGGTGCAGAATCCCAATAGGCCCCGCTGATATCCAGCAATATAAGCGTTACCATCAGGCACAACGCCAACGTCTACACAGGTCTCATACAGGCTTGGCAGGCGGCTCTGAAAGCCTTTGGACGCGTGCAATTCGCCCGTCGCGCTCCAATCCGCATAGGGACAGTGTTCAGGCCTTATCGCCGCGCAACTCGCCAGAAATACCGCCAGGGAAAGAACGGCGCCAAGCTGCCCCATCTTCTTAAGCCTTTGTCCCACCGTCAATCTCACGGCTGCACCCCATTGTTCTTCAAAGTGTCGGTTTTTTGATCTTATGAGCGCTGTTGATGGCATTTCAATGGAAGGGATGTGACAAATGCATAAACCACTATTCCCACTATTTGCGAGCGCGACACCTTTTTGCTAGCGATTTATTCCTGCGCGCTAGGGTTGTCGCGGGTTTGCAAGCACATGGTCATGACTGGGTACTGCGGGTTGAGGATGGCGCTCTGCACCGTTCGATCAAGCCCTCGCTGCAGCGCATCGACTCGTTTCGCCTCAGTTTCGGCTGCCCGGCACAGGGCTTCGGTCTGCATCGGCACCTGCACCGTTTCTGTCACGCCCTCTGCCAACAAGAATACAACCACTAAGACCCACGCCATTGCGAAACTCTCTTTTTTCGTTTGGGCAAGTCCTAACCACTCGCTGGCGGATAGAGCAAGGTCGTTTTGGTCAGTGGTGTTGGGCGCTAAAGGGCGAAATGCTGCTGAATAACGGGCAGGAAGTCGCGGATTCGGTCAGAGGCTAAGCGGTAATAGACCGTTTTGCCGTCCCGTCTGAACTCGACCAGGCGGGCTTCGCGCAGCCGTCCCAGCTGTTGTGAGACCGCTGGTTGGCGCATGTCCAAGGTATCAGCCAAAAAGGTCACTGTTTGCTCGCCGGTTTGCAAAAGCGTGAGCAAGGCCAAGCGGTTTTCGTTTGAAAGCGCCCGCAAAAACAGCGTCGCCTCTTCGACATCCAGCGGCCTCGTCACTGGGCCGCTGTTGGGCAGTGCTTCTAGTGCTGAGTCGTCTTCATACCCCAATTCGTCTACCAGACGGTGAGGGGCAGGACTCGAATCTGTGTCAGATGATGCGGACATGGAACGTAAACAAATGCTTTCAAACAAGGCTCTCTATTAAGCTTTTTCTAATATACAAAATCTTTCGCCAATCGAAAACCACTTTATGTGATCGTGTTAGAACGGTGACAGGCTTGCGAAAACAGGTGCTTCTATTACAGGTCTTCTCGACCCATATAGACATCAGTACTGTCTGAATATGAGTACGGTGCGCTAAAATAGAATTCTGGGACGAGAGAGTCACCCATGGCTATTCGCGGTATCTTAATCGCGCTTATCATTTTCACAGCGGTTGCTCTGGGAATGGTGTTCAACATCATGCGCGGCTCCGAGCCGGTAGAGAATAATCCACCGGCGGAGCTAGTCACTGAAGAAGAGGTGTTGGATGTCCGCACCAAAATCTTCGAAGAAGAAACCCTCATCCGTGTGATCCAACTCGCCGGTCAGACCCGAGCCAATCGGCGCGAGACGATCGTTGCCCAGTCCGGCGGTACGCTGGCTGAAGTTCGCGTGGACAAAGGGGACATTGTTGAAGCTGGTGACGTGATTGCTGTCATCACAGCAGCAGCACGCGATGATAGCCTGCGTCAGGCTCAAGCGGCTCTGGAAGCGGCGCAGGTTGATCTGGAAGCCACGCAAAAGCTCGTGGAAGAAGGCTTCGCTGCGAAAAACTCTTTGGTCGGAGTTCAGTCTGCTTATGAAGCAGCAGTCGCTGGCGTTGAGCAGGCGCGGGAGCAGTTGTCCGATCTTGAAGTTAAATCCACGCTGGGCGGTATCGTTGAGAACCGCATCGCGCAGATTGGCGGCTTTGTGGGATCGGGCGATCCGGTCATTGCCGTGACCTCACTCGATCCCATGGTGATTTCCGCAGATGCGGGCGAACGCCGTGTGGCTGAGTTTGAAATTGGTCAAAGCGCGCGCGTTGAGCTGGCGACAGGTCAAGAGGTTGAGGCTACCGTTTCCTACATCTCGCCTTTCGCTGATGCCGCGACGCGGACATTTGAGATTGAGGCTGAGGCTCCAAACGCAGACTATCGCTTGTTTGAGGGCGTTTCCGCCTCCCTGTTCGTGAACAAGCCAACGCCGGGTTTGCACTACGTGCCCACCGGATTGCTCCAACGTGCGCCCGATGGTCGCCAGGGGCTTTTCTCAGTGAGTGCGGAGAACAAAGTCGTGTTCAACCCCGTCGCTATTGTTTCTGCTGATTCAGCTGGATCTTGGGTCGAAGGACTGGATGGTGACGTGGTGCTGATTACAGTTGGACAAGCCTCAGTAAAGACGGGTCAGAGCGTCAATCCCGTTGACGCTGCTGAAGTGATGCAGGTGACCGCCAGTGAGGCTGCTGGCGACTAGCGCTGCGGCCTGCCAGACAAGGCTCGAAGAGAAGAGATAAGACCATGATGAACTCCGTCATCGAGGCTATGCTGCGGTATAACCGTACAGTGCTCACGCTGCTAATCGCGCTGTTTGGCGCGGGCGTTTACAGCTGGTTCATTTTGCCCAAAGAAGCGTTTCCCAACGTTACCTTTCCCTCGATCTACGTATCGGTCTACCAGAATGGCATTTCGCCTGAGGATGCCGAAGACCGATTGATCAAGCCGCTTGAAGGCGAACTTGCCGGTGTGGATGGCCTGAAAACCATGACTGCCACCGCCTCCCAAGGCTACGCCAACATCGTCCTCGAATTTGAGGCAGGCTTTGATGATGAGAAGGCTGAAGACGACATTCGCCTCGCCGTTGATCGGGCAAAGCCAAAGCTACCGCAAGACGCTGAAGAGCCGGTCGTCACACCGATTAACCTCTCTGAGCAACCGATTTTGGTTTACGGCCTGACTGGTCCAGTGCCAGAGAAGACGCTGGTGGACTTTGCTAAAGACATCAAAGCGGACATCGAAGTTTTGCCGGGCGTGCTTGAAGTGACGCTGGCTGGAGATCGGGAGCGGGTGATAGAAGTCATCATGCAGCCGACCACCTTTGAAAGCTACAACCTGGATATCAATCAGGTGGCTTCTGCCATCACCAACGCCAACCAGTTGGTTGTGACCGGCACAACAGAAGCGTCTTCTGGCGCTTTTGATATTGAACTACCCGGCGAGCTGCAGGGCATTCGCTCGATTGAAGAGCTGCCGATCATGGTGGACGGTAACTCCATCATCCGCTTCGCCGACATCGCCGAAATTCGCGATACCTTCAAAGACGCTTCCAACTTCGCCCGTGTGAATGGCCAGCCGTCTGTGTCGATTTCAGTCTCTAAGCGGACAGGTACGAACACGCTGGACGTTACCGCCCGGATCAAAGCTGTGATCGAAGCGGCGACAAGCGATACGGAAATTACCGCTGAACCAAAAAATGACGGAGGCGCGAGCTGATGGAATCCCTTCAGGACTTGATCGTCGCGACCAATTCGTACGACGACTCGATTTTTGTTGCGACGTTGCTGGGTGACCTCATCAACAACGTGGCTTTCGCTGTTTTGCTGGTGATGATTGTGGTTGTTGCCATTCTGGGCCTGCGTTCAGCGCTGCTCGTGGCGATCTCCATCCCCGGCTCCTATATGATTGGCTTCATTGCCCTTAACATGATGGGCTTGAGTGCGAACATCGTGGTGCTGTTTTCGCTGATTCTGGCCTCAGGGATGCTGGTTGACGGCGCCGTGGTTGTGACTGAATACGCGGACCGACGGCTATCGGAAGGCGCGACGATGAAGCAAGCCTATGGCGACGCTGCAAAGCGCATGTCATGGCCGATTATCGCCTCAACCGCGACCACGCTAATCGTGTTCGCACCGCTGCTGTTCTTCCCCGGCTTTACCGGGCAGTTCATGAAGTATCTGCCGATCACGCTGCTGGTGACGCTGTCGGGCTCCCTGCTTATGGCGCTGTTCTTTGTCCCCACCATGGGCGCAAACTTCCGGCCCTTCTTCTCCACGATCATCATGTTCCTCTCGGTTGTGACCGGCATCAATGTCATCATGATGGGTGCGAACGGCACCATTGCTGGGATGTTGAGTGGTTTGGGGCTCGAGGTTGGTCCGGCGGCGATGCCGATTTCGATGCTGTTGGCTCTGCTGACGGTCATGGTGACCTACTTCGTCATCCGCCCCCTGGTCTTCATGGTTATTGGCGACCCCAAGCAGACGCGCACCATCGAGGAAGCCTCGGATCCTCGGAACGCCAAAGGGCTTGCCGGGGTGTATGTTTCGGTCATTGGCCAGCTTTTGAAAGCACCGATCATGGTTGCCGTCTTGGGCTTGCTGGTGCTGATTTTCTCGTTTGTCTTCTACGCTTCCCGCAACATTCCAACCGAGTTCTTTCCGGCGACCGAGCCTGATAGTGCCAATGTCTACATCAAGGCACGGGGCAACCTGTCGATTGAAGAGAAGGACGTGCTCGTTCGCGAAGTCGAGGACGTTATCTACGACTTGTCGCGCCAAAATGGTGAATTCTCGGCAATTTCGGCCACGTCGCAAAGCGGTGGTGCCACCAATAGTGCCATCCCTGAGTCTGAAGATACCATCGGCTCGGTGCAGCTGACGTTTGTTGACTACTTCAACCGCCAGCGCCCCATCGCTGATGTTCTGCAGGAGATCCGCGACCGCACAGATCACTTTGCCGGTGTTCAAGTCGAGATCCTCGCCGTCGCAGGGGGACCGCCATCGGGTAAGGCTGTGCAGTTGCGGCTGCGCGCTGAAGACGGCAATTTGTTGCTGCGTGAGCTGTTCCGCATCCGCGAAATCATGGATGCCAATGAAAATCTCGTCGATATCGAAGACGGTCTGCCCTTGCCCGGTACCAAGATTTCCTTGGACCTCAAGGAAGCAGACGCACAGCGATTGGGTGTAACCGCGTTCCAGATTTCGCAGTACATTCAGATGACCAACGATGGCTATACCGTCGACAGCATCCGCTTGGATGGCTCCAACGACGAGACCGATATCGTCTTCCGGTTCCCACCAGAATTCCGGTCTATCGAGCAACTCAACGAAATTCGCATCAACACCGGTGGCGGCACTGTGCCGATTGAGAACCTCGTCGATTTCAAGATCGAAGAGCGGACCAGCTTGATCACGCGCATTGATGAGCGCCGGGCTTACACCATGTCTGCCAACATCGCCGAGCCTGCACCCGGCGAGACCAAAGCGGCGGCGTCTCAGGTCGTGGAGGAGCTGACTGCTGCGCTGACAGCGGCCAATATTGATCCTGACGTGGCATGGGGATTTGTGGGCGATAACCAAGACCAGCAGGAGGCCTTTAGCTTCCTTGGCGGCGCGTTTGCCATGGCGCTGGTTGGGATGTTTGCCATTCTGATTACCCAATTCAACAGCTTTTACCGCGCCATGTTGATTTTGACCGCGGTGGCCATGTCGTTGCCCGGTGTCATGTTCGGTCTGATCCTCACCAACTCTGGTTTTGGTGTGTTTACGTTTATTGGTGTCGTCTCGCTGGCTGGGGTTGTGGTGAACAACAACATCGTTTTGGTCGATACGTTCGCAACGTTGGAGCGGGACAACAAGCCCCGCAGCATCGAAGAATATAAGCGTTTGATCATGCTGACGGGCGCGCAGCGCTTGCGACCGATTTTGATCACGACAATCACGACAATTCTGGGCCTCTTGCCGCTTGCTGTCGGCATCGGTGTGGACTTCCAGAACTTCGTTGTGACAGGGGTCGATCTGACGCCGCTGACGGGGTTGCCATTGGTCGGTGATTTCATCGCTGAGCTGAATGCAAAGCCGGGTGTGGTGAGCCAGCTTTCTTCCTCCTCCCAGTGGTGGAAGGGCATGAGCCAAGCTATTGCCTTTGGCCTGGCGTTCTCGACTGTTGTGTCACTATTCTTCACGCCGTCGATGCTGATGATCCAATCTCGCTTGGAAGTCCGCAAAGTTGCGGGTAGACCTTCGAGCCGTCGGCATCTTGAGAATCAAGCGGCCAAAGCACGGGCAAAGGGCACCGTTGGCGGTGTTGTGGCGTCCTAAGGAATAGGATCAAACAATGATCATTAACGAAGCCTTCAAGAAGCTGCAGGCAGACTTGCCTGCGGCTGAACGGATCCAGCGTGTTTGTGTCTATGGTGGCGCGTCAGAAGGCAGCTGGGACGGTTACACGGACGCAGCGCGACGCTTGGGCGAGGTCATCGGCGAAGCGGGCTTAGATGTTGTCTATGGTGGTGGCCGCACCGGCATGATGGGCGCGATGGCAGACGGCGCGTTGGAAAAAGACGCGCATGTCATCGGTGTCATTCCTGAATTTCTGGACCAAGTCGAGGTCGGGCACCGCGACGTTACGGATCTGCGCCTCGTGCCCGACATGCACACCCGAAAACGCATGATGTTCGATCTGGCGCAAGCCATTGTGGCGATGCCCGGCGGCTTTGGTACGATGGAAGAGATCTTTGAGGTCATCACGTGGAAGCAATTGGGTCGGCACAACAAGCCCATCATCTTTTTCGATACCGACAAGGGCTTTTGGCAGCCTATGATGACCTTGATCGATCACTTAGAGGACGAGGGCTTTTTGCATTCACGCTTGAAGAATCTCTATGTCTCGATCCGCCACGCTGATGAATTACCAGCGGCTTTTGAAAGCCAGCTAGCGCCCTAATTTCAATGGTTCAAAGACGACAGCGTATGGGTCACGTGCGACCCTGAGTGTCATCTAGTGGGTCTGGTCCGCCTCCCCATGCCATGCTAGCGAAACGCCAGAACAATACGAACCATTGGCCGCCCTGTGTTTCCCCCATCCGAGCGAAACCGGGCGCCCGCGCCGGAGCAGTTTCCGAGCTTTTGAGGAGTGGCTAAGCATGTCCAAAATTTCCGTAAAAAATCCTGTCGTTGAACTCGATGGTGATGAAATGACCCGCATCATTTGGTCGTTTATCAAGGAACGGCTGATCCTGCCTTACCTAGACGTCGACCTGCAGTACTACGATCTGGGCATGGAAAAGCGTGACGAGACCGACGACCAAATCACCATCGACGCGGCAAACGCGATCAAAGAGCACGGTGTTGGCGTTAAATGTGCGACCATCACGCCGGACGAAGCGCGGGTTGAAGAGTTTGGCCTGAAGAAAATGTATCGCTCGCCGAACGGGACCATCCGGAACATTCTGGGCGGTACTGTGTTCCGCCAGCCGATCATCATGGACAATGTTCCACGCTTGGTACCGGGCTGGACGCAGCCGATCGTCATTGGCCGCCATGCCTTTGGTGACCAATACCGCGCAACTGACATTTTGGTGCCGGGCGCAGGTCATCTGAAGATGGTTTTCGAGCCTGCTGATGGCGGCGAAGCGGTTGAGTACCCGGTCTACGACTTCGAAGAAGCCGGCATTGCTATGGGCATGTACAACCTTGATGAGTCGATCATCGGTTTTGCGCGCGCCTGCATGAACTACGGCCTGAACCTCGGCTGGCCCGTGTATCTGTCCACCAAGAACACCATTATGAAAAAGTACGATGGTCGGTTCAAAGACCTGTTCCAGCACGTCTTCGAAACAGAATTCGCCGACAAGTTTAAAGAAGCCGGCCTCACCTACGAACACCGTCTGATCGATGACATGGTGGCTTCTGCCCTCAAGTGGTCGGGCGGCTTTGTTTGGGCCTGTAAGAACTACGACGGCGATGTGCAGTCCGATACAGTCGCACAGGGCTTTGGCTCACTGGGCCTGATGACATCCGTGCTGATGACGCCGGACGGCAACACCATTGAAGCTGAAGCAGCGCACGGTACCGTCACCCGTCACTACCGCCTGCATGAGCAAGGCAAGGAAACGTCCACCAACCCAATCGCGTCCATCTACGCTTGGACTCGCGGCTTGTATTACCGCGGACAGTTCGACCAGACCCCTGACGTGGTCAAGTTTGCCGAAGCGCTTGAAGCGGTTTGTGTGAGCACGGTTGAGAAGGGCTTCATGACCAAAGACCTCGCGCTGCTGGTTTCCCCCGACCAGGGCTGGCTGACGACCAACCAGTTCCTCGACAAGCTGGATGAAGAACTGAAGCAGGTGATGGGCCTTTAAGCCCATCCCAAGGCACACAGACCCCAGAATGGAGCAGACATCATGAGATTTCTAATCACTATTCTTGTCGCGATGGCGCTGGGCGTTTTCGTTCTGGTGTCGGGTTGCGGCCTGATTTCGGGCATGGGAGACGATTCTGGCAGCGATGGCGCTGATACCATGGCCGATATCTCAACGAGCGATACATCCTTTATTTCTGACGACAACAACGCCTTCCTGGCTGGCCCAGGCTTGGCAACAACGACGGAGGCTTCCGCTTTGGATCCCGAAAACACACTCGAAATTCAGCTCAAAGACGGCACGGTTGTGATTGAGCTACTGCCTGACGTTGCGCCGCTCCACGTAGCACGCATTAAAGAACTGACCCGTCAGGGCTTCTACAACGGCATCAAGTTCCACCGCGTCATCGACGGCTTCATGGCCCAAACCGGTGATCCGCTGGGCAATGGTACGGGTGGCTCCAACTTGCCGGATCTGCCGGCTGAGTTCTCCTCGGTTCCTTTCGAGCGCGGTACTCTTGGCATGGCGCGGTCGTCCGCTCCAAACTCGGCGAACTCGCAGTTCTTCATCATGTTTGCTGAAGGCTCCTTCCTGAACGGTCAGTACACGGTATTTGGCCAGGTGCGTTCAGGCATGGAGTTTGTCGATAACATCACCAAGGGTGCGGGCCAGAACGGCACGTCTTTCACGGGTGAGCCAGATACGATGGTTTCTGTGAAGATTGCCGCTGACGGCTAAAACCTGAATTTCATTCAGTAAAATTTTTGAAGCCGCGCGAATCTTTTCGATTCTCGCGGCTTCTTTATTGGGTATAGGTTAAAATTCCGCATAAAGTGCGGTCTCCTCATGGCCTTGAAAGACTGGAAAGACGTTTACATGTTTCTGCGACTTCTTGCGGCGAGCGCCGCTTCTCTCGTGCTGGCACTACCTGCTTCCGCCCAAACAGCGATGGTTGTTCTGGGGGAAGGTGTTGACGACTCTTGTTCCGAGCGCGTGACGCAGACTCTGCAAACCGTTGGCTATCAAACCAAGTCCGCCAAAGTTTCGCCAGTCCCAGAGGGGCTTGAGGTCAACTCCGCGCTGAAGGCTGTGTTGGACGCTGCCGGTGCAGACATCAACGCCCTTGTCTCGCTGAACTTAGGTCCAGCAACCTACGGCGAATTGGGTGTCGCAGCTTACGGCGATATTGCTTGTGATGCTGTGTTCTTGGATGCTGGCGGCGAGGCTGTCCTGGCCCGCGCTCTAGAGCTCGGCCAGCCCATTGCGCTGCAGGCGGCGGTGATCCTGTATCCCGAGACCATGGCCGGCTCGCTGGCTGTCGCCATGCTGTCCGGTTTTGAAAGCATCGCGAAGCCGTCCGTGGCTCAAGTTGCGGAAGAGGTCGCAACGGCCGGTGGTGATGCTGAGAAGACGATGGTGATCGACACCAAGCATGGCTACGTCGCCATTGCCTTGCGCGATGACCTCGCACCCGGACATGCGCAGCGCTTAACCGAGCTGACGCGCGAAGGCTTCTACGACGGCGTTGTGTTCCACCGTGTGATCGACGGCTTTATGGCTCAAACTGGTGATCCGACAGGGACGGGCCGGGGTGGTTCTGAAAAGCCAGATTTGGACCCTGAGTTTTCTGATCCGTCTGTGGCGAGCTTTGAGCGCGGTACGGTCGGCATGGCCCGCTCGCAAGATCCAGCGTCAGCCAACTCGCAGTTCTTCATCATGTTCGATGCGGGGACGTTCCTTGATGGGCAATATACTATCGTGGGAGAGGTTTTTTTCGGTATGGACGCCGTGGACCAAATCAAGCGCGGTGCGCCGGGTTCTGGCACGGTTGCCAACCCAGACCGCATGCAGCGCGTCTTCATGCTGTCGGATGAAATCTAGATCGCTTATTGGCGCTGGGCTGATCGGGCTCAGCGTTCTGGGTTATCAAGCAGGGGCGCAGGATTCTAGCGCCCCTTTGTTTGGCGATGGCCGCATGCTGCGGCCGCTGGTGCAAGATGTTCTGCAAGGCTCGGCTTTGGTTGCGCAGTGCGCGCCTGAACCCGATGATCCGCTGCTGCTCACATGCTTGTTTGACGCATCCGGAGAGGTGATCGATATCCACCTCGAAGATTTACTCAACAGGTTGCAAGGGGCGAACGTCGACCCAAAGGCCGAAATCCTCCGATTCGCCAATTCAGTTCTGATTCAGGGCGATCCTGATCGCATCTACCCCCAACGCACACACTTGCGCCCATTGGTGCGCGGCTTGGCCGATGTCGCCCGCTCCAGTGATGAAGATCGCCTGCCCGATGCTGCGCTCTTTCTGGTGCCAGGCTTTCCGAAGGCCGTTGCCTTTGCGGTTCGCGACGACGCAGCGACTGTGCATCTGGTGCAACGCGCCGATGATCCATCGCTGGGGTACACTGACTTTTCCGCCATCATGACACGGGCGCGGTCCAATGCGCGCTGGCTGGATGGCGAAGCCGCGCAGCTCAAGTGCGGGACCGAGGCACCACAGCGATTTTGCCGTGTGGATTTGGATGGATTTTACGAGCCGTCGCTGGTTCTTGACCCGGCGTTTCCGCCATGGCTTGCCGCGCGTATTAGCGTGCCGAGTTTAGTGGCAATTCCCACGCGAGACGAGCTGTTGATCGCGCCGCTGGACAACCGCGAGGCCGTAACAGATCTCCATGCACGGCTCAGAAACTTCCGCGCCTACGCGATCACGAATAACGTGGCTTTTTGGGATGGTACGGACAGCGGCTCGTTGGAGCCGGTGGAAAAATGGTCGATGCGCGGAGGCCTGTGGCTGCGGGTGCGGGTGGTGGTCCACAGGACCGATGCCAGCGTTCTCAGCTTTGAATTTTAAGACTCGAACAAGCGCTGCCGAGCGGTGTCAAATACGTGGCCGGATGAGGCGATCCAGAGCGGGCCCACTCGGTTCGTTGGGCGATAAGCTTCACCGCCGATAACCGCCAAGCCGCCCGCTTCTTCGACGATCAGAGAGCCGGGTGCATGATCCCACGGGTGCAAGCTGCCAAAAACAGCGAAGTGATCGCGTCCTTCAGCAATGCGCAAATATTCTTCGCCCGCGCAGCCAATCGCCTGAATTCGGCGCATACGCTTGGCGTTCTTTCGCGCCAGAATGCGATGTTCTTCTGAGAGGTACTTGAAGGATATAAAACCGTTCATCTCGGTGACGGCGAGCGGACGGTCGACTTTGAGTATCCGGCTGTTGTTCGTATTGTCCTCAAACAGTTGCGCGCCTTCATCACGGAAGGCCACCACCATTTCACTGTCGATGGGCCGCCAAATCCAAGCGGCGACGGTGATGCCGCCAACTGCCAAAGCGACCATCACGCAAAACGGGGTTTGCCCATTGGCAAAGTTTCGCGTGCCGTCCACTGGATCGACAATCCAAACCGGGGCGTCACCATCAATGGCTTTGAGAACACCGGGATCCGCTGAAACTGATTCCTCACCCACGACGACTGAGCCGGGGAGGATCTTAGTCAGGGAGGCGGTCAGCAGCGCTTCCGCTTCACGATCAGCGATGGTGACAAGATCGCTTGGGCTGGTTTTACTGCCGATCTCGTGCTCGGCTAGATTTTGAAAGCGTGGCAGAACGGCGGTCTCAGCGGCATCAATAATCGCGGCAAAGACCGCATCTCTCTGGGTGTCGCTGAGTATTGTCATCGCCCTTAACCTTCGCTTGTGATCAGGTCGCGCATGGCGGTGAGGCCGTCTTCAGCTTTACTGACGTCTGGGCCGCCGGCTTGCGCCATATCGGGGCGTCCACCGCCGCCTTTGCCGCCAACCGCAGCCGAAGCTGCGCGGACCAGCGCGACGGCGTCAAAGCGGTCTTTATGATCTGCGCCCACCGCCGCAACGATTGAGGCTTTGCCCCCTTCGGTGCCGATGAGAGCCACCACGCCAGAACCCATTTGACCCATGAATTCGTCTGCTAAACCCTTGAGGTCCTTGGCAGGAACGTCTTCGATGATGCGAGCGATTACCGGTGTTCCACCGATGTCTTCGGGGCCAACAGCCCCGCTGCCACCAGAGCCAGCCGCAGCCAGTTTCTTCCGAACGTCGGCCAGCTCTTTCTCGAGCTGACGGCGTTCAATGCTCAGGGCCTCAACCCGTTCAGCGAGGGTTGCTGGAGCCGTCTTAAGAACCGCTGCCGCTGCTTCAAGCTGCGCGTCGCGGGTGCGGACGTATTCCAAGGCCGCCAAGCCGGTAACGGCTTCAATCCGGCGCACGCCAGAAGATGGGCCTTCTTCGCGGACAATGCGCATCAGGCCGATATCGCCAGTATTGGCAACGTGCGTCCCGCCACACAATTCCATCGAGTAAATCTCGTTTGAAGCGGTGTCGGTCGTGCCCATGGTGACGACACGAACTTCGTCGCCGTACTTCTCACCGAATAGGGCGGTTGCGCCAGCTTCGATGGCTTCCTCGGGTGACATCACTTTGGTCCGAACCGGCGTGTTGGCGAGGATTTCTTCATTTACGGCGACTTCCACGTCAGCCAGCTCGTCAGCGCCCACTTGGGCGTTGTGCGAGAAGTCAAAACGCAAGCGGTCAGAGGCGACCATCGACCCTTTCTGCGCGACGTGCGCGCCCAGACGTTGGCGCAGGGCTTCGTGAAGGAGGTGGGTGGCCGAGTGGTGGCCTTGCAGTGCAGCGCGGCGGCTGTCGTCCACGACAAAGGCAAGGGCGTCACCGACAGAGAGCGTGCCTTCTTCGACTTGGATTTCATGCACCCACATGTCACTGACACGTTTCTGCGTGTCCAAAACAATCGCCGTTGCGCCGCCTTCGCTGGTTATCGTCCCGCGGTCGCCCTGCTGACCACCGCTTTCAGCGTAGAATGGTGTCTGGTTGGCAATCACAAAGCCAGTTTCGCCGGCTTTGATCGATGGAACCTGCGCTTCGGTGTTGGCCAGCGCGAGAACCACGCCTTCCGCATTCAGCGTGTCGTAACCGAGGAATTCTGAGGCTGGAACGCCGTCGCGAATGCCGAACCATAGCTTGTCGGTAGAGGCGTCGCCTGAACCCTTCCAAGACGCGCGCGCAGCGGTTCGCTGAACTTCCAGAGCAGCGTCGTAACCGGCTTGGTCTACGTCGCGACCTTGGCCGCGCAGGATGTCGGCGGTTAGGTCCAAGGGGAAACCGAAGGTGTCATAGAGGCGGAAGGCAACGTCACCGGGAAGCGACTGGCCATCGCCCAAGCGATCGGTTTCTTCGCCCAACAGCTTCAAGCCGCGGTCGAGTGTTTCTTTAAATCGGGTCTCTTCGAGGCGCAGGATCTCTGTAATCGACGCTTCTGCGCGCTTGAGCTCGGTAAAGTGCTCACCCATGGCATCGACCAACGTCGGCACCAGACGGTGCATCAGCGGGTCTTTGTTGCCGATCTTGTGTGCGTGACGCATACCGCGACGCATGATCCGGCGCAGCACGTAACCGCGGCCTTCGTTCGACGGCTGCACGCCATCTGCAACGAGGAAGGCGGCAGAGCGCAGGTGGTCCGCGATGACGCGGTGAGAGACATTGTTTCCGCCGTCGGGGTCGTCATTGGAGGCGTGGGCAGAGGCTTCGATCAATTTGCGCAGCAGGTCGACATCGTAGTTGTCGTGCTTGCCCTGCAGGATGGCGGAAACGCGCTCTAGGCCCATGCCTGTATCGATCGACGGGCGCGGCAGCGGGATCATTTCCGCGTCTTTCTCCGGCTTGTCGAACTGCATGAAAACGAGGTTCCAGATCTCAATGAATCGGTCGCCGTCTTCTTCTGGCGAACCCGGAGGGCCGCCCCAGATGTGGTCGCCGTGGTCAAAGAAGATCTCGGAACAAGGGCCGCACGGGCCCGTATCGCCCATGGACCAGAAGTTGTCGGAGGTCGGGATTCGGATGATGCGATCGTCGCTCAGGCCCGCAATTTTCTTCCAAAGCTCAACGGCTTCATCATCAGTGTGGTAGACGGTGACGAGCAGCTTTTCCTGCGGCAGGCCGTATTCTTTGGTGATCAAGTTCCACGCGTACTCAATCGCGTTTTCCTTGAAATAGTCACCGAAAGAAAAGTTGCCCAACATTTCGAAGAATGTGTGGTGGCGCGCGGTGTAGCCAACGTTTTCCAGATCGTTGTGCTTCCCCCCGGCACGGACACACTTTTGCGATGTCACGGCGCGGTTGAAAGGGCGCTGTTCCTGTCCAAGAAAGACGTTCTTGAATTGCACCATTCCAGCGTTCGTGAACATCAAGGTTGGGTCGTTGCGCGGGACCAGCGGAGAGCTGTCTACGATCTCGTGACCGTTATCCTTAAAGTAATTCAGGAAGGTCGAGCGGATCTCGTTTGCTGATGCCATTGAAGGCTCCCTCAGTCTTCTAGCGTGCGGGTCGAGCCACACAGGAAACAGGAGGCCCAGCATTACGCAGGCGAGGCCGTGAAGTCCACGGCAGCAAAGGCGGTGCGCTCATGCACTGAGCGCACCTTAAAGGCCTGTTTAGGCCGATTGAAGACCTGTGGGTCTAGCTGTCGTCGCCGTCCTGATCGCCCGGGCCATCGAGCATCGCATCCGCGATTAGCCCGTGGTTAGCGAGGATTTTGGACTTAATCTCGTGGGCAATTTCAACGTTTTCCTTGAGGAAGGTTTTCGCGTTTTCGCGACCCTGCCCAATGCGTTGGTCACCATAGGAGAACCAGGAACCAGATTTATCAATCACGCTACCCGCAACACCCAGATCCAATAGCTCACCAGACTTGGAAATGCCTTCGCCGTACATGATGTCCACCTCGATTTGGCGGAACGGCGGTGCGAGCTTGTTTTTGACCACTTTGATACGCGTTTGGTTACCCACGACTTCGTCGCGGTCTTTAACGGCGCCGATACGGCGAATGTCCAAGCGTTGTGATGCGTAGAACTTCAGTGCGTTACCGCCAGTGGTGGTCTCTGGGGAGCCAAACATCACGCCAATCTTCATCCGCAACTGGTTGATGAAGATCACCATAGTGTTGGATTTAGAGATCGAGCCGGTCAGCTTGCGCAGCGCCTGACTCATCAGTCGTGCCTGCAGGCCCGGTTGGCTGTCGCCCATATCGCCTTCGAGCTCGGCCCGTGGAACCAGTGCAGCAACGGAATCGATAACCAACACATCAACAGCGCCAGATCGCACCAACGTATCGGTGATTTCAAGCGACTGCTCGCCGGTATCCGGCTGAGAAATTAGCAGGTTATCGACATCGACGCCCAGTTTCCGCGCGTAGACCGGGTCCAAAGCGTGCTCTGCATCGACAAAGGCGCACACGCCGCCGATCTTCTGTGCTTCAGCGATACAGTGGAGCGATAGGGTGGTTTTACCGGAGGATTCAGGGCCGTAAATCTCAATCACGCGGCCACGGGGAAACCCGCCGATGCCCAAGGCAATGTCGAGAGACAGGGAGCCGGTTGAGATGGTTTCAATGTCCACCTTCTCCCGAGAACCCAGTTTCATAATGGAACCCTTGCCGAATGAGCGTTCGATCTGGGAGATCGCTGCATCGAGGGCTTTATCTTTATCGCTATTTTTCAAAGACGTGTCACTCACGAGTTGGAGTTTGTTCGAAGCCATTGGCTGTACTCCCTATGCGGAAAGGGCCCGATAAATGCAATAATTATGCGTTTGGACCAGATTTGTTCTCTTGTATGACACAGGAACAAGAAAAGAACAAGAGTGAACAAAAAGAAACTTTAGCCAGAAACGAAAAAAGGGAGCACAGGGCTCCCTTTCAATGCAGAAATTAACAGTAGCGCCGGTGCGAATAATCAGGTCATGCGGCGCTCGTCTCTATGGAGCTTTTCCGCGCGCTCGTGCCGCTCTTGGGCCTCGACTGACATGGTGGCGATGGGCCGTGCTTCGAGGCGACGCAGGCCAATGGGCTCGCCGGACTCTTCACAGTAGCCATATTCATTGGCATCGATTCGCGCGATGGCCTTATCGATCTTGTTGATGAGTTTCCGCGCACGGTCCCGAGCCCGCAGCTCTAGCGCATGGTCGGATTCCATCGACGCGCGCTCTACAGCCTCTGGTGTAGACAGGGACTGTTCCTGCAGGGCCGTGAGCGTGTCTTCGCTCTCGGTTAACAAGTCAGCCTTCCACTGCGCCAACTTCTGCCGGAAGTAGGCAAGCTGCGTCGGACTCATGTAGGCCTCGTCGTCGGATGGCCGATAGTCAGGCGGTAAGATTGGTAAATCCATACAGCTGTCCCCCTGTGTTGCTGCGCCAATTACCAAAAATTCATTTTGTTCAATGCAAGGGGCATTTACGCCTCTCATGTGACAACTTCAAGCGCAGTGTGAAGGGCCGAGGGTGAATAACATGGGTGATGGGTCTACATTTTGTGTTGCGAAACGCGGGAATGCCGCAAAATGAAAACGCATGAATCTTTCAAAAAACATAAAAAAATGTTTTAAAACAACAAACTACAAGATTTTGTTAAATTAACACTTGCGTTTTTTTGGCGGTCTTGACATTATCACGACCAAGACAGGCGCCGCTGACAAATTTTCAAAGCGGGTCGAGGAATTTCATCTGTTTGGCCCTTCATTTTGATGGGTTGAGCGTGGTTAGTGGATTTGAGCCATGATCGTAGCAAAGCGTATCGCCATATTAATGGCATCCAGCGCTATCGCGGCCACATTGAGTGGCTGTGAAGCCCTTGATTTCCTAAACTTCAATTCTTCGGAAAAAGACGTTGAAGCGTCTCCTGCTGCTGCGACCACTTCCTTGGGCAATAGCGCGCCGAGTGCTCCTGCGCCGATGGACTTGTCTGGCGCACAGCCGATGCTGCCAATGTCGACAATGAACACACAAGGTAGTGCCGCGAATGCTGCGCTGATTGGCTCTACCATGGGGGCTGCGCCCTCAGGTTTCGGCGCTGCGCCGGTCCCAATGGGCCTCACTGGCGGCTTTGCTGGCATGACGCCGGGCATGCCGACCACGACGACGACCACACAAACCTATTCCTACGGTGCTCAGCCGAACCCCTACGCCCCCCGTACCGTAGGCGGTGCAAACCCGCTGCTGGCCGCCACACCTGTACGTACTCAAAGCCCTGCCATTAACAGCTATCAGCCTGTGACACAGCCAACCATGGCGGTTACCTCACCAAGCAGTGCCATCGTGGCCGCGCCTTCTGTCGCGCCGCTGGCCGCTGGTTTGCCGTCCAGTGCTGCTTCCGCAATGAATCAGTCGGCGACGACACCAAGTTTACCCGGGACCATTGACCCCGCGAACTTGAGTAAGTCGACGATTACCGCAATCCAGACCGCGTTAAAGAGCCGCGGTCTCTACTCAGATGTCGTTGATGGCGTCTGGGGGTCGAACTCCAAGACAGCAATGAACGCTTATCTTGCTACGCGCGGCCAGTCCGCTGTGTCGCTCGATACGCTGTTCAGTCTTGGCGTCTCACTATGACGTTCCGCACAACGTCGCTCTTTCATTTTCTCTGAAAGTGTCTCCAAAATACCTTTAGCCCGTCAGGACTTGTTCCTGACGGGCCTTTTTTTGTCTTTTGGGTGGACCGGGGGAAACTAGCTGCCGTTTGAGGGCGTCAGCGCGGTGAACTCTTCAGGCGTATTGACGTTGTAGAAGGGGTCACTGGGGTCGGTTGCCCATTCGACTGTGGCCCAGCCAACCTGCTCGGCTAACCGGTCAATCTTGCGCTCACCCCGGTGAAAGGCATCCAACAGCACTTCCAGACTGTGCGCGGGCCAGCACCCAACCACGGGGTGGTGCCGTCCATTGCTGCTGGCAAAGACGATGTCGGGCGATTCGGCTGTCAGCTTACGCACAAGGTCAAAGGGAATGTGCGGACAGTCGATGGGAACGGTGATCAACCGCGCACTCATTCCGCCCGAAGCCCGTGCCCATGCAAGACCTGCGAGAATCCCGCAAATCGGCGCTTCTGAGGGCTCAAGATCAAAGATACGCGGCAGATCGATCTCGCTCAGTCGTTCCTTGTTCGGGCCAGTGCTGAGGCCCAGGACATCCACTTGCGGTTGGAAGCGGTTGATTGCGCGCTCAATCAGGGTGTCGCCTTCAAATTCCAAATACGCCTTGTCGCGTCCCATCCGGCGAGACTGACCGCCCGCCAATACAAGTCCAAAATTCACGAGCCGGTGTCCTCTACCGTATCAAATAACAAACGCTGACCACCGGAAAGCACGGTAAGGCGCTTGCCTTTGGCGCGTCCAATGAGCGTCAAGTTGGTTTGGCGCGCCAACGCTACGCCCCATGCCGAAAAACCGCTGCGGGAGACCAGAATCGGTAAGCCCATTGTCACGGTCTTAATGACCATTTCTGAAGTCAGGCGACCGGTGGTGTAGAAGATCTTCCCATCCGGATCCACGCCCTCCTGCGCCATCACGCCCGCGATTTTGTCGACGGCGTTGTGACGGCCCACGTCTTCCATGTAGATCAGTGGCCTGTCTTCTTCGGCCAGCGCACAGCCATGAATGCCGCCTGCTTCTAGATAGAGGCTGGGCACAGATGCCAAGCGGCGGAGTAGGCGGGTGATGGTGGAAATGGGAATCTTTGGCTGGTCATCGGGAAGCCAGACGCCTTCGAGCTGTTCCATCAAGTCACCAAAGATCGTGCCTTGGGCGCAGCCGCTGGTCAGGGTCTTTTTCTTCAGCTTGTGTTCGAAGTCAGTCTCATCTGGCGTGCGCACAACCACGACGCCAAGATCGTCATCGTAGTCGATGCCCTCGATGCGGGCTGTTCGGGGCAACATGCCTTGGTTAACCAAATAGCCAAGCGCCAGCATTTCCGGAAAGTCACCGACGGTCATAGCGGTGACGATCTCGGCATCGTTAAGGAAAATGGTCAGGGGCCGCTCCCGCACCGCGCGCACACGCTCGATTTCACCGCGTTCGTTGGTGATCTCGATGGTTTGTGCCAGCTCGGGGTCTTCTGGGTTGGGGGCTAGCAGCAGTGAATCCAGCGCCCCGTCTTCGATCGGCGGCGCCTTTGCGCGCTTGCGAATGTCCGCGTGCGAGTCTCCCAACTCCGGGCCGCCAGAGCCTGTCATCAGGCTGCGGCCTTCCACTCTGGCGTTTCGCCAACTTCCAGAGCAGCCAAATATTTTTCGACCTCAAGCGCCGCCATGCAGCCCATGCCCGCAGCCGTCACGGCTTGGCGATAGATGTGATCGGTTACATCACCAGCGGCAAAAACACCGGGGATGTTGGTTTTGGTGCTGTCGGATGCCGTAACGAGGTAGCCGCCGTCCATGTCCAAGCCAGCATGCTCAAAAATGCCCGTTGATGGCGCATGGCCAATGGCAACGAAAAGACCGTCGATGGGCAGCTCACTGGTGGCTTTGGTCTTGCGGTTGAGCAGGGTCAGGCCCGTGACTTCTTTGGGGAAGCCAGACGTGCCGTTCACGGACTGAACTTCCGTGTCCCAGATGGTCTCGATCTTCGGATTCGCCATCAGTCGGTTTTCGAGGATTTTCTCGCAGCGCAATTCATCGCGGCGATGGATCAAGTACACTTTGGACGCGTGATTGGTGAGATAGAGCGCTTCTTCAACCGCGGTGTTACCCCCGCCCACGACGGCAACAGCGCGGTCCTTAAAGAAAAAGCCGTCACAGGTCGCACAGGCGGATACCCCGAAGCCCCGGAATTCTTCTTCACTGTCCAAACCGAGCCATTTTGCTTGCGCGCCGGTACAGATCACCAGCGTGTCGCAGGTCCACTGCGTGCCGGATTCGCAGGACAGCGTAAACGGACGGTTTTCCAGATCGACCGACGCGACGTGATCGAAGACCATTTCAGTCCCTACGTTCTCAGCCTGCGCTTTCATCTGATCCATCAGCCACGGGCCCTGGATGGCTTCAGCGAAGCCGGGGTAGTTTTCCACGTCCGTGGTAATCGACAACTGACCACCGGGTTGCATCCCCTGGAGCAGCATGGGGTTCAGCGCAGCGCGGGCGGCATAGACTGCCGCAGTATATCCCGCTGGACCTGAGCCCAAAATGATCATCCTGCGGTGGTTTGACTCAGTCATGCAATGGTCCCCTTTAGCCACGACAAAGCGCCCAATTCTCGCGGCGCTTTCTGTTCAATGCTTATATAGGCGAAGGCGTTTAATCTGGCAAAACGAAGCCCTGTGGAGCATTGGTGGATAATTGCTTTTCTGTGGAATATTCTTTCTGATATGACAGCAACGATTAACAAATATGTCCGAGAACGCTCATGCCTCGCCTCGCGCTTGACGCCATTGATCTCAAAATTCTGAGAATCCTTCGTGATGAAGGCCGGATTACCAACGTTGCTCTGGCCGCGCGCGTGGGCATTTCCCCGCCGCCCTGCCTGCGCCGCGTTAGAGCGTTGGAGCAGGCCGGATACATTCACGGCTATCACGCAGAGCTGGATGCCGACCTGATTGGTTATGAAGTCACAGCGTTCTGTAACGTTGGCTTGGTCAGTCAGGCTGAAGCTGATCTGAAATCCTATGAAGCGCTGGTTCGCTCCTGGCCGAATGTTCGGGAGTGTCACATGCTGATGGGCGAGGATGACTTTATCCTGAAAGTCATGGCGCCGTCGGTCGAAGAGCTAAACGCCTTTATCATCAGCCATTTAACGTCTGCGCCCAATGTGAAGAACGTCAAGACGGCGATCTGTATTCGTCGGTCAGACCGCAAACCGTCGGTTCCGGTACCCACGGTCTAAGCCGCCAAGATACCGGAATCAGGTCAGGGCAAGATCACTTGATCTTGTTAACGTCGTCCGAGCCCCACGCCGCAATAAACATGGACAACACCACGCCCAAGCCAAACACAGCGATCGGCAGCAGGGTCCAGTTCATCACAAAGAGCATGAACAGAACAACGGCCATAACAACCACCCACATAATTGCGGTGATGGTGTCTTTCATGGAGATCTCAAGCGGGTTCTTCGCAGCCATGGGGCAATCCTTAGACGAAAAAAGAGTTCAGTTACTGGTGCTTTTACTGGTCTAAGCCGCCTTGGGCAATCGGTCCCTGTCATGCGGTGCGCTCAGGTCAATATCCGGCCCCTGAGGAACGATCAGCGTGGGGTTGATGGACGTGTGACTGGCGTAGTAGTGGCGCTTGATGTGGTCCATGTTCACGGTCGGCATCACCCGCGCAGTCTGCACCAGATCCAGCATGTAATTCTGGATGCTCGGATAGTCCGCAATCCGCCGCAGATTGCACTTGAAGTGCCCGACATAGACCGGATCATACCGCAACAAGGTCGGCAGGAACCGCCAATCAGCCTCGGTGATACGCTCTCCGGTCAGATAGCGCCGCGTGCTCAGCCGCGCTTCCATCTCGTCGAGCACATCAAAGACCTTGGCGACTTCGGCGTCGTAAACGTCTTGCTGGGTCGCAAAGCCTGACTTGTAGACCCCATTGTTGAAATTGCCGTAAATGCGGGTGTTCAGGGCATCGATTTGGTCGATTAGGTCAGCGGGTCGGTACGCCGGTGCAACGCCGCCCACAGCCTCGAATTCCTCGTCAAACATTCGAATGATTTCAGAGCTCTCGTTGTTCACGATGGTGCCCAGTTTCTTGTCCCACAACACAGGAACTGTTACCCGGCCCGTGTAATCGCTTTGAGCCGCCGTGTAGACTTGATGCATGAAGTTTGCGCCATTGATCGGATCGGGCACCACGCCTGGACCCTGTTCAAAGGTCCAGCCGTTTTCCAGCATGATGGCATTCACCACCGACACGGAAATATGCTTCTCCAGCCCCTTGAGCGCGCGATAAATCAGCGTGCGGTGTGCCCAGGGGCAAGCGTAGGACACATAGAGGTGGTAGCGACCGCTTTCTGGCGGGTGCTCGGTTGAGCCGTCCGCTTTGACCCAGGAGCGGAATGAGGAGTCCTTGCGCTTGAAATGGCCGCCGGTGGATTTTGTGTCGTACCACTGATCCACCCATTTGCCCTCGACGAGTAGGCCCATAGCGATTTTCTCCTCACAATGACGTTGTTTCGATCAACATGGGTTTGCACTGCTCCCCTGATAAGGTGCAAAAACGCGCACAACCTGAGCAAAAATAGTGAGTGACCATGTCCAGTGCCCGCCTGACCCTTGGTACTTTTAACGTTTTGAACCTCGTCCCGGGGTCAACGCCTGAGATGCGGCATTTCTTTTATAAGGCTGAACCCAAGCAGTCTTATTGGGCTGCCGATCCAGGCGATTCTGGGCTATCGGCCTATCAGCAAAAACTGCACTGGCTGGCGCGACAGATTGATCTGCTGAACTGTGATGCCATTGCCTTTCAGGAGGTCTTTGACGAAGCGCCCCTGCGCGAGGCCATCGCCCTGTCGAGCTGGAATGACCATCCCCATACGCTCGTGATGGGCGGAGAACCGAGCTTTGTTGAAACTGAGTTCAAGGGCACGCCAGCGCGGGTTTACAACAAGCCGCGCGTGGCCTTGCTGGTGCGTGGAGATTGGCAGGTCGAGGCGGAGGTGCTGGACGCGTTTCCAGCGGGTTTTGACTTCCACGAGCCGCTGATAAGCCGCGACGGGTCTGAGCGCGCCTTTGCCTATCAGCGCAACGGCGAGCCCGTCTCGCACATGTATCGGCCTGCGCTGCGCTGCGTGCTGACGTTGCCCGAGTGGTCTGAGCGCTTACAGGGCGTACCGAGCGGTGAACGCGGGCAAGTGGTGGTCTATGCTGCGCACTTTAAATCTAAGGCGCCTATGTCTGAGCGGCCCAAAACTGGCAGTTCCGCCGAGAAAGCCCGCCGTTACGCGCGGGAAAACGCGCTCGGCATCGCGCGATCGGCCATGGTCCGAAATATCGACGCTGCGGCGGTGCGGTGGCGGATCGTTGAAGATCTGGAACGGCATCCGGAACGCCCCGTGGTCCTGATGGGTGATTTGAATGATGAGCTGGAGGCGATTTCCACAGATGTTGCTGGCGGTCTGTCGGTTCCTTATTTCAGCCGCGACGACTACCCCGACGATGACCGAGAGCTGATGCGGCACGTTTCCAGCGATTTGGCGCTCTACTCAACCGCGCGCCGCCACGCCCGCAAAACACAGCGAGACGTGTTCTATACGTTTTTCTGGGATGGGCAGCACAACACGCTCGACCACATCCTTGTCTCACGGCACTTTGTTCCAGACTGGATGCGTGAGGACTGGGGGTCGCCTGCGGTGGGGGATGTTGGATCGCTGCGGGTGTTCAACGATCACCTGATGGACGACATGCTGGATGAGTTGGAGCACTGGCAAGTGTCCAAGTATCACGCACGCTGTTCGGACCACGGACAGGTGGTTGTGCGGCTGGATTGGAACCGCCGCCCGAAGGCGGCGACTGAGCCTTAGATGAAGGAGATTTTTTCAACTTCGAAGTAGCGCGTGCCCTTGGGGGTCGTCACCTCGGCTGAGGCGCCAACTTCCTTACCAATCAAAGCACGAGAAAGCGGGGATGAGACGGAGATTTTACCCGCCTTCAAGTCCGCTTCGAGATCGCCAACGATCTGGTAAGTCACCGGCTCGTCCGTTTCTTCGTCAACCAAACCAACGGTCGCGCCAAAGACGACGGTGCTGCCCGAAAGGGTCGTCACGTCAAAGACTTCAGCCCGACCAAGAGTGCCTTCGAGGTTCGCAATCTCGCCCTCGATAAAGCCCTGCTTCTCGCGTGCTGAGTGGTACTCGGCGTTCTCTGACAAATCGCCGTGTTCTCGAGCTTCTGCGATCTGCTGAATGATCGCGGGTCGTTCTACAGACTTAAGATGTTTCAACCGGGTTTCGAGGCGTTCGAAACCTTCTTTAGTAAGTGGAAACTTTTCCATCTGCTGTAAGTCCTCCGTTTCGCAGGGACCGGGGTCATCTAGGGTTACTGATTAGGGCTTACGCCGCGTACGATTGCAAGGAGGCGACAGTAAGCGCGCCTGTCTGCGACGCTTTTATCGCTTGCGCAACCGCAAAAGCGCTCGCCAAGGTCGTATGATACGGAATTTTCCGCGTTAACGCGGTTCTCCGCAGGCTTTTTGAGTCGTCAATGGCCTTTTGACCTTCAACTGTGTTCACCACAAGATGGATTTCCCCATTGATCATCGCGTCGACTGCGTTGGGCTGTCCCTCGTGAACTTTGTGAACATGGGCGCAGGCAATACCGGCATCAAGCAGTGTCCGGCAGGTGCCGTCGGTGGCGAGCAGGGTGAAGCCCGCGTCGATAAATTGCTGACCCAATTCTGGTAAACGCGCCTTGTCGTGATCGCGGACAGAAAGGAACACGACGCCCGAACTTGGCAGCTTCACGTTGGCTGCCAGCTGTGCCTTGAGGAAAGCGTGCGCGAAATCCGCGTCCAGCCCCATGACCTCACCGGTTGAGCGCATTTCGGGGCCAAGCAACACGTCAACACCGGGGAAGCGGTCAAACGGGAAGACAGCTTCCTTAACCGCCATCTGGCCTGCGTTGTGCGGCTTGGGCGGCAATTGAGCAAGGGTCTCCCCCGCCATGATGCGCGCTGCGATTTTCGCCACTGGGACGCCTGTTGCTTTGGCGACGAAAGGCACCGTCCGGCTGGCGCGTGGGTTGACTTCGAGCACGTAAATCGCGTCGCCCTGGACCGCAAACTGCACGTTCATCAGGCCGCGCACATTTAACGCGACCGCAAGCTTCTCCGCCTGATCCTTCAGCCGCGCGACTAGGTCGTCGGAGAGCGAGTAGGGCGGCAGAGAGCAGGCGCTGTCACCGGAGTGAATGCCCGCTTCTTCGATATGCTCCATGATGCCAGCAATGTAGACTTCTTCGCCGTCACAAATCGCGTCAACGTCCACTTCGATGGCGTCGCGCAGGTAGCTGTCGATCAGAACAGGAGTATCGCCGGAGACTTTTACGGCCTCAGACACGTAACGGCGCAGGCGCTCGGTATCGTTGACGATTTCCATGCCCCGTCCACCCAAAACATAAGATGGGCGCAGCAGCACAGGGTATCCGATCTCTTCAGCGACGCGTTCGACCTCTTCGGGGGTTCGACCCAGACCGTTGGAGGGCTGGAGCAGACCGATGTCGTTGAGCAGCTTCTGGAACCGCTCCCGGTCTTCGGCCAGATCGATCGCGTCTGGGGACGTGCCGAGGATCGGAACGCCTGCCTTTTCCAATGCAGCAGCAATTTTCAGCGGCGTTTGTCCGCCAAACTGCACAATTACGCCCTTGAGCGTGCCGCGTTCCTGCTCTTTGCGCGCGATGGCAAGCACGTGCTCTTCGGTCAGCGGCTCGAAGTAGAGGCGATCAGCGGTATCATAGTCCGTGGATACGGTCTCAGGGTTGCAATTCACCATGATGGTTTCGTAACCGGCTTCCTTGAGCGCGTAGCACGCATGGACGCAGCAGTAGTCGAACTCGATGCCCTGGCCGATCCGGTTTGGACCGCCGCCCAAGATCATCACCTTGTCCCGATCCGAGACGTCAGCCTCGCAGACCGGCGCGTTGAAGCGGTCATCGACGACGGTGGAATAGAAATAGTTGGTGTTCGATGGGAACTCAGCCGCGCAGGTATCGATGCGCTTGTAAACGCGCGTGCCCGTGCTTGGGCCGCTGAGCACCAAGTCCTGAATTTCGCGCAGGAACCATGGATCAATTTTCGAAGCGTTGTGGACGTCGTCAACGCTCATGCCAGCGCGCAACGCGGTGCAAACGGACAAAATGCGGGTCGGTGTGGGTGCGCGCAGGTGCGCGGCGACAGCGCCTTGATCGACGATCTGACCGCCTTCGATGCCCGGAACATCAATATCATCAGCCCCGCTCAGGCCCGTTTCCAGACCGATCAACGCCTTGTGGAAGCTTTCCTTGAAGTCGCTGCCCAAGGCCATGACTTCACCCACGGACTTCATTGCCGTGGTTAGGTTGGTCTGTGCACCGGGAAATTTCTCGAAGGCAAAGCGCGGGATCTTTGTGACCACGTAGTCGATGCTCGGCTCGAATGACGCCGGCGTGACCTTGGTCATGTCGTTCTGCAGCTCATCGAGGGTGTAGCCCACGGCCAGCTTTGCCGCGATTTTGGCAATCGGGAAGCCCGTTGCTTTGGACGCCAGCGCGGAAGACCGCGACACACGCGGATTCATTTCGATAACGATCAAGCGACCATCGTCGGGATTAACGGCGAACTGCACGTTCGAGCCGCCGGTGTCCACGCCAATCTCACGCAGCACCGCGATCGATGCATCGCGCATGATCTGCAGCTCTTTGTCCGTCAGGGTCAAACTGGGTGCCACGGTGATGGAATCGCCAGTGTGCACGCCCATGGGATCTATGTTCTCGATCGAGCAAACGATGATGCAGTTGTCTGCCTTGTCACGCACGACTTCCATCTCGAACTCTTTCCAGCCCAGAATGGATTCTTCGACCAACACTTCCGTGACCGGGGACAAGCGCAGACCGCCCGCAAGCATTTCAAGGAATTCTTCGCGGTTGTAGCAAATGCCGCCGCCTTCGCCGCCCAAAGTAAAAGATGGGCGCAGGATCACGGGCAGTCCGGTGATGGCCAACGCCTCTTCGGCCTGATCCATGGAGGTCACCAGAATAGAGCGCGAGCTTTCCAGACCGATTTTGTCCATCGCATCGCGGAACTTCAGCCGGTCTTCCGCCTTTTCGATTGATTCAGCACGCGCACCGATCAGCTCGACCCCGTACTTTTCCAACGTGCCGTCGTAGTGCAGTGCTAGACCCGTGTTCAGGCCAGTTTGCCCACCCATGGTCGGCAGCAGCGCGTCGGGGCGCTCTTTCTCGATGATCTTGGCGACCATTTCCGGCGTGATCGGCTCAACATAGGTTGCGTCAGCCAGATCGGGGTCGGTCATAATGGTCGCGGGATTGGAGTTCACCAGAATGACCCGGTAGCCCTCTTCCCGCAGTGCCTTACACGCCTGCGCGCCGGAGTAATCGAATTCACAGGCCTGACCGATGATGATAGGGCCGGCGCCGATGATCATGATCGAGTTGATGTCATTACGTTTAGGCATCCATCATCTCCATGAAACGATCAAACAAGTAGTGGGAATCGTGTGGGCCGGGACTGGCTTCGGGGTGGTATTGGACCGAGAAGGCGCGGTGCGTGGTGGAGCTGATGCCTTCGTTTGTGCCATCGAACAGGGAAACGTGCGTTGCCTCAACGTCGCTGGGCAGGCTTTCCAGCTCCACCGCGAAGCCATGGTTTTGCGAGGTGATTTCGACCTTGCCCGTTTGCAGGTCTTTAACCGGGTGGTTCCCGCCGCGGTGGCCCTGATGCAGCTTAGAGGTCTTGGCGCCCAAGGCCTGCGCAAGGATTTGATGACCCAGACAAATGCCAAAGATGGGTGTTCCGCTTTCTAGCACGCCTTGAACCGCGCCAATGGCGTAAGCGCCAGTCGCCGCTGGGTCGCCCGGACCGTTGGACAGGAAAACACCATCGGGCGTGTGGCTGAGAATTTCTTCAGCCGTGGCTGAGGCCGGGACGACGGTCACGTCGCAACCGCGAACGGCCAGACTGCGCAGGATGTTGAGCTTTGCGCCAAAATCGACGGCGACGACCTTTTTGGTCGGTGCTGTCATTTCGCCGAAGCCTTCAGTTCGGCTCCACGTGGTTTGCGACCACTTATAGGTTTGTCCGGTGGTGACTTCCTTAGCCAAGTCCAAGCCCTTGAGCCCTGCCCAAGCGCTGGCTTCTTCAAAAGCCGCTGTGAGGGTGTTGTCACTCAGGTCGCCGTTGACCACCACGCCGTGCGGTGCGCCTTCGTCACGAATCATACGGGTGAGGGCGCGGGTATCCACGCCAGCAATCCCGGTCATCTTCTTCGCGCGCATCCAATCGGAGAGATGTTCTGCGGCGCGGTAGTTCGAAGGCTGTGTGATGTCACAACGCAGGATACAGCCGCGCGCATGAACCTGCAGCGCTTCGCTGTCTTCATCGTTGGTTCCGACATTGCCGATATGCGGGAAGGTGAAGGTGATGATCTGTCCGGCATAGGACGGATCCATCAGAATTTCCTGATAGCCGCTCATTGAGGTGTTGAAACACACCTCGCCCAAGCTTCGCCCTTCAGCACCAAGGCCCAAGCCCCATAAAATCGCGCCATTTCCCAACACGAGCGCACCCGTAGCTAGGTTTGGTTTGCTGGCTAAGGCCGCGGAAAACCGCGTCTTTGCTGGTCCCGAATCAACGGTTTGGTCGGACATAGGGGAGAGGCTCCAATCGGTGCTTATCGCTCTAAATTAAACGCACGTACTGGAAGACAGTGGAGTAAGCCTGAGGACGGGTTGCGTCAAGGAATGCCTGAGGCGCGTTACTTCCCATTCTCTTGTATGTGCGCTGGTCTGCATGCGTTAGGCGCAAGTCAGCGGCAGCCTTTGAGGGTTATTGCCAAACTTCCGCCACAACATTAGCTTCCGCGCATCCGAAAACAACACGCAGGCAGTCCATGCTCCGCGAAACACTTACCGGGTCCATGAAGGACGCGATGAAAGCCAAAGATCAGGTGACGCTCTCTACGCTTCGTCTGGTCAACGCTGCGATCAAGCAGCAGGACATCGACGTTCGGTCTTCTGGCAATTCAGAAGGTATCGCCGACTCAGACATCCTGTCCCTGCTGCAAAAGATGATTAAGCAGCGTCGGGAAAGCATCAAAATGTATAACGATGGCGGTCGTCCCGATGCAGCAGCTCAAGAAGCCGCTGAGATCGAAGTGATCGAACGTTTTCTGCCGCAGATGATGAGCGAAGAGGAAGTGCAAGCTGCCCTCGACGCGGTTATCTCCGAAACTGGTGCTGCGTCCATCAAGGACATGGGCCCCGTTATGGGGATGCTCAAAGAAAAGTACGCTGGCCAGATCGACTTCGGCTCGGTTTCGCCCATCGTGAAGCAGCGCCTGTGCGCTTTAGCGAAAGCGGCCTGAGCTCAGTCAGGCCGAGAGACGGGGTGCCGGAGGTTATCCGCTCAGGCACCCTGATACAGCAGCAGGGCCGTTCCAAGCCCTGCTAGCACCGCGCCAACCCAGGCCAAAAGAGCCGGGCGCTGACGGGTAATAATCCAAATCAGAGGCAACTGCGCAACTGGTGTCATTGACGATAGCGTGGCCACAAGTGCGGCGTCGGTCATACCCAAGGCGAGCAGAAACAGCGTCATGCCCAGGCCAATGCCCAGAAAGCCACTCAGCCCGATGATAAAAACCAGCCGAGGTGTCAGCCGCGCGGCGGACTGTGCTGGGGTCGGGGTCCACGGACCGGGGATAAGCATGATCAGCCACAGCGCCAGAGCCGCTATGGATACTCGGATGGCCGAGGCGACAATCGGGTCTGGCCGAGTGGAAAGATCGGGGTTGTCCATTACCGGGTTCGCAATGATCGTTCCAATGGCTTGAGACAGGGCCGCACCGAGGCCCAGCAGAACGCCAATGACCATCAGCCCTTGGACCGACTCCCAGACGTGCAGCTGATCCTTTCGCTTGCCGTAGATAATGGCCACGGTCACACCGGCAAAGACCAGCGCGATCCCCATCCAGTCTTGCGGGCTCAAAACCTGTCCAAACCCAATTCCAATAAGGGCAGTCATCGGTGCGTGGGTGGAAAACAGCATGGTCGTCCGCCGTGGCCCCAGCCGAGCGATGGTGCTGTAAAGCAGGGTATCGCCGATGAAAATACCGATGAAGCCGGATACGCTGAGCACACCAAACTGCATCAGCGAGGGCATTTTGCCCTGTTGGATTACCAGCACCGCAGCGATCACGGCCATGGTGATGGCAATCAGGGTAATTCGGATGCGGTTGTACCGCATGCCCCCTAAAACCCGCGCTGGACCAGCCGAGATGATGGACGTGATTGCCCACACGCCTGAAATGGAGAGCGCAATCAGCGCGCCCTGATCGATCAAGGTCACAGTCGGTTATCCCAATGTTGTCCCCCGTGTTGTTCAAATTTCAGCACGGAGAGCCGATGATAGGGGGAGGCTTAGCGCAGTTTTCAGGTTAAACTGCTGCGCCTTATCGCTGGCAAAACCTAGATTGGATTGCCGCGCACACGCGAATGGTGAGTTGGCAAGGCAGACTCGCACAACAGGAGCAAACACAGCAGTGGCCACGATCCCTCCCGCTTTCCTCGATGAACTCCGGACACGGCTTGATCTGTCTGATGTTGTCGGCGCGCGCGTTAAGCTGCAGCGCAAGGGACGAGAGTGGACGGCCTGCTGTCCCTTCCACAACGAGAAAACGCCATCGTTCTACGTGAACAACGAGAAGGGCTTTTATCACTGCTTTGGCTGCGGTCAGCACGGCGATCATATTGGTTTTGTGATGAACCACGATGGCCAGACGTTTATTGAAGCTGTCGAGACTTTGTCCGCCCAAGCAGGCGTCGATATGCCCAAAGCCGATCCTGATGCAGCCCGAAAAGCCGAGCGTGCCAAGGGCTTGAAAGAGGCCATGGTCGCTGCTGTCAAAGCCTACCAAGACGCTCTGACGCTGCCCGAAGGTGAGACTGCGCGAGCCTACATCGAGAAACGGGGTTTGAGCCCTGAAACAGTGCGGCATTTCGGTTTGGGCTACTCGCCAGACTCGCGCGATTGGC
This sequence comes from Alphaproteobacteria bacterium, assembly GCA_965661545.1. Classification (GTDB taxonomy): domain Bacteria; phylum Pseudomonadota; class Alphaproteobacteria; order UBA7985; family UBA7985; genus UBA7985. The sequence goes on along the minus strand of CBFIEF010000002.1, from coordinate 8,293 downwards.
TGTTCAAGAAGCTCATTGCCCAAGGCTTTAGCGCGCAGGTCATCATCGACGCCGCACTCGCCAAAGCCCCCGAAGACGGCAGGGCTCCCTTTGACATGTTCCGAGGCCGCTTGATGTTTCCGATTTGGGATCGTCAGGGAAACCCGGTTGCCTTTGGCGGACGTATCCTTGGCGATGGTGAGCCTAAATATCTCAACTCACCCGATACCCCGATTTTTCATAAGGGGCTTCTGCTTTACGGGCACCACCTTGCCCGCAAGTCGGCGCACGACCGGGGCGAAATTCTGGTTGTTGAGGGCTATATGGACGCCATTGCTCTGGGACAGGCCGGTGTAGAGAACGCCGTTGCGCCGCTGGGTACGGCCCTGACTGAGGACCACCTGCGCTTGCTGTGGAAGATGGTGCCTTCGCCCACGGTTTGCTTGGACGGTGATGCTGCCGGTCAGCGGGCAGCGCGGCGGACAGCGGAGCGGGCTTTGCCGCTGTTGCAGGCGGGAAAATCCGTGAAGTTTGCGACCTTGCCAGAGGGCCAAGACCCTGACGATTTGCTCAAGCACGGTGGATTACGCGCTCTGCAAACCGTACTGACGAAGTCCGAGACCCTGCCTGCGGCACTTTGGCGCTGGGAGCGGATGAGCATGGCTCGAAATGATGCCGAGCAGCGGGCAGCCCTCTGGTCCCGCATCAATACCGCGCTGAAGTCTGTTGAAGACTCGAGTCTCAATGCGGCGCTTGAGGCTGATATGGTCGGGCGGTTCGAGGCCTCCTTCGGCCACCACCCCTTCCGCAAGAACACCGGACGCCAATGGCAGCGCGGTTCTGGGGGCGGTAAGGGCTTCAAAAAGGGCCCCTCTTCAGGCCTGAACAGACCCGGCAATGACCGCGTGTCTGCGCTGGATACACAGGCGCTGGCACGGCGTCAGTACGAGGTTTTGTTCGCTGTTTTCCTCAATCATCCTGACTTGTTGGAGCTGTATGGCGAAAATCTTGCCACTTTGACCATGCTGGACGTCGATCTTGCGCAATTCCGCGATGCGCTGGTTCAGGCCCTGTTCGCTGACGTAACCCTTGACTCAGAGCACTTGGGCGCTCATCTGTCGAAGCGTGGGCTAGACAGAATGGTCGAGCGTTTAAAGGGTTCTGAAACCCAGCTCCATGCAGGCTTTGCAAAGCCAGAAGCTCGGAAAGATGAGGTGATCGAGGGTCTAGAGACCTTGTTCGCAGGTTTTATGCATCGGGACATGCAGCATGATTTGCACGTGTCTCGGGTGGCATTGCCTGCGTATGCTGTTTCAGATGATGAGTTGAAAGCTCTACATCTGCGCGCCAAGGCCTACACCGACGCCAAGCCATCCTCCTGATAGCCGGTTCCAAACTTTGGGACTAAGAAACAAAATGTGTTGTCCTGTGCTTGCTGCCCAGCATCCGCCTGACAACGCCCCGGGTACGTTGAAACACTGAGGTCTGAATGAGCAACCAAGCGCGCGCAGCAGAAAAGCCGACAGATACGGATGCCGCCAAAGACGCCGCCGGAGGTGCTCAGGACACTGTCCTGATCGCAGTCCGCAAGCTTACCGAGCGGGCGAAAGCCAACGGTTCGGTGACTTACGACGACATAAACGAATTCTTGCCTGAAGATCAGGTGAGCAGCGACCAGATCGAAGACGTGATGGCGCAGCTCTCTGAGGCCGGTGTAACCGTGACTGAAAATGAGAGCGCGGACGGGGAAAAAGAAGAAACCACCGACGTCGCCAACCCAACCGGTAACATCAAAGACGAAGACGTAGGCCGAACCGATGATCCGGTTCGCATGTACCTGCGTGAGATGGGCTCGGTTGAGCTGCTGTCGCGCGAAGGTGAGATCGCGATTGCCAAGCGGATCGAAGCCGGTCGCGAAGATATGATCGCGGGCATTTGCGAATCCCCGCTGACCTTCTCCGCACTTATGTCTTGGCGCCAATCCCTGCAGGAAGAAGTGGTTTTGCTGCGGGACGTGATCGATCTCGACGCCACCTACGCCGCGCACATGCGCTCGCTGGCTGGTGATGAAGAAGAGGCCAACGACCCCTCGCTGGACGTCGCCGCTGCTGAAGGGCTGGCTGACGACGACGAAGAAGAGGACGACGAGGACGAGAATGGCGAAAAGGAAGAGGGCGCAGAAGGCGCGGCCGCTTCCACCGATGACGACGACGATGATGAAGATAACAGCGTCTCTCTCTCCGCGATGGAAGCCATTCTGCGTGAAGACGTGATGGAAGCGCTCGACGTCATCGCGGGCGCCTACAGTGGTCTGCACAAGGTTCAGAAGGACCGCATGACCCTGCTGCAAACCGGGGAAGATGTTCCGGAAGAAATCGAAGCGGCCTACGAAGAAGGTCGTGACATGGTTATTCGGGCGATGAAGCTGATTCGTCTGAACAACAACCTGATCGACCAGCTGGTGGATCAGATGAAGTCGATCAACAAAGCCATCATCGGTCACGAGATTAAGCTGATGAAGCTGTCCGATCGCTGTAAAATTCCGCGCGACGAGTTCATCGAAGAATATTTTGAGAATGAGATTGATCCGAGCTGGCTGGAGCGTATGGCCGCTGTCGATCCGTCTTGGAAAATGCTGTTCGACCGTTATGGCTCCATGGCCAAAGAAATCCGTGAAGACATCGCCGACATCATCCACCAAGTTGATTTGCCGGTCAGTGAGTTCAAGCGGATTGTTGAAAAGGTCCAGAAAGGCGAGCGCGACTCCAACCGCGCTAAGGCCGAAATGATCGAGGCTAACCTGCGTTTGGTGATCTCGATTGCTAAGAAGTACACCAACCGTGGCCTGCAATTCCTGGATCTGATTCAGGAGGGCAACATCGGCCTGATGAAGGCGGTTGATAAATTTGAGTACCGCCGAGGCTACAAGTTCTCCACCTACGCAACTTGGTGGATTCGACAGGCCATCACCCGATCCATCGCGGATCAGGCACGGACCATTCGTATTCCGGTACACATGATTGAAACGATCAACAAGCTGGTGCGGACAGGTCGTCAGATGCTGCACGAAATTGGCCGCGAAGCCACGCCAGAGGAGCTTGCTTCTCGCTTGGGCATGCCGCTGGAGAAAGTGCGGAAGGTGATGAAAATCGCCAAGGAGCCTATTTCTCTCGAAACCCCGATCGGGGACGAGGAAGATTCGCACTTGGGTGATTTCATTAAGGATGAAAACGCCATCATCCCGGTTGAAGCAGCGATCAACAACAACCTGCGTGAATCCACCACGCGCGTTCTGTCTTCGCTGACGCCGCGTGAAGAGCGCGTGCTGCGGATGCGCTTTGGTATCGGCATGAATACAGACCATACGCTCGAAGAAGTGGGGCAGCAGTTCTCTGTAACCCGTGAGCGTATTCGTCAGATCGAAGCCAAGGCCTTGCGCAAGCTCAAGCATCCTTCACGGTCCCGCAAGCTGCGTTCCTTCCTCGACCACTAGGTCGCTATCGGCAGAATTGGCGCAAGCCCATGTTTGCTCTGTCTAAAATCGTGCACTGGTTCCTCGACCCAGTGCACCTTTTGCTCGCGATATTTTTGGTTGGCACGCTGATCCGCCTGCTGAACCAGGGCATCTACGCGCGCACTGGTCAGGTTTTTCAGGTCGGGGTGTTGGCCGCCGTTCTGGCATTGTTTTTCCTACCGCTGGGCTCCCGCATGTTGGAGCCGCTGGAAAACCGCTTTCCACCGTTTCGACTACAGTCTGAAGCTGGCCGGCTGGATGGCGTCATCGTTCTCGGTGGTGCGCTTGACCTGCGCGCCTCAATGGACAGTGCGGCCTTGATCCAAGTCGGCAGCGCAAGCGACCGGATGCTCACGGCCATTGAGGTACTGACCCAAACCGATGTTAATCTGTATCTGACCGGTGGAGATGGAGCGCTGACCGATCGTGTTGAGATTGGTGAAGCGGCCTTGGTTGCCGAATGGCTGGGACAGCAAGGCTTTGATTCGGACCGGATTCGGGTGGAAAGCCAGTCTCGTAATACCGCCGAACACCCTGAAGCCTTGCTCGCTGCCTTCCCGGAGCTCGATAGCGGCCTCTACGGCGTGGTGACGTCGGCCTTTCATATGCCTCGCGCGGTCGGTGTCTTCGATAAAGCGGAGGTGTCGGTGGTGCCTATACCTGTTGATTATCGTTCCAATCGCCGCCGTGGTATCGTATTCGGCCAAGGGATCGCTGAGTGGGAGCGATTTGCCCTAGCTGCACGGGAATGGGGAGGTTTATTCTTCTACTACGTGCTGGGGCGGACTGATCATGTTTTTCCCAGTCCGACGACACAGCAGTAACAGGGCTTTAAAAAGGGGGCGCTCGCGTCATGGATTGGCTGAATTTCTCAACGCTCATTGATGCCGTTTTGGGTGAGAGTGACAATCAAGTTCTTAACGTCCTGTTGCCAGTTGGCGCCAAGGTGTTGGGCGCCGTGATGGTGCTGATCATTGGTTGGATCTTTGCGGCCTGGTTCTCTCGGACCATCGACAAGTTCCTCACCGAGCGCACTCTGCTCGATGCCACGATCGAGAAAGTGCTGATCCAAGTTCTGCGCTTTGCCATTCTGATCATTACCGTCCTGCTTGCCTTGCAAATGTTCGGCGTCCAGACGGCAACGATCCTCGCGCTGCTCAGCGGTGTGGCGCTGGCCATCGGCTTGGCGGTGCAGGGGACGCTTTCCAACGTTGCTGCTGGGGTCATGCTACTCATCCTGCGCCCGTTGAAGGTTGGCGAGTGGGTGGCCGCTGCCGGTGCCAGTGGTTCGGTGAGCCGGGTCGGGCTGTTCCGTACTGATCTCATTACGCTGGGCAATGTCCTGGTGTCGGTGCCGAACACGGCGATCTTTGAAGGTTCCATCGAAAACTATACGCGGTTGGGTCGCCGCCGAATGATTGCGGTCGTTGGCGTTGCCTATGATACGGATCTTGATCAGGCGATGGACGTGCTGCGCGGTGTGGTCTCCGCCAACCCAGCATGGGAAGAATTTCCACCGCCGTATGTCTATGTTTCCAACCTGGGTGATTTCTCGGTTGATTTGACGGTTTGGGCTTGGGCCGATGGCAAGAAGTATTGGGACGCACAGGCCGCCTTTCGCTTGGAAGCCAAAAAGGCTTTGGACGCTGCTGGGATCGAAATTCCATTCCCACACCAAGTCGAAATTCACAAAGCAGATTAATCCAAAGGCGCTTTGCTTGCGGTCGAGCACAGTGCTATCAGCCAAGAACGTTTTGGGGGCCCGTAGTTCAGCGGTTAGAACCCTCGGCTCATAACCGAGTTGTCGCAGGTTCGAATCCTGCCGGGCCTACCATCTCGTCTCTGCGCTCCAAGCCATGATGTATCGCTCAATACGGAGGCGTCTATGATTTCTGCTTCGCAATGGTTCCAGAAGGCGGAACCGCTGGTCTATGCCACCCGCGCGGGTGGTGTTGAGACCGTTCAAGGCGGTCATTTCGTGGTTGTTGATGGCGAAACAGGCGCGGCGGTGCAGCAGGCCGGTGTGCCCGACTTACCCGTCTTTCCGCGATCCTCCGCAAAACTCATCCAAGGCTTGCCGCTGGTTGAAAGCGGCGCGGCTGATGCCTACGACTTGAGCGCGGCTCACTTATCCGTCGCCTGTGCTTCGCACTTTGGCGAGCCGGGGCACGTGGAACTGGTTCGGTCATGGCTCGACCATATTGGTTGCACAGCTGACGATTTGGCCTGTGGCCCGGATTGGCCCATGTACGGCGAGGCACGGGTTGAGGTTATTAGCTCGGGTGTGGGCCGATCGACACTCAACCACAATTGCAGCGGCAAACACTCAGGCTTTCTGACCGTGTGCCGACACGAAGGCTGGGCCGTTTCTGGCTACAACGACCTCAATCATCCCGCTCAACGGCTTTATGCCCGCAACCTGCTCGAGCTCAGCGGCGCAGCAGAGGCTGATATTGGGTGGGGTGTTGATGGCTGCGCGTTGCCGACCCCAGTGCTGCCCATGGTGGATATGGCACGTGCGCTGGCATCCTTTGCTCGTCCTGACGACGCAACAGCCCGAGGGCAGGCTCAGACGCGCTTGCTGAACGCCATAGCGGCTCATCCTTGGTACATTGCGGGCACAGGTCACCTCAGCGTCGCGCTTGCCACAGAAACCAAAGGGCGGATCATCGCGAAAATGGGCGCTGACGGCTATTACGCGACCGTTATCCGGGACAAAGGTTGGGGCATGACGTTGAAAATGCTGGATGGCATTTCAGATGTCCAAGATGCTGCCTTGTTCGCCGTGTTGGTGCGCTTGGGCGTGCTGTCTGAAGACGAACAGACGGCGCTTGGTCCCGTTGCGCTTAAGGCCATTCAAAACAGCCGCGGCACCATCGTTGGTCAGCGGCATATGATCTAAAAAGGGCCAGATTTAAAAGGGGCCAGATTTAAAAGGGGTAGGGGGCCTCGAAGCGCAAAGGGCGATCGTCCAAAGGATGATGCAGCGTGAGCATCCAAGCGTGAAGCAGCAGCCTCTCGCTAGCCCCCGCGCCCTCCGCAGTGGCGTAAAGCCGGTCTCCAAAGATTGGGTGACCCATCTGAGCCATATGGACCCGAAGTTGGTGGGAGCGTCCGGTGATCGGTCGAAGCTCAACCCGCGTTCCCTCACGATCCGATACACTTTGGGACGACAGGGCTGTCCACTTAGTCTGCGACGGTTTTCCGATGGCGTGATCCACCATCTGCCGCGGCCGGTTGGGCCAGTCACAGATGAGGGGGAGATCGACACAGCCTTCGTTTTGCGCCGGCGTGCCTTCAATCACGGCCAAGTAGGTCTTTTCCACCCGCCGCTGTTGAAACTGACGCGACAAGGCGCGGTTGGCTTCGAGGTTCTTAGCGATCACAATGACGCCAGACGTTGCCAGATCCAGCCGATGGACAACCATGGCGTGGGGATGCTCGACCAGAACGCGAGTGTAAAGACTGTCCCGGTGTGCTTCGAGGCGGCCAGGAACGCTCAGTAAGCCTGCTGGCTTGTTCAATGCAAGCAAGGCTTCATCTTCATATAACACGGGTAGGGGCGCCACTGGCGGCGGTGCGTAAACAAAGGGTTCCATGACCTTTCCTTCGGCGAAGTGCAGTGAGAGGTCAATGGTGGCCTAAGCGGCTAAGGCACAAAAATGGATTGGCCCTTCCACTCTCAAGGGTGAGAGACGGAAGTTTAGTACTTCTACAGCGAATGAGGCTCTAGATTAGTGATTTCCATGGTTCTTAGATTGTGCCCAAAGCTGGTGCAAAACGAGATCTATCGTATGAACCTTCCGCAATAAGGGCAATTTCCCGAAATATATTGCCAAAAAGCGCAATCTGACGCCAAAGAACCACGCTATCGGTCAAAAACTAATCAAAATCTATAAAAATTAAATGCAAATGGTTGACAGTCAAAATTCATTAGGAGTAATACCTGATCATAATTCGCTTTTTTGGAGTATTAATATGGAAAACTGCTCGCTGAAGATGGAGCGTGATCAAATTAGAGTTGAGTTTGAGGGTTCCGAGGCTTTTGCCGTTGAACACCTCATTCCCGTTCTTTCAAAAATCGACTGGAACGAGAAGGTTTCGGATTCCAGTGGTTCATTTGACCGCAACATTTCCATCCGTACCACACACGCTATTTGCATGCGCTTGGGTCACAAATCTGGCGCGGATCTGTTTTTATCCGCTGCTGCTAAGCTGTCCCTGATCGACGGTGTTACCCGTTTCAGTCGCAACCAACTGCACCATGAAGCCAAGTCGGCGCGCGAAATTTACAAGCGCAGCACGCACGGGAACAACGCCTCGGCTTATATCCGCAGCATGCGCGACAATGGTCGTCTCATCGTTGTTGAGGACGACATGTACGAGTTGTCTGAGAACGCTCGCGCGGACTTGGAAGTACGCCTATTCGAGGCGGCTTCAGAAAGCAGGTCCGCTGAGACCGATATGCAGGCTGTTGCTTAACCAGTGGCCTTGGGCGGTGGCGTCAACGAGGGTAGGATAACCACACCCCGCGCCTCCGCATTCTTTCTCATGGCCTTGGCCATGACGTTCATGCCGATGTTCTGCTTCGCGATGATAGAGCGCGCGGCGATCGCAGTCTAATTTCCCCGAATAACCCTGCTTTTGAACCAGACGTGCACGAGGCCTTTGTGGGGCTGAAGCTCCCGATAGACGTTCTGCCCTTTACGCTGGGTGGGCTCCTGCCGGTGATTTTGGTGCTGCTTAGCATTCATATCGCCTTTAGGTAAAAGCGATGGCTGACGTTGCTCGTCCTGTTCG
>CBFIEF010000001.1:0-143070 GCA_965661545.1 Alphaproteobacteria bacterium | reverse complement strand
ACAGTTTGAGAGTGGCGGACGGATGACGATTATTGGCGACCGGACGTCTTTGAAGCGCGGGTTCCTCAATCTGATCGAAAATGGCACCAAGTATGGCCTGCGCTCACGCGTGTCCACCGAACGCACTGAAGACGGGAAAGCCGCACGCGTGATCATTGACGACGATGGCCCCGGTATTGCCACGGATCAGCGCGACGCCGTATTCCAGCCCTTTGTCCGATTAGAAGACTCACGGAACCGCAAAACTGGCGGCACAGGGCTGGGGTTAGCAATCGTGAAAAAGGTCATGGACCGGCATGGCGCCAGAATTGAGTTGCAGGACTCACCCAGCGGCGGTCTGCGGGTGATCGTCGAGCTGGATTTGGCCTAGAGCAGCGGCTGCACAGGCACTGAAAATACCACCTGACCGTCGCTGACGCTGACGCGGAGCGAACCCGCCATCAGCATCATGGCCGAACGGGCAAGCTCCAGGCGATAATCAGCCTCTAGCGCCACAGCGTTCTCAATCCCACTGATCGTCCAACAGGCACTGGCGTTTTCAACCGTAAAAGCCAATTTCAGCGGTCCGTTTGCGGCACGAAGAACGGCGGAAATACCCTTGCAAAGGATCGCAGCCGACCCCAACACGCGCCCTTTCGCAGCGTTGATACTGGCTTCTGACGCGCTGGTCTCAACGCCCTGAAACGCTGACATCATCGACGCCACCGCAATCGGTTCTGGCGCACCATGGTCTTCTTCGCTGCGTTTTGTCCGCAGGATGAGCAATTCAAGCCAATCATCCACGGCATGCAAGGCTTCATCGGCCAGAGCGGCGAGTTCAGCCTGATCCTCAACCGCCTGCGCCAACGTGCTTAGCGGCGCCCGAAAGCCCCAGCGCAGGTTGTCGAACAGGGCCTCTCGGGCCGTGATATTCAATTCTGCCTGTGATTGAGACTTTTCCATCTGACCGCGTACCAAGGCCAAATCGTTATGCTGCTGCACCGAGCGTTGACCCACTGCGCCAGCCGCCTCTAGTGGGCGCAGCAGCAGCAGGACGCGGGAACCCTCCAAGGCCGACATGCGGACCGATACACCCAAGTCTCCGTCTTCATGATTGCCGCCAAGAAAGACTGCGGGCAGTTCCAAGGGTTCCATCGTCGCCCCTTGCTCCGCCATTGCCGTAATCAGACCTTCCATCCCAGCCAGAACGAACAGTCGGTCGATAGCGCTTTCGCCAACCTGCCAGCCCACCACCAGCGCGCCCTGCACCGCTTCGATCCGAGCATCAGAATCAAGAATAACGAGATTGATCAACCCGGCGTTCAGCAGATCTTCTTGAGCGCGTTGGATGGGGTCTTGGATTGCCATGAGCTAACCGCGCAGCCGCAGGATGTCGGAGGCAAGACCGCCGAACAGCTCGGGAACCTGATTGCCCTTAGACGCCGACGTTTGTACCAACCTCAGCCCCAGTGCCTTGGCCTTGTCCTGCGCCATGGCAAGCGCGTGAGTCATCGTTGGGCTTCCATCCATCAGATCGACTTTATTCAATGCCAGCACCTTTGGGCGCCCCGGAATCACGCTTTCGAGCAAGTTGTAATAGTGATCAACGGCTTGGATCGTCTCAGGCCGAGTCACATCTGCGATCACCAGCGCACCGGACGCACCGATCAAATAGGTGTTGAGCATAGATGACTTCTGCTGACCGCCTTCGATGTCCCATAGGATCAGATTGATCGCGTGGGTTGCGCCCGTCGTGGGGTGTAGGAACTGACCCGCATGATTGTAGCAATTCACACCCAAGGTCGCCTTGTAATCATCGGAAAACAAGCCGAGCACGTAGCGACGTATCAAGGAGGTTTTCCCTACGGAAAACTCTCCGACGATACAGACTTTTTGAGCGAGATTTGCCAAGCTTATCCCCTTAAAGATTGCAGCTTCAAGGACGATAATTTTCGCTAATATGCAAGCCGGAAACCTACATAGTGTGACTTACGCCATGATGCCGGGTCAATTTCGACGACGGTCGCCGCGGTCCCGCCGGTGCGCACCCGAATGTCGCTCGAGTTTACGCCTTGGGCGATCAGCAGAGCGCGGGTTTTGGACGCGATGAACCGGTCCATGTTCGCGGGCAAGTTTCGACCAATCACAGGCCGAACAACCGACAACAGCTCCAGCTTTACGCCTTTCGGTTTTGTCTCCAGCAATTCCGCCACCAGCCGTGTAGCCTCGAGCGCCAGCTCGACGTCCGTAAAGCTGCCCGCGGCATTAAAGCCAATCAGCGTGCCCGCAATGGTTTGCTGGTCCAGTTGTGCTTCCAGCGCCGAATACTGCGCGCCCCCGCCGAGCCCGAACAGATCATTTTGCTCGCTGATCGGAACAGTCGCGTTGCGCTTAGCCTTTAACGCCATCACCAGCGTCCCGCCAATCTTGTTTCGCAGCGCGCCCAAATCAGGGTCAAGATCATAGGTCAGGGCGGGGTAAGACTGTGCGGCGTCGATGGCTTCTGTCCCAGCCATCGCCAACCGCAGGTCGCCGATTTGCTGTTCCAGATCGAGGATAATCGTATCTCGAATAAAGGCTTCATCGCGGAGTTGGTTCACGCTGGATGAGTTGGATTCACGCTCAATTCGAGGACCACGCAGAATGGGCCGTACAGCGTCTGTCGCGATGTTGGACAGCGCAAAGCTCAGCGCCAACCGCGGGTGATCTTCACGCAAAAATGTCTCTAGCCGCCCCGCCGAAGCAGCATCCGGCACCAATCCACGCACGACCACGCTGGCTTTGGTGCGATCATAGTCGGCTTCGAGTGGGTAGGCCTGCAACTGCTCGATTTCATCGATGGTGGCTTGCACTCTTGAAACGTTTCCGTTGATTCGGATGGCGTTGAGGATAGCGATCAAAATCAGTGCCGCAAGCAACACCCCGCCCAAGGCCATCACAAAGGTCATGATCGGGCGTCGTGCGCCTTTTTTCCGCGACGGCATGCCTTCACTTTGTGCGTTTCGTAGTTCTCGCAGCAAGCGGCGCAGTTGTGACTGAATCTCCACGCGCGCACCATCGGGCAAACTGCCGTCAAACGACCCCAGCGCGTCGGCGTTATCCGTCACCATGCGACCGAAGCGGTTTTCGATGACGCTGTTGATCTTCGCAGGTGGCGTGCCGATGGTGCGGATCACCAACAAGACAAGCGGCGTTGCTTTGACATGCAACTGGCTGTTTTCAAACTCCAGCGTCGACAACTCCCCGCCGCCGCCATTTCCCTCGCCAAATGCTTCCTGGCTGAATGACATAATGGCCGTCAGCATGCCGGAAACGATTTGATCCTCGCCTTGGACGGAATCCGCTGAATTGACGGTGTCTGTCGCCCTGCCATCGCGGTCCTGTCGCAAGCCAGTAATAACCGTGCCGGAGGTCCGATCCACCATCAAGATCCGATCGACGTGGAACAATCCTGTTTGCCGTAACCAGATTTCGGCTTCGGGCTTGCCCGTGATCATGGACTGAAAGCGGATCTTGGCTCGCTTGTAGACCGTGGCCGGCTCAGAAAGTCGTTCTTCGATCATTTCCAGCAGCTCAGAAATGGCCTGCTGAATGCCTTTGCGGACCAACCCGCCTGCAACGGGGTAGATCGCCTGAACAAAGCTGGGCTTAGCGGCCTTGATCTCGTTCTGAATGTTGGTCAGCAGCAAGGCCGTCAGCCGCTCCTGCACCAATCTTCGCTCGTCACCCTCTAACCCATGCAGCACGTCCCCCAACGCAGCCTGCAAGCGTTCGACCGTGACGGGATCTTCCCGCAGCCTGTCTTCGACTGTGCCGAGCCTGTGCGCAAGTTCATGCACCGAGCGGACTGCGGCGTCATCCTCCCCAAGGATCAATGCGCGCAGGGCATCCAAGTCGTTCACCGGAAATTGGTCATCGGTGCTCACGCGTGGGAGCCTCCGTCAAAAAATGAAATCAGAGCAAACTAAGAATAGGACGAAATACGTCCTACTGTGTGGACGGCGACATCATGGCATCGGCCAAGGCGCGCAATCCGTTCGACAGCATTTCTCGCCGCTCTCGTTCTTCATCCAGTTTCCGTGTCGTTTCGTTCAACTGCGTGCCCAAATTTTTCAGCTCGGAAGTCAAGCTCCCAACGGCTCGGGACAGTGACTCTGAAGCAGCAGCAGAATTGTCGGCGATGGTTTGATCCATCCCGTTCAACCGAGAAAGCATTTCCTCGTTGAGCGCTCGGACATCATCACTGGCGCCAGAGCTCGCTGTTTCAATTTTCTTATTCAGGGCGGTATCGACATCAGAGATGGTGCCGCGCACGTCGACCACATCCTTTTCCAAACCGCTGACACGCGTATCGATGTCACGCTTTTCGTTGCCGAACAGCAGCTCCCTTATCTGAAGCAGCTCGTCCGGGCTTTTAGGCTTCTCAGCCATCGCCTGTTCCTCAATTCAATTCTTTAAATTCATTTTTATTATTTTGCCCATGAGCCTTTTCGACCCTTGTTGCGCATGCCGGGTTATGCGGTCAGCGCTGAGCGTTACAGGGAGCGGTGCAATTCGGGGGCCAAGGTGGAATAAGTTAGATAAAACTGAATCAAGTTCTCAGCGGTGCCCCAGACATATGATCCACAAAGCAAAGACTTGACCGCTTAGCGTCAGAACCGCAGTTAAACGGCTCAAGGAATAAAAGACGTCATGAGACTCCCCCTATGAGCGCCAAGCGCCAACCACCGCTGTACTCCAATCCAGCCCCTGTCACGGCTGGGCGGCACAACAACATGCGCTTGTTGCCCGCCTACAGCTTTGGATATGCGCGTGAGGTCACGTCACTGCCCCTCACAGCCGTAGAGTTTCAGACAGCAAGTCGCTGTTATCCAATCGTTTTTACCCCACAAGCACCCATGTCCCCGGTGTGCATTGTCGGCATTAAAGACAGCGGAAACCTGTTCATCGATCAGGCCGGACAGTGGCGTCCCGGCGCCTATATCCCGGCCTATATTCGACGGTTCCCGTTCCTGCTGATGTCCGACCCGGAAAGCAAACGGATGGTGCTTGGCGTCGAGGAATCGAGCGGGCGTTTGTCCGAAGATCGGGGTGATAAACTGTTCGATAACCGGCAACCCACACCATTTCTCAATGAAGCCCTCACGTTCTGCGCCGATTTCAATCGCCAGTGGGAAGACAGCCTTGCGATGTTACGGGCCTTTCAGGATGCGGGAATCTTGGTTGAAGACGATCGTGAAATTGAATTAGGCGAAACGCAGTCGCTTAAACTAGGCGGGTTTCTGATTGTCGACGAACGGCGACTGAGCGAGGTGAGCGAAGGCGTCTTTCTCGCTTGGCGTGAAAAGGGGTGGCTTGCGCCGCTCTATGCACACTTGGCCTCGAAGCACAATTGGACGGATTTAGCCCAAGCCGCACGGATGGCGGGCTGATGTCAAACGACCCCTCGCCCTTTGATGACCTGAAGCTGGGCCACGATGTGGTTTGGAATGAACTCAGGGAGGGCGTGCAGAAGCCGCGTCACGCTTTTCACTGGCCGACGCTGTGTTATCTGGATGGCTTCACGCCCGTGCCGCGCACCGTGGTCCTCCGAGGCTTGGACCGGTCAGCGAAACGGTTCGAGATGCACACCGACGCTCGTTCTCGCAAAGCCGCCGTCATCCCCAAGGCCAAGCACGCCAGTCTGTCGTTCTACGATCCGCGCAAATCGCTGCAGGTAACGGTGATGGGCCGGATTGAGATGCTCGATACCCGCAAGGAATACACCGAGCTCGCGTGGGCTAAGCTGACCCTCGCCACCAAGACGATCTACGCCAACACCGTCGAACCCGGCACAGCGATGCTCGAGCCCGAAAACACGACCATTGCGGTTGACGACATGACCGCTGACGATCTCAGCCGTGCCCGAAAGAACTTTCGGGTGCTGCACCTGACAGCGGATCGCATGGAGGTTTTGTCACTCAAAGGCAGCCATCGGCGACTGCTGTTTGATTACGGCTTGGCAGGGCAAAGGCGAGCGGCTTGGTTGGCTCCCTAAATCACCGGGAGCCTCCACCAGAGGCTTACCAGCCCAACGGCTGCTGAGAGTTTTCAATGAATAAGAGGGAGCACGGCAGACTGATGCCGCGCTGACTGGCGACATTGCTGCAAATCTGTATGGCGTCGCGCTGTGCCTCCTGCGTCGAGGCTGCGCCGTGAATACTGCCCCACGACTGAGCGCCCGTATCGGTTGGCGGCGTCACGGCAAAGGCTTTGGGACCGAGCTGCCCAAAATATTCCGAAACATCGGCGTTGAGCTGGTCACTGGGTGCCCAAACAGCGGTGCTGACCGCCGCTTCCAGCGCGTCTTGCTCCGTCCCGGCTTCGACCGTCAGGCTCTTTTGCAGCAATTGAGTGCTGAGCCCCGAGTTTGCTGCAGCGATCACCGCCGCGTTCGGATCATCTGACGAAGCACAGCCCGACACGACCAACGCAAGTGCCACAGTCCCCGCCAAAACGGTCGAAATCTTCAAATTGTGAATACTCATGTACCGCCCCATCGACGTCGCTCCCTTTTCACGCATTGTCCAAATTTGATATACACAACATGTGATGGCGATTCTGACGCCAAAAACGAGAAGTTTATATCCCTGTTTCTGGTTATTCGTCGATAAGGTCTCCTGATGCTTCGTGCTTTTCGAATTCTAGCGGCCAGTTCTCTGGTGATGTGCGGCCTCGCTGTGGCAACCCAGCCGCTTGCGATTCCGGCGCAAGACGCTGCGGCTGGTGGGCTAAGCTCTGACGGGATCATGCGGGATTTGCTGACTGCAAATATCCCACGCGACCTGCGCACTTTTGGCCTGAGTCGTACCGACCTGCTCGACTATTACGCCCGCCGCAATTACCAGCCGCTGTTCTATCAAGATTTCAACTGGCGCGCGGATACCGTGGATGCGCTCAAGATCATGCAGTCCTCAGGCGACCATGGGTTGAAGCCCGCGAACTACTGGGCGCTTGGCATGGACGACCTCTCGCAGTCCTATGATTTAACCAGCATCGCGCGGCGAGATTTGGTCCTAACGGCGGCAACACTTCGCTATGCCTCGGACATCTATAATGGGCGCTACCCCCAATCGCTGAAAAAACAGCCCTCTGAGCTGCTGCTGGAGTTTGATGAGGGTACAGGCCTCGATGCCTTTCTCAAAAGTTTGGCGCCCAAAAAGAAAGAATACGTTGCGCTCCAAGGCTATCTGAGCCGGATCCGCACTGTGTCCGCCAAAGGTCCATCGCAGATCGATGCTGGCCCCTTGCTAAAGCGGGGTGTAACCCACCCGACAGTCGCCCAGTTGCGGCAGCACTTGGCAGCATCGGGCGACTACAGCAGCACCGCAGCGGTCGCAGACCCGGCGTTCTTTGATGATGGGTTGCTTGAAGCTGTCAAAACCTATCAACGGCGCAATGGCTTGGCCGTTGATGGAATCATTGGCTCCAATACGAAAAAGCGGATGAACACCTCGCCCACAGAGCGCCTAGGCGTTGTCCTTGCGAATCTGGAGCGGCTGCGGTGGGAAGAGCCACTGAAAACCCCGCGACACGTGCGGGTCAACATCCCCAATTTCACGCTGGTTGCCCGCGATGGCGACCAAGACGTGCTCAACATGCCTGTCGTCGTTGGACGGGATACGCGGCAAACGCCGGTTTTGTCTGACCGCATCACGTCCCTGAAGTTCTCTCCCGATTGGACAGTTCCCCGCTCGATTATGGAGAAAGATTATCTAGAAAGCATCCAAGCTGACCCTGCCTACGCCATCATTCAGGGCTTTGAGGTCTACTATGGTGGTCAGATTGTTAATCCCTACCGTGTGAATTGGTATGATGAGAACATCTCGTCGAAGGTTACTTTGCGTAAACCGCCCAGCACACGCGGACCTCTGGGCGCTGTTCGGTTCTCTCTGACCAATGACCAAGCGATCTATCTCCACGACACGCCCTCCCGCGATCTGTTCAGCCGCAACAACCGCGCACATTCCTCGGGCTGCGTGCGGGTTTCTCAGCCAACAGCGCTGGCTGAATACATGCTCAAAGACACCGTCTGGGACAGCAGCCGCATTCGCCAAGCGATGAACGCCGGCCAAATTGAAGTCGCTCGACCAGCCCGTTCGGTGCAGGTTTTCCTGTCTTACATGACCGCTTTTGTGGGCGAAGATGGGCGTCTGCAACTCGCAAATGATATCTACGGCTTGGATAAAGATCTCATCACGCGACTATTGTAGGACGCCGTGCAGTAAACAATTAATGCCGCAATTCTAACGCTTTAGTATGGCATTCGTGACCCATCGAGTGACTTTTAGCGTTGCTCAGCACACTTTGTGCACGTATAAGCTGGCGATATTTCAGGTGTGATTACGCGCCTTTTGACTATTTAAGTTTGATACGCGGCGGAATTATAAGGTCGATGTGGGGCAATCAACCTAAAATGCATGGTCTTTTGGACAGCTTGGCGGAAGCAATTGGCAGTGGCCGATTAGCAGCCCGTAAAGCTGCAAAAAGCCCGAGCCGACGTGCGGCTTTACAGACATTTCTCGCCTTTGGCGCAGCCGGTGCTGCTTATGGCCTCTATCGCGGCACGCGGATCGGCGTTGCTGATCGCATGACCTTTTCGGAACTTGGTCTCGACAAGTTGCCGATGAACGATCTGATGCTACAGCGAGCCAACTTGCACGACGTTTTGCCGGTGGAATTAATCGAATACGCCGACATCGATCTCAATCTGCAAGTTAGCGACGAAACGCTGCGATACGTCGACAAGGAAACGGGTGAAGACCTCGACGCGATGCTTGCAGCTTTGCTGGACGTTCGGCAGGAGAACCTGGTCGATCCAGTGCCGCCGATCATTCGGTCGATTGGGCAACCTATGCCGGAGCCTCTGCCACGGCTGGCTCCGCGCGACGCGAGCGGTCAACAGCTTGCCCCCCTGCCGGGCATGCGCGCTTCCCTGGATATTCCGGCGCACCGGACTGTTCCTAATCTCGCCCCCAATACCGACATTGACCGCTCAACGCAGGTTGCGGCCGCGAGCAACCGCTCGGCGGTCAGCGGGTCATCGAATACCCGGTCCAGCTTGCCCGGCCAGAGCAAAACCGTGCGGTTTTCCGATGCAGACGCCAAGACAGTCACCATTCAGAGCACCCACACGGGCGAGCGCCTACGGGCTAAATTTGTCTCTAACGGGCGCTATGATGAGGGCGCCCTGGCGGAATTGAACCACCTGCTGCGTGACCATCGGAACGACCAAGTGCGCGACATTGATCGCGCGCTGTTCGATATCGCCCATGAAATCGCCATGCGCACCCGTGGGCATGACCGGGCAATTCTGCATCTGGTCTCGGGCTATCGCTCGCCGGAAACCAACAAGATGCTACGGTCAAAATCCGGTGGCGTTGCGAAGAATTCCTACCACGTCCGAGGCCGCGCCATGGATATGTTCGTCGATGGCGCAAAGATTAAAGATGTCCATGTTGCCGCGCTGAAATCCAGCGATGGGGGCGTCGGTTATTATCCAAGCTCCAACTTCATTCATATTGATACGGGGCCGGAGCGGTCTTGGCCGTCTCGCTACAAGCCGCTGGCCAACAAATACCGCGCCTAATCCCGCGGCAACCCAAACTAAACTCATGATTTTACTTTAGCGATTCAAAGCGCTAAACCCTGCGAACTGTCAGTATCCAGAGGCTAAGGCGTGAGCTTAGAAACCTATAGAAAGGCGATCCGCGAAGGAAAGCGTGAGGCGATTGTTCAATCGGCTCAGCGCGTGTTTCTTGAGCGCGGATACCAAGGCGCGGCCATGGCAGCCATCGCCAAGGATGCCGATGTTTCTACGGCGACCCTCTACAAGCACTTTGCCAACAAAGAAACGCTGTTTGACGCTGTGGTGGCGGACCGCATTCAAGAATTTGACATTGCCTCTCCCCCCGACGACATCGACCCAAGCTTGCCGCTTGACGAAGGGTTGAAGCAGGTTTCAGCCAGCTTTGTTGAACTGATGCGTGACGATAACACGCTGGACATGTTCCGCGTGATCATCAGTGAAGTCAGCCGATTTCCAGAGCTAAAAGACAAGATTTACACGCTCGGGCGCAATCCCTTTCGGGCGCGCCTGATTGCCTATTTGCAGAAGCGGGCAGAACTGGGACTGTTGGCCCCTGTTTCGTTTACAGCCATGGCGGAAAACTATATCGGGCTTATCTCATACTGGTTCATCTTCGCTCGGATCTTTAACCCGGCGGCGAATATATCGGACGAACTGGCCGAAAGCCTGCTCAGCGAAGCCCGCGCCACGTTAATTGGCCGGCTGCAATTGCTCGATCAAGGCTGATCGCTGAACCACGGGCGGATGCGGTCTTCGAGATCGGCATCCTTGATCTCACTCTCTGAAGCAACTTTTCCGGCAATCGTGACACCCGCGTCGATCATCGGCTTGCGGTCACCATCGTGTTTCAAAGGGTGCCAATCGGGGATATCCAAACCCCAATTCAACCGCTTGTAGGCACAGCTGGTTGGGAACAGATGGGGGGATTCCGTAATGATTTCTGGGGTCAGAAAGATGCACTCCGGCACCACGCTTTTGCGGCGGTCATAGACGGCACATCCGCCGTTCTTGCAGTCATAGCCCCGACAGGCCACGTCAGTGACGTACATGCGTTCATCGTCTTCATCGATCAGCTTGACCAAGCAGCATTGTCCGCAGCCATCGCACAGCGCTTCCCATTCGGCCTCATTGAAGTCTTTCAGCCGGCGGTCCACCCAAAAATTGGGGGCAAGCGCATCCGAATTTGGTCGCCAATCAGGTTTGTCACTCATGCCGCAAAGTCCGCCAGTTGGAGGGTGATCTCTTCAGTCGCGGAGCCCAACTCAGTCCACGCCCTAGGGAACCCCACTCAGCCGATACCCGATAGCAGACCGCAAAGTCCATCGTCAAAACTGTGTTATGAGCCTTGATGACTCGCCAACGCCCCTTGCGCGACGCCAATGGGCACCTTAACTAGACAACGTAAATTTATTCCAATGGAGTTGTTTTGTCAGATTTTTCAAACCGTTGGGCTTCCTTGGCTGAGGAAGCTTCGGCCCGCGCGCAAAGCCTCAGTGAGTGGTTCAATCCGGGCCTCGAGGATATCCCTCTCCAAACCCTCAAGGACCGCTACTGCGATGAACGGTCAAGATTTGTTGAGGTTGATGGTCTAAACATCCACTACCACGACCTTGGGCCTGCGACTTCCGACAAGCCACCTCTACTGCTGATCCACGGCTTAATGTCTTCGCTGTATTGCTGGGATGGCTGGGCGCCAGATTTGTCTACGGATCGGCGGGTGATCGCGCTGGACGTGCCGCCCTTTGCGATCACCGGCCCTTACGCCAAGGGCCGCTTGGACGAAGCAACTTACATGGCTTTGCTGCTGGAGTTCGCCGATAAAATCGGCTTGGACAGTTTCATTCCAGTCGGCAATTCCTTGGGCGGCTTTCTGGCGTGGCGTTTGGCGGTGGAGGTGCCGGAGCGTGTACAAGCTGTTGGACTGCTCGATCCTGCTGGCGGAACAGAAAAACTGCCGTTGGCGGTTCAAGCCTTCAAGGTGCCCTTGGTTGGCCAAGCCTATCAATCCGTAACCCCAAAAGCCGCCGTTCTCGCTGCACAAATGTCTATGTTTGGTGATCCACGGCGCCTAAACCGGGCAACCCTCGATCGCATCCACGACCTGACCATGCGCGAAGGCTCACGGGCGGCGGTGCAGGAAAACCTGCGCGTGTTGGAGCGGCCTAATCCTGACTTGCTGAGCGTCATCGAATGCCCTGTGTTCCTGCAATGGGGCGAGGACGATACACTTCTTCCTATGCGAGATAACATGCTTGGATTCACCTCACGCGTGCGAGACCTGCGTGTGCGGACCTATCCGGGCGTAGGGCATATGCCTATGGAAGAAATCCCAGCCCAGTCCCTCTCGGATTTTAATTGGTTTTTGCACAATTTGGGCATCTGACAGCCTGAGCCGAACTGCACAAATCATCGATGAAAACCATTGCTCTCTTGCTCGCGGCTCTGGCCGTTCTGATCGCTATGCTTGTATTTGAGCACCGACGCGGAACCCTTGTGCGCCTGGTCGACTGGGTTCGTGATCAATGGGATGATCCACACCCCACCGAACAGGGCAACGGCCCGCCTGCCTTCTTTAACGATGGTCCCCAGTGCCTGAAACGGCTGAGCCGCGTGAAAGACCTCGAATACGTGGCGCTAGACGCGTTTGGCAATAATCGAGGCTGTGGCGCGCGGTTCCCCGTCTTGGTGCAGTCGATTGCCGGAATCGACATCGAGGGCAAGGGTCTGACGCTGTCCTGCCCGATGGCAGAGCGCTTGGCGCAATGGGTGGCAAAGGACGTGAAGCGGTTGGGAAGAAAGCATGGAAAGGCGAACGTGACCCGCCTCAACCATATGGGCAGCTACAACTGCCGCAAAATCGCAGGATCGTCGTCGTGGTCCCAGCACTCCTTCGCTAATGCACTTGATGTGCAGGGCCTCGATTTTGAGGACGGCGAGAGCCTTACAATCCTCAACGACTGGGACAGCCAGCCCATTCTGCAGGAAATGGCGGCAACAGCCTGCGACCGGTTTAACGTCGTACTCTCACCCAAATACAACGCTCAGCACAAAGACCACCTCCACTTCGACCTTGGTCCTCGCAAAACCTGTCGCTAGCGTTTACCTCCTCGAATACCCAAATATCGATTGAACAATCTTAACCCGCAGACGGAACCGCATTGAGCAACGACATCCGCCGACAGACTGAAAAGCTGCTTGCCGGCGTCTCAGACCGAACAGCAGACTTGGTGGAAACCCTCGCCGCGCCGTTTGCCGAGCCAGTCGTCCGGCTGGGCGTGACGGGACTGGCCCGCGCCGGCAAGACTGTGGCCATTACTTCCATCATCCAAAACCTGCTGAATCAGGGCGGATTACCGCTCCTCGCAGCGATGGGCGGCGGTCGGATTATTGGCGCACACCTAAGCGAACAGCCGGACCTGACCCTGCCGCGTTTTGCCTTCGAAGATCATCGAGATGCGCTGCTGGGTAATCCAAGCTGTTGGCCGGAAAGCACGTCGTCCATCTCTCAATTTCGACTGACTCTGCGCTATCGTTCCGCCGCTTGGGTTAAGCGTGCTGTGAGCGGCGACAGCCTGCTGCACATCGACATCGTGGACTACCCCGGCGAGTGGCTCCTTGATTTACCGCTCATGACCTTGGATTTCCAAACATGGTCCAGCCAAGTTTTTGCGGCGACAGAGCAAGAGCCGAGACGCAGTCTGGCCAAAGACTGGTTGGCCGCAACCAGCCAAGCCGATTTGACGGCGGCGTGGGACGAGCGTGATGCTCAACGGCTGCACCTAACCTATGCGGACTACCTGCGCCAGTGTCGTCACGCGACGCGGGTGAAGTTGTCTATGCTACAGCCCGGACGGTTCTTAATGCCAGGCGATTTGGCGGGATCCCCTGCCCTGACATTTGCGCCCCTACCGCTGAAACCGGGACAGGCGCTCAAACACGGCAGCCTCGCCGCTGGCATGGCTAAACGGTTTGAGGACTATAAGCACCTGATCGTTTGGCGGTTCTTTAAGGAGCATTTCTCGCGCATCGACCGGCAACTGGTTTTGGTCGATTTGCTGGGCGCAGCGGAGGGCGGAAGCGTCGCCATCAATGAACTTCAAGAAGCGATGATTTCGGTACTAAAGGCCTTCAAGCCGGGGCAAAACTCGTGGCTCGGGCCTTTGCTGCATGGGAAGCGCGTCGAGCGGATCCTGTTTGCCGCGACCAAAGCTGATCACCTGCCAATCTCACAGCACGACGAGCTGAAACGCTTGCTCACAAGCCTGTTAAACGAAGCCCAAAGCCGGTCTGCTGTGGCCGGGGCGCGAACCTCTGTGATGGCGCTGGCTGGACTGAGAGCCACGGCGCCAGCAACGGCGACCATCGACGGGCACACCGTCGATTGCGTCAGCGGCGTTCCAGCAGATAGTACAGCCGTCGAAGCCGTTTATCCGGGACAATTGCCGCGCGACTTGCTCGACCTGAAAAATCTGGCACCCGGAGACTTAGAAATCCTATCGTTTAAGCCCCCGTCGTCGCTGGAAGAAATCCGACCCTTTCCACACATCAATCTGGATCGCGCTCTGGAAGAGCTGTTGGGAGACTTGCTGCAATGACGGAAAACAAACCGCCGAAGCCCGCCCGCATCTCACTGGAACCGCGGGAGGACCAACGCCAGCGACGAACTCCACCGAAGCCAACACGGCTTGATGCCGATCACGCCAAGGTCGCCATGCACAGGCTGGAAGATGCCCTCGGCGGATCTGACCCCGCGCAGAGCGAAATTCTACCACCCAAGAAAAACGGCTGGTCCTTTGCCGCTTGGGGTGGGTTCTTCCTGTTCCTATTTTTTGTCGTTGCGCTGGCGGCAGACGCGTTCTTTACCCTGCGGGCCATTTCAGCCGTAACACCTTGGCTGGGTTGGGTGGGAGTTGGCTTTCTGGTTCTTGGCCTGCTGTTCTTCAGCCTGATGATTGCCCGCGAGTGGTGGCTGGCTCGGGCACTGCGCCAGCACCAGCGGGCGCGAAAGACGCTGGATCTCGGTCTCGCAGCCGGCGACGCAACTGCGAGCGCCAAAGGACTGAAGCGCATGCGAGCCAAACTCGCCGCCCGCCCAGACTTGGCCCATGCCCATGAACGCTTCGAGATCACGCAGCAGAACATCTACACCGATGCCGAGGCGCTCACGATCTATGAACAGACCGTTCTGGCGGAGCTGGACAAGCGCGCCCTGCAAGCCATCCGCCGCGCCAGCTTTTCCTCGGCGTGGCTGACAACAATTTCGCCCTTTGCTGTACTCGACGTGAGCATTTCCCTCTGGCGATCGCTGAAGCTGCTGCGAGAAATTTCCGCGCTCTATGGCGGTCCTCAATCTGCATTCTCAAGCGTGCGATTACTTCGACTGGTTTTCCGAAATTTGTTCATCGCCGGCGGTTTGGAGGCGGGGGATAGCCTGCTTCAGAACATTTTGGGCGGTGGCATCGCTGGGAAAATCTCAGCAAAGCTGTCGGAGGGCGCAATAAATGGCCTCATGACAGCCCGCATTGGTGTTGCCGCTGTCAAAGTTTTGCGCCCTATGCCATTCCAGACCCTACCCGAACCAACGATCGCTCAATTGGCCAGTGATCTCGCCAGCGACATTAAAACCAAAGCCCTGGGAGCTTGAAAATGGAAATGTTTATCCAGTGGGGCGTCGAGTTCATGGTCGAAACATCTAACAGAGTCAGCGAGTTAGACGGGCGGCTCGCTTTTGTCGTGGGCGCTGTTAGCTGGTTTTTGGTCGAGCAAGCAATCCGACGTCTCGCAGGTGTTTTGCGCATCGCTATCTTAGTGGGCTTCCTTGGCGCACTCGGCTACGGCCTGTGGCAGATCCTGCCGATCATTACGGGCGCTGGTGCTGAATAAAATCCGAACAAATAGTTTACAGCATTCTGCGACTATGCCGAAACTGTGGCACCATCATTGCGAATACCCCAGTAACCCGTGACACGGGCGACGCCCTATCATCGCTAAGCGCTTGTCTGGGCCTGACAAAGACCCGGGATCTGACATCGGTAAAAACCGGGCAGATCCTAGAAAAAAAGAACCCCGCACGAAGGCGGGGTACTTGGTCCAGGTTTGGAATTGAGGAACGAGCTAATTAGTCGTGCGGACTAAAAGCGATATATCAGACCAAGATTTGAAGAGAGTTGTACGGCGTCGCCCAGGTCGTCCACCAAGGGGCTTTCTGCCACCTGATCGAGCAGAACTTTGACCTGCACAGCGCTGTAAATACCGAGATGATGTGAAAAGAAGAATTTGCCTTCAGCCTTGAGCCGCATGTCTTTCAGACCAAAGCTATCAAAGGCAAATTCGGGGACGTTAAGTGCCAGCGCGTCGGATTCAGAAACGCCGTACATGTTATTCAGCAGTTGCGCATCCGCGCCTGATACCGCGGCGGTCAGCTTGACGGCCACGCGATCGGTAATGGGCTGCACCGATGAAATGCCAAGCTCCATATCCCAACCGGACATTTCGCCAAACCCACCAATATCGGCGTTCAAGAACAGCTCCAGCTCACGAACATAGAGGTTCAACCGGCCACCGGTCGTAAGAGCGCCGCTGACGTGTTGCATAGGGGCGATCAGATCGACATCCATGCGCGGAAAACGGTAGTCCAGACCCACCGACATCGCAGCATTCTTTGACGCGAGGATATTCACGCCAAAGCCGCGGTCAGTGGAAAGATAAATGCGCTTGCCCAGCTGAACGTCTGCATAGGGCAAAGCAAGGAACATGTGCTCGGCGCTGCCATCCCAGTTCGGATGATAGCCAACCACAGCACCAAGGTCGCCCACAACACCCGCCGGTGCATTGAAACCCTCGCTGGACAGCGTATTCAGACGCCATCCAAAGCCATCAGCCTGCGTTGAACCCAATGGATTGGCAGCGACTTCTGTTGTCTGGGACACTGTCGTCGAGACCAACGCGCCGACTGGGACCATTTGCACCGTCACCAGACCGTGGTTTGGATCCTTTGAACCATCACCTGCAGCCGATTGCGCCGTTTGAACGGCACCGGCCCCAACAATGTTTGCGTTGGCTGGCATGGGCGCAAAGTCTGGATCGCCGAAGTCTGAGGTTTGACTGGAGTCACTGGCTTCAATGGACGTGTAAACCGGGCTGGCAAGATCTCCCCCACCGGGGGCCGCAGAAACACCGTCCACAAATACAGGTTGAACCGTGTAGCTGCCGCTCTGGGCGAGTTCGCCGGAAGAGAGGAAGACAACAGGCGTTTGAGCCGTTTGCGATGAGGAGAAACTGGACGTGTTCACTAAGCCTTGCGCGTTCGACCATGACGGCAGCACAAAGCATGTGGCGGCGCACAGCAGTGTCTTCAACGTCAAGGAGGGAAACGCGCTAGGAAACATGCGCCTGAAAAACCTCAAATCAAAAAAATAAAAATCTCCACTCGAAATGAGCGGACAGAAAATAAAGACAGTCACCAGTTTATGCGACTTAACGAATCTAAATATCATAAGAGATTCGTGGCGTAAATGTCTTTTTTTGAGAATGTTAAAGGAAAAATTCTAGTTTCGAACACAGCACATAGACTTGGCATGCCTCTTAGAAAGTCCCGACATACTTTTTTGCTAGAATTTTATGCAAAAGCTATATATATAAAGTTTTAAGGAACTGGCGGCGTCGTTCCCCCGTAAGCTCAGCCGCTGGTTACCTCAATGGGAGACAGGATCCCCGACCTGTCTCCCAACCTTGCCCCCAACATCGAAAATCAGCCCACAAAAAAGCGCGCTTCGTTTCCAAAGCGCGCCGTTCTGTGTGTAGCAGCACGAGTTGACTTTGCTGTCACTCCTCGGAGTTTCAGCGCCTCAGGATAATCCTGAGCAGACGTGTCAGTTAGTTCGCCTGAATAATCGGTACTCTTTGTGGTGGCCGGAAAACGATCACACCGTCAACATCGTAAACAACGCACCCGAGATCGCCCGGTTGCAAGTCCTTCTCACACTCCGCAACCGCCCGGATTTTCGCGTCATCAACGCTCGAAAATCCTTCAGCGACGCCAAAAGCGCCCGACGGCGAAATGGCGAACACCTTGTGCCGGCTGTCGAGCTGGTACTGGCCCAAATAGTCCTGCGCCATCTGCGGTGTCACGTTCGGGTCCAAGTCACGAACCAGCTCGCTGTCTTCCTGCAAAATGCCCAGACTGCTGAGCGCGCCAGAGATCGGATTACCGCCGTCCCCGCCGCCATCTCCGGAAAAAGCACTACAGCTTGTCAGCGACAAGAAAAACAAGCTGCCGATGGCAACTCCAATCTTGGAGCCCATCCACCTCTTCCGGCGTTGGTTCATTTCGTCCCTCACTTCAATAGCGTCCATGCCTTAGAAATTCTCGCTTGGCGTACGACAATGCGCCAAGAGATGCACATGAATTCACGTGGCGTGCTTCGTAACAAATTAGATTTGGCACACCACCGCAATTAATTGATGAGGTTTTTGGCCGAGTTTGGGCATCGGGGCTAGGGACACTTGAATTATGCGGTAGTAAGGGTCAGTTTTCAGACGGGTAATCCTCAACTCGGCTAGGCAAACGCTGACATGAACAACGATTATGGCACTTTAGACGCTGAAACGCAGCGAATCTTGCGGTCTTTGGACCGAGCAGCAGGAGATTTGCGGAGAGGCCAAGCTTTGTTCTTTTTCGAATCGGATCGTCGAGTCGAATCATCTGTACGCGCAGAATCACTTGATTCAACAGCCTCTGGCCTGCTTGCCTTCAGTTTAGATCACGCCGAGTCGTCGGCGTTGAACACTGTTTTGGGCCCCGAAGCGGGTCAAGGACAGTTGTTACTGACGGCAATGCGCGCTCACCGGCTTGGTCTGACGGCAGGCACAAACGGGCCGGATGTATCCATCACCCTGCCCCCCAGCGCATCGCTTGATTGGGCGAAGTTTGTTGCCCTGGCGAACTGGGACGAACGCGAAGCACCCTCTACGGCTTTCCGAGAAGCCTCAAAACTCGATGTTGCGGCGCTCAAACTCACCAAATCCGCCTCCTGCCTTCCGGCTCTCTTGGCGCGAAGCATGACCTTTGCCGAAGCTGAAGCGCTCATGCCGGGGATCTTGGCTGTTAACGCCGCAGACGCCGGACAGTTGCATCACTTGCAGGCCGTCTCGCTGAAACGCCTAGGCACCACTCCCGTCCCACTTGAAGGTATTGGGACCGCGCAGTTTCATGTCTTCCGGAGCGCCGACGGTAATGATGATCATCTGGCCATCGAACTGGGCGAACGGCCTTCCCAATTAGCCGCCCCCATGAACCACCAAAACGTGCCACTGGTCCGGCTACACTCCGCCTGTTTAACCGGTGACATATTCCATTCAAAAAAGTGTGATTGTGGGCCGCAGCTGAATTCAGCCATGGAGGCGATGAGCCAGAATGGGCACGGTATCCTGCTGTATTTGGCGCAAGAGGGCCGAAGCATCGGTTTGACTAACAAACTTCGGGCCTATCTGTTGCAGGATGCAGGCTTGGATACAGTGGATGCCAATCGGGCCCTCGGTTACAGCGACGATGAGCGCGAGTATGAGATTGCGGCGGCAATGCTGCGCAGCATCGGATGCGACCAAGTTCGGCTCATGACCAACAACCCGAACAAAATTGCGGCGCTCGAGCGGGTTGGGATCAACGTGGTTGAGCAAGTCCCGCTGATTGTTGGCCTGAGCCAGGAAAACATCGAGTACCTGAAGACCAAAGCCAACCGGTCCGGGCACATTCTGCCGGACACAGCATTGGCAGCACTCGACGATACGCTACGCCAGAAATAGTGAAGTGTTATTTGGGCGGAAAATGGGGGCATAGATGGCGTGCATGGTTGAAGTGCATCTATGGCCATCAAGAAGACCAATCACATGGTTGACTGTCACCCCAACCCGACTTATTTTCCGGCGCATTCCAGCACGGTTGTGCCCTTAGCTCAGCTGGTAGAGCAGCTGACTTTTAATCAGCGGGTCGAAGGTTCGAATCCTTCAGGGCACACCACTTTTCTTTTACACATCAAGCGCTCAGTCGCTTCTCCCTTCGCGGGTGGTGTGTAACCAGAACTGATTACAGCGTTATAAAGCGGTTTGATGCCGTTGGTTTCCAGTTCGGAACACGCTTGCCGGCTGGTGTATTCGTTCATGATGTAAAGACCGACATAGACGTGCATCCCGCCCCCCGCTTATGCCTTCCGCAGTGAGCATTATTTGTGCTCTCGTGCATAAACATTTTGGACGCGCGGACACCAAGAGGTTTCCGCAAAAGGCATGGAGCAAACAAAATTGCTGAAATTCAAAAAACAGAAATTACCAACCTGAGACACCTCATTTCACTCGCAGACGCTGACCATACAAACAGCAATAATCAAAGGTCGAGCTTGCTCAAGTCGCAAGCATCAAAACACCTCCCTTCGGTATCGGCCGCCGACAGAAAAAATTGAAATAGTGGTTTTCTTATTGCATCTTAATGTCGCACTTAGAGTTGGTGTCGCATCAACGACCTATGAACTAGGCCTTTCATCTCGTCCTAAATATCTGACAACTATAACTTCTCTGTGGGTGCACCCCTAGCTTTTGGGCGGCACCTCGACGTCGTGACTTCGCTCCTCTTGGTTAATTATTTAGTACTACATAATATTGTTTTGTCTTAATAACTTGAGTGCTTCATCTGATTGCATGCTAAAGCCTACCGATGTGGGAATTTTAGGATGCAAATCACTCAAAATCTGTTTGGGGACAGTTTCATGCCAGACACGGACGTCAGGGTTCTGGTTGTCGATTTGGACGGAACGCTGCTACGTAGCGATTTACTCTTGGAAAGTTTCTGGTCGGCAATTGGTAACAACTGGCTTGTGATATTTTCGGTTTTTGCTGCCCTGAGACGAGGGAGAGCCAGGCTCAAGGAATGCCTAACCAAGGCGGCCTCAATTGATGCAGCCACATTGCCCTATGACGATCAGGTTTTGGCCTATGTCGAAAAGTGGCGGCAAGCGGGTCATCGAGTTGTTCTCGTCACGGGCAGCCACCAAATTTTTGCGGACCAGATCGCCTCTCATCTCGGCATATTTGATGAAGCACACGGATCGGACGGACAACGGAATCTCACCGCTGGAGTAAAGGCAGAATTCGTTGTGCAGAGATACGGCGCGGCAAAATTTGCTTACATTGGTGACGCTGCAGCTGACTTGCCAGTTTGGCAGCACGCCGCCGAAGCCATTACAGTCAACGCCTCGACACGTTTACGCGCAAGGGTGGAAGATATCTGCGCGTCTACCTTACACCTAAAGACCGCCCCGAAGGCGGCAAAGGCCTACCTCGAAGCGCTTCGGCCTCACCAATGGGTCAAGAACACTTTAGTATTTGTCCCTATGTTGGCAGCGCACCAATTGACGGGAAGCACCCTGCTTTCCACTGTCTTCGCGTTCTTCTGCTTTAGTCTAATCGCATCTAGCATTTATGCTTTTAACGACTTGGTGGACCTGTCGAATGATCGAGCGCACCCACGCAAGCGCCTTCGCCCATTTGCATCTGGGCGTGTGCCACTGTTGCACGGAACCTTGATGGGCATCACGATGCTTTCGTCCGGGGTACTTTTGTCTGCGCTTGTAGGCAGTAGCTTCTTGGTTGTTATTCTATGCTATTTTGCCGTCACCACCGGATACACGCTGTTCTGCAAACACCATGCGTTCATCGATATTTGTGTTCTAGCCGGGCTCTATATCGCGAGAATTTTTGCTGGTGGCGCTGCAACCGAAATTGAGATCTCAGATTGGCTTATGCTATTTTCAGCGTCGATATTCCTGTCCTTGGGTGCCGTGAAACGACAGGCGGAAATCGTTGATATTGCAGCACGGGGTATGGTTTCAGCTAAGGGCCGCGGTTACAAAGTAACTGATTTACCTATTGTTTCGATGGTGGCAATCGGGGCTGGCTACATGGCGGTTATCTTACTGGCGCTCTACGTGAATTCGTCTGAGGTAGTCGATCTTTATGCACGCCCAGAAGCACTGTGGGGCTTAAGCGCGGTAATTTTATTCTGGATCACACGGATGGCGATGATCGCAAACCGCGGTGATATGCACGACGACCCAATCATTTTTGCGATACGCGATAAAGTGAGCTGGATATGCCTGACCGCGACACTTTTGCTAATCTTTTACGGAGCCTAAAATCCATGTGGCGATCACTGCGTCAATCTATTCAGCTTCACCTCAAAACTGTGGTTGCGTTCGGTGTTGTCGGTGGACTGGCTTTTGCTTGGTCACTTTATATATCGTCGGCCTTCCCGGAATACTTATTTAATTCGTTGAATTTCTGGTACGGCTCAGATACCAAACATGTCGCTGAAACCATGTGGATGTTAGGATCTGAGCGATTTGGCCGTTTAGACTCTCACCCTCTATTTTCGCTTATTGTTTTGCCGCCGATTAGATTCTTAGCGCTTTACTACCTCAATGGGGATGTACTGTTTGCAATAAAATTGATTTTAGCCTTCTTTGCAGCAATATCTGCGGCCTTTGTTTACGCACTTGCTCGCGCCCTTTTAAGAAAGATACTCTTCGCGTTGTTGACGACTGCGTTTATGCTGACGTCGGCTACTTTCATCTTTTGGTCGGCAGTTCCTGAAACATTTCTTTTCGGCTCGGCGGCAATATCCGCTACATTCTTTTTCGCGATAGTGGGCAACTCAAGTCCACGAATTCACGTTCTACTTCATGTATTTTCCTTGGCATTCACCATTACGAACTGGCTCGCAGCAATCCTTGCCAGCTTGTCACGGTTTAAACTTTCCAGCGCCGTTATGGTGTTCCTAGCAGGGGCCATAATCGCCTCAGTCTTAGCGATATGGCAACAAGGCTTTTTACCACGTGCGCCTGTATTTTTTCTTCATATGGGCCCGGAGGATGTTAAAAGAGAAGGCGCTTTCATGGCTTTACCAAGTCTAGAAAACATCCCTTTATATGTAGCGCGGGTGTCAAATTATTTCTTCGCCACTATTATCGCGCCGGAACCGGCATACAACGGCAAAGGAGTTTATAGCTCATTAAACTATAGCCCCGTGGGCTGGATCGGCATTGCCAGTTGGCTTGTCATTTTCGGAGCCGGCGTGGTCAGAGCGTTTTTCATCAGCAGCAGGCGACGGTTTTTAATCGTTGTCGGTGGTTTTACCGTCTACCAGCTGGCTTTGCACCTTGTTTACGGCGATGAACCATTTCTGTATTCCATGCATTTCTTGCCAGCACTCACACTGATTGGTTGCCTGTCCCTTACGGGCAAATATCGGAATTATTTTGCAGCACTGATGTGCATCAGCATTAGCTGTAATTTGGTTAATAATGTGACGCGCTTTCTGGAAGCGATCGCACTTATGCCACCTACGTAGCTTCGGGCGCGCGGAGACAAAAAATGGCAGTGCTCAAGGAGCCCGGTGAGCCGCCCGCAGTCCCCAAGTCTTGCAATCTTAAACTGTCGCACTTGCCTTAATCAACATGTCCAATTGGGTCTGGCAATTCCTCGGGTTGAGTGTCTGGCATATTTGAAATTGAACGGTATAAGGTGTCGCAGCCAAGCAGTAAATGGGGGAACCAGATAATGATTATCATGCACCATCTCCGGAAAAGCCGCGCACTCTTTATGACGGCCTTTCTTGAAGAACTCGGCGTTGACTATGAACTCCGTTTCTATGACCGAAACGAGATGCGTCGAGCACCGCCAGAACTGCGTGAAGTCCATCCGCTGGGCAAATCACCCGTCATCGAAGACAACGGCATGACCATCGCCGAATCTGGGGCAATCATTACCTATTTGATCGACACTTACGACACCGAACGCAAGTTTGCGCCGGCCAGCAATGCTGGGGCCGAGTACGTCCGTTACCTGCAGTGGCTGCACTATGCAGAAGGCTCCGCCGCCAGTCCGCTGCTGATCAACATGCTAACCCGCCGGGAAGATCCAAAGCCACCGATCGTGACCGCCTTTGCCATGGGCGAGACGGCTTTGCATCTGGGTTATATGGAAGCAGCACTTGAGGGACAGGACTACATTCTGGGTGATAATTTTTCAGGCGCCGACGTTGCCTGTGGCTACTTTGCCAACGGCGCAAAGATCCAGAATGCACTCGAGAACTACCCGAACCTTGATGCCTATGCAGCACGTCTCACGAGCCGTCCTGCGTTCCAGCGCGCCATGGCTAAAACCGGGGGCTAGGGAGCGGGAGCGCTAGACGCGCTCCAACCCCAAAGCAATCCCCTGCCCCACACCAACGCACATGGTGCAGAGCGCGCGATCCAGCGCGCGTTCTTGAAGCTCATAGGCTGCGGTTAGAGCCAAGCGAGCACCAGAAGCACCCAGCGGATGTCCGATCGCAATCGCGCCTCCGTTGGGGTTCACGCCGTCACCGGTTTCATCGATCCCCAGCTCGCGCAGAACCGCCAAGCCTTGCGCGGCGAAGGCTTCGTTCAGCTCAACGATATCAAGGTCATCAACCGTCCAACCCAAGCGCGCCAACAGCTTGTTGGTCGCTGGAACCGGGCCAATGCCCATCACGCGCGGCGGCACGCCAGCGGTCGCAGCACCAGCAACCCGCGCAATTGGGGTCAGGCCGTGCTTCTCCGCAAAGGCGGCTGACACCACCAAAAGCGCCGCTGCGCCATCGTTCACGCCAGAAGCGTTACCCGCCGTCACGGTTCCCCC
Source organism: Alphaproteobacteria bacterium (assembly GCA_965661545.1). Lineage (GTDB taxonomy): Bacteria > Pseudomonadota > Alphaproteobacteria > UBA7985 > UBA7985 > UBA7985. Next base: position 118,754 of record CBFIEF010000001.1, on the reverse strand, counting down.
ATCGCGGAAGGGCGCAGCCAGCTTGCCGAGTTTTTCCAGCGATGTTGCACGGGGGTGCTCGTCTTGTTCCACCACCACGTCATCGCCTTTGCGCTGGGGAATGGTGACGGGAGTGATTTCCTTGGCCAGACGTCCGTTAGCTTGCGCTGCGGCGGCGCGCTCTTGCGAACGAAGGGCCATTGCATCCTGATCTTCGCGTGAAATGCCGTAGTCTTCGGCGACGTTCTCACCGGTTTCCGGCATGGAGTCCGTTCCGTAAAGCTGCTTCATCCGAGGGTTCACGAAGCGCCAACCGATCGTGGTATCGTATATTTCGGCATTGCGACTGAACGGCGTTGTCGCCTTAGGCATCACAAAAGGTGCGCGGGACATGCTTTCCACCCCGCCAACGACAAAGAAATCGCCCTCACCCGCTTTGATCGTCCGCGCGGCATAGGCGACGGCTTCCAGTCCGGACCCACACAGGCGGTTCACGGTCATGCCCGGCACGTCCACCGGCAGACCCGCTAGCAAGCTGGCCATGCGCGCGATGTTGCGGTTGTCCTCGCCCGCTTGGTTCGCATCACCGTAAATCACGTCGTCAACCTGCTCCCAAGGCAAATCGGGGAACCGGGCCATCAGGGCGCGGATTGGGTGCGCGGCGAGGTCGTCGGTTCTGACGCCGCTCAGCGCTCCAGCAAATCGGCCAAAGGGTGTGCGTGTCCCATCGATGATATAGGCGTCGGTCATTCGTCTGCTCCTGCTGTCGCCGGTACGGGTGCGCTCGCCCGATGTCGGGTTGGAGTGCATACTCAAAAATAGTGGGCATCATACCGCAGCGCACTGCAACCCCTTGATCCCTATGCTAATAGATGTCTTAAGTTATCCTTCTGAGGAACCATCCTTTTTCGAGGCACTTCACATGACTGTAGCTGTAACGGAAAAACGTGCCGTTCTTTATCGAATGGTTATGCCTGAAACCATCTGCCCGTCCGGTCTTCGAGCTAAGGCCTTGCTGGAACGGCAAGGGTACACGGTCGATGACCGTTGGCTGCGGTCGCGCGACGAGGTGGCTGCGCTCAAGGAAGAACTAGACGTCAAAACCACACCCCAAGTGCTGATCAACGGCGAACAAATTGGCGGCTACACGGACGCGCTGGCATTCTTTGGCAAGCCCATTCCTGACAAGCAGCGAAAGACTTACGGCCCCGTTATCGCTTTGTTTGCTGTGGCGGCGTTGTTGTCGCTGATGCTGAACGGATCGAGCTTTGCAGCCGACCCAACCGCAAGCGTGATCCGGTGTCTGGAGCAATTCATTGCTGGTTCGATGATCTTGCTGGGTCTCCAGAAATTGCGGGATCTTGATAGCTTTGCCACGCAGTTTCTCGGCTACGATCTGCTCGCCCAACGCAGAGTGCGCTATGCCTACGTTTATCCGTTTGCAGAGACAGGTGCAGGCCTGCTGATGTTTGTGGGGTTCTTGCCTTTGCTGGCGGCACCTGTGGGTTTGTTCATCAGCACGATTGGCGCAGTCTCAGTTTATAAAGCCGTCTACATCGATAAACGCGATCTGAAATGTGCCTGTGTGGGGGGAAATTCGAATGTGCCTCTGGGGTTCGTTTCGCTGACCGAAAACGTTATGATGATGGCGATGGCCGTTTGGATGCTGGTGAAGTTTGTGCTGATTTAACCGAGCGTCATGCCCCTATTTTTCATTACTTCACTTTGAGAGATCAACTGAATGCCAAAGCTCTTGCTCGCTGCCTTTGCCCTGCTCCTGCTGAACAGCCCGGCCTTTTCTCATTCGAAGGTCTCCGGCAGCATGCCTGAGAACGGCGCAACCGTTGAAGAGGCGCTGGACGAAGTCATGCTGAAGTTTGAGCGCAAAGTCCGTCTGACTGTCGTTGAAGTTCACGCTGCCCCGGACGGCGTCACGCTCGACGCTCTGATGGCGCACAAGGGTGACGCGCCGATTGACGGCATGGAAATCATCGAGCTAGCAAGCAAACTGCCAAAGGGTTTTGTGGACGCAGCGACCGTCGGCTTTAGCCCGCTGGACACAGGCGTCTTCCAACTCAGCTGGATCGCCATCGCCCAAGATGGGCACGTGAAGGAAGGCGACGTTTATTTCGCTGTCAGCGAATAATTAGTCCATCATCATTGGAACAGTAATGGATTTCGTTGCCCTCTTCATCCGCCCGTTGCTCTATGTCGCCGCCGTGCTGACTGTTGGATCCGTGGCTCTGCGCGTGACCTTGCCGGTGGTGCCAGGAAGCCGGTTTGATGGCGTTTTATCCCGCCAGTTGTGGATTGGAACCGCAGCCCTGATCTTGGCCGCCTTGGGTCTGATGACGCAGTTTCTGCTGCTCATCGCAGGAGGCGATTTAGCGATGGCCCTCTCTCCTGATTTTCTTGCCATTGGCGCGCAAACGCCAGTGGGACAGGCCAACGTGCTCCGGCTTGTGGCTGCTATCGCATTGGGTGTCTCGCTGATGCTGGGCAGTCGGAAAGCAGCTATTGTGCCGGCTGGAGCCTTGCTGCTGAGTTTTGCATTGGAAGGCCACAGCCTCAGTTACGGCGCGCGCCTGCTCAACAGCGGCTTGCTGATCGTGCATCTGGCGATCGTTGTCTGGTGGCTCGCGGTGCTGATGCCGTTGCTGGGCGCAGACAAGGACGATCGGGACAGGCTTGGCCACGCCTTTGGTCGCCAAGCCATAATCGCTGTGCCGGTTCTGCTGCTGGCGGGCGCTTTGCTGCTCGCGCAGTTTACCGGCTGGCAGATTGACCTCTCTGGTGATTACCAGCGGCGTATGGTTATCAAGCTGGTCGCCGTCGCAGGGATTCTGGCGATTGCGGCGGCGAATAGGCTCTACTTCACAGGCAAACCTGCCTTTGTCTGGGCGCTGCGCATGGAGACAGGGATCGCGCTGACCGTTCTTGCGCTGACAGCTTTCCTCACGGCAACGGGACCGGATATGTAAGCGGCTGAGGCTGACGAAGACTTCCCCTGCCAAACCGCCCGCGCCGTGCTATAGGCTTTGCCCAAGGACGCTGTGAACGCCTGATGCCATCGGACATATTCCAGCGCGCAATTGCATGAAATGCGAGGATTAACCCGATGACAACCACGACACAAAAACCGAGCCGCCGCGCGCTCTGGTCTTGGGCGCTCTACGATTTCGCAAATTCCGCGTTTACCACCATCGTTATCACCTTCATTTTCGCGATCTACTTCGCTGACGTTCTTGTCTGTTCCGCAGAATGGGCAGGCTGTTTGAGTGCAGAAGCAGAGGCGCAAATGTCGCTGGCTGAGCGGCTGGGTGATACCCGCGGCCAAGCGCTGTGGGGGTATTCACAGACGTTTATCACGCTGCTGGTTGCCATCCTCGCCCCGATCTTTGGCGCCATCGCGGACCTTGGTGGTCGCCGTAAGCCGTGGATCTTCACTTTCTCCATGATTTGCATCGTCTGCACTGTGGGCCTGTTCTTCATGCGCCCGGATCCAATGTTTATCATTCCGGCGATCTTACTGGTTGCTGTGGCGAATGCAGGGTTCGAGCTGGGGATCGTGTTTAACAGCTCCATGCTGCCGGATTTGGTGGAAAAGGAAAAAGTCGGTCGCTGGTCCGGTTGGGCTTGGGGTTTGGGCTACTTTGGCGGTCTGGTCAGTCTGGTTGTGTGCTTAATTTTGGTCTTGGGATCCGATGACAGCACGCAGTTGAACGCGACGCTTTCGACCAACCTGATCGTGGCCGGATGGTTCTTCGTCTTCATGCTGCCGATGTTCTTTTTCACCCCCGACAGACCGGGCCGAGGCTTACCTGTCGGACAGGCGATTTCAAAGGGCTTGAGCTCCGTTGTTGCCACGGGTCGCACGATCTTACGCCAGCCGAACCTTCGCCTGTTCCTGTTCGCGCGCATGATCTTTACCGATGGTGCGATTACCCTGTTCTCCATGGGCGCAACCTATGCCGCCATCCGCCACGGCATGTCGCTGGAGCAAATCATCCTGTTCGGCATTCTGCTGAACGTGACTGCTGGCGCGGGCGCGATGGTGTTCGGCTTTATCGATGACCGGATCGGCGCGAAGCAGGTGATTGTCATTTCGTTGATCTGCTTGATCGCCTTGGGGATCCCCGGCCTGACGACGCCATACTGGTTGCCAGACGGCACGGCAACGTGGGCATTTATCGGCTTTGGCGCAGCGCTGGGTATCTTTGTTGGGCCGCTGCAATCCGCTGGACGTTCGTTTATGGCGCGCTTGGCACCGGCTGATCAGCGCACAGAGTACTTCGGCTTTCTGGCACTCACGGGCAAGGCGACGACTTTCCTTGGGCCGTTTGCCGTTGCAACGGTCACCATTATAACCGGCAACATGGATATCGGCATGATGCCGATCTTGGTCTTTTGGATCGTTGGTTTGTTCTTCATGCTGCGCGTTAAGGACGAAGTCTCCGCCTGATGGCTCTCACGGATTTCAGCTATCGCGCAACCGAACTCAGCCCCAGCAAAATCCGCGACGTAGCGGAGCTGGGAATGGGAGATCCTGACGTCATCCCGCTCTGGTTTGGCGAGGCCGCATGGCGCTCGCCAATGCTGGCGATCGATGCCGCGAAAACCTCCCTCGACACAGATCCGACGCACTACCAACCCAACAGCGGCTTACCCGCCCTTCGCGAAGCGGTTTCGGCCTACCTCAATCAGCTGCACGGCGTCGCACTGGGCACCGAGCGCGTGACGATCAGTGCTTCGGCGATGCAAGGACTGACGCTGGCAGCCCAAACTCTGGTGGCACCGGGTGATCGCGTGGTCATGATCGCCCCCGACTGGCCCAATATTGCCGCAGCTTTTGCCATCGCCGGCGGACAGGTTGAGAAGGTCAGCCTGTCGGTCGAAAACGGGCGATGGGCGTTGGATCTCGACCGCCTGATCGATGCACTAACGCCCGATACGCGCTGCGTGGTGATGAACACGCCGAACAACCCAACGGGCTGGACCCTGGGCGCGGATGACCGAGACCGTCTGCTGAACCACTGCCGCAAGCACGGTATCTGGATTGTTGCTGACGAGGTCTACAACCGCCTTTATCGACACGGCCCGGCTGCGCCGTCTTTTGTGGAAGTCGCAAAGCCTGAAGATCGCATCATTATCATCAACAGCTACAGCAAAGCGTGGGCAATGACCGGCTGGCGGTTGGGATGGATGATTGCACCGCCGGAGCTTGAGGGACCACTGGCGATGCTCACGGAATTCAACATCGCGGGCGCACCACCGTTTGTTCAGGCCGCTGGCCTGTCTGTGATGCAAGCGCCTGAGCCTTTCGTGGCCAAGCAATCCCAACGGCTGGCGACAAGCTATGCCCTTGTCGCTGACCGCTTAGCCCGGATGAACAGCGTTGAATTCGTTGAACCAGACGGCGCGTTCTATGCCTTTTTCCGTCTCGAAGGGCTGGATGATAGCCTTGAAACCGCGAAAGACATCTTGCGTAAAACCAAAGTTGGCCTCGCCCCCGGCATTGCTTTCGGGCAGCAAGGCGAGGGTTTCCTTCGGCTGTGTTACGCCCAGCCAGAGGACACGCTAAGCCGGGCTTTGGATCAGCTGGAACAGTACTTCACGGCCTAGTCGTCGTCTTTGTCACCCTGTTCAGCCCGCGCCAGCGCCACCAACCGCGCCACTTCCAGCTCAACCGCATGGGGGGCAACTTGATGCAGGTTATGACCCGCCTCAGCGACAACGATGTGCCGTCCCAAATCACTGTCGAGGGTCATCATGGCTTGCAGGTTCGTGACCTGCTCCTGCAAGTCACTGTACCCGCCACGCATGTTTCGACCGGCTGATAGCACCGTTACAGGAATATCGTCCGGCAGGGCATCTGCCTCATCTCGCTCCGTAATCGCGAGGCGGCGACCACGATATTCGGCCCGAGCGCCGCGATTCATCAGCACGGTCATCAGCGGCATCAGCGTTTCGTCCTCTTCGCCCATCATAAAGCGATCAAGCTGCTCAACCGATGGATCGACCAGCAAGATCCCCGCGGTTTTATCAGGGTTTTCGCGGGCAAAGGCTTGGGCATAGATCGCGCCCAAGGAGTGTCCGACGAGGACATATGGCCCCGCCAAATTCAGGTCTGCGAGCATCTCCTCGAGTTCATCCACAATGACCTTCGATCCGCGCGAGGAGCCAACAATCGGTGCCCGACCATAGCCCCGCCGCTCATAGATAAAGACGCGGGTTTGCACCGACAACCGACGCGCAATCGGCTTCCATTCCTGCATCGAGGAGGCAAGGCCGTACAAGATGATTACTGTCGGCGCGCCCTCTCCTGTTACGCTGAATTGCTGGTTGGTCTTGGGGTAGACCAACGACTGGCCCTGCACCGCACTGGCCATGAGCAGCAGCAAGGCGATGGTCGCAGAAATCGTGACGCGCAAAAGGGGCATTGAGAGCTTTCAAAGATCAGGGATCAGGCGATGAGCGCGTCAGTATCCCAAAGCGCGGTAACGTCGATATTTTCCAAGGTGACGGTGCCTTCGCTTGGGACAGTGATAACAGTATCCTGCCCCACCAGCGAAGCATTCCCCGTCGGAATGCCCGAGAAATACAGGCTGTCTTCGCCAACCGTGAAATCCTGAATCACGTCATTGTCGAAACTGGACTCAAAGACAAAAATGTCTGCCCCTGCGCCGCCGCTCAGAACATCGTCACCCGCCCCGCCGGTCAGCATATTAGCAGCAGAGTTTCCGGCCAGAACATCGTCCCCTTCGCCGCCCTTGGCGTTCTCGATCACCACGCCTTCTGCGATGTGTAGATTCTCCCGCATGCCGACTTCAACGTCATGGTTGTCGACGATGTAATAGTCGAAATCGCCGTCATTCATGTACACAGTGAAACCCATCAGGCCATCACCGTCGAGGTCAAACGTATCGGGGTCATTCGCCAGCCGAAAGGCTTTGCGGTCGTCCGTGATCTCCGCCCACCCGTCCGTTGCGTCATCCATCACGATTCGTTCAATGGTATGAGCATCGCTGAACCCAATACTTTCGACAGAATAGACCTCAGAATACGTCGGCGATGCCCCGACCGCACTGGCCTGTCCAGCCTGAAGGTTAATGACCGCGGCGCGAGAGCCGTTGTGCTGAATCGTATCCAGTCCGCCAGCGTCCCAGATCGTGCCGAGAAACACCTCTTGGCTGTCAAAAACATACGTATCATCCCCAGCACCAGTCTCCATATTCGCCCCGTACAGGTGCTGGAGCGCTGCAATATCCGCGATCATCGGCGCGTCAGGGAAATAAGTATCCGTGTGCACAGGGGTGTAGCTGAGCAAGGTGTAGAACTGCGTATCAATGTAGTCCGGCGCGTCGAGATACCCCTCAAACGGGTGTTCTAGGCCCAGTGCGTGCAGGATCTCGTGCGTGATGGTCATGGCCCCACCACGGTACTCGTCCACCCAAAGGCCCTCGTCGACCAGACCACCGGTAAACACGACATCACCGTTGCGGTCGTCGAGCCAAGGCTCGTCGCCGATCGGTAAAACCGCAAAGGAGGCGTTTAGATTGTCTTCGGCCAGAACAATGTTGATCTGCCCTCGCCCATCGCCGGTTTGATCATCAAAATCGCCCGTATCTGTGACTTCAACGAAGGTAACACCAGCCACAGCCTCGATGCCGTCAAGCTGCGTGCGGACGCTTTGCCGGAATGACACAGGAACGGATTGCGGGTCCACGCCCTGCTCGTCGGAAAGCGCCGAGCCTTGATCGGCAAAGCTGTAGGTCACAGTCGTGGGTTGGTTGAACGTACCGGCACCCGCCCAGTGTTCTTCGTCCGCGCTGAGCAAGGAATCGATCAGCGTGTTGCCGGTAATATAGTCTTCGCGCACCTGCAACTCTGTCGGCGTTTCTTCCACCGCTGGTGCCGTTCCGTCAGCGCCGCTTGCCGCTGCATCATCAGCATCGCCAGATGCAGCCGTCTGGTTGTCGGTCTGAGTGTCGCCTGCCTCAGTTCCGCTGTCTGATCCCATGATCAGATGATAGCCGCCGAGGCCTGCACCACCAACCAGCCCCACACCACCAACCGCATAGCCCACCTTGGCCCATGGGAAGATTTTGGTGGCGTGCATCACGGTTCCCTCGCGAACCAAAATTTCGCCGTTGGCTAAGGCCCACTCGTCCGAATTGAGCACGGCCCAACCATTGGGCGTCGAAACCCGCAAAGCGCCTTCTTGCAGCTGCTCGACCGCCAAAACTTCGATTGGCAAATAGCCCGGCTGAGCCTGCGCCACGTGCGCGCCGCCCAGCGCGCTGGCGACCATAGCCGAAGCGCCAACCAACTGCTGTTTCCGGCTAACCGTCTGAGGAAAAGACAAAGTGGTGAGTTTCATAGGTTCCGTTATTGGCACGGGGACACGGGCTTAAATCCGCGCAAAAACCGACTTTTTCGAGGCGTCAAAGAGCTTGCAAAATGGGGTGAAGCTGCTGCTGCGGGTAAAAAATCTCTACTTGATCTCCCATCCGAGCAACGCCCTCACGCTCAACAAAGGCGGTGAAGCCGCGCTTGCCGTAGGCTGCAACGGGATAGGTTTTGCCCTTGCCGGGATGGTACCGATCAATGATCTCGCCGGGAAACTTGCACGGGCCATTTTCCATATCGACGACAAACGTCCCACCATCAGGAAAGCGCAGCCGTGTTCCCGGCGGCAAAATAGTCAGGCTTGGTACACCACTGAGCACAATGTTTGCGCCCACCCAGCACGGATCGAGACCGTCTTCGATCCCCATGGCCTTGGCCGTCTCATCCATTTCCTCCGTGCTCAAAACCGTCAGTTGACGCTGGTTTTTCAGCGGGGTTCCCTTGGGGTGAACATTGGTGAGGCGAGAGCAAGCTTTGCGGTTCAGGCCGCCGTGGTCTTCCCCAACAAATCCTTCGAAGCCCATCTCCACACTGTTCTGAGACTGTGAAGCAAGGTCTTCGGACAGGCTGCTGTTAGCGCCAAGGAACTCGACAGTACCGACGAAGGGGGCTTTTCTTAATCCAGCCATTTCAGGCTCCTGACGTTGAGATCGTGTTGTTCGAAACGTAGCATAGAGCCTTCTTCGCATTTTTTCAGCTACAGAGAACCAATCTAAAAGAATCCGGCCACCTGCCTTGATTTGAGGCAGCCAAATCGTGTGCAAAGGGATGAGCATCTAGATTCTAAGCTGTTCACTAGGCGAAATACCCCCAAGAAAAACCTGTCACAGCGTGTTTTTTCCTAAAATTTTATAAATATCTGATAGAGACCCCGGAATGGACACAAACTGAAATGTTTTGATTGATAAAAACGCAACAACGACCAAGGGCAGAAACCTTGACCCCATAAAAAGGTTTCGCCACTCGGGCACGGGCTCCGGAAACGCTGACGCCTTCACGCCCGACTGCAAAGAAAAGTCGATTGCCCTTGCTGACACTGGTTCAGCCCCCAGCACAAGGGATCATAATGAAGAGAAATGAAGAAGGAGGCCTCCGCAATGTCTTGGCGAACAACTATCCTTACCACCGCAACAGCGGCGATGCTGGCACTGGGTGCCGGGTCGCAAGCAATGGCCCAAGCAGCGCCCGTTGCGCTGGTCATCGGCAACGGTGATTACGATAACTACGCTGACCTGCGTTCGTCCGCGAAAGATGCAGAAACCATCGCGTCTCAACTGATTGCCAACGGCTACGACGTGACGCTGCTGATGGACGCAAATGCGCAGTCCATGCGCGAAGCGCTGAGCGCGTTCGTGGCAACAGGGGATGCCCCGGCACACCGGATGTTCTTCTATGCCGGCCATTCCACCAACGTGGACGGCCTCGAATTTCTTGTCCCAACAGACGCTCGTGTCGCTACGGGTCTGGATTTGTCTTACAACTTCATCTCGTTGGATGCTGTGCAAGCTCAAATGAACCGCGATGCTACGCCAGATGTGGTCGTACTCGACACGGGCTATCGTCACTTTGCCGACAATGAACTCGCGAACGTTCTGCCCGGATCTGTTATCTCAGACCGTCCCGGCCTACCCAATGATCAGAGCGACACCCTGACCGTCCTCGCCATCGAGCCCGGCACCAACAACATCTCGCAAGCCAACCGCCGCAACGTATTTGCTAACATTTTGGCCAACCGGTTGAGCCGCGAAGATCAGGATGCGTCCACCTTCTTTAACAGTCTGGCCGCCCGCGTGAGCCAACAGTCAAACGCGCGCCAAAATCCGTTCGTTACCGGTGGCTTCACCGCTGATTTGGTTCTGAACCAAACTGAGATTACGCCAGAATCTGCTGGTCCTTCGGACCGCGAGGACCGGATTTGGAACCTGATTAATGGTTCAAACGACGTGCGCGACTACAACGACTACCTCGCACTCTTCCCCCAAGGCTACTACGCCGACGAAGCCCGAGCAGCGATTGCGGCGCTCAGCGCACCCGAGCCTGAGCCAGAGGTGCCGACTTATGTCCTCGACCCCATCAACCAAGCTTACTACATCGTTCGCCTGTCCAACGTGCGCTCCGGTCCATCCACCAGCTTCGACCGCCTCGCCAGCTTGCCTGAGAATACAATCATCAACAATGTGGGCCGGGTACAGGGTCAGCGGTGGTTCCAGATCGTGATGCCAGACAACCGCGTTGGCTTCATTTATGACACGCTCGTTGCACCGTGGGAGGGATCCGAATTGCAGGCTTGGGCCATTGCGCAAAACGAAGGTTCGATCAACGGCTATGAAGACTACCTGCAGGCCTACCCCCAGGGTCCAAACGCTGAAATGGCGCGGAACAACATTCTGGTCCTGCGCGAGCAGAACTATCAGGACGCGCTGTCTGACTACTCGATCCGGCCCATCGCAAAGGAAGTCGTTGTTGTCCGTTTGGCCAACGTTCGCCGCCTGCCCACCACTCAATCCAGCGTCGTAACAACACTACAGGGCGGCACGCGTTTGCAAGCAACGGGCGACGTCAACGGCTTGACCTGGACGCGTTTGGACTTCAACGGCACCGACGTGTTTGTCTATGACACGCTGATCGTGCCTTTCGAAGGTTCCGTCTATGAGGCTTGGGCCGATGCGTTGGAGCAGGATACAGTTTTGGCTTACGTCCGCTTCCGCAACAGTTTCCCGAATTCCCAGTACGAATCTGACGCTCTTGCGAACATTCAGGCGCTGCAAACCAACCAGAACTCCGGCTTCTTGCCCATTGGCGATCGGTACGTTATTAACCGCAGATCCGCTGTTTTCGCTGAGCCGCAGGGTAAGGCTGAAAAGGTAAAGCAGGTTAAGGTTGGCGACGTTTATCAAGCACTGCGCATGACCCAAGATGAGCGTTGGGTGGAGCTGCGCCTGTCACGTGGCGAAGTCGGCTATATCCGCTCCATTCGCGTTGAGCCGTACAAAGACTCGCTCTATGAAGCGTGGGAACTGGCCAAAGCTGAGGGATCTGCGCGAGCTTACCGTGACTACCGCGATGCCTTCCCGGGCAGTCGCTACGACGAAAAAGCAGTCGAAGCGATTGAAACTTTGCAGGCTGACCAAAATACCATCCAGTCACTGAACGAAAACATTGTCGTCCCAAGTCGGACATTTGTATACGCGCAGACTGACGCTAATGGGCAGCGCTTGGGTATCTTGCCAGAGAACACACTTGTTCTCGCCACGGGCATAGGCGGTTTGTCGGAGTTCTACCGGATCAACACCACCAGCGGCGAAGGCTATGTTCTTGCCTCCAGCGCTATCCTCTACGCTGGATCGGAACGCGAAGCATGGGACAATGCCCGCGAAGCCGGAACCGTCGAGGCGCTCAACACCTATTTGACCACCTTCCCGAACGGTCGCTGGATCCAAGATGCGATCCAACTGCGTCAGCAGCTGGCCCCCGGTCAGCAAGGCTATCAGTTCAATCTGGGCGGCCTGAACATTCGACTGCTCCCGGGCAACTAACCCGAAAAAGCGAATCGACTCAGTCGAATAAAGTCAAAGGGGTGCCACGTGCACCCCTTTTTTGTGTGACATTTTCGGTCTTTTCGCCGCGTTAGGGGAAGAAACTGCACAGAAAGGGGATCAGAATTTGATGCGGTCTAGACCGCTCTGCTAGGTTCCCACAAAAAAGATAAGCGGCTTTTTAAGATAAAAAAACGAACGTAGGTGGGACCTGCGTCTAAAGGAATTGAGCTCACAATGAAACTCAACGTTTCCAAGCTTTTAGCCGGTGGCCTGTTGGCCGTCGTGCTGCCGCTTCTGTCCGCATGTTACGCAACCGTTGGCACCGATGGCCGCACGTACTTTCAGCCTATGGGCTACGGTTCGGCTTACTCGACCGGCTACGCGAATAACTACTCACTGGGATATGGTTACCGCACAGTATCCCCTTACGCGAGCTACTCGGCTACGCCACAGGGCTACACCTACTTTGCGCCCAATGCTTTGGGCATGAGCTACGCGACCATTCCAGCGACTTCGACTTACACGAGCTTTCCGATCGTATCGCGCAAGATCGTTGGTACGTCTGACGCTTGCGTGGTTCGTCCGAAGGTTCGGACTGCCTGTCAGTAGATCTGGACGCGCTGCAGGCTTTGAGCGCTGGAGGACTTTGCGCCTTCAGCCCCAAAGTTCTGAGTAGGCCAAGAAACGCACCTGCTGTACAAAAATTGTAAGAAAACCGCTTTAAACGCGGTTTTGCGCACAAAAAATGTGCTTCAGCCTCTTCGACCTGCCGGAAAAGACTGTAGTCTGACGCCATGTATTTGACCCTGAACGCGCCCGACTTGGCCCGCCCCCTCTATCGCGCCATAGCCCCGCACCTGTCTCAATCGCTGGAGCGCCATTGGCGCCTTCCAAGCCGTCGACTGAGCGACGCTATGCCTGCGGAAGTTTGGATGCGGATTGAGGCGATGGAGCACGAAGAGCGTCGGCAGAAACGCCAGCATGCCCTTTCACCGGTTGAGCTGGACGCCGTCCGCTCTCTGCGCACACGGCAGTGGTTTGGTCTGCTCGATCTATTCGAGCGCAAATCGACCAAGGGCGTGATGGTTTGGAACGGCTATCGCGGTCGCCGTGGTTTGCTTGTCGAAGCGGCACAAGCTCGCGATATCCCCGTCGTATACTTCGAGCGCTGCGCTTTTCCCGGTTTTGTTCAGGTCGATCGAGACGGCGTGAACGCAGGCGCGCGCAATCTGAATGCCGGAACCTACCCCAATCAGGATCCCGATGAAGCCATCGGCAGATGGTTCCGCGCGTCACAGCGGCAGCGGCGCGGCGTCAATCCCTTTGCAACGCCCCAGCAGCCTGCCGAGAACTTGCCAACCCGGTTTCTGTATTGCCCGCTGCAAGTCGCTGCTGACACGCAACTCTCCGTCTTCGGCGGTTGGGTGAAGGATATGCCGGCTTTTTTGGTGAGCCTGGTTAAGGCCAGTGAAGCCCTGCCCCAAGACATGTCTTTGGTCGTCCGCCCGCATCCATCCTGCCGGGTTGGTCAAGACAGCGCTCTGCGGTTGGCGCTTACCAATCCCCGTATCCGCGTGATCAACGGCGGCAGTTCAGCGGAAATGCTGCAGAAGTGCGAGGGCGTGGTGACGGTGAACTCTTCGGTCGGGCTGGAGGCCTTTGCCTATGACAAGCCGGTCATTACGCTGGGCGAGAGTTTCTATCACGGCCCCGGCCTGACCGAGCAAGCGAAAGATCTGGCTTCGCTCAAGAGCCTGTTCAAACGGATCCAGAACCTGAGCTTCGACAGCGATCAAAGAATGCGGTTTCTGACTTGGTTGCGGGAAGACGGTTTCAAGCGGTGGCCGCGCCACAGCAAAGATCCAGCGGCAAAGGCGCTGGCAGATCACGTCGAAGCCCTTTTCGCCGCCTAAGACATACCCTCAAACGTCGCGCGCAACGCATCGGGGTCGTAGCCGCGCCACCACTGGTCAAAGCTCTCGACCTGCGACTGTGCGGCAAAGGCGGCAAAGAAAGCATCCAAAATGCCGGTGCGGCTGTGCCGGTCATGACCAAAGTCCGGCGTAAGCTGGTGTCGGGCTGCTTCCGCAATATCCCAACCTTCGTTGTAATGCAGGAATAGCGCTGCGGCGAAGCCGGTCCGGTCGGCACCAGCTTTGCAATGGATCAACACCGGAAAAGTGGCCTGCGCGAAGGCATCCAAGACCTTTTGGATCATCCAGCTTTGTGGCGCGTCAGCCGCGAGTGCTGGAAGTTCGCGGTACGCCAATCCCGCCTTTACACACGCCGCGCCCCATCGCTCTTGACCAGGAAATGGATGCAGGCCGCGTAAGTTGAAAATCGTTTCGATGCCTGCTTGCTTGATCTCAGCCAAATGAGATCGGCGCGGTTGCGGCGCTCGATACAGCCGATCTGTCACCCGGCTCAGCACCCACGCCCCGCCCGGCATCAGCTAACGCCATCACCCAATTGGGCTGCCAGTGACGCTTCGAGGAACAGGTCAATATCGCCATCGAGAACAGCGCCGGTTTGCGACGTTTCAACGCCTGTTCGCAAGTCCTTAACCATCTGATAAGGCTGCAGCACGTATGACCGGATCTGGTGCCCCCAGCCGATGTCGGACTTCTCATCGTTCAGGGACTGCGCCGCATCCTGACGTTTACGCAATTCCAACTCATAGAGCTTGGCTTTGAGCATGGTCATAGCGGTGGCTTTGTTTTTGTGCTGGCTGCGATCGTTCTGGCACTGCACCACCGCACCCGTAGGCTCGTGGGTGATCCGCACGGCGGAATCTGTCCGGTTAACGTGCTGCCCACCCGCGCCAGAGGCACGATAGGTATCGATCCGCAAATCTTTGTCGAGGATTTCAATATCGATGCTGTCGTCCACTACTGGGCTCACCCAGACCGACGCAAACGACGTATGCCGGCGGCTTTGACTGTCATAGGGCGAAATCCGCACCAGCCGATGAACACCGGTTTCCGTCTTCAACCAGCCAAAGGCATTCTCGCCCTTGATCTGCAAAGTCGTTGACTTGATGCCCGCCTCTTCGCCGTTGGATTCTTCGAGAACGTCGATGCTGTAGCCGTGCGCCGATGCCCAGCGGGTGTAGAGCCGCAGCAGCATTCCGGCCCAATCTTGGGCCTCCGTACCACCGGCGCCAGCGTTAATCTCGATAAAGGCATCGTTGGGATCGGCTTCGCCAGACAGCAGCGATTCCAGCTGCTTCTTCGCGGCGCGCGCCTGCACAGTCAAAAGCTGCGCTTCGGCGTCGTCAATTGTCGCCTGGTCGCCCTCATCTTCGCCCATCTCAATCAGGTCTCTGCAATCCTGCAGTTCCTGACTGAGTTGGCGGTAGCCGTCGATGGACGCTTCGAGCCGCTGACGCTCTTGCATGGTTTTGCGCGCGTTGTCCGCGTCGTTCCACAGGTTTGGGTCTTCGGAAAGGGCCGTTAGCTCGTCGAACCGACGCAGTGCATTGTCCCAGTCAAAGATGCCTCCTCAGCAGCGCGAGGGATTTTTCAATCTCCTCGGCGACCGCTTGCATTTCAGCGCGCATGGCCTTTTCCTCTCATCCTAGTCCCGGGTTAACTGCCCCGAGACCACCATCCGCGACGACGGGGGCCGTCTTTCTTTGGTGTGTCCGGCTCAACAGCAACGTGCGGGTCCGTTTCTTCTGCGCTTGCAGCCTCCGGCGCCGGGTCATCTTTCGGCGTTTCAGGTTCGGCACGATCCGCTTTGGCATCGGCTTTTGCGTCCTTTGCTTCTTCGGCTGGTGCTTCTGCGGCTGGTGCTTCTTCGGCTGGGGCTTTAACTTCCGCTGGTGTCGGCTCCTCTGCCTTCGCAGCTTCCGCTGCCGCAGGGGCTTCCTCCGCAGCCTTTACCGGCTTCTTTCGAGACCGACGCGGCTTCTTCGCAGGCTCTTCACTGGCTTCAGAAGCTGGCTTTTCGTCGCTGGCTTCAGCCGTTGCGTCATCAGACTTCACCTCTTCGCTGGCACCCTCAACACCCGTTTCGGCTGTCTCGGTTTTGGCGTCCGCGGTATCAGCTGCGTCTGTTGCTTCCGCTGATTCGTCATCGCTGCGGGTCTTGCGGCGGTTTCGACCACCACGCTTACCGCGACGACGCTTTGGCTTATCACCATCCGCATCCGTATCGTCCGCGTCCGTTGCCTCGCCGTCAGCAGTCTGGGCTTCTTCACCTTCCTCGGTGGCTTCAACCGCTACGGCATCCCCTTCTCTGCGACCACGCCGACGACCGCCGCGCTTGCCGCGCTGGCGACGCGCCTGACCTTCACCATCGGTTTCGTCATCCGTGCTGGCGTCGGTTGCTTCCGCTTCCTTGGTTTCAGTAGCGCTGGTTTCTTCATCATCCGAGCGCGCGTTGCGACCTCGGCCTTTGCCGCGACCTCTGCCGCCCCGGCTGTTGCCACTTTCTTCTTCTTCATCTGCACGCGTAGAAGAGCGTTCAGACCGGCGACCGCGCCGACGATCACCGCGCTTTGGCGCTGTTGGATCGGTGGTGTAGCCTTCGGAGAAAGTCTCAACTTTATCTTCCGTATGAGCCCGCAGATGGAAGTGCGGGGAGAACAAGTGCGCATTGGGCAGGATCGAAATCCGAACGCTGAACTGGGCCTCAAGATTTGCCAGCTCTTCGCGGTGTTCGTTCAGCAGTTTCAGCGCAGCGTCTGTCGGCGCGTCCACTTCGATGTGATCCAAGCTATCGCGCTCCAGCAGCAAATCACCGATGCGTCGCATGATCGAGGAGGCCAGAGACCCCGACGAGCGAACCACACCGATACCGCCACAAACCGGACAGCCGACCATCGTGGTCTCAAAGACCGATGGGCGAATGCGCTGGCGAGACAATTCGAGCAAGCCGAACGGGGAAATGCGACCCAGCTGGATCCGCGCCCGATCACCACGCATGGACTCTTTAAGCCTGCGCTCAACCTGTCCGCGGTGCTTGGACTCATCCATATCGATAAAGTCGATTACCACCAGACCCGCCAAGTCACGCAAGCGTAACTGACGCGCGACTTCTTCAGCCGCTTCGAGGTTGGTGGATAAAGCCGTTTCTTCGATGGAACGCTCTTTGGTGGCTTTACCCGAGTTCACGTCAACCGCAACCAAAGCCTCGGTTTGGTTCATCACCAAGTAGCCGCCAGATTTCAGCGTAACAACCGGGTTGAACAAGGAATCCAACTGCTGTTCCGCCTTATGGGCTTGGAACAGGGAAACGCCTTCGTTCTTATGCTGCTTAACGCGCTTGGCGTATGACGGGGTGAGGACGCGCATGAAGTTCTTGGCGTCCTTGTATCCCTCTTCGCCCTCAACCTGCACTTCTTCCATATCGGAGGAGTACATGTCGCGAATAGCGCGCTTCATCACGTTGGCTTCTTCGTAAATCAGCGAAGGTGCCATGGAGGTCAGAGTGTTCTCGCGAATGCCGTCCCATGTCCGGCGCAAGTATTCGTAGTCCCGCTTGATTTCGGCCTTCGTCCGCTGGCTGCCTGCGGTCCGCACAATGATCGAAATATCCTGTGGCAGGTCCAAATCGTCGAGAATAGTCTTCAGACGACGGCGGTCCTTCGGCGAGGAAATCTTCCGGGAAATACCGCCACCACGCGTGGTGTTCGGCATGTAGACACAATAGCGACCGGCCAGTGACAGGTAGGACGACAGCGCAGCACCCTTGTTGCCGCGCTCTTCTTTGGTCACTTGGACCAGCATGACCTGACGGCGCTTGATGACTTCTTGGATTTTGTAGCGACGAGAGATGATGGAATGCATGACGGAACGACGCTCAGCGTCTTCGTCAAAGATATCATCTTCTTCCTCATCGTCGTCATCGTGGTCGTCATCTTCATCATCCGCGTCGAGGTCTTCAACAGCATCTGGATCGTCGACCGGGTCTTCATCAGTTGCGGCTTTGTCTTCTTTACGGCCACCTCGACGCGACCGGCGGCGGCGGCGGCGCGGCTTCTTGGTCGCGCTCTCTTCGCTTTCGGCTTCGTCGTCGTCGTCGTCATCTTCGCCAGATTCTTCACCAGAACCGGCTTCTTCGATCACGTCGTCTTCGCCTTCAACTTCTTCGATACCGCCTTCAGGATCGGCAGCGTTGTCATCGCTGGTGGACTCTTCTTCGTCATCGCTTTCGCTTGCTTCGGCTTCAACCTGCTCGGGCGCTACGTCTTCTTCTGGCGCATCCTCCGAGTCGGCTACAGCTTCTTCTTCAGCTTTGACCGCCGGTGCCTCTTCGGCCTCAGCCTCTTCAGAAACGACGTCTTCTTCTTCCGCTCCAGTCGCTGCCGTTACGGTCTTAGCCGGCTCATCGTCATCGCTGGCGTTGCCTTCGCCGGAGTCTGACTCCGTCAGTGAAACAGTTGCAGTATCATCATCGCCTTCGACGATGGCCTGTTCGGTCAGCGTTTCGTCCAAACCCAACGTCGCCGCTACGCTGTCGGTGACGGAGTTTTCCGTCGCGCCACCGGTCGGCATTTCAACCGTAGGCTCTTCTTCAGCCGCCGGCTCATCCGCTACGACCTCAACGTCAACGCTTTCCGCCGTCAAAGGCTCCGGCTGGATAAAGTCGCCATTTTCATCAACGGGAAATTCGACATGCGGCTGGTCCCCATCGGGATCAACAGCATTCGTTGGCGCCGAAACCGCACCCGCAGACGATGAGCTGCGACGTGGCATAGAGCGGCGGTTTTGGTGGCGCTGCCGGCGCTCCTCAACCTTGTCTTCTACCTCAGCCAACAGCGCTTCGCGGTCGGCCACGGGCAGTTGATAGTAGTCTGGGTGAATTTCTGAGAACGGCAGGAAGCCATGACGGTTTCCGCCATAGTCTACAAAAGCAGCCTGCAAAGACGGCTCAACCCGCGTTACCCGCGCCAGATATATGTTTGATTTAATAGGACGGCGATCAGCCGTCTCGTGGTCAATTTCTTCGATGCGTCCATCGACCATAACCACGACCCGGGTTTCATCACCACGGGACGCGTCGATAAGCATTTTCTTGCTCATCATATCTCCTAGCGCTGCTGCCTGCGTTTGCGGTGGCGCTCAAGCACTCATCCGCTCGCGGCGCAGCTATGTTAATGACTGCCAACTAAGCAGCCGTTGTTCACTTCAGTGCAGTCAGCGAGGGGTCGCATGAGCAGCAGGCGAGAAAACTCACTCTGCGGTTGGCCTGCCCTTGTGTAGATAGAAACGGGTCCAGACCTGCTGAATACGGTGCCTTCGCTCTTAAAACTGCGAGCACGCAGGGCTTTTTTCCGCACCTGCTGTTCCTTACTTAAGACCCCGGCAAGGGCACGTCCACCGTAAAAAGCGAAACCGACCTGCCACACTGGTCGGATAATGCGTTCAATTCAATGTGAATTTGGATTTACAAACTCGCTTAAGATGTTATTTCGGAACAATATTTTGTGAAATTTCCAGTGTTATCGATTCCATTACTGACAGATATTTTCATTCTGTTGCGGCTCGATACGTCAATTTAGGGGATCGAGTTGGTGCGACCCGGTTTGATTTTCGGCCTTCTAGGGCTGAATTTGGCGCCTCTGATGACTTTTGTTCGGCAGATCAATCAGCTGTCTACCACGCGAACTTCACCGGTTCGGTGGGTGGCGGGCTTGATGGTTGGTGCGCTGACAACCTTTTTCGCACTTTGGAGCTTCTCTCTTGCAGTCGCGCAGCCCAGCGTGCGCGATATTCTGGTCGGTACGACTTACGAACGGACACGGGTATCGATCGGCGTTGATCAAACTGTTGCTTACCAGCTCTACGTCTACAAAGCTCCCGATCGGGTGGTGGTTGATCTGCCGAGCGTTAGTTGGACCATCAATGACGGCAAGCTGCCCCAACCGGGCGGCATCGTCCGCTCCGTTCGCTATGGGCACCAGTCAACAACGACGTCTCGGATCATTTTCGATCTGTTTGAGCCTGCGTACGTGGCCAATGCCATGCTGGTTGATCCCAGCGGCAAAAACCAACACTCGCTGGAACTCGAATTTCGCCCCTTGAGCGAACACAGCGCAACATTCCAAGCGGGCCCAAGCCCCAGCGTGATCGCCGCTAATACGTCAGCGAACATCGTTTCACTGCCGCAAGCCAACATTCAGCTGACCAACAAGACCGAAGCCGCCTCAACCCTGCCCGTGCGTCGCTTGAGCGGCGATCTGCCGATCCCGGCACGTCGGCCACCTGCGCCAACCAAGGCCGCTGCGAAGCGGATCATCGTGCTGGACCCTGGCCACGGCGGGAAGGATCCCGGTGCCTCCAAGAACGGGATCCGCGAGAAAGACATTACGCTCGCCTCCGCCAAGGAACTGAAATCTGCCTTGGAAGCAACGGGGCGTTATGAAGTCCACCTAACGCGATCGAATGACACTTATATTAAGCTGCGGGACCGGTACGAGATTGGGCGCAAGATGAATGCGGATCTGTTTATCTCCATGCACGCCGACGCGCACTCAAAGTCCTCTGCACGCGGGGCGTCGGTGTACACCCTCTCCGACGCTGCATCCGATAAAGAAGCCGCAGCCTTGGCCGCGCGCGAGAACAAGTCCGACATCATTGCTGGCGTTGGAACAACGGATAAGTCCGATGTCCTGCTGAACATCCTGCTGGATCTTGCACAGCGCGAAACGCTCAATTCCTCCGCGCAGGCCGCTGAAATTATCGGTGAAGAGCTGTCTAAAACATGGGTCACAAAGGAAAAGGCGCACCGCTTCGCCGGTTTCGCCGTTCTGAAAGCCCCCGATATGCCGTCGCTGTTGCTGGAAATGGGCTACGTCACGAACGCAACCGACGCAAATATGTTGCGCACTCAAGCGTCCCGACGCGGCCTCATCACCGGGATGGTTCACGCCGTAGACCGCTATTTCGCCACGCGAGCGATCTAAGCTGAGACTGCATAGCACCGATTTGATCAGCTTATCCCCCGCTCTGGGACTTCGCTTAATGATCAATTCGCGGTAAAAAAATTAAGAAATGGCGTTGGGGGACGCTAGCAGTTTGGGGCGACGACGCCCAAATGCACCAAATCACGAGGCGTTGCCGGTTTCGGCGCGCTGCCCTCAGGCAGAGTAACAAGGCAACGACTCAATGGTCTCCTTCTTCTACCGCATCGTCCGCTTCATATTCATGACCTTCCTTCTGGGTATGGTTGCCGGGTTTTTACTGCTCACCGGCGGTTGCGGTTACATGTATTACCGCTACGGCCACGACTTGCCTGATCATGACGTGGTCAAGGAATACGAGCCAAAGGTCATCACCCGTCTGCACGCCGCGGACGGCTCGCTGATGGCTGAGTTTGCTGAAGAACGACGCCTGTTTATACCCATCGACCAAGTGCCCGAGCACGTTATCCACGCCTTTATCTCCGCCGAAGACAAAGACTTCTACAACCACGGCGGCGTGGATTTTGTCTCGCTGGCAAAGACGATGGTTCGCAACATCAGCCGCGCCACCTCAGGGCAGCGACTGGCCGGCGGCTCGACCATCACGCAGCAGGTGGCCAAGAACTTCATCACGGGCGACACCTATACGGTTGAGCGAAAAATAAGGGAAGCGTTCATCGCTTGGCGGCTTGAGCGAGACTTGAGCAAGGATGATATCATTGAGCTGTACCTTAACGAGATCTTCTTTGGCTTGCGCGCTTACGGCCTCGCTGAAGCCTCGCTGGCCTACTTCGACAAAGCCGTTGCCGATTTGACGGTCTCCGAGGCGTCCTACCTCGCTTCGGTGATTAAGGGACCGTCGAACTATGAACCGGACGATCCAGAAGAGCTGGCGCGCGGCATGCAGCGTCGTTCTTACGTGCTGAACCAGATGGCCGAAAACGGCTACATCACCATCGAAGAAGCCGATGCGCTGCGGGATGTTGTGCCGGGATTTGATCTTCAGGTCCGCTCGAACGCCGCCGCGACCGACGAAACCGGCTACTTCAGCACCGAAGCTTACCGCCAACTTTCCAAGACCTACGGGCCAGAAGTCGTTCGGACCGAAGGCTTGTCCGTGCGCACGACAATGGACACCGAGCTGCAGGAGTTGGCGCAGCGCGTGCTGCGTGATGGCCTGATGGACTATGACCGTCGCCACGGCTACCGCGGCCCTTTGGGCTTTGTTGACATCAACAATTGGGAAGCAGAACTCGCAACGGCGGAACTGCCCTACGACACACTGGATTTCCGCCCAGCCGCTGTTTTGCAGCTGCAAGAACGCGATGCGCTGATCGGGTTTGAAGACGGCACCACCGGAACCGTACCGTTTGAGGGCTACCGTTGGGCCAAAATCAAGATCGACGACGACACGGTTGGCCGCTCGCCCACCCTGCCACGCGACGTCATGGCGATCGGCGATATCATCCTGACATCCCCGCGCGGTGCGGGCGCTTACAATCTCGAACAGACGCCAGAGATCGAAGGCGCGCTGGTTGCGCTTGACCCACACACGGGCCGAATTCTGGCGCTGGTGGGCGGCTACGCCTATGACCCTTCTCGCGGCGCACTGAACCGCGCGACACAGGCAGAACGACAGCCGGGTTCGACGTTTAAGCCGTTTGTGTACCTCGCAGCGATGGAACAGGGCTTATCACCAAATTCGACCGTCTTGGATAACCCCTGGATTATCCCAGCGCGCGGTGAAGATGAGGAAGATTGGCGTCCACAGAACTACGACGGCACCTTTTGGGGCCGACAGCCGCTCTATGCTGGATTGGAGTGGTCGCGCAACTTGATGACCGTTCGGCTGGCGAACGAAGTCGGGATGAACAGAATTGTCGAAATCGCCCGAGATTTTGGCATCCATGACAACCTTCCGCCCTATCTTGCCATCTCACTCGGCACAGCAGAAACAACACTTATGGACCTGACCACGGCTTACGGAATGCTGGTCAACGGCGGAAAGCAGGTCGAGCCAACACTGATCGACCGCGTGCAAGATCGCTATGGCCGTACGTTGTTCCGTCACGAAAAGCGCAATTGCGTGGACTGTAATCTCGCTGAAGACTGGGAGCGGACTTCGATGCCCGCCGTGTTTGAACATGCCGAACAAGTCACCAGCGAGTTGGCGGCGTACCATGTCGTTTCCATGCTGCGCGGCGTGGTGGAGCGTGGAACCGCGCAGCGCCGAGTTGGTCAAGTTGTTGACCGCCCCGTCGGCGGCAAAACCGGCACCACGCAGGATGCCAAAGACGCTTGGTTCATCGGCTTTTCGCCTGACTTGGTTGTTGGCGTTTACGTTGGCTTCGACACACCCCGGTCTCTGGGTAATCGCGAAAGTGGCGGTAAGGCCGCTTCACCGATCTTTGCTGCGTTTATGAATGAAGCACTGGCAGGCACACCGATCACACCGTTCCGCTACCCCAACGGCGTGAAGTTCTCGACCATCGACCCTGATACGGGCGTGATTGACGTTCGTCGTGTGGCCAGTGATGGCCGCGTCATCGGTGATACGAGTGAGACACGTGAAACCGTTGTGCAGGGCACCCGAGGCTCTGGCGCGGCAGATGACAGCGGCGCGAGCAACGCAACGAACGCGCAATCAGGCACCACGACAGAAACACCCGCGACCAACGGGCCAGCAACGAGAGTTATAAGGTCCTCAGACGCGATTTTCTGATCAACCGCCCGTCACGGGAGGAAACACCGCGACCTCGTCGCCGGGATGAATGAGGGTATCGGGGTCTGCAAACTGCTGGTTCACCGCCACCCGAAGTCGCGCACGCTGTTCCAAAGCGGCTGCGTGCCCGGTGCCCAGCGTTGGGAGCCAGTCGAGCATTTCCGAAACCGTCAGGGGCGACTTCGGCGGAGTTTGGCGCTCTTCATCAAGGCCAATTTGGGCGCGAACCCATGCGAAATAGAGCAAACGGATCATCACAAACTCTTCAGCAGCAGATTTTGATTGAGTTGGCCCGCTTTTCGCCACGCTGCCCCCTCATCAGTACCATGACGATTGTAATGCCATGTTTGTGATTTCGAAGCGATGAAATGCGACCTCACGGCATTGGGAAAGTGGCCACAAGACCCTAAATACCTTTTGAGCAACAGACGGAGCGCCCGCGCGGGGTCGTCTGGAACGGAACGAGAGACAAAGACGAGCATGGTCATGGGACGCAGCCCAACACGGATGCTTTGGATCCAGCAGGCTTTCAGACTGATCGCCGCCGCGATCCTGCTTGTTTCGGTGGTTTCTTTTATTCCCGTTGCTGATGCGCAGATAAATCGTCTTTCGGACCAAGAGCGTCGAATCAATGGCCTGGTGAAAACAGGGCGCGCAATGCTGACAAACCAGCAGTATGCTCGAGCCTACAAACACTTCCTGACCTATGCCAGACAACAGCCTGACGAGGCACGCTTGTATCGCTGGCTGGTGCTCAGCAGTCTGTACGCGGATCGCAACGATGCGCTGACAGATTTGATGCTGGATGCATCGGAGCAGGCAGAACCGACAACCAAATTGCCATTCACCGCCGAGCTTGCAGACTATGCGCTGGCGGAACTCGCCATGTCGGAGGGCAACATCGACGCTGTCCAAAACCTGCTCAGTGACTTCAGCGACCGAAATGCGCCGTCCCCTGTGCTGGTGCTCAAGGGGCAAGTATCCCTGCTGGCCAGCGACTTTGCCGAAGCCAACCGCCTCGCTGAACTGGCATTGCGACGAGACCAGAACGACCCTGAAGCGCAACGGCTGGTGGAAATTGCATCCGGCCTTGATGCGATGACCGCGGAATTGAGCCGCATCATCCTAGACCCGGCGCGTTACAACTTCCTCGACATGACGGAAACAGAAGTCTTCGCCGCCGCGCTCTTGCTGCCCTATCAGCCGGTGGTGCTGCAAGAAGAAGTCGGGACGCAGTTGATCGAGGCCTATCTCGGCATTGGCAATCGGAACCCAGAGCTTCGCCTGCTGATCGACGTTTTTCGGCAATTGGCGGACTTGAGCAATGGCGGAATGGAAGCACTAACGGCCATTGATGCCAACGTAAACGAGCTGGCAGCGCTTTCGCCTGACTTCGCGGAGTCAGCCAGTTTTCTGCAAATACTGGAGCTGATCGGGCGGTTTTGGCTGGCGGTGCGCGAGTATGATCGCGCCTATGAGACCTTTGACCAGATCCAACTGATCCAAGAACAGCGTGGAGACCAGACCGCGCAGTCCTGCTCGCTCGTGATTCTGGGGCGGACCGCGACGCTGATGGGGCGGCGCGATGATGCTAAAGACTTCCGCGACCAAGCCCGAGAGCTTACCGAAGCCGAAGCGCAAAAAACGCGCGCTGAGCTGGTTCGGCCTTGGGGCCAGATTTGGCCGTTTGTTGGCGTGGCTGCGCTGACTGTCTTGACCCTGCTTTCGCTGATCGGGTCGCGCATGATCGCCCCATCGCTGATTGCCCCCCTGCGCCAACGCGATCCGCAAACAGCGCGCATCCTGTCCAACCAGACCACCCGACGCGTATGGGTGCTGGCGCTTTATTTTGTTGCCACGCTGCTGCTGATGCTGGCCGTGCTGGCCGCTATTACTTTGGGCCTGCTGGTGCTGGATTGGGCGTCGGTTGAAGTCTTTAAATGGCGCGACGACAATCTGGTTTACGACAGCGTTTATGAATGGACAGACGCGCCGCGACTGGGTGCGCTTGCAGCCGGATTTGCGTTCTTAGCTGCATCGATCGCAATCATCGTCTTTGCCAGCACACGCCAACAGAAACCGGTGGAAGTGGCCGAGCGCATTGATGCGGGCATGGCGACCGGCGGCAGCTTGGAAGCCTTTGTCACCGCGATTGGTTCCAACCCGACCACAGAACTCGCAGAGCGGAACCCGGCACTGGTTGCCCGCGCAAGCGAAGTCACGGGTAAGGGTATCCCCGGCTGGATCTTCCCGTTCGCGCTCAGCCCACTTTTGTTTGCAGCAGGTGCTGTGCTGTTGGGTGGTGTCGTGACCGGCTACCGTTTCCTGCCAACACCCGACCAGCCAACCCCGCCACTGTGCGACCCTGACACTTATGTGCCGCCCCCTTTCTTGCAGTCTAGCCGACAGCCCCCGCAGCAACAGCAGCGACCTGCGCCCATGACTGGCGAAGGTGAGGGCGAGACTGGTTTGGACGTCTCCGACAGTGAAGTGCCGGATGGGGCCTTGGACGACTTGCTGGACGAACAGAGCGTTGGCGGCTTGGATGACGCGGGTGAGCCGCTGGACTACTACACCGGCCTGCCAGATCGACAGTTCAACATCGACCGCTCAACCACTTTAGACCCCAACACCGGGCAGTCTGGCTCGTACCTGTTGGACGATACGGGACTGCGTCCGCGCCAATCTGTACCTGAACGATACCGGGGCCGCTGGGACTGATCCAACGACCCGCCTGCCCAACACTTTTCCGCGCCAATGCCAAGAAGCAAAGACGAAACAGTATGAACACCGAAGCCACAAACGACGAGAACCCCGCAGCTGTTGCCGACGAAGCGGTGATGGCGCCAGAACCTGTACCGGAACCGGTATCTGAGCCAGTTTCTGCGCCAGTTTCTGAGCCAATGCAGCGGTTGGATGCGGCCAGCATCGAACACTTCGCAGCGCGCTTTCACGCTATTGCTGCCGAGGTTCGGAAAGACATACTCTCACCTGAAGGCGAAGACGACTTCGTCGGTGAGCTGCTGACGGCCTTGTTCGCCAAGGGGCACGTCCTGCTCGAGTCGCGTCCAGGACTGGGGAAAACCACGCTGGTTCGATCCCTGGGTTCCGCCCTTGGGCTTCAGTTTGGCCGGGTTCAGTTCACGCCAGATTTGATGCCTGCGGACATTACCGGGACAACCATCCTCCGCACCGATGAGCGCGGTGGTCTGTATCCTGAGTTTCAGTCCGGTCCGATCTTCGCAAACATCCTGCTGGCCGATGAGATCAACCGCGCCAGCCCGAAAACCCAAGCCGCCCTGCTCGAAGCCATGGCCGAGCGACAAATGACGGTTGCGGGCACAACCTATAAGCCCGGTCAGGACTACACCAAGGGTAACGATGTCGCCGCACCGGATACAGGGACAGATGCCAGCGGCATGTTCCACGTACTCGCCACGCAAAACCCAATCGAGCAAGAAGGCACCTATCCCCTGCCCGAAGCTCAGCTCGACCGCTTCTTCTATAAGCTGGTGATTCCGTCACCGGATGATGACTTGCTGGCCGGTATTGTTACGCACACCACGGGCATCCAGCGCGAGCGAAGCGAAACGGCGCAGCAGGTCGAAGGGCTGACCTTTGAAGAGCTGCAGTACTTGCAGTCCCTGCCTCTGCTGGTCGAAACACCAGAAAGCGCGCTGAACTTCGCGGTCGCGCTCTGCCAGACGCTCAATCCCGTCAACGGTCGCCCGAGCGGCCTGAGCACGGCAAACGAATATGTCATGTACGGCCCATCGCCCCGAGGAGCACAGGCGCTTGTTTTGGCGGCAAAGGTGCGCGCGCTGGTCGAAGGGTTGCCGAACATCAACACTGACCTGATCGCCCGCGTTGCTGGCCCTGCTTTGCGTCACCGAGTGATCCTTAACCACCGGGCCGCGATTGACGGCATGGACAGCGACCGCCTGATTGCGGACGCCGTAAGCCACTTGGGTCACTAGATCGTTGGCCCAATCTTCTCCTGATCTCCAGCCCGAGCCGATGGGTGCGCACAGGCGTCTTGACGACTTGGACCCAGCGTTTCTGCGCGCAGTGGGCGACTTGACCTTGCCGCCGCAATGGATCCCCCCACGCGGCGCGGCGATGGGGCCGCACCTGAACTCGCTGGACGGCGACAGCTTGGAGTTCAAACAGCACCGGACCTACACGCCCGGTGATGACGTGCGGCGCGTGGACTGGTCGCTCTATGGTCGGTCAAAGCGGCTCTATACCCGTTTGGTCCAAGACGAACACCAACCCCGCCTGGTTTTGGCGTTGGATACCTCCGCCTCGATGGCAACAGGCGGCTGGCAGGACAAATTCCGCTCGACGATCGAGCTGACCCTGCAATTGGCACTGATTGGCTTGAACAGCGGTTACGCCGTGCGCGTTATGCCCTTTGGCGATAGCGTAGCGAGCGAGCGGGTTATCAACGTGCTGCACGCACGCCAACTGCTTGGCTCGATGCGTGAACGGCTTGCTGGGCTGGAACCCAGCGGCGCAACTAACTTTGACGCGCTTGGTGCCGCTTCGCTGGACTGGCGCAATCAGGGGGCGCTAGTGGTGGTTCTGACCGACTTGCTGTTCGACGTCGACGACGACCGGATGAATGACGCCGTCCCGCAAGACCTACCGCAACTGCCGCTAACGTCGACAGAGCGCGGGCTGCTGAACAGTGTGCGCGCGCAGGCGCGGCGGCGTCTGATGCTGTCTGCACAGAACGTGGCACGCGGATTGAAGTTCCTCAGCCACCCCAACATTCGCGGGGTGCTGTGTCAGGTTTCCGGCGCGCAGGATCAGGATCTGAGCCAAGCGCGTCAGATCGTAGATATGGAAAGCGGCGTGCTGCAACGCCTCGCCTTTACCCGTGCAGCGTCCAAGGCCTACACCCGCGTTCGATCCGCGCACGGCGCTGCGCTGTCTGGGGCCGCACGCAGTCTCAACCTCGGCCACGCGTCCTTTGACGCCGGTGCTGCCGGGGATCACAACCGCAGCGACGTGCACCGTATTCTCGCGGCGATGGCCAGTCAGGGCTATGCCGGTGAACCTGCAGAAATCGAGGCGGTCTGATCCATGACGGTTTTCGGCTTTACCTTTGGCCTATCTTTTCTGTGGGCTTTGCCTTTGATCCTAGCGCCCGCGCTGGCGTTCTTGTCCCTGCCGGCGCGGCGGCAAAGGCTGGACGTTTCCTCGCTGTTGCTGTTTCGAGATTTGCCGCGACGCACCACGTTCCAGAACCTGTCGATGACGCACAAGTGGCACCGGTGGCTCTATGCGCTGATGTTTGCTTTGCTGGCATTAATCGCGCTCGGCCTTTCGGCGCTTTTGCCTGCGCCTAAGCGTTTGATCGTGGTTGATACGTCAGCGTCCATGAACGCCGAAGCTGGAAACGGGAAAACCCGGTTTGACCGGGCCGTCACGGCTGCGGATGCAGAGATTGATAAGGCGATGGCTGCCGGTGCAAGCGTTGCACTGGTGAGCCTGACCAACTTGGGCGACGACGTGCCGTTTGTGGCCGATCGCCTCGAAGCCCGGGCCCAGCTGAACACGCTGAGCGCCACGTCGATGCCTGCGCCGATGGACCAGCGCCTCTCCGCCCTCGCCGCGCTTTCCGCGTCACGCGGCGTTGGTGCGCTGACGCTGGTGACCGATCGCCCGTTGAGCGAAGAGATCAACGCGCCTCGACGATTGAACTGGATCGATGTGGGCGATGACTTGCCCTCCAACGTTGGGTTTGAGGGCGTGAGCGGTGGACTGAACCTGTTTGATGCGCCCAAGGAAGTGTCGCTGCGCAACTTTGGGACTGAGCCGCTGCGCGATGTTTCGCTGACGGCACGTGTCCGGGGCAAGCCAGCTGTTGTAACGCTGCGTCGGCCCTTTGACCTGCCTGCGGGCGCGCGTGAAACCTTTCCGCTGGATCGGGTTTTGGAGCAGACCGTACAACTCGGCCCTGGCCCCAAAGAACTCATCCTGACCTCGGGTTCCGGCGACCCATTGGCGCTGGATGATAGCTTGTGGGTTGTACCGGAAGTGGTGCAGCAGTTTGATCTGCATATCGTCCGCTGCGAAGGCAACGGCTATCTGTTTGACCGCTTCTTGCCTCACCCCAACATCCGCCTGTCAGAAAGCGCGGGCATCACGGACGATGCGGACTATCGCGGCTATGACGCCGTGATTTTTGACCGCTGTCCCGAAGGCCCCCTGTTCGAAGAACTGAACGCCAATGCGATTGTCATCGAAACCCGCCCCGGTGCTGGCCGATCGGAAGACGGCAGCGGCGCGCGCCAGTTCGCTTGGCAAGCGTCGGAAAACCGTCATCCGGTGATGGCCGGCCTCAAGCCCATGATTGGCCGTGTGACGGTTGGCCCATCGCTGCGCCCCCTGCCTTTTGCTGACGAAAAGTCACGGGTTGTGCCGCTGCTGCGCGACGTAGATCCGCAAGATGCGCTGACAGTTATCGCTGAAGATCGGGTCGAGATCGTCACAGCCTTCGCCGCCGAACGCCAAGATACCGAGTTTGATGGCGCGCTTCTTCCGGCCGCTAAGATGCTATTTCTCGGCTTCGACCCCCATGCCTATTGCACCAATTTCATCCCCTCGGATGCCGAAGCGGACAACACAGTCGAAGACCGCCGCGACGCCCAAATCTATGGCCCTGACGACTGCCTGACCCTGACCTTTATGATGATGAACACCCTCGAGTGGATGGACGACCGACGCCAGCGCATCCCCCAGTACCTCGCTGCTGGCGACCCGCTGACGCTGGATGGCGTGCGGAACGCTGTGGTTCGGACCGATGATGCTGAAATTCCACCGGTTATCACGGATGATTTGGGCGTCTCTCGGTGGCGGTTGGACCAGGCCGGTCTGTATTTCCTCAGCGGCGAAGGGCTGTCACAGACGGTGCCGCTGTCACTGGCGCTGTTTAACGCTGAAGAATCCGCGCTGACCCGCGCATCTGTCACGGCCTTACCCGACTTCTCCGCGCTGTCACGGGGCGATGGCCTACGCCGATTGACCCGTCCCTTGGTGATGGGCTTGCTCGCCCTTGCCGTCCTAGAAGCGCTGTTCTTAATCGTGCTGGCCGGTCGGTTCCGGAAGGGCGCAAGCCGGAGGGTTTCCGCATGAGTTTGCTGATGATCGCCCTTGTCCTCGCTGGCCTGCTGTTCTGGCTCGCCCCGCTCATCCGGCGGCTGCTGGACCGACTATCAGGGATCGAGCGGAACCAGCGCCTGTCGGTTCTCGTCACCAGTCTGGTGTTGCGCGGGCTGAGCGTGGGCCTGATTGGGCTGCTGTGGCTCGGCGTGACCGAATACCGGCAGACTGTTCCAGCGACAAGCAAGGCCCGCGTTGATGTCCTGCTCGATCTGTCCGAAAGCCTCGTCCACGCGGACGCACCGCAAGTCGGTGACTACTTGTCCGACGCCGATCGCCTGACCGCAGATATCGTTCGGGGCTTGGGCGTTCCAGCTGACGTTCACCGCCGCGTCTTCGCCCAAGGCAGCCGCACAGTCAGTTCTTTCAGCAGCGCGTCCAGCGCATTGAATGACATTGGCGGCGCTTCAACCGACTTGTCGGCTGTTGTCGCAGAAACGCTCGCCACCGGCGCAGGTGCGCCGGCACAAGCAATCGTCCTGCTGACCGACGGCCTCACCACGCGCCAAGGGGCACCCGACGACGCCCAGATCACTCAAGTGTTGCAGCTTCTCGCCGGGGGCAGCGTCCCCGTGCTGGTGGTGCCGCAGCAGGGTCGGCCCTCTCACCGCCTCGCCAACCCGGACGATCCCCGCTTTATCATTGGTGATGACCAAGGGTTATCGCTGCTCAGTCAGGGGGATCTGGAAGAGCCTTTGGTTGCCACGCCCATCGACCTTGCCATCAGCCAGCAAGCCGAGCAGCGCGTTGCCTACCTTGGCGCGCTCCAGGGCGACAAAGTGCAAGACTTGTTCCGCTTTACCTGCTTGGACGGTGATCCGGCAGGAACGGCTGCGATCATTATTGATGAGCTGGTAGAAACCGTATCGTGTACGCCGCTGATCCTCGATCAGGAAGGCGAAGGCTCGTTTGTGCAGATGACGGTCAAGCTCGACAACGACCCCGAGCCGGTCCCCGACAGCCGCTTCGCCCAGCCGCGCCTGCCCGATACGGTCCAGTCGCGCATGGTCCCAACCATGTCCACGCCTCAAGTGCTGTGGCTCGACGGCGGTGCTGCGCCGATTTCTCTGATCGAGACGATCATCGAAGAGCTCAACTCGAACATCGACCGTGTGGTGCCCAGCGATCTGCCTCGGCGGACAGGCGTTGATTCCACCGATCCGCTGGACCTGTTCGACTACGATCTGATCCTGATGACCGACTTTGCCCCCGGCGAAATTGGTGACGGCATGACCCAGCAGGCGATTCTTGGCGAAATCGAAGATTTCGTGCAGCGCGGCGGGGGTTTGTTTGTTGCTGGCGGTGACGAGACATACGGCGTCAAAGGCTACGCTGCGACGCCAGTGGCGCGGGTGCTACCGGTGAATGTAGAGCCCAAGGGCTCATCCGGTGACCCAAAGCTGCTTGCCGTCGGCATCCTCGACGTCTCAGCGTCCTTGTTTTACGAAGAAGACACGTTGGACCGGGCCGTTCGTTATATCGTCGAGAGCTTCGCGCCGCTGTCCGAAGGCTCACTGGTGCGTATTTTTGGCTTCTCTGACGAAGTGCACGAGCTGGTGCCGCTGGATACCTTTCAAGGCGTCGAAGATCTCGAAAAACAGATCCGTGACTCCCTGAGCCAGTTGGCCGACGAATTCGAGCGTCGTCGCCTGCTGGGGCTACAGCCCGAAGGAATCGATATTTACGACGCCCTCTTCGAAACTCGTCGCTCACTGGTGATGGCCGAAGAAGCCGGTTTTGAGCTGCCAGACGAGCGCCGGGTTCTGATCGTTGCCGACGGTGGCGATCCGGATACAGGCGCTTATCTGTCGTGGAAAGTTGACGAAGACGGCATCTTCCAGCGCGACACAGCGCCAGCTTTGGCTGCGCGTTTGAACAGCGAAGATGACTTCATCATCAACGGTATCGCAATGGCGTATGGTGACACGTCCCTGCCTGATATTTACGAAGTATTGAACAGCCGAGACGCCACCTTGCGCCAGCGCGCGGGCATCGCTTCCGAAGGGTTTAACAACCTGTACAGCGTCGCTGAAGCCGGCGGCGGAATCGCTTATCTCGACCGGTTTCAAATTCCCATCGGACAGTTGGCGCGGCGGATGACGAGCTACAAGGACGAGCGGATTGACGACCCGCAATTCAACGCGCGCCACCGCTTCTTGAACGACTTACCCGCACAGGAAATGGGCTTGGGCGCGATCAACGGCTACTCGGTTCTTTCTGCTCGCGACGAAGCTCGCTTTATTCTGGGCCAGCAAGACTATCAGCCTGAACAGGGCCGTGCGCTTGATTTGGCCATATGGACCGACTGGGTGCTCCAGCGGGAACCGTCCAGCACCGCCGAAGGGTTCATTGAGCGCGCAGCGGTCGGGGGCCGGGTTTCTGCGCTTGGGACATCCCTGCGCGATGGTGGCGCAGACGGCTCGCTGACCAACAGTGCGATCTTCCAAGTCGCCCTTGCCCGCGCCTTTGCATGGGCCACGCGAACCAGCCCCCGCGATGCGATTGAACTGTCGCTGACACGGGATGGACGGAACGAAGTTCTGCTGACACTGAATCACCAGTCCATCGACCCCTTTGCCCCAACCGG
This sequence comes from Alphaproteobacteria bacterium, assembly GCA_965661545.1. Taxonomy (GTDB): domain Bacteria; phylum Pseudomonadota; class Alphaproteobacteria; order UBA7985; family UBA7985; genus UBA7985. The sequence continues at coordinate 85,440 of CBFIEF010000001.1, read as the reverse complement.
CTTTTCCGTGGAGCTTTACGGCCACACAGAACCAAAACCAGAAGCAGAAGCAGCAACTGGCAACACCGACATTGAGCCTTCCACGCGTGGTGATTTGCTGGCTCAGTTTGAGCTGACGGGCTCGGAGGCGCGTTGGACCGGCAATTTGGGCAGCATTCGGGATCTGCCGGAAGCTTTCGAGCTGGTGATCAGCGGTGACGGCACAGACCGCCAGGGTCGCGGGCGGAGTTTCACGAAATCCGGCGTGGTCTATCCTGCTTTCTTGCACCTCGCTACAGAGCCGTTGGCGCTGGATTCCGGTGCCAATCTATCCGCCTTGCGCGCCATCGCGAAAGCCAGCGGCGGGGTCGTGCTAGACCCGAGCAACCTGCAGGTGCCGTCCTCGTTGGTCCAACTGGATCAAAGCGGCACCAAAGAGCGGGTTTGGGATCTGACATGGATCCTTGTCCTGCTGCTGCTCATCGCCATTATCGCGGACTACTTGATCCGCGAATATCTGTCTGAAGCGGAGGTCTGATTGATGCTGAAAAAACCGATCAAAGCGCTGCTGACTGGGATGGCTCTGGCCCTAACCGGCTGGACCACTTTGGCCCAGGCACAGGCATTCGACCCGCAAGATCCCTACCGCCGCATCTTCCTCGATATGATGCTAACCTTCACCAGCGCTGCCGAACTTTCGGACAATTGGAGCGAAGATTGGGACAGCATTCGCGCTGCCCGAGATTTGCAAGAAGAGCTGCGCCTGTGTGGGACATTCTACCGGCAAGACCTGTCCAACCATCTGCTGTCGGTGATGGGAACCGCCACTGAAGAGCCAGAAGTGATGTCAGGCATCGCCGACATCGTCCGCGCGTCCGTGGCGTTCTCGAACATGAATGAGGAACTGGGCAAATTCTCGCTCGATGCTGTTCCCGATGCTGTCTTGGCCCGTCCAGACATCCAAGAGTTGGTTCGCCTCGTTACACGCTACTTCAGCCTCGAAGATCAGTATTACGGCAATCTCTGGTTCGGCGAAGCGCTGGTCCCGCGCGGTCTAGCGCCGCAGCGGCTGGAGCTGGATTACTACCCCAAGGCAGAATTTCTGGTCGGCGACATTCAGAAGTTCATGAGCTTTGCTGAAACCGCTTTTGGATCTGATTTCCTCGACTGGCCGATCACCGCCGCCATGCGCGCAGGCCGCGATGACCTCGCCCGCCGGTTGCAGCAGGATTACGACCAGACCAAGCCAACCAACATTACCAAATTGCTGTTCCTCGAGACCCCAACCGCCCAAGCCGCCCACTGTCAGGGCCTGCTGCAAGGCGTGCGTGACCGGTTGATGGAGCAAGAACGCTACACCGCCAAGGCCGAAGCCGAGACAACTGGCGTGCGCTTCGCAAGCTGGACCCTATTGCTGTGTGGCAAGTTCGCAGACTCGCGCCGCTCCGCCCGCAAAATGGGCTGGAGCCGCATGGCGCGCAGCTGTGGTTTCAACCGCGAGACCTCAAACGTCACCGACTTCTACAATGCCATTCTCTCCGGTTCTTACCTCGCCTCCGAGCAGCGCAAGAACGGCGAATTTCTGCGTTCCGCGTTTACGCTCGAAGAGATCGTCGCCGAGATCCGTCAGGTTCTCTACCTCGATAGCTTCACCGGGCTGGGCCATATCAACATCGTGCTGGATGAAGACATCACAATGTACATGACCCACCTGCACGGCATGACCCCCGAACTGCGCGTGGTCCAAGGCCTGTTGGAAGAAGCGCGGGGCAACACGCCCCTAGCCGTTGATGCGTGGAAAGCCGCGCTGTCCAGCGACGAGCTGCACGAGCGCTGGATCATCACGCTGCAAGCATGGATCAACGCCGAAAGCAGCCGTGTGAGCCTGTTAGACGCCGACGACGGCTAATCCCGCGGGTTCTTGATGACACACAAAGGCCTAGCGTAACGGCGCTGCTGATTGCTTGTGTCAGCCCCGGCGCTCAAACGCCCAGCAAAGTCGGAATTTCGCGCACGTGCTCGATCCGAACATCGACACCGGCGCGGAAGCGCGGATCGACGTAGCTGTCTTCGATCACCCCAATGCAAGAATGCGCGCCCGCGTTTCGGGCGAAGTTCAGGTCCGTCATGGTGTCACCCACCATCGTTACCTGCCCCGGCTTCAGGCCGGTTTCAGCGCAAAAGGCAGTCATCATTTCTGGCCCCGGCTTGCTGCCGTGGCTGTCGTGGCCATAGATCACGGTGCAGAATTCTGTCACGTCCAGACCTTCCATATCGCGCCGAGCTGCGGCCTCCGAATCGTTGGTCGCGATGCCCATTACGAAACCTGCTTCGGCCAGTGCCTGTATCGTGGGCCGGATGTTGCCCAAGGCGACGGACTGACGCGTGCGCTTACCCGTGCGCATGTCTTCAAGGAAGGTGACCATGCGCTTGCCCTGCTCTGGCCCCAGCCGCTCCTGCCACGCTTGAAAGATCGATCCCCAGTCGCCCTGAGCCAACTGGCTGTCCGGCGTGAATTTCTGTGTGGCCAAGTTATAGCCGCCAATCCGTGCGAGGTCTTCAGCGACCCGCTGCTCGCCTTCACCAGCAGAATACCAGATCAAATCATTCAGAACGACGCCCCACGTACCGTGCAGGTCCAGCAAAGTTCCATCCTTGTCAAAAAGCAGCCCTTTGACCCCCGTCATATCCATCTCTTCGCTTCCTTTTGCCTTATGCGAATGTTCGTATATTGTTCTTGCAGGTTATGCACAAGCCCGGTTATTGCTCTTGTGCAGTTACGTCCTTAGAACCGGCGTATAACAGATTTACGAAAGCTTGGTAAAAATGAGCGTTAACAAAGTCATTCTGGTCGGCAACCTTGGCCGCGATCCAGAGGTCCGTACCACCAACAACGGCAGCAAAGTCGTTCAGCTTTCCATCGCCACGTCTGAGCGCTGGCGTGACCGTGGAAGCGGGGAGCAGCGCGAGAAGACCGAATGGCATCGCGTGGTGATTTTTAACGAGCGTTTGGCCGACGTGGCGGAGCGCTACTTGCAGCGCGGTCGCCAAGTCTACATCGAAGGTCAGCTCCAGACACGCAAGTGGCAGGATCAGGAAGGCAACGACAAGTACACCACTGAGATTGTCCTCAGCCAGTTCCGTGGAGAGCTGCAGATGATCGGCGGTCGCGGCGAAGGCGGCGGCGGTGGCGGTGGCGACTTCGGTGGCGATAGTAACTTCGGCGGCGGCGGCGGCGGCGGCGGCGGCAGTTCGTCCGGCGGCGGCTTTGGCGGTGGCTCTGGCGGTTCTGGCGGCGGCGGATTTGGCGGCGGTTCAGGCGGCGGATCCAGCAGCGGATCGAGCAGTTTTGGTGGCGGTTCGTCCGGCGGTGGAAACGACTTCGACGACGACATTCCGTTCTAAAAGACAGCCTTGGATGCAGGGGTGGTTTCCCTTGCTTCACGACGCATAATTTCCTAGTGTTAGGCGGTTCTAATCTTGGCCGCCTGACCCCAATTTTTTGGGTCTCAGTCCGGCAGTAAAACGGGGCGTTAAACCGCTCCTTTCCACGACCCGGAGTGTACAGTGTCGGATAACGAAGACGACCTTCCACCAGTGAGTGCAGAAGCCTCCGGCAACGGCGGCGATGACGACGAAAACGGATTGAGCGCAAGCGCGCTGCCTGATGATATCGCACCGGTTTCTCTCGTTGCAGAAATGCGGAAGTCCTACTTGGACTACGCCATGTCAGTCATCGTTTCCCGTGCGCTTCCCGATGTCCGCGATGGACTGAAACCCGTACACCGCCGCATCCTCTACACCGCCAAAACCGGCGGGTACGAGTGGAACCGCGCGTACCGCAAATCCGCGAACCTCGTTGGTGAAGTTATGGGTGGTTACCACCCACACGGCGATGGCGCGATTTACGACGCCATGGTGCGAATGGCGCAGCCGTTTTCCATGCGCGCCATGCTCATCGACGGCCAAGGCAACTTTGGCTCCATGGATGGCGATCCACCAGCGGCCTACCGTTACACAGAAGCCCGCCTGTCCAAACTCGGCTCCGGCCTGCTCGAGGACATCGACAAGAACACCGTCGATTTCCAACCCAACTACGACGAGAGCAAGCAGGAACCACAAGTCCTGCCCGCGCCTTATCCGAACCTGCTGGTTAATGGCGCAGGCGGCATCGCCGTGGGCATGGCAACCAACATTCCGCCGCACAACCTGCGCGAAGTCATCAACGCGTGCGCGGCCTACATCGACAATCCGACGATCACCATCGACGAGTTGATGGAACACATCCCCGGTCCAGACTTCCCGACCGGCGCGATGATCCTAGGACGTTCAGGCATTCGCTCGGCCTACCACACCGGACGTGGTTCGGTCATCATGCGGGCTAAGACCCACATCGAAGAAAACCGCAAAGACCGCGAAACCATCGTGGTCACCGAACTGCCCTATCAGGTAAACAAAGCGCGCCTTGTTGAGCGTGTTGTCCAGCTGGCCAAAGACAAGATCGTTGAAGGCGTTGCAAGTGCCAACGATGAATCCGACCGTCAAGGGATGCGCGTGGTGATCGAGATCAAGCGCGATCATCAAGCTGAAGTGGTCCTTAACCAGCTGTTCAAGCACACGCCGCTGCAAAGCTCCTTCGGGTGCAACATTCTGGCGATTAACGGTGGCCGCCCTGAGATGCTGAACTTGCAGCAGATCATCAGCGCCTTTGTCAATTTCCGCGAAGAAGTCATCACGCGCCGGATGGCGTTCGAGCTGGGCAAGGCCCGCGATCGGGCGCACATTTTGGTGGGTCTGGCTGTTGCGGTTGCGAACATCGATGATGTCATCTCCCTGATCCGCAATTCCACAGACCCGACGGCGGCGCGTCTGGAGCTAATGGAGCGCGCTTGGCCAGCGGAAGACATTCGCCCACTGATCGAGTTACTGGACGAGCCGGGTCGCGGTGTCACGGATGATGGCACCTACAAGCTGTCCGAAGAACAAGCACGCGGCATCCTCGCGCTGCAGCTCTCTCGCCTGACCGGTTTGGAGCGGGACAAAATCGCCTCCGAACTCGAAGAACTTGCGGCAAAGATCAAAGAATACCTGGAAATCCTGTCCAACCGTGATTTGCGGATGGGCTTGGTGCGCAGCGAGTTGCTTGCTGTTGGTGAGGAATTTGGTGACGATCGCCGAACGTCGATCGAAAACTACGAAGCCGACTACGACATTGAAGACCTGATCCCACGCGAAGATATGGTCGTAACGGTCAGCCACGGCGGTTACGTCAAGCGCGTCGGGCTGGACACCTATCGCGCGCAGCGACGCGGCGGTAAAGGCCGCTCGGGCATGTCCACGCGTGACGAAGATTTCGTCGCCAACGTCATGGTGTGCAACACACATACGCCTGTGCTGTTTTTCTCCTCACGCGGCATGGTTTATAAGCTCAAAGTCTGGCGCCTGCCTGAAGGCACACCGCAAGCGCGCGGTAAGGCGATGGTCAACATTCTGCCGCTGGAACAGGGTGAGACCATCACCGCATTCCTGCCGTTGCCTGAAGATGAAGAGCAGGCGGATGATCAGTTTGTCATGTTCTCCACCGCCAGCGGCGGCATCCGCCGGAACCGGTTGAGCGACTTCGTCTCGGTCAAAGCAAACGGCAAAATCGCCATGAAGCTTGATGAGGGCGATAGCCTCGTCAACGTGGCGATCTGTCAGGAAGATCAGGACGTGCTGCTGTCCGCGCAGGGCGGTAAAGCCATTCGCTTCCCGGTAACGGATGTGCGGGTCTTTGTGGGGCGTGACTCCACTGGCGTGCGCGGTATGAATTTGTCCGCTGGCGATCGTGTGATCTCCATGGCCATTCTGAACCACGTAACGGCAACGGCTGAGGAGCGTGACGCCTATGTCCGTCACGCCAACGCGATGCGGCGCGCAGAGGAAGAAGGCGCGAGCGGAACGGATGTTGGCGGTGGCGGCTTGTCACAAGAACGCCTGACCCAGCTTGCGGCGGCGGAACAGTTCATCCTGACCCTCTCAGAAGACGGACTGGGCAAGCGCACAAGCGCCTATGAGTTCCGCACCATGGGTCGCGGCAATCAGGGCGTAGCAGCGATCGATTTGGGACGCTCCGGCTCGGCAACAACCTCCGTTGCCGCCAGCTTCCCAGTACAGGACGGCGACCAACTGATGCTGGTCACCAACGGCGGCACACTCATTCGAACATCGGTTGATGAAATTCGGATCGCAGGGCGCTCGACCCGAGGCGTTTATATCTTCCGTGTGGCGGATGGTGAACAAATCGTGTCTGTTGCCCGTCTTGACGATCCGGGCTCTTCGGACGATGACGATGGGGAAGCTGTGGACGCAGTGGATGGCGAAACCGAGGAATAAGCTCCATGAGGCGAGTTGGACTCTACCCGGGCACATTTGACCCCGTTACGAACGGTCATTTGGATATTATGCAACGCGCGACCCACGTGGTCGATCACTTGATCATTGCCGTTGCCAACAGTCCGGGCAAGAACCCCGCCTTTACGCCGCCTGAACGCGTGCAATTGCTGCGGGATTTGGTCGAGGCCAATGACTTCGGCTCCTGCACAGTCGAGGTGCGGTCCTTCGGCTCCTTGCTGATGCATTTTGCCGATGAAGTTGGGGCAAACCTCGTTATTCGGGGCCTGCGGGCTGTTTCGGATTTTGAATACGAGTTTCAGCTCGCCACCATGAACAAGCATCTGAACCCCAAGGTCGAAACCGTGTTTCTCACGGCGTCCGAAAGCCAGCAGTTCATTGCCTCTTCACTGGTCAAGGAAATTGCCGGATTGGGCGGCGATGTTTCCGACTTCGTGCCAGAAATGGTGATGAAGGCGCTGAAGATTCGGTACCCGGTTTAACCGTCAGATACCGTCCCACAGGCGCCGGCGCCTAGTGGCATTCGTGGCACGGTTGAGCGTGCCCGTTTCCAGTTCTTCGGGTTAACCCCAGAAATGGTGTCGCGACCTCTGGCATGTGGCCAGAATCGGCCTATTCTCTCGGGTCAATTCGACGAATTCTGGAACTGACCTCCCGACATGGCTTCAAAGAAAACTGGCTTCGCCGCGCACGAAAGTCCCTACATCTCTGTTCGCGGGGCGCGGGAACACAATTTGCGTGGCGTCAATATCGATCTCCCACGCAACCAACTGGTCGTGATTACCGGGCTTTCCGGGTCGGGCAAGTCATCTCTGGCGTTTGACACCATTTATGCCGAGGGCCAACGCCGCTATGTCGAGAGCCTGTCGGCCTATGCGCGACAGTTCTTGGAGCTGATGGAAAAGCCGGACGTGGATAGCATCGAAGGGCTGTCTCCTGCCATTTCGATAGAGCAGAAAACCACGTCCAAGAACCCTCGCTCGACCGTCGGCACGGTGACAGAAATCTACGACTATCTCCGCCTGCTGTTTGCTCGCGTGGGCATCCCTTATTCGCCCGCTACGGGCCTGCCGATTGAGAGCCAGACGGTTTCTCAGATGGTTGATCTCACAATTGCCATGGGTGAGGGCGCTCGGCTTTACCTGCTCGCCCCCATCGTTCGAGGCCGCAAGGGCGAGTACCGCAAGGAGCTTGCCGAGCTTCAAAAGCGCGGGTTCCAGCGCGTGAAAATCGATGACGTCATGTACCTCATCGAAGAAGCCCCAGCGCTGGACAAGAAGTACAAGCACACCATCGAAGTCGTGGTGGACCGGGTCGTGCTGAAAGAAGGCATGGAGCAACGGCTGGCCGATAGCTTTGAAACCGCGCTGGAACTGGCCGACGGTTTGGTGATCGTCGAAGACGCAAAAACCGAAGAGCGGACGACGTTCTCGGCCAAGTTTGCCTGTCCGGTCAGTGGCTTTACCATCGATGAGATCGAGCCACGGCTGTTTTCGTTCAACAACCCTTTTGGCGCCTGCCCATCCTGTGACGGCTTGGGGCATCAGCTGTTCTTCGATCCAGATCTGGTCGTTCCGGTCAAAGGATTGAGCCTGCGCGAAGGCGCGCTGGCACCGTGGGCGAATTCCTCATCAAAGTACTACATGCAGACGCTCGACGCGATCAGCGCGCATTACGGCTTTGATCTCGATACGCCTTTCGACGAACTCAAACCCAAGAACCGCGACACCGTCCTCTATGGCTCCGGCAAGGACGCCATTACCATGATCTACGACGACGGCACGCGCGCCTACCGCACCACTCGTCCGTTCGAGGGCCTGATCAACAACATGGATCGACGGTACCGTGAGACCGACAGCGATTGGGTGCGGGAGGAGCTGGGTAAGTACCAGAACCGCCGCCCGTGTAAGTCCTGTGACGGCTATCGCCTCAAAGAAGAAGCGCTCGTGGTCAAGATCGATGACCTGCACATTGGCCGTGTCAGTGAGATGTCGATTGGCGAGGCGAATGCGTGGTTCCAAGCCCTGCCCGAGCGTCTGTCGATCAAGCAAAGCGCCATTGCTGAGCGGATTTTGAAAGAAATTCAGGAGCGGCTGGGCTTTCTGAACAACGTCGGCCTATCCTATCTGACCCTATCGCGCGGGTCGGCGACGCTGTCGGGTGGTGAGAGCCAGCGGATCCGCTTGGCCTCCCAGATCGGTTCCGGTCTGACCGGCGTTCTCTACGTTCTGGACGAGCCGTCTATCGGCCTGCACCAGCGCGACAACGATCGCTTGCTGGAAACCCTGACGCGGCTGCGCGATTTGGGGAACACGGTGTTGGTGGTCGAGCATGACGAAGACGCCATCCGTGCGGCGGATTATCTGGTCGATATGGGCCCGGGTGCCGGGGTGCACGGCGGTACGGTCGTCGCCGAGGGCACGCCAGCGCAGGTGCAGAAGTCCAAAGAGTCCGTTACCGGCCAGTACCTCTCCGGCAAGCGACGGATCGAAGTTCCGACACAGCGCCGCAAGAAAACCGGTAAGACCATCCGGATTGAGGGCGCGACGGCCAACAACCTTGATAACGTTTCCGTCGATTTTCCCATGGGCATCATGACTTGTGTCACGGGAGTGTCTGGTTCGGGCAAGTCCACGCTGACGTTGGAAACTCTGCACAAGGCTTTGGCGCGCCATCTTCACGGCTCCCGCGATACTCCCGGCGCGCACACGACAATCGAAGGCATGGAGCAGGTCGATAAGATCATCGTGATCGACCAGTCTCCCATTGGCCGGACGCCGCGCTCTAACCCTGCGACCTACACCGGTGCTTTTGGCCCGATCCGCGATTGGTTTGCTGGACTGCCGGAGGCACAGGCGCGAGGCTACAAGCCGGGCCGGTTCTCGTTCAACGTCAAGGGCGGGCGCTGTGAAGCCTGTCAGGGCGACGGCATGATCAAAATCGAGATGCACTTCCTGCCCGATGTTTACGTGCAGTGCGATGTCTGCAAGGGCAAGCGTTATAATCGGGAAACGCTGGAGGTGCGGTTCAAGGATAAGTCCATTGCGGATGTCCTCGACATGACCGTCGAAGAGGCTGTGGACTTCTTCAAAGCCGTACCGTCGATCCGCGGGAAGATGGAAATGCTGGCCGAGGTGGGACTGACCTACGTTCGTGTTGGTCAGTCGGCAACGACGCTGTCTGGCGGCGAGGCCCAACGCGTTAAGTTGTCCAAGGAGCTGTCGAAGCGGTCCACGGGCAAGACGGTCTATATTCTCGACGAACCGACCACCGGGCTGCACTTTCATGATGTATCAAAGCTGCTGGAAGTGCTGCACAGGCTGACCGATCAGGGCAACACGGTGATCATCATCGAGCACAATCTCGAAGTGATCAAAACCGCCGATTGGAACATCGATATTGGGCCCGAAGGCGGCTCTGGCGGTGGTCGCATTGTGGCCCAGGGCACGCCTGAGAAAGTGGCGGAGAGCGAAGACGGTCACACCAGCCGCTATTTGCGCACAGCGCTGATCTAGGCGTCAGCGAGACAAGTCCTTGGCTGGGAAAAGCGGAGGCGATAGCCGACCGGCGACAAAGTCGCCGATCTGCTTGCGCGTGACGTTTTCGAATCCCGCGAAGCGGGAGAGAAAACGGCGCGCCACCCCTTTATCGCACCAAGTACGACACCTGTGACTCAAAGTTGAAGCGGCGCAGATCAAGCGCGTCGGCCCCGATCACTTCCAGTGCCGCGCGCGTCTCACCGGGAAATTCGGGGAAAGCGAGTTGGTCGAAGGCCAACACCGATCCCTTAGGCATCAGCGGCCATAGGGCTTCGAGCGCGGCTTTGGTGGGCCGATAGAGGCACAGGTCGACATAGACCAGCGCGATCATCAGCTGCGGGTTGGTCTCGATGAAGGCCGGTAGGGTCTGCTCCACGTCCCCCACCACCAATTCCACCCGAGGCACCTGCCCCAGAAAGCGGTCTTCGTCGTGCGCTTTGATCGACGCACGCAGGCGGTCAAGATCGCCGCGCAGCTTGCCCGGCTTGACGTTCTTCGCGCCCAAGGCCTGGTCCACATCATCCACCGCTGGAAACCCTTCAAAGGTATCAAAGCCATAGATGCGGCGCGCCACGTGATTGGGTTCTAGGTTCGAAGCAATGTGCGCAAAGGACATGACCCCCTGACCATGCTGCACGCCAAGCTCAAGGATAACGCCGGGCCTGTCAGCGATCAGCTTGAACAACTCGTAGCGCGTGATAAACGCCAGCATGTCGCGGCGCTTGGCTGTAAGGGCAAAAGGAGGGAATTTTTCCGCTGTCACGGGGCTATGCATCCCGGAAAAGTGGGGCGACTGATGGGGTTCGAACCCACGACCCCCGGTACCACAAACCGGTGCTCTAACCAACTGAGCTACAATCGCCGTCAAGAAAGTCTGAGTACGTCAAAGCTTTCGAAGGGTCAACATGTGCGAGTGACGGCCTGCGCTTTGGCACCCATGCGGAAAACACGGTCAAATGCAAACGATTCGATTTTTCAGCAAAAACACATCACTGCCTAATTATTGGGCAGTTGTCCTGATGCTGTGCAGCATTATGTGGGTGATCCATGCGTTTGGCTCAAAGGCCTTTCGCATCTGCCTTTTTTAACAGCAAAGTCTTTGCACGCAGCCGCAACCATCGCTAAAGCGAAGAGCTAGAGCGAAGGGGCTGGACCGCCTCTTCTGAACCAGGTTGTCTCGGGGCGAGTAAAGTCATGAAAAAGATCGAAGCCGTTATCAAACCCTTCAAACTCGACGACGTTAAAGAAGCACTGCACGCCATCGGCGTTGCGGGCATTACCGTTACTGAAGCCAAGGGTTTTGGTCGCCAAAAGGGCCATACAGAGTTATATCGCGGCGCTGAATACGTTGTGGATTTCCTGCCCAAGGTAAAAATCGACCTGATCGTCGCAGACAGCCAGCTCGACGCGGCGCTCGACGCTATTGAATCCAGTGCCAAAACCGGTCGTATCGGTGATGGCAAGATCTGGGTCACGGACATCGTTGATGTTGTTCGGATCCGGACCGGTGAACGCGGTGACTCAGCAATCTAACCCACGCTGTGTCACTAGGGGTCGTTCAGGCCCCACCCTTTTTATTCCTGAACACTTCAGAATTGACCGTAAGTTACGAAAGGATTTGGCATGACCACTTATGCTGACATCAAAAAGATGATCGAAGAAAACGACGTAGAATACGTTGACGTTCGCTTCACCGATCCTCGCGGCAAGCTTCAGCATCTGGCGATGTGTGCTCACGCTATGGACGAAGATGCTTTCAACGAAGGCATTATGTTCGATGGTTCATCCATCGCGGGCTGGAAAGCCATTAACGAGTCCGACATGCTGCTGGTTCCAGACATGGAAACTGCTGTGATGGATCCCTTCACTGCACAGCCACAGCTGATCATCTTCTGTGACGTCAAGGATCCGATCACCGGTGAATTGTACGAGCGCGACCCACGCGGTACCGCAAAGAAAGCTGAGCAGCTGGTTAAAGATTCCGGTCTCGGCACCGACGTCTTCTTCGGCCCAGAAGCAGAATTCTTCATGTTCGACGACGTTCGTTTCTCCGTTGAGATGAACCGGTCGTTCTTCGAGTTTTACTCTGAAGAAGGTCCCTACGCATCTGGCGACGAGATGGAAGGCGGCAACATGGGCCACCGTCCGGGCGTCAAGGGCGGCTACTTCCCAGTAAACCCAGTCGATCAGTCTGGCGACATCCGCGCAGAAATGACCTCCACCCTGCTCGCAATGGGTGTGGACATGGACAAGCACCACCACGAAGTGGCGCCGTCACAGCACGAATTGGGCATGACCTTCGATCACCTGACCCGCGTTGCTGACAAGCTGCAGCTCTACAAGTACGTTGTGCACAACGTTGCTGCATCCTATGGCAAGTCTGCGACCTTCATGCCAAAGCCTGTACAGGGCGACAACGGTACGGGCATGCACTGTCACCAGTCCATCTGGAAAGACGGCAAGCCTCTGTTCGCTGGCGACAAGTACGCTGGCCTGTCACAGGAAGCACTGTGGTACATCGGTGGTATCCTCAAGCACGCCAAGGCGTTGAACGCGTTTACCAACCCGTCCACCAACTCCTACAAGCGTCTGGTCCCAGGCTTTGAAGCACCGGTTCTGCTGGCATACTCCGCCCGCAACCGTTCCGCGTCTTGCCGTATTCCATTCGGTTCCTCGCCAAAGGCGAAGCGTATGGAAATCCGCTTCCCTGATCCAACCGCAAACCCATACCTGTGTTTCGCGGCAATGCTGATGGCTGGCCTCGACGGCATCAAGAACAAGATCGATCCAGGCGCACCGCGCGATGAAGACTTGTACGAGCTGTCTGAAGAAGAACTGAAGGACATTCCAACCGTTTGTGGTTCCCTGCGCGAAGCGCTGGATTCCCTTAAGGGCGACTTTGAGTTCCTGCTCGAAGGCGGCGTCTTCACCAAAGACCAGATCGACGCTTACATCGACCTGAAGATGGAAGAAGTCATCGAATTCGAATTCGCACCACACCCGGTCGAGTTCAAGATGTACTACTCCTGCTAATCCCCACCGGATTGGTCAGAATTCAAAAAGGGTCGCTCCTCTCGAGCGGCCCTTTTTTTTATGACCGCTTGATCCTCGGGGGCCTCTTTTGGCTTTCGAGCAACAAACGCCATCCTTGCAAACAAGTCCGCTCAGACCGCTTGCGTTGCAGCCGCATAAAGCGGATAAAGGCGAACAGATACTGAACACCCAATTTTAAACAGGGATCGTGCTCCTATGGCCGCTGATACGGACCTTTTCTCCGTTTCCGATGAACAGACCAAAAAAGCGACAGGCTACACCGCCAAGGACATTGAAGTCCTCGAAGGTCTAGAACCTGTCCGCAAACGCCCTGGCATGTACATCGGTGGCACGGATGAGCGCGCCTATCATCACTTGATGGCCGAAATCCTCGACAACTCAGTGGATGAAGCCGTTGCCGGTCACGCCACACGCATTTCGGTTGAGATGCTGGCCGATGGGTCGGTCAAGGTGATGGACAACGGACGCGGCATCCCCGTCGATCCGCACCCCAAGTACAAAGACAAGTCCGCGCTCGAAGTTATTCTCACGACGCTGCACTCTGGCGGTAAATTCAGCGGTAAGAACTACGCGACGTCGGGCGGACTCCACGGGGTTGGTATTTCTGTGGTCAACGCGCTGTCTGAATCCCTGATCGTCGAAGTCGCGCGCGACAAGACGCTGTGGACACAGTCGTTTTCGCAGGGTTTGGCCGTCTCCAAACTGACCAAAGTCGGCTCCGCCCCCAATCGGCGTGGTACCTCAGTCCAGTTTAAGCCCGACGAAGAGATCTTCCACCACAAGCATACGTTTAAGCCCGCAACGCTGTTCAAAATGGCGCGCTCCAAGGCTTACCTCGAGCGCGGTGTGGAAATTCGGTGGTCTTGCGCTGAGGAACTGATCAAAGACGGCGACAAGACGCCGACAGAAGCGGTTTTCCATTTTCCCGGCGGTCTGGGCGATTTCCTGCGCGAGCAATTGGGGCCGCAAGCACTGATTGGTGACTCGCTGTTTGCGGGCAAGGCCGATCTGAACGGTTCCGGCGGCAAGGTCGAGTGGGCCTTGGCTTGGCCTGATGATGAGGGCACGGGCGAGGCAAGCCTCACGTCCTACTGTAACACGATCCCAACGCCCCAGGGCGGCACCCACGAAAATGGATTGCGCACCGGCCTGACCCGCGCTTTGCGAACCTATGGGGAGATGGCTGGGAATAAGAAAGCAGCCTCGATCACTGCAGATGATGTTCTCGGGGGCGCGCAAGCTGTACTGTCGTGCTTCATTCCTGAGCCGCAATTCCAAGGCCAGACCAAAGAACGCTTGGGCAGCCCCGAAGCCTCTCGCCTGGTGGATCAAACGCTCAAGGAGCACTTTGAGCACTGGCTTGCCGGCAATGGTCCCGCTGCAAAAGCCCTACTCGACAGCATTATTTTGCGCATGGAAGAGCGTCTGCGGAAAAAGGCGGAAAAGGAAACGGCGCGAAAGTCTGTGACCAAGCGCCTGCGTTTGCCGGGTAAGCTCACGGACTGTTCCCGCAACTCACCTGAAGGCACAGAACTGTTTCTGGTGGAGGGCGATTCCGCTGGCGGCTCGGCCAAGCAAGCCCGCCGACGCGAAACACAGGCTATTTTGCCCCTGCGCGGTAAAATCCTGAACGTGGCATCGGCCAGCGCAGATAAGCTGCGCGGGAATCAGGAGCTGGCAGACCTCGCACAAGCCCTTGGCTTTGATGGCAAGTCCTCTGACGTCGAAAACCTGCGCTACGAACGCGTGGTGATCATGACCGATGCCGACGTTGACGGTGCGCACATTGCGTCGCTGCTGATGACGTTCTTCTACAAAACCTATCCGCAGATCATTGAAGCGGGTCGTCTGTTCCTTGCAGTGCCGCCACTTTACCGGCTCAGCCATGGCGGCAAGTCCTTCTACGCGCGCGATGATCGGCACAAAGACCAGATCATGGAGAAGGAATTCCGGCCCAACGCCAACGTTGAAATCAGCCGGTTTAAGGGCCTGGGCGAGATGATGCCCAAGCAACTCCGCGAAACCACCATGGACCCGGCCACCCGGCAGATGGAGCGCGTGACACTCGCCGATGCCGCCGCAGGGTTGGCCGCGGGTAAATCCATTAAAGAGTTGGTGGAAGATCTAATGGGCAAGAAAGCCGAGAAACGCTTCGAATTCATTCAAGAAAACGCCGCTTACGTCGTTGAGGAAATTGACGTCTAAGCTCGCTTTGTAACTTTTTTCCAAAAAAGTGTCCCCGCGCGGGGATGACGGGGACTGCGTGTGCGTAAAGCACTCACGAAGGCGACAATCGCGGTCGCCTCTAAAGCCCCAACTGGCTCTGAACTCCCCTCAAGAGCCTTTCTCTTTTTGGAAAGAACCTAGAATGAAAACCAAACTTCTTCTGATTGCTACCGCCACGCTCCTGGTCACCGGCACAGCAGCAACCGTATCTTTGGCCGACGCCCAAAAGGGCGACCGCGGTTTGACCGCCGAACGCGCACTGGGCGCCGCCGAGAAGATCTTCACGCACCTGGACGCAGACAGCGACGGCATCCTGAGCGCAGCGGAACTTGAAGCCGCTCCAAAGCGCGGTATGCGCGGTGAGAAGGCCGACGGTGACGAAGCCAGCATGGGCAAGGAAAAAGGCAAAGGTAAACGCAAGGGCAAGCACGATCATCGCATGGTCCGTATTTTCCTTGGTGAAGAAGGTCTGACCGCTGGTGTCACTTTGGACGACATGCAGGCCAAAATTTCCTCAGCCTTTGCCGAGCTTGACGCCGACGCAAGCGGCACGCTGACCCGCGACGAAATTCGTCCGGCGATGAAGGCCATGCACGAAGCCCGCAAGTCCTAAACCGTCCAAGAAGCGCAGGGGATTGGCAGACTGGCTTAGTCGCAACCCAATCTCTCGCGCGCTCAGGCTCCCAGCCAACGAAGCAGCGCCTCTGTCACTGGCTCAGGGCGCTCCATCGTCGAGAAATGGCCGCATTCTTCGATCACCAGTAACTCCCCCGCTGGCGCAAGATCGGCCATCTCTTCACTCAGAAACAGCGGCGTGACTTGGTCCTGACGCCCACAGATCACCAGGACGGGTGCCTGAAAGTTGGCAAGTGTTTCCCGCTGATCGACGCGCCCCAAAATAGCTGTTTGTTGCCGGCGAAAAACATCCGGTCCCAACCCCTCCGCCATTGCCGTGATCGCGTCTGCAAGCGCTACATCCTGCAGGCGGCTTTCATGGATATAGAGCGGCAGCAGTCGAGGCGTGACGCCTTTGAAATCCCCCTTAGCCGACAGCGCCAACAGGCCGCGACGCCGAGCTGATACATCAGGCGCATCAGCTCGGGCGTTGGTATCGAGCAACGCTAATCGCTCAACCCGCTTCCCCGCCAGCTCAATCACCTTGAGCGCCGCGTAGCCGCCCATGGACAAGCCAACCAACGAAAATCGGTCCGGCAAATCAGCCAAAACGTCCAACGCCATCGCGTCAAAGGATTCGTGATGCGCCGCGCCAAAATCCGCAACATACGTCTCATATCCTGCGGCCTCGCAGGCCTTTGTTTGCGCTGTAAACAGAGCATCGTCACACAAAAGGCCGGGAAAAAATGCGACGGTCTGGCTCATGCTGGCTTACCTTGCGAAATTAGGCAGAAAAACGTATATAGCTGTGACTGGTTTAGGTGTGTCCCCGTTGATCCGCGACACTCCTATCGAGATTTCATTTACCACGACGGATCCATCACGGTTTAGGGCCTTTTTGGCAACCCTCCCTTCATGAATGAATTTGCAGATTTAGGCCTCTCCGAAGGCCTGCAGCAGGCTGTAGCCTCTATGGGGTATCAAACCCCTACCCCTATTCAAAAAGCCGCTATTCCGGCTGTTTTGATGGGCCGCGACGTCCTTGGCGTTGCTCAAACCGGTACTGGTAAGACAGCTGGTTTTACACTCCCGATGATCGACATTCTGGCCGAGGGTCAGGCGCGAGCACGCATGCCCCGATCGCTGATTTTGTCGCCAACGCGGGAGCTAGCCGCTCAGATCGCTGAGAACTTCGAAATGTACGGCACCAACCACCAGCTTTCCATGGCTTTGCTGATTGGCGGCGAGTCCATGAAAGAACAGGAAGCGATCCTGACGCGCGGCGTTGACGTGCTGATCGCAACACCGGGCCGACTGCTCGATTTGATCGAGCGAGGATCGGTTATGCCGATGGACGTGTCGGTTCTGGTGATCGATGAAGCCGACCGCATGCTGGATATGGGTTTCATCCCGGACATCGAGACGATCGTAGGCCGCTTGCCGGCGAAGCGACAGACGCTGATGTTCTCTGCAACGATGGCCCCACCGATCCGCAAGCTGGCGGACAAGTTCCTGCGCAACCCCAAAGAAATCGAAGTCGCACGGGCCTCGTCCACCGCGACGACGGTTGAAGCGTTTTTGGTGTCCAGCGATGAGAAAGAAAAGCAGTCGACGCTCCGCGCGATTGTTCAGGCTGAAAAGCCAAAGTCTTCCATCGTGTTTTGTAACCGCAAGCGCGATATCTCTACGGTTGTGGATACACTGCGCAAAGCCGGCTTTACCGCCGCACCCATGCACGGCGATCTCAGCCAGCCCAAGCGCATGGAAACGTTAGAGGCCTTCCGCACGGAAAGTCTGAGCATCCTTGTGTGCTCCGACGTTGCCGCGCGCGGGATCGACATCGATCACATCACGCACGTGATCAACTTCGATGTGCCGTTCAACGCCGAAGACTACGTGCACCGCATTGGCCGCACAGGTCGCGCAGGTCGTAAGGGCCGCGCGTTTATGATTGCAACCTCACGCGATAAAAAGCTCGTGGATGCGATTGTTGATCTGACCAAGAAAGAGATTAAATCCTACGATCTCGGCACGGTGCAGAAGAAGCAGGAAGAAGCTGTCCTGCAGTCAGTGATCGAAGAAGCTAAGGCTCGAGGCGTTGATGCCAAAACCATCAAGGCAGCGCAAAAGTGCTTCGAACAGCATATTCCAGCGTTCATTTTGCGAGCGGCCTAAGGCAGCGGCACGGGTCGGGCTGGTGTCTGACCCAAGACAAGAAACGAACGCAAAGAGTAAGGGGCCGCAAGGCCCCTTTCCGTTTGGTCAGGCGCCCTTGCTCTTAATAATAGACCAGGCCGACGGCTTCTGCGACGACGATGGGACGGCCACCGTTTTCCAGCAGGTCGCCTTCGCGCTCGATGCGATGGGTCGTAATGAGGGTAAAGCCACCATCCGCACGGTCTTCCACACTTTCCAGTGTCTGGCGTGACCGCACTTGAGAGCCAGCAGGCAGCGGTGCCGTAAAGCGGACTTTGTTGTAGCCATAGTTGACGCTCAACTGCGGCTTATGGGGCCATTTCACTTGATAGCTGAAGTGCGGCAACAGCGATAATGTCAGCAGGCCATGCGCAATTGGACCACCAAAGGGGCCCCTGGCGGCCATTTCTGGGTTGGTATGGATCCACTGCTGATCCAGCGTCGCATCAGCGAAATCCTGAATGCGCTGCTGGTCCACCAACACCCAGTCGGTCACAGCAATCTCGGTGCCGACTTTACTCAGCATGTCCGCTTTGATGTCGTCTTTGTTCACAGTCATCGCGATCGTTTTCCTTCTTCGCCCACGGGTACGTCAGCATGAATCCAGATCGACGTCAGCAAAGCAACCGATCCCATGGTCGCCAGCATGGCCGAACCCCCATATGACAGGAAAGGCAGCGGCATTCCAACGACGGGCAGTAAGCCCATGTTCATACCAATGTTAATCACAATGTAGAAAAACAGGTTTGCCGTCAGCGTCGCGGCAAGGAGTCGCCCAAACTGGCTGCGCGCGCGCAGGGCCGTCACGACCCCGTACAGCAACAGCAGCGAGAACAAGAACAGCACCACCATACAGCCGATAAAGCCAAATTCCTCGGCCAGCAAAGACCAGACGAAGTCGGTATTGTTTTCCGGGGTAAAGCCCAGCTGGTTGTGCTGCCCCTGCCCAAAGCCCTGCCCCTCAACACCGCCAGAACCAATCGCAATCTTGGCCTGGTTGATGTGATAGCCCGCGCCGGCCAGATCCAGTTCATCGTCAAAAAGCACAAGCACGCGACGACACTGATAGCCCGCCGCCTCAAAGCCATTGCTCAGGCACCGGTCAACAAACCAATAACTGGCCGCAATGACCGCCCCGACGCCGATCATCACCAACCACCAGCGCAGCCCCGCCAAAAACAGCACCACGCCCACACAGGCTAACAGCTTGAGCGATGTCCCCAAATCCGGTTGTTCCATGATCAGGTAGGTTGGAACCGCTGCCAGCGCCAAGGGGAAGATCAGGTCAAACGGGTTTCCCAACTCTTCCCAACTGGCATTGTTCAAGTACCGGGCCAGGGTCATGATCAGACCGATTTGCACCAACTCCGAGGGCTGCAGCGTCATGACCCGCAAGTCGATCCAGCGCTTGGCGTTGTTGAACTCATCGCCGATAAACGGCACGGCGATCAGCATAACCATGGTCACGAAAAAGACGATATAGGCCACCCGATACCACACGCGGATATCCACCAGCCCGGCAATCACAGCGAGCGCAAAGAACAGCGCCAGCCGCAGCACGTGAATCCCGGCAAAGGGCTCCCACGCCAAACCTCCCGCCGAATACTGCATCGCGACCCCAATACTCGACAGGATGATAACCAAGATCAGCAGGGGCCAAGGCACACTGGAAACCCGATCCAGCAGCGAAAGCTGGATCCGGCGGGTATCGGATTGGTCAAGCGTCGACGTCAACGGTCATGCCTCATCATTGCGACCCACCAAGTTATAGCGGTCGTTCACCATGTTTGGCTGGCCGCCAGAATTCCCGACAATCGCCGCCTGTAACAGGTCCAGCACCACCGGTCCCGCCGATCGCCCCCCGCTGTCGCCGTGTTCAATGATGACGGCACAGGCATAGCGCGGGCGCTTCAACGGGCCGTAGCCCACGAACAGCGCATGGTTTCGGCGGTTGTAATCGAGCGAGCGGACATCATTGAGCATGCGCAACCGCTCGCCGACGGACAGGCGAGCAACCTGCGCCGTGCCAGTTTTGCCCGCTATCTGCAGCGCGGGCTCTTCTACCTGCGTATAGCGATAGGCCGTGCCTTCATCTGTATTGGTCACGCGGTTCATAGCACCGCGCACGATCTCCAGATGCTCCGGCTTGAAGCCCAAATCCTCGGCGGGATAGGGCAAGTCAGGGACGATCAAATGGGGACGAACCGCGCGCCCGCCATTGGCAATCCGGGCGGTCATGGTGGCCAGCTGCAGCGGCGTTGTCAGCACGTAGCCCTGCCCGATACTCGCCTGAACCGTATCGCCATCAAACCAGCTCTGGCCCAGCGAATTCCGCTTCCAATTTTCATTCGGAACCACACCGCGCGTTTCGCCAGCAACATCGATCATCAATCGGTCGCCAAAGCCCAAGCGGGCCGCGACTTCAGACATCTTCTCCGGACCGATCCGCTGGCTCATCTCGTAGTACCAGGTGTCACACGACTGAACGAGCGCGGACTCCATACCAACCCGGCCATGGCCATCGCGTTTCCAGCAATAAAAGGTCTGGGGCCCCACTTGGGTTTTGCCTGCGCAGGTCACTTGCTCGCGCGGGTCAATCCCGGATTCAAGAGCCGCAAGCATGGTCACCATTTTGTAGGTAGACCCCGGCGGATAGTGCTCGGCTGCGCTTTTGTTCACCAACGGCTTGTGCTCATCGTTGATCAACTCATTCCACACCGTATTCGAAATCCGGCTGGTAAAGATAGATTGGTCAAAGGTTGGGTGAGAAGCCATGGCAAGCACTTCGCCCGTATCCACCTTCATCACCACCGCTGCGCCCGCGCGGATCATCTCAGTTTCCGAGATTGGCTGCTCGGCCAGCCGTTGTTCGGCGTAGGTCTGCAGGCCCAAGTCGATGGTGGATCGGATCACCCGGCCCGGGATCGGCGGCACGCGTGAGACCACGCGCTGCTCTTGACCAAAGGCGTTGATTTCCATGATCCGTCGCCCCGCGCGCCCGCGCAGTGACTTTTCCATGGTGCGCTCAATGCCCTTGCGGCCAATCTTGGCGTTGGGACGGCGCAGCATGCGGTCCTCGTCACCGATCAGGTCTTGTGGCTGAACTTGGCTGACATAGCCCAGCGCGTGCGCTGCGGTGCCGGGGTAGTGGTAGAAGCGCTTCTCAGCCACATCGATCTCCGCCCCCGGCAAATCCAGTGCGCGCGCCTTCAACTGTGCCACCTGCCCCCATGAGAGGTCTTCGGCCAGCAACACACCGCCCTCGGCGTTGATCTGCTTTGCCTCGACAATCCGCCGATTTATGGTGCGCTGCTGCTCAGGACTCAGCGGCAGGATGCTGAAGATCTCTTCGATTGCCCGTGCTTCGTCCTTAGCCCGGCTGGAAACCACTTTGTAGGTTAAGCCATAGCGCCCAAACCGCTCAATCGCGCCAAACCCCGGCCAACGGCCCGGCCCGACTTCAGCAATCAAATCAAAGTCTTCGGCCGTAATCTCAGACAGCAAACGACCTTCGCCCGCGATAACGTCCTGACCGATGTCTAACTGCTCGATCATCCGCTCTGTCAGGAACGGGCTGGCTTGGATCAGCGCTGCGGCGCGTCGGACGATGGCGGTGTCGTTGGTCTCGATCCGTTTGGCCTTACGTTCGGGATAGAACATCAGGTTGTAGCTTTGCTCATTCCCGGCCAGTTGCCGGCCAAAGCGATCCAAGATGATCCCGCGCGTGGGGGCGTCGTAGCGGGTGACCGTGCGAATATCAAAACTATCGGCGAGGAAATCGTCCTGTCGAGGCACTTGCAGCGAATACAGCCGATAGCCCAGCGCAGCCAGCGCCGCGCCCTGAATGGTCGCCGCGAGCACCAGCCGGCGGGTAAAGCCGGACTCCCGCTTTTTCCCATCACGCGCCGTCAAAGTAGCGTTCCTCCGTCTGCAGCGCTCCACGCCACAAGAATGTGCGCAACATATTGTTGAACACGTAAACAAACGGGTAGAGAAGCGCGGTCACACTGGCGCGGATCATGTTCTGAAACGGCGCTGTGACTTCCAGCTCATAGGCTGAGTAAAAGGTCCATTGGATCGCGAAATACACCACAATGCCCGTCACCGCTGCACCCCAATGGAACAAGAAGCCTGACCCTTCAACATCGGCTCGAAACGACCCGATCATGTAGAACACAGTGAGGTAAGCAATAATCGACAACCCCATGTGGGAGCCGTTCATGGCGTCAGTCCAAAAGCCAATGACGAAAACCAGCGGAATAGGCATGATGCTGGGGTGACGGATCATCCAGAACAGGACGGTCGCAAAGGCCAAATCGGGCAGAAACGCGATGCCGCGCCCAAGGCCCAGCGCAGACGCGTCCAAAGCCAAAAAGATCAGAAACACCAAAACTGGCACAGCAATCCGAATGCGTCGTAACACCCCGCCCAACAAAATATCCAGAACGAGCAAAATGGTCTGCATGGCCTAGTTCTCGCCCAAGCCTTGCAGCCCCACCGCCCCAGCAGCAATCAGGTCCGCATTGATATCGACGCCTGGGTAATCGACCACCAGAACATTGGACAGCTGGTCAAAGTCCACAGTCGGGCGAATACGCGCTTCGGCGGGGGTGATTTCGGAAATAAACCCAATCAGCAGTCCGGGTGGGAATACCCCATCCGCTCCGCTGGTGATCACGCGGTCGCCAACTTGGATTTTCTCCAAGTCTTGGGGCAACATGAAGTCCTGCTCAACCCGCAGATAATCGAAGGGCAATCCAGTTTCGAGGTCAAAGCCTGAATCTCGGGTACCGCGTACAAAGGCGTTCAGTTCAGCGCGCTCGATAATGACCGGAATTTGCGAGTTTGGATCGGTAATCAGCAGCACACGTGCCGCCGCTGCACCAACTTCCCGAACCCGCCCCACCAAGCCTTGATCATTCACAACCGCCAACCCCTGACGCACAGACTCGTTGCGCCCCAAGTTGATCAGGACCGACCGGGAATAGCGCCGCGAATGGTCTGCGACGACAAAAGCCATCATCCGCTTAGTCTCGCCAATATCACGCCCGGTTTCCAGCGCGCGGGTCCAGTTCCACTGCTCTGCCGCCGCGGTCTTGTAGCGGATCGGCAGCATCATCCGCAGCCGATCGTTCTCAGCCAGCAGCTCATCAAGCGTCTGCGCCTTAGCATTCAGAATGCGGATTTCTTGTTTGAGCCGATTGTTCTCATCGGCCAATTCTTCATAGGTGCGAAAGCGCTCGGTGACTTGAGAGACAGAAGCACTGGACTGACTGAATACGTTCAGCAGCGGCGACATCACATCGGCGACCAACATTCGGGCGTTGGAGCCAAAGCGCGCGTCCATGCGGTTCCAAACCAACATCCCAACCGCAACAATGATGAGCAGGAACACAGCAAAACGCTGCAACCACGCCATAAGCGGGCTGACCGCGACCGATATGTTGCGGCGGCGACGGGCCATGTCTGGTACCAGTTCCCAAAAGTGTGTGCGCGAAGCACCCGTTCTCAAGGTGCTTGGGCCGTGTTTAACCCAGCATCAAGGAGACACTACGGCGAGCCGCACTTATCCCTGAATCTAGTAAGCGAATCGGGCCGAATCGTCAATAAAACTGGTGTTTAGTAAGCGGTGTGAAGCACGGAACGCAGAGTACGCATTTCTTCCAGACAGCGCCCGGTCCCCATCACCACACAGGTGAGTGGATCAGGAGCCACTGAGACCGGCAGTCCTGTGGAGTGGCGCAGGACGTAATCGAGGTTGTTCAGCAACGCACCGCCACCGGTCAGAACAATACCCTTGTCCACGATATCCGCAGCCAATTCGGGGGCTGTGTTTTCCAAAGCCTGCTTGGTTGCCTCAACGATGGCCGAAACCGGCTCGAGCAAAGCTTCGGCGATGTTGCGCTCAGAAACGATGATTTCCTTCGGCACGCCATTCATTAAATCGCGGCCTTTGATTTCCATGATCGAGCCGTCCCCATCTTCGGGGTGACAGGCAGCACCAATGGTTTTCTTGATCCGCTCTGCCGTTGTTTCACCGATCAGTAAGTTTGAGTTCCGGCGAATGTAGCCAATAACGGCTTCATCCATCTTGTCCCCACCCACACGCGTCGAGGATGCGTATACGATACCGCCCAGCGACAGCACGGCGACCTCCGTCGTTCCGCCGCCGATATCCACAACCATAGAGCCCTGCGGCTCGGTCACGGGCAGATCAGCACCGATGGCTGCGGCCATGGGCTCCTCAATCAAGAACACCTTGCGCGCGCCAGCGTTTTCAGCCGATTCCTGGATCGCCCGCCGCTCAACAGCTGTCGAGCCAGACGGCACGCAGATGATCACTTGTGGAGAGGCAAAAGAGCGGTGGTTGTGAACTTGCCGGATGAAGTACTTAATCATCTCTTCGGCAACTTCGAAGTCTGCAATCACACCATCACGCATCGGGCGGATAGCCTGAATAGAGCCCGGCGTGCGGCCCAGCATGCGCTTTGCTTCATTACCAACCGCCAGCACCCGACGCTTGCCCCGCGACTGGCCCAAAGCCACCACAGAGGGTTCGTTCAAGACGATGCCTTGACCGCGAACGTATACAAGCGTGTTAGCCGTGCCGAGGTCGATGGCCATATCAGCCGAAAGCAACCCCAAAAGGCGTGAAAGCATGCCATGAATCCGTAAATGGGTCGCCCAGAAGTCTCTGGGAGGCCCCGCCTAAGCTCAGGGACACCCGCGTCCGAGCCTTACCCTTCATGATGTAACCCTCGCCCTGCCTGATTGCAAGGACAGCACAGCACTCTCGTTAGGGAGCCGCCGCGGCGACAAAGTCCCCAAGTTCGCCATAACCTGTAAAGACTCGGTCGAAGTCCAGCTCCAGCTTCGCCGCAGCGCCGCGTGCGAGGTCGGTCAAAGCGCTATCGTCTGTTTGGGCAAGATAGATCAGACGTTTGTACCCGCCGAACATGGTTCCAAGCATGTCAGGGTTTCCCTCCAGCCCCATGCCTTCCCAGATCAATGTCTGAAAATGGCGGGCAAGAAAATCCGTAAGGTAGAACGTGCCCAGCTCTTCCTCTGCCAGTGCGTTGAATTCCGCTTCTCCAGCAAAAAATGAGTAGCAATGTGGACCTGCGATTCGGGTCAGGTTCAACCGATCGCACACCTCGTCCAACAGCCCGCCTGTGCCGCAATCGGCATAACCAACAAAGATGGGGCGGTCAGCGCGGTCTTTTCGAGCTTGAACGGCTTTGGTTTCAACACCCGCTGGAATCCGGTCTGGGAAGTTGTGCCAGATGGCTGGCAGTGCCGTGATCTCAAAGGCGTCAGACAAGCCCGCAGCGGCCAAAACCGCTTTGGTTTCCGCCCCTAATGCGCCGCAAATGATAATGAGGGGTTTTTCAGGATGCTGAAACCCAGCGGCCCCATCACGGGCTTCGATGCTGGGAACTGCGCGGCGACCTTGGTCGCGCTCTGCACGGCCCGCACGCCCGCCGGACCGTGTCCGTCGGGCGGGGGCATTCGTGGGTTTAGGCGTTTGCTCGGGCACCAATCATGTTGTGGCGACGGGCCACAAAATCCTTGGCAGTTTCAACGGCAACAGCAGCGTCACGGCAGTAGCCATCCGCACCGATGCTCTCAGCAAAGGCTTCGTTCAGCGGCGCACCGCCGACCAAGACGATGTAGTCGTCGCGCATGCCCTTCTCGACCAGCGTCTCGATCACGACCTTCATGTAAGGCATGGTCGTGGTTAGCAGCGCGGACATGCCGAGGATGTCAGGCTTATGCTCTTCGATAGCGTCAAGGTAGTTCTCAACCGGGTTATTAATGCCGATGTCCACAACCTCAAACCCAGCGCCTTCCATCATCATGGAAACAAGGTTCTTGCCGATGTCATGGATGTCGCCCTTTACGGTCCCAATCACCATCGAGCCGATACGCGGGGCGCCAGTTTCGGCCAGAAGCGGCTTCAGGATCGTCATGCCAGCCTTCATCGCGTTTGCCGCCATCAAGACCTCTGGAACGTACAAGATGCCATCCCGGAAATCTTCGCCAACAACCGTCATACCGGCAACCAATGACTTGGTCAGTACGTCGTATGGCGTCCAACCACGGTCCAACAGGATTCGGGTCGACTCTTCGATTTCCTCTTTCAGTCCATCGTAGAGGTCGTCGCCCATCTGCTCGACGAGTTCGTCATCGTTGAGGGCGTTCAAATCAAGATCATCATCGGACATGGTTGTCTCCCTGAATCCGGTGCGTCAAAAGCAATGCGCACATCTATAGATAAATTCCCGTTTAAGCGATTGGTCAAAGGTCGGTTGGCACGGGTACGACTTTCGCATGTCTGAAAACGACCGAGCGACAATTGCCGAAGTCTCTGCGGGCCGTCATGGTGATCGAAAGAGCGTTTTAGTCTCACCAAATTAAGGATTAGGCGATTGTTGGAGTTGGTTGGGATCGTTGCCCCCTTCTTTATGGTCATCATGCTGGGTTATCTGGCTGGCAGACTTGGGTTTTTCAAACTCGATTCGGCGAAGGTTTTTAACAACTACCTGCTGTATTTTGCCCTGCCCGCCATGTTCCTTTCCAAGCTGCTCGAACAAGACGTTCTCAGCGGCTTTGACGTTCAGATCTTGCTGATCTTCATGGGCGCAAACACCACGATCATCGTGCTTTCCTGGATCATCCACGGCGGTCTGTTCCGGCTTTCCCTTGGCGACACTGCTGCCTTAGGAACAACATCCACGTGGGGCAATTCCGGCTACATGGGGATCCCACTGGCGCTCGAGCTGCTCGGCGGACCGGGGATCTTTGTCGCGTTTTCACTGCTGGCTGCCGACATCATTATCATTTCGATCGCAGGCTTTGCGCTGCATGAAATTGATAAGGATCGCACAGAAAACGGCAGTGGAAGCGCGGTGGCGTCAATCCTTCGCGCAGGCCGAAAAACACTGCGCAGCATCGCAACCAATCCGTTCCTTTGGCCCTTTGCCATCGGCTTCGCACTGAGCGCCGTGCGCCCCTACTGGCCACCATTTTTCAGCGCATCAGTCGATTTTGTCTTTCCAGCGCTCGAAATGCTGTCTGCCACCGCCTTTGGCGTGGCGCTGTTTTCCATCGGTGTTGGGATGGCCTTGCGCCCAATCTCCAACATGCGTGAAGCGGCACCGTTGCTGGTCTCCACAGGAACGCTCAAGCTTGTCGTTCATCCTGTCGTCACGGCGCTTCTGGCTGCGTTTTTGTTCAATCTGGAACCCGCCGTTTTCGCAACCTGCGTTATTCTGGCTGCGACGCCCACAGCAACGAACGCCTTTATCATGGCCACAGCCTACGGCAAGCGATCCAGCGAAGCGTCAGCAGCGATTTTGGTTTCGACCAGCATCGCCTTTTTCACCCTAACCGCGCTGCTGTCCTACTTCCGTGCTGACCTCGGCCTCTAGGGTCAGTTCATCGGCAAGACTTTACCCGGATTCATGATGTTCTGAGGATCCAACGCGCGCTTGATGGCCACCATCATCGCCACTGCTTCCGCGCCGTGTTCGCGCTCAAGATACTTCATCTTACCGTGACCCACGCCGTGCTCTCCGGTACAGGTGCCGCCCATCTCCAACGCGCGATCAATCATGCGCGAGTTGACCCAGTTCACCTGCTCCAATGCCCGCTCGTCATCCTTATCGAACAGGAAAGCGAGATGAAAGTTACCGTCGCCAACATGCCCAACAATGGGCGCCAGCACATCGGTTTGCTCCAGATCCGCCACCGTCGCGTTGATACACTCCGCCAACCGCGAGATCGGGACGCAAACATCCGTAGGCCAAGCCGATGAACCGGGCCGCATCCGCTGAACCGAGTAAAACATGTTATGTCGAGCGTTCCACAGGCGCGTGCGCTCTTCGGGCTTGGTGGACCAGCTGAAGTCTTCGCCGCCCAAGTCCATCGCAATTGCCTGCGTCAGCTCGGCTTGCTCTTTGACCCAATCATCAGTGCCGTGAAATTCAAAGAAGATGTGCGGCTTTTCCTGCATACCCAGACCATCGACCTGATTAACCGCGCGAATGGAATCCCCGTCCACCAACTCCATCCGAGCGACGGGAATGCCCATCTGCTTCACCATGATCGCCGTGTTTGCCGCCGCATCAATATCCGGAAAGGCGCAAACGGCAGCGGAAACTGCTTCAGGCTGGCCGTAGAGCTTGAGCTGGATTTCGGTGATGATCGCCAATGTCCCCTCAGACCCCACCAACAGCCGCGTGAGGTCATAGCCCGCTGACGATTTGGGCGCGCGTCCACCCGTGCGGACAATCTCGCCGTTGGCCAACACCGCCGTGAGGCCCAGTACGTTGTCCTTCATCGTTCCATAGCGCACAGCATTGGTGCCAGAGGCCCGCGTCGCGGTCATGCCGCCCAGTGATGCGTCAGCGCCGGGATCGATGGGAAACATCAGACCCGTCGCGCGCAGTTCCTCGTTCAACGCCTTACGCGTCACACCCGCTTGGACCCGGCAATCCAAATCCGCCTCGTTCACTTCGAGAACAGCCGTCATCATGCTCAAATCGACGGAGATACCACCCCGGATCGCGTTGATATGGCCTTCCAGCGAAGTGCCGGTGCCAAAAGGGATGATGGGCGCGTCATGGGCGGCACACAGGTTTACAACCTCAACGACTTCTTCGGTTGTTTGCACAAAAACAACGCCATCCGGCGGCACACCCGCGTGATGGGCTTCGTCCTTTCCGTGGCGCTCAAGAATGGCTGCCGCTGTCGAAAAACGATCCCCGAAGCGGGTCCGCAAGGCGTCAAGCAAAGCAGGTTGTGTCATGACTAAATCCTCCGGCACCGATATGACCACGAACGGACCGAGACGCAAAGCCAAACTCCACTCCTGCGACAGAGGGGAAAACAAAAAAAAGCGGGACCGAAGCCCCGCTGTTTTTGTCATTCGTCCTCTTGGGATAGATAGGGGATCAAGTCCCGGAGATGATCAATGGCGAGGTCCGCCGCTTCCCGCGTGATCGGTTTGCCTCGATAAGCCACGCCAAGCCCTGCGGCTCGGATCATCGCGATGTCGTTGGCCCCGTCACCCAAAGCAATGGCGCGCGCAGGCTCAATGCGCAGACCCTGACACTCCGCCAGCAAGACGGATTCCTTGGTTTCAGCCGTCACAATCGGGTCAATCACTTTGCCCGATAGAGCCTCGCCCTCAAGCTCCAGCCGGTTGGACACCACTCGGTCAAATCCGAGCCCCGCCCCAACAACCTCAGCGATCAGATCGAACCCACCGCTGACCAGCACCGTCCGGAGCCCTGCCGACTTGCACGCCCGAAGCAATTCGTGCGCACCATCGGACAAGCCCACTTCCTTGGCGATGTGCTGAATGGTGGAAAGCTCCAAACCACGCAGCATCATCACCCGCTCTTCGAGCGCTTGCCGGAAGTCCAACTCACCGCGCATGGAACGTTCCGTAATTTCGGCAATCTTCGGTCCGATCCCAAGGGCGTCCGCCATATCAACAATGGTTTCCCCCGCAGCGACGGTGGAATCCATGTCGGAGACAAGGAGTTGGTATTTTGGCATGTTTAAGCTTCACTCATTTCTGGGAATTCAAGGAAGGTGCAGCGGTCGATCTGCGGCAACGATTGCAGAATATTCAGGTCTTCGTCGCTAACCGCACTGTCGATTTCTAAAAAGGCAATGGCGTCCCCGCCTTGCGCCAAACGGCCCAGGTGGAAGTTTGCGATGTTAATCCCGCTTTCCGCCATCCGCGAGCCAACCGCACCAATCAAACCCGGCTGGTCCTTGTTGGTGATATACAGCATATAGCGGCCCAAAGTGGATTCTAGCTGGATGCCCTTGATCTCCGTGATCCGCGGGCGACCCGCCATCATCGTCCCGGCAATCGACCGGCTGAAGGCCGGTGTAGAGACCAGAATGCGGATTACCGCCTGATAGTCGCCTGCGCTGTCGGTGCGGGTTTCTTTGATGTTGATCCCACGCTGGTTAGCCATATCCCGCACGTTCACGAGATTTACAGACGCAAACTTGGTGCCCAGCATCGCCGCTAGCGCCGCATTGGTGATCGGCTCGTGCTTGAGGCCCGCAGCATCACCGCAGTATTCGATCTGCATATCGAGGATTTCTTCGTCCGTCAGCTGACCAATCATCGAGCCAAGCTGCTTAGCCAGATCAATCCACGGCCCCAGCTTGCGCGCATCTTCTGCGGTCAGCGATGGGGTGTTGAGGGCGTTTTGCACGGCGCCATCGACAACGTAGTTGGCCATCTGTTCGGCAACTTGCACCGCAACCTTTTCCTGCGCTTCTTGGGTGGAAGCCCCAAGGTGCGGGGTACAAATGACGCTTGGGTGACCGAACAGCGCGTTTTCTTTCGCAGGCTCAACTGCAAAAACGTCCAGCGCTGCACCGCGCACGTGACCGCTTTCCAACGCACCCAGCAGGGCCGTCTCGTCAACCAGTCCCCCGCGCGCGCAGTTTACCAGCATCACGCCCTTCTTCATTTTGTTGAAGGCGTCGGCGTTGATCATGTTTTCCGTCTGCGCCGTCTTTGGCACGTGCAGCGTGATGACGTCGGCTTTGGCCAACAGCTCGTCCAGCTCAACCTTGGTCACGCCCAAGTCTTTCGCGCGCTCGTCAGAGAGGAAGGGGTCAAACGCGATGACCTTCAGGCCAATTCCAATGGCTTTAGACGCAACGATGGAACCAATGTTCCCCGCGCCGACCAAACCGAGGGTCTTGCCCGTCAGCTCGGTTCCCATGAACTTGGACTTTTCCCAAAGCCCCTGATGGGTGGACGCATTGGCTTGTGGAATGTGCCGCGCCAGCGCGAACATCATCGCAATCGCATGTTCAGCGGTCGTAATGGCGTTGCCAAAGGGCGTGTTCATCACGACGACACCGTTGCGGGTACAGGCGTTGACGTCGATGTTATCGACCCCAATTCCAGCCCGGCCCACAACCTTCAGCTTTGTCGCCTTTTCCAGCAACTCCGGCGTGACTTTGGTCGCCGAGCGAACGGCCAAGCCGTCGTATTCTGGGATGATGTGCATCAGCTCATCAGGCGTCAGTTTGCCCGAAACAGTGACATCACAGCCCATCTCTTCAAAGGTTTGTACGGCCTGTGTGGACAGGGAATCAGAAATCAGAATTTTGGGTTTCGCGCTCATGCTGCGTTTTCCTTCGATGCAAAAGTTGCGGTGTATTGTGTTGCGAATGCCCACTCCAACCATGGGATGAGGGCTTCGATGTTGCTGGACTCGACCGTTGAACCACCCCAGATGCGCAAACCAGCTGGTGCGTCGCGGTAGCCGTTGAAGTCGTAGCCAGCGTCTTGGGTTTCGATCAGCTGGACCAAGGCCTTACAGAAGGCGGCTTGCTCATCGGCTGGCAATTGCTGGAATGCCGGATCGGTGATTTTCAAGCACATGGACGTGCTCGACCGCGTTGCGGGATCAGCGGCGAGCCAATCGATCCAATCGGTCTTCTGAACCCACGCGTCCAGCGCTGCAAAATTCGCGTTGGCGCGGGCGATCAAGGCCGGTCCGCCGCCAATGCTGTCTGCCCAGTCCAAGGCCGCCAGCACGTCTTCGACAGCCAACATGGACGGGGTGTTGATGGTAGCGCCTTCAAAAATGCCGGCGTTGATCTTGCCGGCTTTGGTCATCCGGAACAGCTTCGGCAAGGCACGATCGGGGGCAAAGCTTTCCAATCGAGCAACCGCGCGCGGTGAAAGGGCCAGCATGCCGTGCGCGGCTTCAGAGCCGAGCACTTTTTGCCAAGACCATGTCACAACGTCCAATTTGCTGAAGTCCATGTCCATCGCAAAGGCAGACGAGGTTGCATCGCAAATCACAAGCCCTTCACGGTCATCAGCGACCCAATCCATGTTGGGCACACGAACGCCGGAGGTCGTGCCGTTGAAGGGGAAAACGACATCGTGGGAAGGGTCAACAGCAGCGAGGTCTGGCAATTCACCGTAGCCGGCCTTCATGACCTGTGCGTCGCTCAGCTTCAGCTGTTTGATGGCGTCCGTCGCCCAGTCTTTGGAAAAGCTTTCCCATTCCAAAATTGTCACCGGGCGCGCGCCGAGCATGGACCACATGGCCATCTCAACCGCACCAGTATCGGAACCAGGGACAATCCCCAGCATCCAATCATCTGGCAACCCCAGCATGGCCTTTGAGCGGTCAATGACGGCTTTCAGCTTAGCTTTGGGTTCTTTGGCCCGGTGTGAGCGTCCGACGGCAGCATCGACAAGTTTGTCGACTGACCAGCCGGGAAACTTGGTGCAGGGACCGGAAGAGAAATTCGGATCTTGGGGTTTTGTCGTGGGCATAGCCACGGGCGCATTACCTGCGCCGCTAGGTGAATCCGCTGGCGCACACACAGGTGCGGCAAGCGAACGCACGTCGTGCGTCGTCATAGTTCAAACCTCTAGTCTGGTGGCGGTTTGCTCCGCCAAGCCAGACCAGAAGACCCAAAGCTGAGGTATAAATCAAGCCCTCAAGCTTGGCGCTTTTGGGGCATCACCTGTCCACCAAGCAAACTTTCCAGTTTCTCGCGGGTTTCTGCACTCTTCTGAAGTTCAGTAGAATCGGGTTGAATCAAGTCCTTACGGAACCACGGATCTCCCGCCCGCTCAAAAGTTTGTTGGACCCAATCAACCACGGCCCCCACCGATGGGTCGTCGTGTAATACCCTCAACGCCCCAACATAGAGCGGTGTCATGGTGTGTGCGGGATGGCCGGGCACAGGCAGCAACTCGGGATCCAGCGCGGCATAGTTGCCCAAAAAGCCAATGCCCAAGCCTGTCCGCACCAAATGGTAGTAGGTGGTGGAGTTGTTGCTCACGTATTTCATCTGCGAATTAGCCGTCAGCTTCATCCAGTCCGCAAAGCCTGCGACCATGTCACGATAGGCAACATGGTCAACGACTGGATATTGGCTCCAATCCCCATTTTCAGGCGGCATGCCATAGCGCTTGACGAAAGACTTGGAAACGAAGGGAACCAAGTGCACAAAACCCACGCGACGGGACAGAACATTGGCGTTCTGAAAATCTAGAAATGAGCACACCACATCAACTTCCCGGCGCTCCAATTGCGGCGGCTCGTTGGTTGAGTACAGCTCTAGCGAAACAGAGGGGTATTCGGCTTGGAATTCCTCAACCCGTGGCGCGAGCCAATCGCTGAGCAAGCCGTCCGTGCACGACACTCGTACGTTGCCCACGATTTCTGAACGATCAATGGCCGTGGCGTTTACAGCTGTCGAAACTTGACGATCGATCTGATCTGCCAGCGCTACCAGCTTTTCGCCTTCTTGGGTCAAGGACGATCCCCGCGTGCTACGAACCAGCAAACGACGGTCTATTGCGGCTTCGAGCGCTGCCAGTTTTCGGATGACAGTGGGCTGGGTCACGCCTAGCAATTCTGCGCACTTAGCAATCGTACCAGCGCGAGAAAAAGCCAAGAGAACCCGCAAGTCTTCCCAAACATCGGGGCTAATTTTCTGGTCAGCACCAATCTTGAAAAATCCCTCGGACAAGGAAGACCGCGACTGCTTCATGGATTGCATCTCTCCGCTTTGCCTGAGCGACAGCGGCGTGCGCTTTATCCAGGCATTGGTTGACTAAAGACCGAAGACAACGCCTCAACCTTTTCGCCATCAAACAATGCATCTTTCGTGCCGAAGTTGAACATTACGCGCTGATTCTTGTTTCCCGATACCCGCTGAAACACCAACATGTTTTCTGGACTATCAAGAACTTCCAACGTTCCACCCGTCAAAATGTTACCAGCTTTGCGGCGGGCAATCGCAGCTTTGACTTGGGAGCGGAAGCTGTTTGGATCGGCCATCTGCTGATCCATGCTCCGCTTTAGGTGTCGCTCGTCCACAGGCAGCCACGGCTTATCGGCGCTGGTGAACCCAGCGTGCGTTTCCGCAACGGTCCAAGGGATCGGCGTTCGGCAGGTATCGCGGCCCATGAAGGTCGGCCAGAACTCTATCCCCCACGGATCTTGCAGATCCTCCAACGCCAATCGGTCGGCGTCTTCCAAGCCCAGCTCTTCGCCCATGTACATGCACACCGAACCATGCAGCGCTAATTCCAGCTCAACCATCATCAATGCGACCCGGTCCGAATCCTCGGGTTCAAGCCCCAATCGCTTGACCTGACGGGAGGAAATGCGCGGAACGTCGTGGTTGGACGTGGCGAAGGTAATCTGGTGGCCTTCGAGCTTGTCCGTGACAAGCCGCAATACGCCCTCCAGCTCTTCTGCTGTTTGCCCATCCCACGCCAGTAGATCGAAGTTGTAGCAGGCATGGAGCAAACCCGGCTGCGTATACCGGTCGATCATCGCAGCACCATTGTCCCCGCCCAGCTCACCCATCAGAAAGCGCGGCTCGTCGTAGCTGTCTGCGAGCGTTCTCAGTTCCGACAGAAACTGCTTTCCCCACGGCTGGTCGATTTGCCGAGATTGGATGTCTTGCATGCCAAAGGGCTGGGAAACGCATGAATCATCACCGCCGTTCTCAATATCTGCGCGCGCGTCGTTGTCGAGGAAATCGGGGTCAAAGGCCATGGTATGAATGGCGTCCAAACGGAAGCCATCAACGCCCTTGTCCAACCAGTATTTACAGTCTGCCAAAACGGCAGCGCGGACTTCTGGGTTGCGATGGTTCAGGTTCGGCTGCGACGTGAGGAAGTTGTGGAAATAGTACTGCCTGCGCCGTGCATCCCACGTCCACGCCCGACCGCCAAAGAACGAAAGCCAGTTGTTCGGCTCGGTCCCATCAGGTTTTGGATCCTGCCAAACGTACCAATCCGCTTTGGGGTTCGTCCGGTCTTGCCGGGATTCCTCGAACCATTCGTGTTCTTCTGAGCAATGGCAGAGAACCTGGTCGAGGATCACTTTCATCCCAAGGCCATGCGCCTTGTTCAGCAGGTCATCAAAGTCCTTGTCCGTTCCAAAAACCGGGTCAACGGCTCGATAGTCCGATACGTCGTACCCAAAGTCCTTGAAGGGCGATTTGAAGAAGGGGGAAAGCCAGACACAATCGACGCCCAAATCCGCGACGGTTTCCAGCTTTTCCGTAACCCCTTGAAGATCGCCTATTCCATCACCGTTACTGTCTCGAAAAGAGCGGGGATAAATTTGATAGATAACCGCACTATCCCACCAGTTTTGGCTCATGCTGATTCCTTAAATAGCAACGGTGAAGAGCGAGATTGCTTAGGCCGGTGCCAATTCGACCCGCAGGCCGTCCAACTCGTCGGACATCTCCAGCTGGCAAGAAAGCCGGCTGGTGTCCTTAACGTCCATCGCCAGATCAAGCATGTCGGTTTCTTCTTCGTCTGCCCCGACCAGCTTTCCGAACCATTCACCGTCCACGTAAACGTGGCAGGTGGCACAGGCGCAGCAGCCGCCACAGGCCGCTTCGATGTTCATACCGGCGTCACGGATTACTTCCATGACCTTGTGGCCAGCCTTCGCTTCGATGGTCTGCTCGCTGCCGTCGCGGTCTATTACAATGATGGATGGCATGACATGCGCTCCGAATCTGATTTCCGATGTTTTGTGGGTTCTTAGAGCCTTATTGATCGGAGTAAAAACCCAAAATGAGTTTTTGCCGTATCAATGAGCGAGACGCTGAATTGCAACACACCACTAGAGCGTCAGTTAGCACACTTTCAGCGCAAACAAGATGCTGTGCCCGCTCATCTGAATCAAAAATCCATGAAAGCAGGATCACCCTGTGTCAGAGGCAGAAAAAAAGGGGGGCTTACCGCCGATGCGGAAGCCCCCCTTTTTCTATTCCGGTGAAAAGGCTTAGGCCGCTTCGCCGTCGCCACCACGGTGCGCGTGAACCCGCTTTTCAGAAACCTGCAGCTTGTTCAACGCATGGATGTAGGCGCGCGCAGAAGCGAACAAAGTATCGTAGTCAGCGCCGGTGCCAGAAACCGTTCGGCCCTCCTGGCTCAGCCGGACCGTAACTTTAGCCTGCGCGTCTGTGCCGCCTGTTACCGCATGAACTTGGTACAGATCCAGCTTCTGATCGTCCAAGCCGGTCACATCCTTGATGCCCTTGAAGATCGCATCAACCGCGCCGTTGCCTTCAGTGGTCACCGTCTGCGCAGCGCCCTCGACACTGACCGTCACATCAACCCGCGCAACGCCGTGCACGATGGAGTGGATCTTCAGATCGTCCAGAACGAAAGCCGCTGCTTGATCGCTGGCGCTGTCGTCCACCAACGCAACGATGTCTTCGTCAGCCACTTCTTTCTTGTGATCGGCAAGATCCTTGAAGCGCACGAATGCGTCTTGGAAAGCATTCTCGCCAATATCTTCGAAACCCAGCTGAACCAGCTTGTCACGAAAGGCTGCGCGGCCTGAGTGCTTGCCCAGCACGAGGTTGGTTTTGGTCCAACCCACGCTCTCTGGCGTCATGATTTCATAGGTCTGCGCATTCTTCAGCATGCCGTCCTGGTGGATGCCCGATTCATGCGCAAACGCGTTCGCGCCGACGATGGCCTTGTTCGGTTGAACCGAGAAGCCGGTGATAGACTGGAGCATCTGTGAGGCGCGCAGCAGCTTGGTGCTGTCGATGTTGGTCCAGTATGGCAAGCGGTCGCCGCGAACCTGCAGGGCCATTGCGACCTCTTCCAGCGAAGCGTTACCCGCCCGCTCGCCGATGCCGTTGATGGTGCACTCAATCTGACGCGCGCCGGACGCAACGCCACCCAGAGAGTTTGCGACCGCAACGCCCAGGTCGTTGTGGCAGTGGGTGGAAATCGTGCACTTGTCCAAGCCCGGAACCGAGTTGAGCAACATGGTGATCAGCTCGGCGTACTCATCAGCAACCAAGTAGCCAACCGTGTCCGGCACGTTGATCGTCGTTGCACCAGCCTTCACCGCGGTCGTGATCGATTTGACGAGGAAATCAGGCTCGGTCCGTGTCCCGTCTTCGGGTGACCATTCAACGTCGCTGGTCATCGTCGCGGCGTGGGATACGGAATTGTGGATTGCCTCCAAAACCGCTTCGGGCTCCATCCGCAGCTTGTATTTCATATGCACCGGAGAGGTGGAGATGAAGGTGTGAATTCGGGCGTTCGGCGCGTACTGCAGCGCTTCCCACGCCCGATCAATGTCCTTGGTCGAAGCGCGGCAAAGGCCAGCGATCACAACGTCTTTGGATGCTTGTTTCGCAATAGCGCGCACGGACTCAAAATCACCCTGTGACGCGATCGGGAAGCCCGCTTCGATGATATCGACGCCCAGCTCTTCCAGCATTCCCGCCATCCGCAGCTTTTCATCATGGTTCATCGAAAAGCCGGGTGACTGCTCACCGTCGCGGAGGGTGGTGTCAAAAATCTTGACCCGGTTGTCGTCAGTTTTCTGCATGCTCATGAATTTCAGTCCTGATCTCGGTATCCTATCGCGCCCTCACCCCTGTTATGGTGATCAAAGGGCTGCGCATCTCGCGCCGTGTTTTCGCATTTTGAAGGAAGATATTTCAAGCCCCTGATCGCATGCCGGTTTGCAGCCCGGCTGAGACGTCAGGGGCTGGGTAGAAGCAGGACAGTAAGGGCCGCTCTAGAAATCATGGGATTTATCAAAACATGAGTTTTGATGATTGGCAATCCCATCCCCGCATAAGAAAAAGGCGACCCGGAGCGGATCGCCTTTTTCAATGCATTTGCGTCGAGGCTTACTGACCTGAAGAGGTCTCTTTGTCCACGAGCTTGTTTTCGGACAGCCAAGGCATCATCGCGCGCAGCTTAGAACCGACTTCTTCAATCTGGTGGGTCTGCTGCAGCTTACGCTTGGTCTTGAGGTGCGGCTGGCCAGCCTTGTTCTCAAGCACGAAATCGCGTGCGAAACGGCCGGTCTGGATGTCTTCCAGAACGCGCTTCATTTCAGCTTTGGTTTCTTCAGTCACCATACGCGGGCCGGTCATGTAGTCGCCGTACTCAGCCGTGTTGGAAACGGAGAAACGCATGTTCGCCATGCCGCCTTCATACAGCAGATCAACGATCAGCTTGGTCTCATGCAAGCACTCAAAGTACGCCATTTCCGGCGCGTAGCCTGCTTCAACCAGCGTTTCAAAGCCAGCCATGATCAGGTGCGAGATACCGCCACAGAGAACAGCCTGCTCACCGAACAGATCGGTTTCACACTCTTCTTTGAAGGTCGTCTCGATGATACCTGCGCGGCCACCACCATTTGAAGATGCGTAGGACAGGGCGATGTCCTTAGCGTTGCCAGACGCGTCCTGCTCGATTGCGATCAAGGTCGGTACACCAGCACCTTTGAGGTACTCAGCGCGAACGAGGTGACCCGGGCCCTTGGGCGCGATCATGATGATGTCGAGGTCAGGACGGGCTTCGATCAGCTGGAAGTGGATATTCAGACCGTGCGCGAACGCCAGTGCGGAACCCTGCTTCATGTTATCACGCAGCGAGTCGACCCACAGATCAGCCTGCAGCTCATCTGGAACCAGAACCATCGTCACGTCAGCCCAAGCTGCGCCAGAAGCTGGATCGGTCACTTCGAGACCAGCTGCTTCAGCCTTAGACGCCGAAGCAGAGCCCGGACGCAGGCCAACTTTCACGTGCTTACAACCGGAATCTTTCAGGTTGTTTGCGTGAGCGTGACCCTGTGAGCCGTAGCCAACGATCAGGACATTCTTGTCCTTGATCAGGTTAATGTCGCAATCGCTGTCGTAGTAAACGCGCATCGCCATGGGTGTTTCCTCCCGAGGAATCGTCATTAGAGTTCGTATTGAAGTGCGGATTACCCTCCACAGCCGGGTCCGTCCAGACCCGTAACTGCGGGGCTTGCATTCGGTCGCTTAATGCGTCCGAACGCGGGGGTTAGAGGGCTTTATCGCCGCGAGACACGGCAATTACGCCCGAACGGCAAATTTCTGTCAGTCCCAGCGGGACCATCAGCTCGATAAAACGGTCGATTTGTTCCTTCCGGCCCTTCACTTCAAAGACAAAGTGACCGAGTCCCGTATCAACCACTTCTGCCTTGAAAATATCGGCAATGCGCAGCGCCTCAACGCGCTTGTCGCCCGCGCCAACAACTTTGACCAGCGCAAGTTCACGCTGAACCGGCGGCTCAAGCTCATTTGCCAAAGCAACGGCTGTGAGGTCTTCAACCCGATGCACGGGCACCAAGCGTTCCAGCAGGTTGCGGATCTGGATCAGAACTTGGGTGGTGCCACCCGTCACGATGGTAATGCGCGAAAGATTCGCGTCATCATCCACTTCGGTCACAGTCAGCGATTCAATGTTATAGCCACGGCCAGAGAACAGCCCGATGACACGGGCAAGAACGCCGGGTTCGTTATCAACGAGAACGGCGAATGTACGGGTTTCAGACATAATATGGGGTCCGGAACTTGAGGGGTTGAAGGAACGAGAGATCGGCGGCTGGTCTTAAACCAGCGCCAGGCCCTCGCCCTGAATGGCAGCGGCAACTTTTTCCTGACTGGAGCCAGGCAGCAGCATATCGTAATGCGGCTTGCCAGACGGAATCATCGGGAAGCAGTTTTCGTCTTTGGTGACGCAACAGTCGAAAATCGTCATGACATCGCTCTCAAGCATTTCCTGCAGCGCGCCATCAAGTTCGCTTTCCTTGGTCGCTCGGATGCCCTTGGCCCCAAAGCTCTCCGCCAACTTCACGAAGTCAGGCAGGCTTTCGGTGTAAGACTCAGCGTAGCGACCGCCGTGCAGCAATTCCTGCCACTGGCGCACCATGCCCATCCACTGGTTGTTGATGATCATGATTTTAACCGGCAAGCGGTACTGAACCGCTGTCGACAGCTCCTGAATGTTCATCAGGATCGACGCCTCGCCCGCAACATCAATGCAGCACGCAGCCGGATTGCCAACCTGCATGCCGATTGCAGCCGGGAAGCCGTAGCCCATGGTGCCCAGACCGCCCGAGGTCATCCAGCGGTTTGGTTTTTCAAAGCCGAGGTATTGCGCCGCCCACATCTGGTGCTGGCCCACCTCGGTTGAAATCAGGACATCATCGCGATGCGCCGTCATCTCATGCAGGCGCTTGAGCGCATGCTGCGGACGAATTTCGGCGTCGCCTTTTTTCTGCTCAAAGCCCAGGCAATCCACAGAACGCCACGTTTCAATCTGGCCCCACCAATCGCTCAGCGCGCCACTATCAATGTTCAGCGCCTTGGACCGCCACAAGCGGATCATGTCTTCGAGGACGTGACCGGCATCGCCGATAATTGGGATATCGACCATGATGTTCTTGTTGATTGACGAAGGATCGATATCAACGTGGATCTTGGTCGAGTTCGGCGAGAATTCGTCAATCTTGCCCGTGATCCGGTCATCAAACCGCGCGCCGATGTTCAGCATCACATCACAGTTGTACATGGCGAGGTTTGCTTCGTACGTCCCGTGCATTCCAAGCATGCCGACGAACTGCTTATCCGACGCTGGATAAGCGCCAAGGCCCATGAGCGTGTTGGTGATCGGAACGCCAGTCATGCGGGTGAACTCAACCAACAATTGGGACGCGTTCGGCCCTGCGTTGATGACGCCGCCACCAGCGTAAATGATCGGGCGCTTCGCGTTGGACAGCGCATCGATCGCTTTTTCGATCTGGGACAACTCGCCCTTAACGACAGGACGGTACGAGCTGCGGCGGATGTCCGCCTTACGCTTATAGACCTCGGTCTTGTTCATCAGAACGTCTTTTGGCAGGTCAATGACAACCGGGCCGGGACGTCCTGTGCTAGCCACGAGAAACGCCTCGTGAACCACAGCAGACACGTGGTCAGCATCCTTCACCAAGTAATTGTGCTTGGTACAGGCGCGGGTAATGCCGGTCGTATCAGCCTCTTGGAACGCGTCCTGGCCGATCAAATGCGTTGGAACCTGGCCGGTCAGACAAACAACTGGGATCGAGTCCATCAGCGCGTCCGTCAGGCCGGTCACCGCGTTGGTCGCGCCGGGGCCAGAGGTCACCAACACACAGCCCACTTTCCCCGTGGAGCGTGCATAGCCTTCAGCCGCGTGAACGGCGGCCTGCTCGTGACGAACAAGGATGTGGCGGATCGAGTTTTGCTGGAACAGCGCATCATAAATGGGAAGAACTGCCCCCCCCGGATAGCCAAAAATGACCTCCACGCCCTGTTCAACCAAGGCGGTGATGAGGGTTTCTGCGCCAGTCTTAGAATCGCTCATGATTAAAACCTGATGTCTCAATAAGTTTGTCGGAACCGGAAAAAGAATCCCGCGTTTTCAAGCATAGGCTAAGCAGAGACAAATTTAGGCGTCAACAGCCTCAGCCAATAACCGACAAGATATCAGCCTTGATTTTTTTCACTTCTTCCAAAACTATAGGGTATTCACGAAATTTTATTGCGTGAGCCAGTTGATTTCGTCCCCACGTCAATTGACGCTTCGCATATTGTCGGCTCGAAGCGCAGGCTTTTTCACGGGCGGTTTCAAGATCTGTCTCATTCTGAAGCACAGAAACCAGCTCAGGAAGCCCAACAGCGCGGGAGATCGGCAGGGTTTGGGCATAGTTCAGGGACAGAAACTCTTCAACCTCCGCCAGCGCGCCAAGCTCTAGCATCACATCGAAACGCCGGTTGATCCGATCGTGCAAATCCGCCCGGTCTGGTGCGAGATCAAAGATGGGAAAAGGGCCGATGCCGCCCTGCTTGTCGCCTTGCCACTGGCTTAGCGGTTTTCCTGTCGCTTTCGTCACCGCCCAAATCCGCTGCAGCCTTTGCGGGTCGATAATGGTGTCTAGGGTCTGGGGGTCCAGCGCCAGCACTTCTTCGCGAAACGCGCTTAACCCCAGGCGCGTCAGCCGCTCTACTGCCTGCCGCCGCACCATGTCGTCAGGCTCGGGAATGTTGGACAGGCCATCGTGGAGGGCGTTGAGATACAAACCTGTCCCCCCCACCAGAATCACAGGGCGTGGCCTCAAGTGCTCGATTTCTGATTTTATCAGCGATACCCAGCGCGCCACTGAGCACGGATCATCGCCCTTGAGCACGCCATAGAGCCGATGCTCAGCGGCGGCTTCTTCCTCAGCAGATGGACGCGCGGTAATGATGCGCAGGTCGCTATAGATCTGCATGGAGTCCGCGTTCAGAATCACAGCTCCGGTCGAGCGCGCCAGTTCGATCGCAAGCGCTGTTTTGCCCGACGCGGTCGGTCCGTAAATGGCATAAACCTGTGCTGTCATGCGCCTAGACATGAACGCCCCTTTCCCGATTTGCCACAAAAAAAGGGGCCGCTGGTTGAGCGGCCCTTCTTGTTCAGCGTTGATGCAGAGATTAGCGCGTCCGCAGGATGAGCCAGATGCGCTGGCCTTCGCGCACGATAAC
The DNA here is from genome assembly GCA_965661545.1 of Alphaproteobacteria bacterium. GTDB lineage: Bacteria > Pseudomonadota > Alphaproteobacteria > UBA7985 > UBA7985 > UBA7985. The sequence goes on along the minus strand of CBFIEF010000001.1, from coordinate 43,060 downwards.
GGCGGCCATAATGCCCGCTCCATCTTCGTCAGCAGAGCGAATGGCCGCAGCAACATCTGCGGCGGACCCAACATCGGCGTTGTCAATCTCGAGAATGACATCACCAACCGTCAGGCCTTGGTCCACAAACGGGCTGTCGTCGGTCAACTCGGTAACCATGACACCAGCCTCATAGCCCGGCAGGCTCAATCCATCGAGTTCATCGGCGGTCAGCGGCGTCACGGCCAGACCATAGGCGCGCAGGTCTTCTTCGCCCGCGACTGTATCGTCTTCAACGGGTTCCTCTTCGGTCACCGGCACGTCAGCGGCAACGTCTTCTTCGTCCAGCAGACCAAGAGACAGCGACACCGTCACTTCTTCCCCATCGCGCCAAACGACCACGCGGACTTGTTTGCCAACCGGTGTTTGAGCGACCATGAGCGGCAGATCACGCGCTGTTTTGACGTCTTTGCCGTCAAAGCGAATGATCACATCACCCGGCTCGATACCGGCTTCTTTCGCTGGACCCGTTTCGATAAGAGAGCGCACCAGCGCGCCGCGCGGGTTGTCCATGCCCAAAACTTCCGCCTCGTCTGTACCCACAGGCATGATGCGCGTACCCAGGAAACCACGACGAACTTCACCGCGCGTTGCCAGCTGATCGACAATGTTGGCTGCGATGTTGGACGGGATGGCAAAACCGATACCGACAGACCCGCCGGAGGGCGAGAAAATCGCTGTGTTTACGCCGACCACACGGCCTTCAATATCAAAGGATGGACCGCCCGAGTTGCCTCGGTTAATCGACGCATCCGTTTGAATGAAGCTATCGTAAGGCCCGGAGCGGATATCGCGTGCCTTGGCCGAAATGATCCCAGCCGTCACGGTTGAACCCAGACCAAAGGGGTTACCAATGGCAACAATCCAATCGCCAACCCGCGCTAAATCGCTGTCCGACCATTCGGTCGCAACCAACTTCATATCGCCTGGCTCGATCTTCACCACAGCAAGGTCTGTGCTTTCATCGGTGCCCAGCAGTGTGCCTTCGAACTGTGTGTCATCGTGCAGCGTGATGGTGATGGTTTCGGCACCTTCAACAACGTGGTTGTTGGTGACGATAATTCCGCTTTCATCAATGATGAAACCCGACCCCAGCGACTGTGCGCGGCGGCCATTGGATTCCGGCAGCGGCGCGGGGCGGCCAAAGCGCTCCATGAATTCGCGGAACTGCTCGAATTCCTCAGCGTCCAACGGGTTGCGGCTGGCTGCGGCAGACGTTGAGACGTTCACCACGGTCGGCAACAGCTCTTCAACGATATCGGCAAAGCTGTCGGGCGCAGGCTTCGCAACGGCATGGGGGGCCAGTGTCACAAAGGACAGCGCCATTAATCCAAAGCCAGCGCGCACGCTGTTGAGGCTCATTAAGCCGAAGTGTTTCATACGTTTCACTCCTGAAAACTCTTGGTTTTGTTTGTGTACTTGGCGAGCGGTTTCACAAGGAGAGTCCGCCCTGTCGCATGCCAGAGATTGGGGGCAATTGTGTTGGAAGCTAGACCGATGGGCGGTGAAATATCGGACTTCACACAAGGGTGAGGACCAGTGATTTCAAGCATCACTTTTGTGAATGTGGCAGCATCGATTGGTGAGGCAAGCCTCTTATCCCGATACGGGAGTAAAAAAGACGATCCCCCTAAGGCAGCGGGGAATCGTCTTTCGAAATTGCTCTACTGAAGCAAGCTTGGGCTTTGTAGCGACTTCAGGAAGTCATTATCCGTCGTCAGGATCAGTGACTTGTCGTCGCTCGCAATGGCTTCGCTGTACGACTGCATCGAACGCCAGAACGTATAGAACTCCAGGTCTTGACCATGTGCCGCGTTCAACAAACGTGCCGCTTGTGCTTCCGCTTCACCGCGCATGATGGCGGCTGTGGCGTTGGCTTCAGCAACACGCGTACGCGCTTCCTGGTTAGCCGTTGCCCGCAGTCTTTCGCCTTCTGCAGAACCGTTGGACAGCTCGGACTTGTAGGTATCGAGCAAGTCGGCAGACATTTCGTTAAAGGCAAAGGGCAAGTTCTCCGCCACAAAATCTGCGCGGCCGATGCGAATATCAACCACGTCGATACCCAACTGGCCCATTTTATCCGAAATGCTGGAACGCACTTCCAGCAACAGCTGGTCACGCTGATCCGACAGGACGGTCGACAGGTTTACCGAACGCAGCGCCTCGGACAGACTATCTTTCGACGCTTGCTCAACCTGCTGAACGCTCAACAGATCATTGGTGTTTCGCACGTAAGTGATGGGATCTGTGATCCGGTACCGCACGTAGTAATCAACATCCAAACGCGTATCATCGGACAGAATGAACTGCTCGATCTCAGGGTCAGTCGCCAGAACCCGCTGTTCGATGTAATCAACCGAACCCAGCGGCGCAGGCAGCTTGAAGCTCAAGCCAGCATCCGTTTCAGCGCGTTGAATAGCGTTGAAGGAGCGAATGACCGCTTGCTGGTCTTCGCGAACGATAACCACAGCTGAAAACGCCCACAGTACGAAGACGACAACAACCGCGACGGGGATAAGAATTCTATTCATGACTTCAGGTCTCCGTTTCTGATTATTGGTTCAAAGGACTGATGGGAAGGAGCGGCAAGGCATCTCCGCCCAACGATTCATCAATGATGGTCATGTCGGCGTTCGTGAGGACTTCCTGCATGGTGTCGAGGTAAAGCCGTTGGATGGTCACTGCTGGTGCTTCGTCGTAAGCCGAGAGGACTTGCTTGAAACGCTCTGCCTGACCGCGTGCGGCTGCGATCGTCTCGTTCTTGAACGCGGTCGCTTCCTGCAAAACCTGATCAACCGTACCCTGCGCTTCGTTGGTTACGCGGGTCGCTTCGGCCTGAGCCTTGTTGATGATCTCGTTCTTGGTCTTTTCTGCGTTTTTCACCGCGTTGTAAGACGGCAGAACGGCAAGTGGTGGTTGAGCGTACGGAACGTCAACACGAACGACATTGATGCCGGCGCCGTATTCGTCCAGCAGCGCTTGCAACTGAGTTTCAATGTCGATGGCCAAGCCGGTACGGTCAACAACCTCATCCAGGTCACGGGTTGCCACGGCTGACCGCAAAGCGGCCTCGGCGGCAAGCTTGATGGTCTCTGTCGGATCAACCGAGTTCAAGCCACCCAAAGTCTCCGACGGATCTTTTACGTTGAACAGGAAGTCCCGCGCGTTGTTCACGTTCCAGAAGACGTTGACGTCAACGTCAGCAATCTTGCCTTCGTTGGTCAGCATCAGGTTCTGGTTCAGACGACCACGCGTTTCGTTCTGCAGCTCTTGCAGAACCACGTTTGGCTCAACGAAATCTTCCTCGGTCAATGTCTCCGTGGTGGAGCTTGCCCGCGGGTTAGACTGAGCGAGACGCTGGTTACGACGCTCAATAATGGCAGAAACGTCAACACGCTCACCATTGGCACCAACCGGTGTTTCACGCTGCTGGAGCACGTTGATCACGTAGCCGCGCTGCAAGGGTGCCAAAGGCTGGATCTGCAGACCTTCACCCTTGGTCGTCTGGTATTCACCTAAGAACGTTACGACCAACTGTTGCGAAGGTGACACCAAACGGACACCGCCCGCGTTCCACCAAACCACAGCAAACGCACCGATCAGGCCGAGGATGATCAGCGGAAGCGGCAAGTTACGAGGCAGGCCACCCGGTGATTGACGGCGTCCACCGCTGCCTCCGCCACCGCCACCGAGATTCCGGCGCGCGCGGTTGAAGATGTCTTCAACATTGGCACCGCCGTTGTTGCTGTCACCACCGCCGTTGTTGGAGCCACCGCCCCACGGTCCCTGACCGCCGCCCGAGCTACCTCGGTTGCCGCCACTGTTATTGTTGGATCCGCCCCAAGGCCCTTGACCACCGCCATTGCCACGGTTGCCACCGCCACCCCAAGGCCCGGAGCCGTTGGAATTCTGGTGCAGGCTGGAGTTATCGCCGCCCAAATCTGACATGAAGATTTCCCTAAATCATCGCTAATGTTCGTGCATCCGCTATGGGACACCTCGCTTACCCGAAACGTGGGGTCTCGGGGAGTTAATTCAAGCTGGCGGAATATCCAACAGCAAAGGAATCGCCGCTTGGAGATTGAACAAGCCATGCAAAAGCGTAGGCGCGATCAACGATCCCGTTCGCTCAAACAGCAAAGCTGACAGAAATCCAAGGGTGAAGATCATCCCCAGCGCCCTGAAACCCCAATGCAGCCCCAGCGCATCAACATAGTGCGCGTGAAAGGCTGCGAAGACCAGCGAGCTGAACAGCGCTGCCTTAAAGAAGCCAAGCCTCTGCCGCGCCCATCCAAAGAACAGGCCGCGAAAAACCATCTCTTCAAACAGCGGCGTGAGGATCACAAGCGCGGCAAAGATCAGCAGCTCGAACACCAGAACGCCTTGAGGATGATAGGCCCTGAAAAAGGCGTCGCGCAGCTCGGTCGAACCTTCTGCATCAAAGCCAAACATGAATAAAGGCTGGATGAAGATCGAGATTGTGAGGATGCCAGCGACGAACAAGTAGTCCGTGCGAACCGGTAGCCAGAAGCCGAACCGCTCCCAATTGTAATGGCGACTCAGCCCAATCAGAAACATCCCAGCAATCAACGCCAGACTCACCAGAACTTCAGTGACAATCGTCCCGTGGCTCGGCAGCGCAGGGGACCAAAGCGCAAGCACGATCCCCTGAGCCAGCAGCGCAATGGGCGCAAGCAACAGCAAGATTCCGATCAGCAGAACCACATGCCCAGCAGGGATCATCAGGCCATGATCAGCCGGTCCGAAAGCGCGTGTTCGATAAGGGTTAGGATGGGTCGGGTCGACCATGTGTTAGTCGCTGAGCCCCAAAGCCGCTTGCAACTCTCGCCATTCCCGCGCGGACATGCCGCAGTTTTCCACGGTGACTTTTTCACCGCTTACCATCCGACGCACCGCTGAAACCATTGGCCCGGACAGCGAAAAGCTGTTCAGGCGGTAATCTTCAAACGCTTTGGCCGTCAACGGCACCCAGTCCCGCACCATGTCGTACATCACATCCGCAAAGGCGCGGATCTCGTACTGTGCGTGTGGGTCCATCCGCAGGCTCAGGAAGTGAACGAGGTTGTGGAGATCAACTTTCCAGTACCACTGCGTATAGGCGGACAAGGGCAAGGTCATCCGCGCAAGCTCACGCGCTAGGCCTTGTTTGTCATCGTTGATGATCCGACCATCTTGACGCGCATTCAAAAGCGTCTCGTAACGATCATAGGAGCGCACGGCATCCGCCTTGAGCATCTCAAGAACATCATTCGCTTCTTCGTCGCGCAGCACCTCGCCGCGTCCCTGATTATTCACTTCACTCTGCGCGGCCAGATGCTCGGGCGCGGGAATGTAGAACTCACGGTCCAGCATGGAATAGCGGGCGGAATACTCGTTCACGTTGGCTGTGCGGTGACGGATCCATTGGCGTGCCACAAAAATCGGCAGCTTGATGTGGAACTTGATTTCGCACATCTCGAACGGCGTCGAATGGCGATGGCGCATCAGATACCGGATCAGCCCCTCGTCATTCCGCACGGACTTCGTGCCTTTGCCGTACGACACACGCGCAGCCTGCACGATCGACGTGTCATCCCCCATGTAATCGACGACACGGACAAAGCCGTGATCGAGAACGGGAAAAATTTTGTACAGGCGATCCTCAAGCGCGCTTGAAGTCACCCGTGACGTGGGACGGGTGAACGCGCGAAGTTCTTCGATCTCGAGGTCGACGGAGCGGGCTTGATCTGTTTTATCACTCATAATGCCGAAGCCGTAGCCAATTCCCAGGGTTATGAAAACGCCTAATCACTCATAGCCCGGTATCAGTAGCCAATTGCATAGCGCGTGAAAACGCTTATATTCCCTGATGAGCCTCGCTCTATGGCGATAAACCAAGCAGGTAATAGATGTTGCGGACCCGGGGGCGGTACCCGGCGCCTCCACCAAAGAGCCAATTCTGATCGAGTTGGTTGTTTGCTGGGGGCGAAATAGGATCGACGTGCATTGAAAGCTGTTTGTTTTGCCCGTGATGATTCCGGCGTAACCGGGTCATTTAAACACAGTTGCAAACAACTATGTTGCTCCACGAGTTGCTCTTGCTGCGTAAGCAGCTGAGTTCGTGAAACTAAATCCCTGCGCATTAGCATGTGTAGGTGGGGTCTTGGGCACCTAGCAACAGAACGCCCAACTCTTCTCAAAACACCAAAATATTATCGAATCACGCAGAGAATCGGCCTTACAAAATGCGATTTTTGGTGATTTCGACCTCTCTCAAATGATAAAACAGAAACTCTTGATGGGTTCATTTTGATCAACAGCACGCATAATATCTAATTTGTGATAGATTAACTTCTTACTCAGACAAAGATTTCGGTGGGAACGCATTTTGTAAAAACGAACCCGAAGAAACACTACCCTCAGGCCCTGCTGCTGCGGCACTTTCCCTGCGAACCAAAAAACAGAGTTACGTTGGGGGACTTGGTTGGTGGACCACAGGGTGTGCGCGCCGAAACGCAGATTGTTTTTGACGGCAACGAGCGTGTTGATGACCTATGGGGCATCAGCAGGCGCCGAAACTTACGTCACGCTTGGGGGTGATCTTGGATTCAGCTCGGTCGTGGGTCTGTCCAAGAGTGGCGAGGCGTTCGACTACACAACCTTCGCCAACATCGAACTCGACTTAGAAAACAGTACCGACTCTGGTCTGGTTTTCGGCGGCAAGTTGACGCTGAATGCGCTGGACGAGCTGAAACTGAGTTTGTTTGACTACACCGACCCCAACGGCGTCGAAGAGCATCGTTTGATTCGCAAAACGGTCGCAGGTCCAACAGACATTAATGCGCAAATCTATGGCGCGTTTGGCGGCATGCCGCTGTCAGACGACGACATCGTTGCCGTGAAAATCAATTCTGACTGGATGACTTTGGGCGGCACCCGATCCGCGGTCGAACTTCCCGCCCCGCCACTCATGGCGGAAAACATCTGTATGCTGGCGGGTCGCATGGCGAACCAAATGGTGGGCCGGGCCGCGACATTTGAAAACACACCGGCGCAAGTTGCGGCGGTTAACTTTCGTACTGCGGTGGGAAATGGCCTCCAACGTGGTTCAAAGGAAGACATCTTTGTTGCCAATGCAGTTGGAGAGTCCGGCAATTTCGCGCCTGCAGGTCAGTTTCTGGCGAGGCGGGAAATCTGGGCGGTCACTGGTATCACGACTACGGCAACCATTGGAAAGCCCTCTGCCGTTAACTCTTTGCCGAACCCGTTTGGTGCGCGTATTTCTCTGAATACGGGCGATGGGGGATTTGGATCTGTGGCGGCGGTTTACCAAACCCGATTCGAGGCGGTAAAAATCACGCCGAACATGGTCGATGCCACTGATCTGCCGGCAGAGGTTTGGCACAGCACGGCGAGCAAGGCCGCCACGGTTCTGTTTAGCCCCGGCGCGGACGAGCTCAGCGGCGAGTTGGTCAACAATGCGCAGGTGTTTGTTGGTCCGTTCGCTGAAATCCGCACGATCGGTAATTCCGAAAAATTGGTGATTGGTGCGGCATGCTTGACGCAAAGCCCGTTTGAAGCCGACTCAAATGCTTACATGCAACCAGTCAGCAAACTGCTGAATTTCAGCGGTGCATCCGTGTTCATCGAAGGCGGCTTCGGCTCCCTTACCGTTAGCACAGAAGACCATGCGGGCCTGATCAGCGCTGATGGCCCGTGGGCTGATATCGTGTCAGTTACCGCAGACGATGGCGTCGTGCTCTCCGGCGAGCTGTCTGTCATGGGCTTGAGCGCTGCGGTTGCCGCTGTGCCTCGGTTCCAAACCCGCGCTTTAAATACCATTGCCGGCGCAAAATTCGATTTTGGAGGTGTTTCGCTAGGCGCAGATGTCTTGTTGGATGCCGATATCGCTGGCGTTCTTGATGCGTGGCAGCTTGAAGCTGTCATTGCACCCTTGCCGGCGAGCCGAATAGCCATGGGTCTGGATAGCGAGAATGACTGGTGGCTAGAAGCCGAACTGGCTGGGCCACAGTTCTCCGCCCAGGGACAAATCGGTGTGTTGGAAGACGCGCTCGATAGCCAGCCCGTGTATTGGATCGCCAAAGGCGAGCTTGATCTGAGCATTGGCACGCTGTCAGCGGAATATGACCAGCTGGGAGCCCTGACCATCGGCCTGACACAAGACGTGGCGGGCGCGGAAATTTGGGCGAAGATCGAAAGCATTGGCCAAGAGGTTAACCTCCGATTTGGCTCCACACTACCGTTCTGACCCAAACGGAAACAGGTGAAACTCAGGGACTCTCGTTCTTCGGGTCGTTCAATTCATAATCCGTGCTTGCGCAGACCGCTGGTCTTTGCTTGTTAGAGGGTGACCCCAACACTGAGAAAGCCCGTTTGCATGAGTCAGTCTGTCATCAAGTCTCTCTTCGCTCAGCGTAGTCGCGATTTTCTGAAGGACGTACTCAGCCGCTACGGCGATGGCGGCCCAAAGGCCCCAGACATCTTGCTTGTTGTTAAGACCGGCTACCCGGGTGCAGCCTTTCCCGATTACCTCAAGGAAGATTACCCAGACACCATCCATCTGGTTTTCGGCGGTTACAGCGAAAACTTGGTGCTGGGTGAAGCAGGCTTTGACGTTACGCTGTCCTTTGGCGACGGCTACGAGAACCTCAGCATCCCTTACGATGCCATCGAGGGCTTAGTCTGTCAGGACGAGGGTTTTGCCCTGCAACTGCCTTCGCTCGAAGACAGCGACGAGGACGCAGAAGACGAAGACGCGCCTGCGACCGTTGAAGCTTTTGAAGAAGAAAGCGTTGAAGAGACGGATGAAAAGGGGGGTGATAACGTCGTAACCCTCGATGCCTTCCGCAGAAAATAGCCTGATATGACCAACCAACATTTTGCGTCATCGGCAACCGAAGTCGATCCATTGGTCGCGCGTGCCTTGGATGACGAGCGCAATCGCCAGCGGCATCAGATCGAACTCATCGCCTCCGAAAACATCGTGAGCCGCGCTGTTCTCGACGCGCTTGGTCATGAGATGACCAACAAAACGCTCGAGGGCTACCCCGGCAACCGGTTCCACGGCGGCGGTCGCTTTGTCGATGTGGTGGAACAGGCGGCGATTGATCGCGCGCGCGAGCTGTTTGGCTGTGCCTACGCCAACGTGCAGCCCCACTCTGGCAGCCAAGCCAACCTCGCCGTGTTCTACATGCTGCTAAAGCCGGGTGACCGTATCCTGTCGCTGGACCTCGCTGCTGGAGGCCACCTGAGCCACGGCCTGCGCGCGAACCTGTCTGGGCGCTGGTTCGAGGCCGCGCACTACGGTGTTAATGCAGAAACCGAAGTCATCGACTATGACGCCTTGGCCGAGGCTGCACGCACAGTAAAGCCCAAAATGCTGATCGCTGGCGGGTCAGCATACCCCCGCGAATTGGACTTTGAGCGCATGGCGTCGATCGCCAAAGATGTCGGCGCGTGGTTCCATGTCGATATGGCGCACATCGCAGGATTAGTCGCTGGCGGTGTTCACCCGTCGCCCCTGCCCCATGCTGATATCGTCACCTGCACCACGACCAAGACGTTGCGGGGGCCTCGGGGTGGCTTGATCCTCACTGATAACGAAGACTGGTCCAAACGCCTGCAATCGTCCGTTTTCCCAGGTGTGCAGGGATCGATTCACACGCAAGTGATCGCCGCCAAGGCGATTTGTCTCGGCGAGGCGCTGCGGCCTGACTTCAAGACCTACGCAACCGCTGTACAAAACAACGCCAGAACCTTGGCAGCAGCCCTGATTGAGCGTGGCATTCGGATCGTCTCGGGCGGCACGGACACGCACCTCGTGCTGCTCGATGTGAGCTCCAAGGGCATTGTTGGGAAGCAGGCGGAACGCGTGCTGGAGCGGGCAAACATCACCGCCAACAAGAACGCCATCCCCAACGACAGCCCCCGCCCTCCCGAGTGGGTCGGTTTGCGCTTGGGCACAGGAGCCGTGACAACGCGCGGCTTTGGCACTGCGGAAATGACAAAATTGGGCGGATTAATCGCCGACTTGATTGACGCAGAAGCGGCGGGCGAAGCGGATGCTGTCATCAAGGCCGCAGAGCCTGCGGTCGCACAGCTGTGTGACGCGTTTCCAATCTACTAAGCCGGCGGCTCGACACCCAAAACCCAGCCTTCTTCGGCGTAAACCACGTTTGGATAGCGCGCCGTCATCCAGCGCAGTATGGCCGCCTGATTACTGATCCAGCGGTCCGTCATCGCCTGCACTTGATCCGCATCCTTGCACGGACCACCATAGTCGCCGACGGGCCAAAGGCTGAGATACAGCTCAGTAAAGACCTGAACGGGGCCATCAGCAGGCAGCGGGTCAAAGGGCCAGACCTGAACCCCATGCGCAGCGCGCAGTCGCTCCAGCACCGGAATGCCCATCAACCCCTGCGAACCCACCGACCCAACATAAGCGAGTTTCCAACCCGGCTGTGACTTGGGCACAGGCACTTCGCACAGGCGTTTCTCCGCAAGGAAATGCTGCTTTGGTCGATAGGGCGACAAGGACGGTCCCGCCTGCTTTGCCGGACACCCCCAAAACGGACCTTCGGCAAACCCCATCCGCTGGTTCAGTTTCGTCGCCACGGCAAAGCGGTTATTGCGATTGCGCGCGTCGTCCTCCACCAAAGCCGTAAAGGTTTCCCAAATCACCCGCCAAGGCGGCTGGGAACCGCCCTCGCCCAGCGCTGCGACGAAGCCATCAGGATAGCCAAATGGAAAATCAAAGCCCATGAGCAAGCGCGTCCCTCGCGCCTGACTTTCTGCAATTTGTTGGGCTAAGTACGCCTCGGTTTCAAAGCGCGTGGCGAAGTTCAACAGGACGTGTTCTTCGCCTTTTGCCCGGCGACTGATCCAGATGGAGTTCTCGCCCTTGACCGGAACCGACGCCGCGGACCAATCTACGGCAATGAGCGTATCAAACTCTTGCATCGTGAACGGCTTGGAACATGAACATGGAAGACTTCAATACCTGGTTGTTTTCGCTGCAATTGAGCCAACGCCCGATCAAGCGTTCCGTGACCATTGCCGGTCATTCAACGTCAATCTCGCTGGAACCTGTGTTCTGGGACGGGTTACAGGCACTGGCAAGGGAGCAGAATGCCTCGCTCGCTGGCGTCGTTGCATCGATCGATCGAGTGCGCGGCGGAAATGGGCTACCCAGCGCAATCCGCCAGGTGCTCTTTGCCCGGCTTAGCGCTCAATCGACAGCGCATCCGGCGCCGCCAGAGAACCCGTAAGCAATAAGACTTGCTCGACCAGCTGACTGTCTTCGGCCCGATACAGCTCCACGCGCAACGGCGCATCCGGCACAAAGCCGCGTGCGTCTAGCGTTTCAAGTTCGATCGCGCCCTTGGCCAGCAAGGTGCCTTGCCGCCCTTTCAAAGCCAGCGAGTTGGTCTGCATCACGCCTTGGCTCAGAATCACCACGCCATCCAGCGTCGCGTCACCATCGAAGAACAAGGACCTGAGGTCTTCATAGGCGCTGATGCCCTCGCCCCCGGATAAGAAATCCTTCCAAAGGCCCTCTTCGACGTCTGAAGCCGCATTGATCGCCGTCAGCGCCAAAGCCATCGTTGCAGTCCCCTCAACATCAAAGGACGCATCAACAGCGTTGAGAACCTCGGCCATGGACTGGGCACGGGCCTGAAAGCTGTTGGAGCGGAAAGACAGGGTGTCGAAGGCCAGACCGGTATCCGTTGCGATCCCGAGCTGTGGCGCGGCACCAACGACCTCGACGGTCAAATCAGCAAAAATATCCGCACCGGCCAAAACATCACCATCAACAGAAAGTTCGCCACCGGCCAGCAGGCCATCTGCAAACGTGCCCTTGAGCTGCTCCACTGTGTAGCGTCCCGGCGTAAAGTTGATCGCCACCGACGCATCCGCCAACGGCCCCAACTGCTCAACGCTCAGGTTGATTTGTCCAGACAGAGACGACAGTGCGGGCGAGAGAACACTGTCCTCGGCATCGGCAATAAATAGCGCGTTGAGCAAAGGCAGCACTTCGATCTGATTGACCTCACCATCAAAGGCGATGTTTTTGGTCTCGAACCCGTAAAAACCATTGCCCCTGATGAGCATGTCGCCCAGCGCAGCGTCCACACGGTAGCCGTAGTTCTGATCCACCCGTGAAACACTCAGCGTGATGTCGATCGGTCCGGTTGACGGCGGCAGTGCGAGGTTGAAGCCAAGGCTGTCCAAAAAGCCTTGCGCGTCGTCGTGCTTGATCCGCAGTTGGAACGCCCGGCCCGCGTTAACGTCTTCGTCGGCGGTGTCGTTCAACTCTTGCAAGGTGATTTCTGCGCCCAGCATGCGCCCGATTCCAACCAGTTCGCCCTCTGACTGTCGACCGGACAGTTGCACATCGCCAGCCTCGTCGATGGGGGAGAACGGAATGTCCAAAGCCTGAAACAGGTCGCTGGCACCATCAGAGCTAAAAGTCCAAAAGCGGTTGCCCGTCGCGTCCACGTCGCTGCCTGACAGCACTGTCTCTCCACTGCGTAAGGCCATTTCCCATGGACGAGACGGATCGGTCCGGGTGAATGTCAGCGCGTCAATCGGCAGGCGATCCAAAATGTCACGGACCAGTGGGTTGTCCATGGCAGCGGGGGCAAACCGAGCAATCGCCTTTTCTGCGGCGCGCGGCTCGCGGTTCAAGACCAAGCCGACTTGACCGTAATCCAGCGTCTGGCCATCGTCTGCCAAGGTGCCCGTTGCGTCAAAGCGTGTTCCGTCGTCCTCGGTGAAGCTTGCCACGATATCGGTCTCGCCGCTTGGGCGGGTCGAGAACCGGGCGTCAAGGTTGTCGAGAATGCGCCCACCGAGATTAGCCTGCTCAGCGATGAGCGACAGGCTATCGGTGCGAAGAACCCGCATCCGCTGTGTAATTGCGCGAAACTGTGCGGCGAGGTCGGTTTCGGCTTCTGTGTTGCTGTCCAATTGCGTCCAGGCGTTCAAATCGAGACTTTCCGTCACCAGCTCGATCCCGGCTTGACCGAAACCCGTTGCCGCATCGAGCGCAAAGGGCATACCGCTGACATTGAACGCGCCTTGCGCGGTGGTAACGACACCCTGAGAAATAACCAGCCCGCCGTCGACCAGCTCGACCAAGCCGTCGAAGTTCAAGCGACCCAGCGAGCCAATCAACTCGGCCAAATCACCGTCATTGGCGAATCGTGTCGCGTCGTCGGTGATCAATCGGCCTTTGAATTGAAGATCGTCCGGGCCAGCCACCTGCAAAGACGCTAAATCCAGCGAAAGGCCAGATTCTGTTTTTCCCTTAAGCGATGACAGTGACAGACCGCCAGCTTTCAGCGTCCCTTGGGTCTTCAAGCGCTCGACAATCTCACCATTGGGCAGGCGAAAATCCTGCGCAGCAATGTCGAAATCGACGCGCACGCCGCCCAAATCAGCAACGGCCCCGGGCAGCAGTGCCGTCCAGTCCCGCAGCGGCAACTCAGCGGCGGAGTTACTCAGGGTAAAGCCACGCCCCATGAGGCTAAGTCCCACCGTCGGCACCTCGCCGCCGGGGACAAACCGAGCGCTGCCGCGCATTTGTTCGCCGTTATCGCGGGTCAGCGTCAGGCCGCGTAGGTCATAGCCTTCGCGGTCGCTGAGCAGGCGGGCTTCGATGTTCACACCCTGCCCATCCGCAATCGCCAGCCGATCAAACAATGGATGCTGAAAGTTCTCAGCGGTTAGTTTCCAGTCGAGATCTTCGCGGATGATCAGGCTCTCGCCAAATTTTTCGTCAATCGCACCGCGTAGGTTCACCACGGATTGATCTTCGCGGATCAGATCGATGTTGAAGTTCCGCTCTCCGCCGGGATTGGCGTTTGGCACAAAGGAAATGGCGATGCCAAAAGGCTCATCCTCTGACCGGACCGAGCCGGTTGCCTCAAAGGCGTAGCCGCTGACCCGTTCAATGGCCAACTCGTCAATATCGAAGCGGAAATTCTGGCCGAAGGGTTCGTCATAGTAATGCAACTCGCCGTCTTTGAGCGTCAAACGGTTTAATGTCGAGGTCTCGTCCGATGTCCCGGTCAGGCCGGTAAACAGCGGCGACGCGCCAAAGGTGACGGAATGATCTTCGGACCGTGACAGGCTCATCACCGGGCGGTCGAGCTCTACGGCCTCAACCATAAACTTACCGCGCGCCAGCGCCTGACCGGAGAGGTCAAAGGTCGCCGTGTCGGCAGACAGCAGAATGTCATTGATGTTCGCCCCATCTCCCCGCACGCGAACGTCGGTGAGTTGCAGCTTTGGCCGAGGCAGCAGCGTGATTGCGGCACCATCACCGGCCTCAACCGGCTGACCCAAAGCGCGGGTCAGCCCAATCAAGGCTTGCGTGCGATAGACACTGGGGCTCAAAAAACGCGGCATCAGGCTTAACGCGACGAGAAATACGCCGATCAAGGCCGAGATGAATATCCCCAGTCGAAGCATTTCTTACCCTTTGGCCATATCTGGATTTAAGACGTTATAGCGAGATCCATCAAATTCGAAAAGCAAAGTGTCTTCAGACAATTACAGAGGAATATTGCCGTGCTTGCGCCACGGGTTTTCCAGCTGCTTTGTCTTCAGCATTTCCAGCGATTGAATGATGCGTCGACGCGTACCGTGCGGCATGATCACGTCATCAATATAGCCCCGCTTTGCCGCAACAAACGGATTGGCGAAGGCTTCCTGATACTCATCGGTGCGGCGCTGGAGCTGTTCTGGATCCCCGGCTTCCTTGCGGAAGATGATCTCCACGGCTCCCTTTGCGCCCATCACGGCAATCTCTGAAGTCGGCCAAGCATAGTTGGCGTCGCCGCGCAGATGCTTGGACGCCATCACGTCATAGGCTCCGCCGTACGCTTTGCGCGTGATGACCGTCACCTTGGGCACTGTACATTCGGCGTAAGCATAGAGCAGCTTCGCACCATGCTTGATGATGCCGCCATGCTCCTGATCTTTGCCCGGCAAGAAACCGGGCACGTCGACCAGTGTCACAACCGGAATGTTGAACGCGTCACAGAACCGGATAAAGCGCGCGGCCTTGCGGCTGGCTTCGATATCCAAGCATCCGGCTTGTTCCATCGGCTGATTGGCGACAATACCCACCGACGATCCATCCATGCGCGCCATACCAATGATGATATTGGCGGCGTAGTCTGGTTGGATCTCAAAGAATTCGCGGTCATCGACGATACGGTCGATGACTTCTTTCATGTCGTAAGGCTTGGTCGGGTCTTCTGGCACCAAACGATCCAGCGCATGAACATCCCGGCGCGGATCGTCGAGGGTCGGCTTGATCGGGGCCTTTTCGCGATTGCTCAGCGGCAAGAAGCCAAAGAACCGGCGCAGGTTCAACAGGGCGTCGATGTCGTTATCAAAGGCCGCATCGGCCACGCCGCTGATGGCCGTATGCGTGGATGCGCCGCCCAGTTCTTCCTGCGTGATGTCCTCATGCGTGACGGTCTTCACCACGTCTGGACCGGTCACGAACATGTAGGATGTATCGCGGACCATGAAGATAAAGTCGGTGATCGCGGGCGAGTAAACTGCGCCACCGGCACAAGGGCCCATGATCATAGAAATCTGCGGAACAACGCCGCTGGCAAGAACGTTTTGCTGGAACACATCCGCATAACCGCCCAGGCTTGCCACGCCTTCCTGAATCCGTGCGCCACCACTGTCAGCCAAACCGATGATTGGCGCGCCGACTTTCATGGCTTGCTGCGTGACCTTGCAGATTTTCTCTGCGTGCGCTTCGGACAGCGAGCCGCCAAATACAGTGAAGTCCTGACTGTAAACAAAGGTGCGGCGACCATCGATCGTGCCATGTCCTGTGACAACACCATCGCCGGGGATGCGGTTGTCTTCCATCCCAAAATCGGTCGCGCGGTGCTCAACGAACATATCGAGTTCTTCGAACGAACCGGGGTCCAAGAGCACTTCGAGACGCTCTCTCGCTGTCAGTTTTCCGCGCTTATGCTGATTATCGATCCGCGCCTGTCCGCCGCCCAAACGGGCGCGTTCACGACGGCGTGCGAGTTCGGCTACGTGGTTGGCCAACGCCTTTCTCCCTCTAATCTTTCATTACTAATCTTGCCGGCTGAGTGCGGCGAGAATGGTGCCCGCGGAACGCGCGTCTTCGCGCTTGCCTTCCAACGAGCCTTCAAGGTCTTCGTCTGGCCCCCACGTTTCAAGCTGAAAGCGCTCTTCGAGGGTTGCCAGTTCAACGGCCTCATCCGGCGACAAGCGTCCGAAGTAAACCGCCAGTGCTAAAACCAGACTGCCTGTCGCCCCAACCAGCGTGCGCAGTGCGGTAATATGCAGAATATCTAGCCGGTCCAAAGGCCGACGCAAAGCAAACAAAGACTGCGCTGGCTGATCAACCGCCATGATCCCTCGTGTCACGGTCAGCGGCGCATCCAACTGCTTCGCCGCCCAGTCCAGCAAAGGCTGCCAGCCTTCATCCTGCAACGTACCCAGCGCTTTAGGCTCGCTGACACGATAGCACAGCAGGTCCGTTTCACCGTATTTTGCTGTTTCGTCGCGAATGATGTCGATTTCATCGCCAAAGTTATCGATGCCAGTGAAGACCAGTTGGGTCACAGGCATGGTCGATGGGATGACATGGTCCTGCTGCACGTTCCACTCGTACGCAATGGCCTGCGCGAGGCTGCGCGTGGGCAAGTGAAGATCGCGTTTGGCAGTCGTCTTCAGGACGTTGCTATCAAGATGAACTTCCCAAATCCCCTGATCAACGACTTGGGCAATCGTCGCTGTCTTGTAGAACTTGCGAATCTTAGGCGCGTCACCGCTACCGCCTATTTTCATGGGCGAAAATCCTCGTGGCTGAGTGCTTTCAAAGCAGCGGGTAATTCCGCAAAAGAATGGATCAACATATGCGCGCCGGATTGGCGCAAGCGCTCTTCGCTGTGATTGCCGTAGGTCACGCCCAGCGCAAAGGCCCCAGCGTTTCGGGCCATTTCCATGTCAAAACTCGTGTCCCCAATCACCACCGTATCGCGCGCCTCAGTCACAGTCTCACGGTTCGCACTCCACACCATATCGGGTGCCGGTTTCCCGGGGTTGGTGTCAGGCGTTTGCAGCGAGTGGAAGTGATGGCCAAAATCCTGCATCTGCAAGGTTGCATCCAGCCCTCGACGGTCCTTGCCTGTCACCACGGCCATAAACGTTTCGTCATGGCGCAACAGGTCCAGCGTCTCCGTAACCCCCTCATAGAACTTCACGTTCTGCTCGCCCCGCGCGCGCTGACCACGAAAGGCCATGCGGTATCGCTCAGCGAGGTCTCGCACCTCATCCGCAGAGGCGTCTGGCGCCCAATGCTCAACACACAATTCGAGGTGCAACCCAACAACCTCTCGCACTTGGTCGGCGGTCGGGGTTGCAAACGGCGTTCCAGCAAAGGCTTCTACGGAGGCATCGACAATGGCTGCTAGGCTGTCAATCAGCGTGCCATCCATATCGAACGCGAGAAGCGTAAAGCGGTGTTCGGGTTGGTTCTGCATTCCCGGTTCGTGTCACGCCAAACCTGAGTCGGTCAAGCGTTCAGGGCGACTTCGAAGGCGGATGGCAGAGGTGCGCTCAAGCGGATGATCGAGCCATCAGGATGGGGCAGTTCCAGACTCGCTGCGTGCAAATATAGCCGCTTTGGCGCTGACCAACCACCGGGCAAGCGACGGCCATATTTGCCGTCGCCCACGATTGTGCCGCCAAAGTGCGCGGCGTGGACGCGCAGTTGGTGCGTCCGGCCAGTGCGCGGCTCCATCGATAGCAGCACCAAGCCATTTGCCGCGCGCCGCTCAACCCGAAACAGGGTTTCAGCGCTTTGCGCGTCCTCATGGTCAAAATCCACGATAACCCGCTCTTCGCCGCCCTGCCGGGCCTTAATCAGCGGGGCAGAAATAACGCCCGCCTCCTCGCCTTCTGGCCAATCTGTTACGAGCGCAAAATAGGTTTTGCGGGCGTCGCGAGAGGCAAAGGCTTTCGTTAGAAATGCAGCCGTCTCCCGCCCACGCCCAACCAGCAGCACGCCAGAGGTATCGCGGTCCAACCGATGGACCAGCCGGGGAACCTCGCCAATGTCATTGGTGAAAGCTGGCAGCGCGCCATCGACGTGCCGGATGGTTTTACTGCCACCCTGTACGGCCAAGCCGGACGGCTTATCGAAGGCGAGGATCTGGCCCTCGTCCAAAATCGTGCAATCTTGGAGCTGCTGGACCAAGCCCGGATCGGGGGCTGCTGGTTCGCGCTGTCCGCCGTCGGCGCTACCTTTACTCTCTTGGCGCTGCGCTTGCGGCGGCAGGCGAAGAAAATCGCCAGTTTCGACCCGCTCGGCGCCCTTAACCCGCTTGCCGTTCAGTCGGACTTGGCCCGTGCGGAACCACTTTTGCTGCGCGCCAAAGCCAATGTGCGGCGCCATGCCCTTCACGAGCCGGTCAAGCCGCTGTCCGGCATGGTCTGCGGTAATCTCAATTTCAACGGCCAAGGTTCTGTCCCGCCCAATAGCCAATCCAACACCCGGCCACGGTGATAACAACTGTACCAACCATATAACTCAGTGCGATCAGCGTTTTTCCGGCACGAAGCGCATCAACGGCTTCGAGCGCGAAAGTGGAAAACGTCGTTAAAGCCCCCAGAACGCCAACCAGCAAGAACATCCGCACGGGACTGCCCCATGCGTCTGCGTTGCGGAACGCAGCCGCCAGCACACCCATGGCGGTCGCGCCTAGCGCATTGGCAATAAAAGTGCCGACCGGAATGCCGCCAACGGTGCCCATGGAAAGAAACAGGGCATAGCGCAGACACGCGCCCACTGCGCCGCCCAGCGCAACAGAAAGCCAGATCACGAGGACTCACCCCCGCTGTCTCTGTCATCCGCTTGCCGCCGCATGCGCAGCCGCGCCCAGTATTCGAGCCGCTTGTGAATGTCGCGTTCAAAACCGCGTTCGAAAGGCTTGTAGAACTGCTCCCGGTTCATGCCTTCTGGGAAGAAATTCTGTCCCGAAAAGCCGTCTTCAGCGTCGTGGTCATACTGATAATTCGCGCCATAGCCGATGTCTTTCATCAGCGATGTGGGGGCGTTCAGAATGTTCTTCGGCGGCGGCAAAGATCCGGTCTTTTGCGCAGTCCAAAGTCCAGCTTTGTGCGCGGTGTAGACTGCATTGGACTTGGGTGCGGTTGCCAGATACAGCACCGAATTCGCCAGCGCCAAGTCGCCTTCTGGGCTGCCTAGCCGCTCATAGACTTGCCAGGCATTCAGGGCGTGGGTCATGGCGTTGGGGTCCGCGAGGCCAATGTCTTCAACAGCAAACCGGGTCAAGCGCCGAGCGATATAATTGGGGTCTTCGCCGCCAGCCAGCATGCGCTCGAACCAATATAAGGCCGCGTCGGCGTCAGACCCGCGCAAGGATTTATGCAGCGCTGAAATCAGGTTGTAATGACTGTCCTGCCCCTTGTCATAAACCGGGCGACGACGCTGAACGACTTTCAGCAAGCGGTCAGTGGTCAAAGCCTCCGGCCCCGCTGAGGCCCAAACCTGCTCTGCGAGATTGAGCAAATAGCGTCCATCTCCATCGGCCAGCGCACAGATGGTTTCGCGTGCACCCTCATCCAGCGGCAAGGGCCGTCCTTCGACCCTTTCGGCGCGCTGCAACAGCTCCTCCAAGTCGCCCGGTTCCAGCCGCTCCAAAACCAGCACCTGACAGCGCGACAGCAAAGCCGCGTTCAGCTCGAACGATGGGTTCTCCGTTGTCGCGCCCAACAGAACGATGGTCCCGTCTTCAACGACGGGTAAAAAGCTGTCTTGCTGGGATTTGTTGAAGCGGTGGATCTCGTCCACGAACAGCAAGGTTGCCCGCCCGTCTCTGCGCCGAGCACGGGCGGCCTCGAACAGCTTTTTCAGATCGGCGACCCCGGCGAAAATCGCGGATATGGATTCGAACTCAAAATCCCCGATTTGGGCCATGAGCCGCGCCAACGTCGTTTTCCCACAGCCCGGTGGGCCCCAAAGGATGGAGGAGACCAAACGGTTCTGCTCCACCATCCGGCGTAAGGGCGCATCGGATGCCAGCAACTGCTGCTGCCCCACAACATCGTCCAGCGTCATCGGACGCAGGCGGTCAGCGAGCGGACGTTGGTCATTGGTGGATTGGCTAAAAAGGCTGTCGGTCATCCCAACCGTTTGCGCAGTCGGGGCAGATTAAGCAAGAGCCAAAGGCCAAAAACCGGGCTTCCGATGATATTGATCGCAACGATCCAAGGCAGCGACGCCCACTTGTTCCGCGAGAGAACAAACATCACCACGCTCATCAACCAGAACGAGATGTAAAGGTCCGCGAGCGTCACTTGATTCCAAGGCTCCCGCAGGGCCAACAGAAAGGCGTCAAGATCGCCCGCGGCAAAGCCGTAGCCCACGATCCCCAGCATCACGAGAGAAAGAATCAGGACGATCAGGTGAGGGACATTTTGTAGAAATGACATTCGAAGGCTCCATCTGAGACTAAATATTTTCAACTCTAAGACATAAATTGCTCGATTGACGGGGTAAAAAAGCCGGAATCCGCGGAATATTGGCCAGAATCACGGATTCATTCACAGCTCTGTGCACCTTGCCTTAATTCAACCTTCCCAAAGTGCGAACGCAGTCCCAATTCTTTAGGATGTATGCAAGGAAACGCGTGGGGGCGCATTTGTACTTTGCCGCCTCGATCGCGTCCTTCAGGGAGAGACACTTGAAACGCTTCATCACCGGTATCTGCTTGGCTCTGGGTTTGAGCCTGTCGTTCGCTGGCCTAACCCACGCTCAAAATGCAGAGCGCGCGGTTCCCGCGTCGGCTGTGCAAATCCAGCTTTCGTTTGCGCCATTGGTTAAACAGTCCGCGCCTGCTGTGGTTAATATCTTTACTCGCGCCGAAGTTTCGCGCTCGCCTCTGGGTGGCTTTGGCGAAGATCTGCTTGGCTCACCGTTTTCCCGGCAGACCGAAAAAGTCCAAACCGCTCTTGGCTCTGGGGTGATTGTTTCCGCCGATGGCTTGGTCGTGACCAACTATCACGTGATTAGCGAAGGCACCGAAGTTGAAGTTGTGCTCTCGGACAAGCGTGAGTTCGTCGCCGAAGTGCTGTTCACCGACAGCGCGTCCGACCTCGCTTTGCTGCAAATCGATCCCGAAGGCGACGATCTGCCCATCCTCAACCTTGGCGACTCAGACGGCGTTGAGATTGGCGATCTGGTGCTGGCAATCGGTAATCCCTTTGGTGTCGGCCAAACCACCACCATGGGCATTGTCTCCGCCCTGGCGCGAACAGACGTGGGCATCACGGAAGTGGGCAGCTTTATCCAGACTGACGCCTCAATTAACCCCGGCAACTCCGGTGGCGCGCTGGTGGATATGAACGGCAATCTCATCGGCATTAACACAGCGATTTACTCGCAAAGCGGATCGTCGGCAGGCATCGGTTTTGCCATCCCTGCCAACTTCGTCGCAAACACCCTGCGCGCTCTGGAAAATGGTGGTGGCAAAGTCGTGCGCCCTTGGCTCGGCATCACTGGCGAAGACGTGACGCGGCAAATGGCCAATATCCTCGATCTGGATGGCAACGGCGGCTTTCTCGTCAATGACGTTTACGACCCGTCCCCAGCATTCGACGCGGGTATTCAGACCGGTGACGTTATCCTGAGTCTCGACAGTGCTGAAATCCTCAGTACCGCCGAAATGCGCTACGCCATCGCCAGCAGCTTGGTTGGCGGCACAATGGTCGCTCAAGTTTACCGCGAAGGCGATATCATCGACATCGTCCTGAATTTGTCTGCGCCGCCAGAAGTCCCAGCACGTGAAGAAACTCAGCTCACTGGTCGTCACCCACTGCAAGGGGCGAGCGTGATCAACCTCTCGCCAGCGGTTTCACAGGAATTGGACCTGCCGGGAAAATGGACCGGTGTGGTGATTTCAGAAGTCCCGAGCGGCTCCATCGCCGCGCGGCAAGGCTTTAAGGCTGGCGATGTCATTCGTTCCGCCAACCGTGAAATCATAGAAACCATCGAAGACCTCGAACTCGCGCTCGAAGAAGCGCGCTCTCGCCGGTGGTCGTTCATCCTCGACCGTGGGGGCCGGACTGTGACCTATCGTCTGGTGTACTAAGCGTGACGGCCAAACCCCAGCTTCTCGGGCTCACGCTTGGCGACCCCGCAGGGATCGGACCAGAAATCTGCGCGAAGATGCTGGCGCAGCCTGATTTGCCAGAACGACCCTTGGTTTTGGGCGACCCGGAAGTCTTGCATTTGGCGGCAAAGCGCCTTGGGTTAGAGCTGGCTTTGCAGAGCGTGGACCACCCCGGCGCGCCCGTACCCGAAGGCACCATTTCCGTTCTTTCTGCGGGCCCAGCCGCCGCGTCTGTGACGCTTGGTCAGGTGTCCAAAATCGCAGGCGAAGCAGCCTTTGGAGCGATTAAAGCTGGGATCGATTATTCTATGAGCGGCGCTCTTGCTGGGATCATCACCGCGCCGATCAACAAAGAAGCCTTCGCAGCGGCAAATATCCCCTTCCCCGGTCATACGGAAATGCTAGCGCATTACGCCAAAGCTGATGTGGCAATGATGCTCGCCAATTCGGCCATCCGTACTGTTTTAACCACGATCCACGTACCCCTGCGGCAGGCCGTAGACCTCATCACCCGCGAAAACGTCTTGCGCGCGATCCGGCTTGCCCATCACGGGGCGGTTGCCTTGGGGTACAGCGATCCACGCGTTGCGGTGGCTGGCTTGAACCCGCATGCGGGCGAAGGGCGCTTGTTTGGGGATGAGGATGCGGACGAAATCCTGCCTGCGATCGAAGACGCCAAAGCCGAAGGCATCATTGCCAGCGGACCTTGGCCCGGCGATACCGTGTTCATGTCAGCCCGTCAGGGTGCTTTCGACGTGGTTGTCGCGCAGTATCACGATCAGGGGCTGATCCCGGTGAAATACATGGGCTTGGCCGATGGCGTGAACATCACTCTCGGCCTGCCATTTGTTCGCACCTCACCGGACCATGGCACTGCCTTTGATATCGCCGGTCAGGGGATTGCTGATCCGGCGAGTTTGCGCACTGCGTTTAACTACGCTCTTCAGCTGCGGGACGCGGCGATGGGGACGGTTCAGCTTTAGCGCGAACCGCCGACAAGACCACCACCACGACCGCCAAACCAACCACGGCACCACCTGCGATTTCGTGCAGTTCTGGCTGCTGACCAATCAGTAGCCAAATCCAGATCGAGCCAAGCAAGGTTTCGAGCAGGAACACCAGCGAGGTTTCCGCCGAACTGATCCAGCGCGGCGCCAGCGTGACGAAAATGAAGCTGAAGCCGGAGACCGCTATGATCAGGAAAGCGAACTCCCAAAATACGCCCGCTGGCACTTCAAGCGTTGGCGCAAAAAAGGGCATGATCACCATGGCCAACAAACCCGCCAAGGCGTTACTCGGCCAGATGTTGGGCTGCTCGATCCGCCGTGTGAGCGTGAAGCAAAGCCCCAGCAGCGTCGGCACGAAGAACAAGGCCAGCATAGACGGCCAAGGCGGCAGCAAGAGCCCTTCACCCGCCGCCAAGCGTGCAAAGCCGTCGTTGGCTTCCATTTCGCCCCAGACGACCAAACCCATGCCGACAAAGGAAAGCGCTATAGCGATCCAAACCGCTCTGCGGGGCGGTTCGCGCAATAGAATGATAGAGAACACCGCGCCTGAGACCGGGCCCAGCGCCACGACAATCAACAAGATAATCGGGTTAATGGTCAGGGCCGAATAAACAAAGCTGCAGGTGGAGATAAAGAAAAAGACCGTGATGGCTAAACCCAACTTTCCGGTCTGCCGGAAATACTGAATCAACCCGCCGCGATACCAGATCAGTGACAGAACAGCCGCCACGCCGAAAATACCCACGCCGCGCCAAAACAAGAGACCCCACGGGTTCATGGCGATCTTCCGGATCAGGGCAGAGTCAGGTGAAATAATCAACACACCCAGAATAGCGAAAGCGTAACCAATGAGACGAGGGTTCATATTTTTTTCCTTACCGGGATCGTCTAACGCCTTAGCCACCCTGCACGCCATGAAAATTTACCCCATTTGCCCAGAAGACTGATGAATTCTTCAGCACAGCGAGTCATCCACAGGACAAAGGGTCGCGAATTAGGCACTGCTGCGCTATAGCCGATGGGGAACAATAATGCGTGCAGGGGCGTGGGAACGGGGAATGACGAGTCTTCTTTCGCTGGAGCGGATCACCAAGGCTTATCCCGGAGTACTGGCAAACGACGCCGTTGATTTTGCCGTCGAACGTGGAGAAATCCATGCCTTGCTCGGGGAAAACGGCGCAGGGAAGTCGACCTTGATGAAGGTGCTTTCCGGTTTAACCAAGCCAGACTCTGGACGGATTGTCTGGAAGGATGCAGAGACCACAATTTCATCGCCACAGGCGTCTAAGGCGCTTGGTATCGGCATGGTCCACCAGCATTTTGCCCTGTTTGATGGCATGTCTGTGGGTGAGAATATCGCCCTTGGACTGGGCGGTCAGCTTGACGATACCCGACGCGCGAAAATCATTGAAATGTCAGAGAAATACGGCCTGCCGCTGGACCCTGACGCCCTCGTCTTTACACTTTCCGCAGGCGAGAAGCAGCGCATTGAGATTGTGCGGGCTTTGCTGGGCGAGCCGGAGCTTCTGATCTTGGATGAACCGACCTCGGTTCTGACCCCGCAAGAAGCCGAAGCCCTGTTCGCGACCCTGCGCCTGCTGCGCGACGAAGGGCGCGGTTTGGTGTTTATCTCCCACAAGCTGAACGAGGTGCGCGCCCTGTGTGAGCGCGCCACGATCTTGCGCGGGGGTAAGGTTGTTTCGACGTGTGTTCCAGCAGAGAAATCGGCTGAAGAAATCGCGGAAATGATGATCGGAACCCGCCCGGTCCCCACTGCCAAGGGGCAGCAAAACCTCGGTGATGTTGCGTTGGAGGTCAAAGACCTGCGGACCAAAGACATCAGCGTGCCCGCTCTGGCCGTGCAGCGCGGAGAGATTGTTGGCGTGGCCGGTGTGGCCGGAAACGGACAGGAAGCGCTCTACGCCTATATGTCGGGCGAAGACCTGGCCCCGCAATCAAACGCAGTTTGGCTCAATGGGGTTGAGGCGGGGCGGTCTGGTCCCTCCCAGCGCCGTGCGCTTGGCGGTGCTTTTGTACCTGAAGAGCGACTGGGACATGCGGCTGTGCCGGACTTCAGCCTGATCGACAATACGCTGCTTTCCAACCTCGGGACGCACGGCTTCCAACGCCGGGGCCTGATCGACTGGAATTTGACACGCGAGCATGCCGTTGAAATCTGCGATGGATATGACGTTCGGCACGCCGGGGTCACAGGGCGCGCAGGCGCGCTGTCTGGCGGCAACTTGCAGAAATTCATCGTCGGGCGTGAGTTGATCAAACAGCCAGAAGTGCTGGTTGTGAACCAACCGACGTGGGGCGTGGATATGGGCTCGGCGACGAACATTCGAGACCAGTTGAAAGCGCTGGCCGAGAGTGGTTCGGCGCTGTTGGTCATCAGCCAAGACCTCGATGAGCTGTTTGAATTGGCCGACCGGCTGTGCGTTTTGAACCACGGCCACTTGTCAGCTGCCAAGCCAACCAGCGAATGGACAGCTGAGACATTGGGCGTCGCCATGACCGGCGACGTAGAGGAGCAAGCCGCATGATCCGTATTGTTCCACGCACCCAATTCGGCTTTTGGGCCGCTGCTTTCCCCTTGTTACTGGCTTTGGCGATTACTGTTGTTGTTGGCTTTCTGGTCATGGTCGCGATGTCGGAGCAGCCTTTGGCTGATACATGGACGCTGCTGACCTTTCCTTGGCAGGCGCGCACGGCCACCGTGCAGTGGGGGTTTGTGCTGCAAAAATCGTCCTATCTCGCCATCATGGCGGTCGGATTGAGCATCGGTTTTCGCGCCAACGTCTGGAATATCGGTGCCGAAGGGCAGTTCGCCTTTGGCTCCATTGCCGCTTTCGCTGCGTACTTGCTGTTCGGCATGCCGGATACAACGTGGTTCCTGCCGGTCATGCTGCTGTTTGGCATTTTGGGCGGTATTGCATGGGCACTGATCCCAGCTGCGCTGCGGGTTTGGGCGAATACCAATGAACTTCTGACGTCGCTCATGCTGGTTTACGTTGCGGCCAACGTCCTGAACTATGTAACCACCGGTCCATGGAAAGGCGACCCAAAGGCTGGACAGGCGGAGAGTGATCCGATCCACGAAAGCCTGCGCATCGCGTCAATCATCGAGCGGACGGACTTTCATTGGGGCGTGATCATAAGCGCCGCCGCCATTCTGGTTTTGGCTTTTGTGGTGCTGTTTACGACCTTTGGCTACAGCCTTCGTGTAGCGCAGAACACACCCCGCGCGCAGCGGTTCGCGGGCTTCTCTCCGCAAATGACAGTGTGGATGTCCTTCGTTCTGTCCGGTGCAACTGCCGGTCTGGCTGGGGCGATTTTCCTTTCAGCTGAGACAGGCAAGCTGATTCAGTCGGAAAACTATCTTAACGGCCTGGGCTTTACGGCAATCGTCATCGCCTTTCTTGGCCGGCTTCATCCCATCGGGATCGTTGCTGCGGCCTTGCTGATTTCCTACGTGAACGTTGGCGCGACTTACGTGCAATCGGCCAGTCAGGTTGATGACGCTGTAGCGGATCTTGTGCAAGTTACAGCGCTGTTCGCGGTTCTGGGTACGGCTTTCCTCAGTCGGTACCGGGTGGTGTTTGGAAAACCCGATTTGAGCACGGAGGGCGCGGCATGAGCGATCTTGTCATCCAAATTCTAGCCGCATCCATGCTGCTGGCCACACCGCTTTTGCTCGCAGCGATTGGCGAGTTGGTGGTGGAGAAATCGGGCGTCATCAATCTTGGCGTCGAAGGCATGATGCTCATCGGCGGCTTGGCGGGCTTTATTGCGCTGTACCAGCTGCAAAGCTCGACGTGTACCATGTTGATCGGCGAAAACTGTTTCGCATCCGAGAACTCAGTTAACCAATTCCAGTACATCGGCTCGCTGGCGATCGCCGCCATCGTCGGCGCTTTGGCGGCGGCGTTGTTTGGGTTCCTGACACAGCATTTCCGCGCCAACCATATCGCCGCTGGCCTTGGTTTGACGGTGTTGGGCGCAGGCCTGTCAAACTCCTTGGGTGGGAACTTCTTTGGCGTTGACTACACGGCAGCAATCGTTGCCAGCGTACCGCCGCTGTTCCCGGAAAGCTGGGGCGATGTCCCGGTCGTTGGCCCCCTGCTGTTCAGCCAAAACCTGCTGGTGCCGTTTTCGTTCGTGATGCTGGCCGCGGTTTGGTTCTTCTTGAACCGTACCCGAGCCGGTTTGGTCGTTAGAGCAGTCGGCGAAAACCACCATTCCGCCTACGCTTTAGGCTATCCCGTTATCCTGGTTCGCATGCTGACAATCATGTTCGGCGGCGCAATGGCGGGCCTGGCGGGTGCATTCATCGTGATTGCGCAAATTGCTCCCAAATGGACCGAAGGCATAACGGTCGGCAAAGGGTGGCTCGCGCTGGCGTTGATTCTTTTCTCGACATGGCGTCCCGGACGCGTTCTGCTCGGTGCCTATTTATTCGGCATCGTGCTTGCTTTGGAGCCTCGTTTGAAGGCAATATTCTCCAACATGTCGCTCGAACTATCCTATTTCTTGACAGCGCTGCCCTACATTGTGCCGGTAGTCGTGCTCGTCTTGATCTCTCGCAACCCGGTGATGATCCGGCGCAATGCCCCAGCCAGTTTGGGGCAAACTTTTGAACCAAGATCTTGAGGGAAGCCACTCAGGCCGCCCTCCTGCACGCTGAGAAAAGTAGAGGAGAACCTCAATGAACCGTGCCATTAAAACCCTCTTGGCTTCCGCACTGACCTTCGGTGCTGTCGTCGCAAACCCTGCTCAAGCAGAAACCAAAGTTGGCTTCATCTACGTGGGCCCTCCCGGTGATCTGGGCTGGACTTACCGTCACGACATCGGTCGTGCCGCTGTTGAAGCTATGGATGGTTTCTCGACCACCGCTCTGGAGAACGTTCCAGAAGGTCCAGAAGCTGTTGAAGCAATCACGCAGCTGGCTGAAACCGGCCACGACCTGATTTTCACAACATCCTTCGGCTTCATGGATGCAACGAACGAAGTTGCTGGCAACTACCCGGACATCAAGTTCGAGCACGCCACCGGCTACATCAAAGCGCATCCAAACGTATCCACCTACAGTGGCCGTTTCTACGAAGGTCGCGTTGTACAGGGCTACATCGCCGCGAACGTAACCAAGAGCAACAAAATCGGTTACATCGCATCCTTCCCAATTCCGGAAGTTATTCGCGGTATCAACGCATTCATGCTTGAAGCGAAGAAGCACAACCCGGACATCGAAGTTGAGATCGTTTGGGTCTTCACCTGGTTCGACCCAGCGAAAGAAGCTGCGGCAGCGCAGGCGCTGATCGACAACGGTGCTGACGTGATCGCAGCACACACGGACTCCCCAGCGCCGATGCAGATCGCAGAAGCTGCTGGTGCTAAGGCATTTGGCCAAGCATCCGACATGTCCCGCTTCGGCCCAACAGCTCACCTCGTGTCCACCGTGGACGACTGGGACAGCTACTACGTTGACCGCGCAAAGCAGGTTGCTGCTGGCACCTGGAACCAGCAAGACAGCTGGTGGGGCTTCACAAAAGACGGCATGGGCGGCGAGATTGGCATGGTCCACCTCGGCAACTACGGCAATATGCCTGATGACGTGATGGCTGAAGCAAAGGCGATCGAAGCGGCTCTGGCTGCTGGCGACCGTCACTCCTTCGAGTGTCCAATCTACATGCAGGACGGCGCTCTGGCTGAGGACTGTGTGGCGGGTGAAGACCACCTGACCGACGGCACTCTGCTGGGGATGAACTGGTACATCCAGGGCATCGACGCGACCATCCCGCAGTAAGCGACTGACCGGCCCCCACGGGCCGATCACCAAAAGAACCCCGGCCGATCCATCGCGCCGGGGTTTTTTTTGCTCAAACCCGGCGATTCATGGTCGCTCCGGGTTGTGCGCGAGGCTGTACTTTTGGTTCAATGAAGGCCAACTTGCTCGGCTGAACTCAGGAAAGCGCGCTTTATGAAAACCTCTGCAAAGGTCGTCGTTATTGGCGGCGGTGTTGTTGGCTGCTCCGTCCTTTATCACCTCACGAAGATGGGCTGGACCGACATCATGCTGATCGAACGGTCGGAGCTGACGTCAGGATCAACGTGGCACGCTGCGGGGGGATTTCACACGCTGAATGCCGACACCAACATGGCGGCGCTGCAGGGCTACACCATTCGGCTCTATCGCGAGTTGGAAGAAATCACCGGCATGAGCTGCGGCTTGCATCACGTTGGCGGCGTGACGCTTGCCGGGACTCAGGATCGTCTCGATTACCTGATCGCTGAACGCGCCAAGCACCGCTACATGGGTCTCGACACACAGATTGTTGGGCCCGAAGAGATCAAGAAACTCTCCCCCATCACAAATGTTGATGGTGTTCTTGGTGGCTTGTATGACCCGCTTGATGGCCATCTTGACCCGTCTGGCACCACCCACGCCTATGCCAAAGCGGCGCGGATGGCGGGTGCAGCGATCGAGCTGCGCTGTCCAGTACTCGAAACCAATCCACGCGCTGACGGGACGTGGGATGTCGTGACCGAGCGCGGTACAGTTCACGCTGAGCATATTGTGAACGCGGCGGGACTGTGGGCGCGAGAAGTTGGGGCAATGGCGGGCGTGTACCTGCCGCTGCATCCCATGGAACATCAATACCTGATCACCGAAGATATCCCGGAGGTCTACGAGCGCGACGAAGAATTGCCGCACGTGATGGACCCAGAGGGTGAAAGCTACCTGCGGCAGGAGCGACAGGGGCTGTGCATTGGCTTTTATGAGCAGCGCTGCGATCCTTGGGCCGTTGAGGGCACGCCGTGGACCTTTGGCCACGAGCTGCTCGAAAACAAGCTGGAGCGGATCTCTGACTCCGTCGAGTTCGCCTATCGGCGGTTCCCGATCCTCGAGCGGGCTGGCGTCAAAACCGTCATCAATGGTCCCTTTACCTTTGCCCCCGATGGTAATCCTTTGGTTGGCCCCGTGCCGGGTCTGCGGAACTACTGGTCTGCGGTCGCGGTGATGGCAGGCTTCTCACAAGGGGGCGGGGTTGGGCTGAGCCTTGCCGAGTGGATGGTTGAAGGCGAGCCCAGCCGGGATATTTTTGCCATGGACGTGGCGCGCTTTGGCGATTGGATCACGCCAGCTTACACACGTGAAAAGGTGCGCGAGAATTACCAGCGCCGGTTCTCCGTTTCCTACCCCAACGAAGAGCTGCCGGTGATGCGGCCATTCCAAACCACCCCGGCTTATCAAATCTGGAAAGACCAGCGCGCGGTCTTTGGTGCGGCTTATGGGATGGAGGCCGTCAACTACTTCGCCTTACCCGGGGAACCACTGGAAGAAACGCCGTCTTTCCGCCGCTCGAACGCGTGGAATGCAACGGCGCAGGAATGCCGCGCCGTGCGGGAAGCGGTTGGTATCAACGAGATCCACAACTTCAGCAAATACCGGGTCACAGGCCCGGATGCACGGGCGTGGCTGGAGTGGATCATGGCGGGACGGATCCCCAAGGTTGGTCGTCTGTCGCTCACGCCCATGTTGTCCCCCGCAGGCAAGCTGATCGGGGATTTCACAGTAACGGCACTGGCGGAAGACACCTTCCAACTGACCGCGTCCTTTGGCAGTCAAGCCTACCACACGCGGTGGTTTGAACAGCACCTTGCGGGCTATGAGGTGGATATCGAAAACGTGTCCACGCGCCGGATCGGGTTCCAGATCGCTGGACCAAGGGCGCGAGACGTGCTGTCGGCGGTGACCGGGGCGGATGTTTCTGCGGCGGCGTTCCGCTTTATGGATGCACGCACGATCGATGTTGGCCCCTATCAAGCTTTGGTGCAGCGGGTGAGCTACACCGGTGATCTTGGCTACGAAATCTATGTGAACGCCGACGAGCAATACGGCTTGTATCAAGTCTTGGCCGAAGCGGGCGCGGCACACGGAATGCGTCCATTTGGGATGCGGGCCATGATGAGTTTGCGGCTGGAGAAGTTCTTTGGCTCTTGGATGCGTGAGTTCCGGCCTGATTACAGGCCCGCCGAGACCGGCATGGATCGATTTGTCAGCTATAACAAACCTGTAGAATTTATTGGCAAAGCAGCGGCTGCGGCGGAGAAATCTGCTGGACCCACTCGAACGCTTTGCGCCTTTGCCGTTGATGCGGACGAGGCGGACGTGGTGGCTGACGAGCCAATTTTCGATGGTGAGGATGTTGTGGGATTTGTGACTTCAGGGGGCTATGCGCACTACAGCAAGCAATCGGTCGCCTTGGGCTTTGTCCCAACAGACATGGCGGTCGATGGGAGACGCTTTGCCATTGAAATCCTCGGTGACCGGCGGACGGCGACGATCATCACCACACCGCTGGTCGACCCAGACGGCGCGCGCATGCGCGGCTAGACGAGAGACAAGCAGGCAAGGGCGCCTGACCAAACGGAAAAGGGCCACCTAACGGTGACCCTTTAAGCTTTACGTTATTCGGTGTTGTTGGTCGCAGCCGCAGCCAGAATGATGTCACGCACAATGTCGAACTGTGTGTGATGGATCATGTGCCCTGCGCCTTCGATCAGCGTGATCTGCGCGCCAGGGGCGTCTCGATCCAGCCCCGCTGCGTGCAGGTCCGGGCTCACGTAGTCCTCGGTCCCAAACACCACGTCAAAGGCCTCAGTCAGATCAGCGTACCCGGCGTTGAGCCCTGCCACGCCATCATTCAAAGCGCGCACGTCAGCAGCATTGTTGCAGAAGGTTTGGGGTCGCATCACCATTTTGGTCTGCGTCAGGTCAGAGTAATCTGCGATCGCTGGCTCGGGTGTGAAGGTGCTGTCCACGGACGCATCATAGAGCGCCAAGCCAACCACTGGCATCAGGGCGTTACAGAAGTACCAGCCTACCACCGGCATCCCCGCGAGGGCATAGGGCCACCACACGTCACCGTTCCACGCATGAGACACGCCGGATAAATCCACCAAACCGCCAACCCGGTCTGGATGATGCACAGCCATCGCCAAGGAAACAGCGCCGCCCAACGAATGGCCGACAACAGTTGGTGCATCAACACCCAACTCATCCATCAACGCCACAACCAAATCAGCCTGAGCAGCGATTTCCTGCAAACCGGGATCATTGCGCGAGGACAGACCCAGCCCGGGCCGGTCAATGGTGATAACACGATGCCCCGCTGCACGAAGCGCGGGGGCGAGACGCAGTTCCATGTCACCCAGATTTCCGCTGGCCCCGTGGATCATCAGGATCGGCGAACCTTGGCCCTCATCGACAAAATGCACACGTTCACCGGAAACCTCAGCGAAGGTACCCAGAGCCTCATTTGGCAAGCCCGCGATAAGAACCCGCGCAGTCGCCCAGAGCCCGACTAACAACGCAACAAATACCAGGGCAATTCTACGGACGACTCTCATATCAATTCCTTTACTATTGTCGTTTAACTTCGACGTAACGCGATTAACTAATTTGCCCAGCCCAGCCCTGCCCACGTATTGCACCCGCTAATGGATCCGACTGTGACCAAACATCTTCTGTTCATTGCCCACGCCCCCTCGGTGAACACGCGAGCACTGCGGGATGCCGTGGTTGATGGAGCGTCGCAAACGATGGGTGTTGAGCTGGTGGTGCGCGCTCCGTTAAAGGCTACAACAGGGGATGTATTGGGCTGTGATGGTCTCATTCTTCTGACGACCGAGAACATTGGATACATGGCCGGCCTGACAAAAGACTTCTTCGACAGGTGCTATAACGACTTGCTGGAGCAACGCCCGGGACTTCCAGTTGCAACGCTCATTCGAGCGGGATTGGATGGAACGGCGACCAAGAGAGCGCTGAATGGGATCTATTTGGGTTTGGGGTGGCGGTCGGTCAGTGAGCTTACGGTACTTCATGGCGCATGGAACGATGATTTCATTCCGGTGGCACGGGATACGGGGCAGGCCATGGCCGAAGGATTAAGCGCGGGCATCTTCTAAAGGCTGCTGATTGAATGCAGGCTGTCGCAGATTGCGACAGCCTGCTTGCGAGAAGAAGCACCCATCCTGCTCCCCCTCGCAATTCGCCAAATTGCCATGCGTTTTGCAATTTGCCTCAGACGCCGTTCTCAAGCAGCCAAGAATTGGTTCCGGTCAACGCGCGGTTATAACCGTAGTTTGAATTCACCTCAGAGACCCAGAGCAGGTCGCTCTCTACATAGGGCCGCAACCCAGAGATCACGCGCTTGGCGTCGCGCTCCTTGACGCGGATCAACCATACGGATCGCTGAATCCGGCGACCACCAAGGTCAGCAAGGGTCTCAATGAGCTTTTTATCGTCGGCTCCAGCTTCGGCTTCGACCGCTGGAGCGTCGTGGGCAACCAAATAACAGGGCACGCAAACCGTCCTAATTTCTGTTCCTCAAGAAAAGCGCTCTTCTTATTTGATGTCCGTAGCGCGTGGGGAATCCTGCAAAGGTCACGCCACCACAGATAATTCTTTTGCTTAAGGCGCCGAATTGCTGTGGATAATTTCAGGAAACCCTGCCCCAAGAGGCGTATAAATCTAAAATTTGCGATATTATCAGCTTAAAAGTGGAATTCCGAAGGCAAGAGTCAGGCTTTGGATGGGGGACATCACGGACACACGCCACATTGTCGACGCCAAAGCGCCCTTGGGCTCGGCAAAACGAACTTTTCAACAGTGAAAAAGAGGTAAGGTGGTAGCCCCTGCCGGACTCGAACCGGCACTTCCAAAGGAAAACGGATTTTAAGTCCGCAGCGTCTACCAATTCCGCCAAGGGGCCAGCCGATTTCGAGACCTGTCTGTATTACGGGGAACCACCGGGAAATCAACCGCCGATCGCTCACTTTAGCAAATTTGAGCGATGTATCTGGCGTCGCATAAGAAAATTCCGATTCGTTTCCCGAAACGCATAAACTCAAATTTGACCCCTCGAAGTTCGTCATAATATGTCCGAATGGCCACGTTACACAGTGTTATCCACCGGTTTATCCCGATTCTTTTGCGCTTCACCGTGCTGGAGCTTATCCATACCCTGATTTGAATTAGCGGGATTTAGGTCCACTCGCCTATATATAGAGGTGAGAAGGTCTCGAGCATTCTTAGAGCGTTGGGGAAAGAGAAATCTGACCCTGCCTCAGAAAGAGCGCAGTTCCTTCGCTATTTTGCCGCGTAGGTGGCGGAAAAGGCAGTTGGGTTAAACCGTCTGGGCTGTTCCATCGCTAGCGTGGCGATTTTGAAGAATAAATTTATGGGGTTGGGAGAGTGGCAATGACCACCACCGCTTGTGCGTTTGATAAGTCGGCAGCAGTAAGCCAAGGCGCTTTCGAGATTGCTACAATTACACCTGGCTATGCAGCTATTCGGGCTCACCGTCCGCTGAAAAGCCGTATGGGGAGCCGCGCAGCCTTGCTCGGATCATCCGTGCTGGCTGGAGCATTTGGTTTGTTTGCCGCTGAGGCCATGGCTCAGCAGTACAACTTTTCAGGCTCTGGTGGCTTCACCGATGTATCGAGCTCGATCAACGTTGTTACGGACGCTGGCGCAGGGAACATTCGGGTTATTCTCGCAGACGGTGTGCAGTTCGTGGCATCACCGGGTCAGTACCAGCTGAACCCTATGACCAACCAGTTGCAGGTGTCTACCGATGTGCTGCTAGGCGCCTACACAGGTGGCGCGCCGGTAACAGCAGTCCAGACATCACAGGCAATGATGGCCAGCCAAGGATCAGCCTATGCGACCAGCGCACCCTTTGCGCTGCAAGGTCAGCAATTGGCGCAAGCGTCGTTCGGCGCAGCGACTTCCATGGCAACCTACCAGCCACAGGTTTACACCGCCGGTCAGTATGCTTCGCAGCCCTCAATTGTTGGCGGCTACCAGATGCAGCCGAGTGCAGCAAACTTGGCCTACAACCCGCCAATGACGCCAAACATGAACCCGCAAGCGACGCAGTATGTTCCGGCATACTCTGCCGGCGCGCAAATGGCTCAGATGCAGCCTTCTTACGGCGGCGCGGCCACAACGTTTGGTCAAACATCCTTTGGGCAGCCTTCCTATGGCATGCAGGGCGGCTTTGGCGCTCAGAACATGTACGGCAACGCAGCCGCATTCCCAGTGACACAAGCCGTACCAATGGCCGAAGTCGCCGCAGCACCAGCCCCTGTCGCTTCAAGCGGCGGGATGTTTGGCCTGCCGTCTTGGGCTTTGGTCGGTGGTGGCGTTGTCGCTGCGGGCGCAGCCGTGATGGCAATGGGTGGCCTCGGTGGCGCTTCAACGGGTACGACAACCACGAGCACCTCAACATCCACGAACTATTCCGCCAGTCAGGCTGCGTTCTTGAATGATCCGGCTGTACAAGCTGCGCTTTACGGCACAACGACCGACGATGATGACGAGGACGACAGCAGCTCCGAGAGCAGCGACACGGGCTCCAGCGATGGGATCGTGATTGAGGGCGGCTCTGGTGACGATAACACAACGACGGACAGCAGCTCCAACTCTGGCGCGTCGGCAACGATCGCAGCAGGTCGTGAGGACGATGACGTCACCGGTACGTCTGGTGATGACACGGTAACCTTCCGTGCAGCCGAAGATGCAGAGGAATTCAACTCCCTCGACCTTTCCAGCGGCGACGATACGGTTGTGCTCGAAGACATGACGTCTGACGTGACACCGGGTGACCTGAACAACGTTGAAAACTTGGAAGTTCAGGTTGAATCGTCAGGCCACACTTTGGATATGGCCAACGCGGGCGACGATGTTGACTCTGTCAGTGTTGAAGCAAAGGGCCACTCGATCACGATTTCGAATGTCGAATCCATCGGTACCGTTGCGGTTTCGGGTGCCGACTCAGAACTGGTTACGATTGGAACGGTCGACAGCGGTAATACTGTTAGTTTGACCGAATCAGACAACGCAAAGATCACGGCTGGCTCCGTCCTGACGCTGAATGTCAACGAAGTGAATGATGCGGTTGAAGTCCTGGCAACCACAGCGTTGACGGTGGATGTTGCTGATGACACTGACAACGCTTTCGCCCTGACTGCAGCGGCGGTCAAGAGTCTGATTGTGACCGGTGACGGCGCGCTGACTGTGACGAATGACATCGGTGATTCGGACTTGGCAGCGGTGACATCCTTCGACGCTTCAGCGGCAGGTGGTCACATCAACGTCGCGGTTGATGGCAGTGGAATTACGGATGTAGACACCGGCTCAGCTGGTGACATGCTTCATATCAAAACCAGTGCTGCGAACGCGGCCTACGATACCAACGGCGGCAACGACACCGTTGAGATTGACGATTTTGCATCAGGGGCCGTGCTGAACACTGGCAGCGGTGGCGATAAGATCGAACTCGATGCGGCGCTGACAGCATCAGATCAGAAAATCGATGGTGGTGATGGCTCTGATACGCTGGAAGTAACCGAAGACGTCACAGCCGGTGATTACGATAACATCGAAACGCTTGAGATCAGTGGTGATGGTACTGTGAATTTGGGTCTGTTTGACAGCGACTTGGAGACTGTAGAAGTCGCGAGAAACACAGACGTTGTTCTGCAGATGGTTAAGTCCTCCCTCGACATCGAAGTCGGTGAAGGCTCAACGCTTGATATCGAGAGCGGCACCGGCAGCACAGCATCCTTTATCGTCGGTGGCGAAGCGACCATTTCGAACGATACAACGGGTACCGAAGTCGAAGACTTGAAGATCAACTTCACGGATTCGACGGCAACAACGCTTACGCTGACCGGCACGACGACTCAATCCATTGAGATCGACGAAGCCAGCGCGACTGTATCTTTGGTGGGAGCAGCGATTACCACGGGCGGCCCCGCGGCCGTGTCCTCGATTGTTGCTACGGCTTTAACCACCTCGGTCGTTATCGGGGCTGACGGTGGCGATGGTGCCATCAACATTCGAGAGCTGTCCCTAGGCTCAGGTGATGACACGGTCTACATCGACGGTGGCCAGGCGGGCGCCGACATTGATACGGGGTCCGGTGACGACATCATTGACGCCTCTGAAAATTCAGATTCAATGGATTACATCGGCGGTGCAGGTAAAGATTCCATCAGCCTCAACGCAACGAACAATATTCAGGACGAAATTGTATACAACGCGGCAGGCGACTTCGTGGTGGTCACATCTGGATCGACAACAAACCTAGACACCGTCTCCGGGTTTGTATCTGACGAAGATAAAATTGACCTCAACGCCTTGAATTTGACGGGTATCGACGACGGTACCTCAGTATCTAACGCGTATACCAAGGTCAGTGATGGGGACGTGGACGTTGCCTTTGCGACAGACGGTGGCAACACCTATGTTTACGTCGATCTGGGCACCACCATCGGTGCGATTGAAGTAACGGGCGAGACACTTGTAGCTGGAGACTTCGATCTCTAATGGCCAAAGGACATAAGATTGTTTGGATTGCCAGCTATCCCAAGTCTGGCAACACCTGGGTGCGTCTGTTTCTTGCAGCCTACCTCGCAAACACCGACCAGCTTGACCCGAATGACGCGTTAAAGGGCACGTTTAACGACGCACAGCGCCCTGTTTTCGATAAATTGCTGAAGCTGCAATCAAAAGAACTCGACGACGACGTGGTTGCATCATTGCGCCTGCCCTACCTTTCCAAGCTGGCGGAGAGCGGCGACAAAGACGTGATCATCAAGACCCACGTCCTGAACGCCAACTGGCACAACGCCGCAATGATTCCGTCTACGGTCACCCGGCGCGCGCTGTACATCATCCGTCATCCGTTTGATGTCTGCACGTCCTTTGCCAAGCACATGGGCCTATCGTTTGACGAAGCTGTAACAGCCATGGGCAACCCGTCTTTCGCCATCGGCTCTGACACACAGATCAAGCAACCGCTGCACACTTGGTCGACCCATGTCAGCAGCTGGCTTGGCGCAACGGGCTTTGAGCGGATGACCATTCGCTACGAAGACATGATCCTTCGTCCTTACCAGACCTTTGCCAACATCATTAACTTCATGGGCATGGGTGTTGAGAACGACAAAATTGATCGAGCGTTGTCCTCGACAGACTTTGACCGCCTCAAGGAAGTTGAAAAGAAAAAGGGCTTCCTTGAAGCGTCTGATAAGAACGATCAGGGCTTTTTCCGCTCGGGCAAGATCGGCGGCTTCAAGGGCGTCTTGAGCGCGAAACAGACCGCAAAACTGTCCAAGGACCACGCGGACATGATGAGCCGCTTTGGCTATGGCGATGACGGGAGCGTCTTCTAGAGACGCTCTCTTCAACTCGCCTACCCTTTCTCCATCCAAAAGTTGATCTAACCTGAAAATACCCTTTGTTTCAGGCTGTTCTTGGCATGCATATCGCAAGTCAAAGAACATCTGCTGGGTTTATGCATTTCGAGACCTGGCTGAATCGATTTTAACGGTTCAGGAATATCAACTGCGTGCCTCTAGGCCGGACCAGACTTTGCAAGGGTTGGTTCGCATCTCCGCTGCTTCAGGCAGGGGTGGTAGCGATATGCATGGCACTGTCTGCATTACACGCCTCAGCCCAATCTCAGATGCCGTCCCCTACCCTTGATTTCAGCACCCTGGTGTTCGAGGCTGACGATCTCAGCCGCTCGGACGATGGAGAATCACTGATCCTGAGCGGGA
Organism: Alphaproteobacteria bacterium; assembly: GCA_965661545.1. GTDB lineage: Bacteria > Pseudomonadota > Alphaproteobacteria > UBA7985 > UBA7985 > UBA7985. The sequence goes on along the minus strand of CBFIEF010000001.1, from coordinate 4,149 downwards.
ACGTCATCCTTGATGACGGACAGCGTACGCTGATCGCAGATAGGCTGACGATCAACCCGGCAACAAGGCGCGCAGAAGCAATGGGCCGGGTCGCGCTGGATCTCGGCGATGGGCAAATCCTGCACAGCGACGCGCTGCTGCTGGAACAGTCAGCCTCTACGCTGCTGCTCTCCGGCCTGTCCACACGCTTGCGCGATGAAGCCATCCTCGCCGCCGCCAAGGTCACCACCGATGGCCAAACCGTAAGCATGGACTACGTAGCCTACACTGCATGTGACGCGCCGTGCGATATCGATGATTACGTGGACCGTGACCGTCTGCCGTGGCGCTTGCTGGCGCGGCGTGCTGTGCTGAACCAAACAAACGGCACGCTCGAGTTGCGGGGCGTGCGTTTAGAATTGTTTGATGTCCCCGTCATGGGCCTACCGCGGATCACCGTGCCCGCCCCGTCGGTGAAGCGCCACACAGGCTTTCTTGGGCCAAGGTTCGGGTATGAGGCTGGTCTGGGTATTTGGGGCGGGCTTCCGCTGTACCTGACTCAGGGTCCATCTGCTGATCTTACGGCGATGCCAGTGGTCTACGGCAGCGGGCTGGCGCGCTTTGATCTTCAGCAACGCATCAACACCACCACAACACAGGCAGACATACGCGGTACGCTAGACTCAACAGGGCGCGGCGGACTGATGATCGATGCCTCACAGCAGCTCTCTCCCCTTTACGACGTCAGCCTGAATCTGGATTGGGCGGGTGAGACAGAACAGGGCGCGCTGCGGCTGTTGGATCAAACCACGCTCGACCATCACAGCAACCAGTTGTCGCTGGAGGCCGCCAAAGGGCATTCCTTCGCCGCGCTCGCCTTCAATCAAGACGTCATCTTGGCACCTGATGCGACAGGGACTGTGCTGGGTTGGGCGGAGAACTGGGTGCCGCGTGCGTCCTTTGATCTGCGCCTTCCACCGCCCGGCAACGGCAGTCGCTTGCGTCTATCAGGGCAAGGATTGCTGCTCAATGATCATCGATTGGTGGAGACCAGCGCCGCCTGGGATGCGCGCGCGGTAACACAAGGCGGACTAGAGCTCACGCCCCGCTTGGAAGCTGGATTTATCGGCAATGACAGGACGGGCGAGCTTAGCCCTTGGATGGGCGCGCAACTGGGTGGTGCGCTGCCCTTGGTCCGTAACGACCGGTTCACGTCAGTGACCCTCACGCCCAAAATCGCCGTCAGCGGACTGACGCAAGCGTCTGTTTCCGGCAGCCCACACGATGACAACATGCTGCTAAGCCGCTCGACGCTCTTCGACCTGCGCCGTGGCGCGGCCCCCTATGCCCACGACAGCGACCTGCGCGTCGACGCCGCTTTTGATATCGCTGTTCTTCCCAACGGGGGCAACCAACACGCCGGTCTGCGCGCCTCACTGGGTCAGCGGCTGTCCTTCGCTGATGCGGCCTTTGCACCGGCGTTGGCGGCGCTTCAGGCCCACTCAGGTAAAATGCAGGTGAACCTGCAGGCGGAAATGGATACCCAAACGCTGTTTGAGGCGGAACACTGGATCGATGGAACGCCGTCCAACCTATCGCCTTCTCGCTTGTCAGTTGCTGTTAAAGCGCCACTCACCGGCGACATCATGCTCATCGGCAGCCATCGACGCCTGCGCACGGACGACGATCATCTTGATGTGAATGGGGTGAGTGCAAGCTTGGATTGGACGCCGCGCTTCAACACCACTTTCGGGGTTAGCACCCGTCAAGGACGGTCGAACGTGGATCTGGATGTTGAAGCTGGGCTGACCTGGAACTTTGCCGGTGATTGGGTGGTTGAAACCACTTGGCGGCAGGACGTCTTTGACTGGCAGGACCGTGACCAGTCGCTCGATCTGTTCCACCGATGCGACTGCCTGGGCGCTCAATTCGGCATTCTGCGAGAGCAATCTACCAACGGCACCGACTACAGCGCCCGCTTCGCCCTCGACATACCAACGCTGTTATCAGCCAAGCTTTCGCCAACGGTTTACCGCCAGCGCTAGTTCATCAGATGGCCAGCACCTTGATTAAACAGCACGTTGTTGTTGCTGGCGTTTTGGTCGTGCTTGGCTTTGTCCTTACCCAGATCAATGGCTCGCTGTACCGCAGGCCGCGCCTTTATGGTCTCGCGCCACGCAGTTACCTTGGGGAAGTCCCCCAGCGCTGCGCCCAACTTTTTGGCCAAGAACACCCACGGGAACGCTTGCATATCGGCGATCGTATAGTCTTCGCCCATGATGAACGGCCCGTCTTCAAAGCGGCGCTCGAGCACGGCCAAATTACGCTCGGTCTCACCCTTGTAGCGCTTCATGCCATAGGCCTTGTTCTCTTCAGGGGCGTAGTTCTTGAAATGGCTCAGCTGGCCCATCATCGGGCCTTGATTACCCGTCTGCCAGAACATCCACTGCGTGAGTTGCAGGTCATAGCGCCAGTCCTTCTTCGGCCAGAACTGCTCAAACTTCTGCGCCAAGTACATCAGGATTGGCCCGCTCTCCCAAACGGCGAGGGGCTCGCCCTCGACACTGTGATCAACAATCGCTGGCATCTTGGCATTGGGATTGATGGCCAGATACTCAGGGGTGAATTGAGCCCCCTTGGTCAGCGCCATCAGTTTCAGCTCATAGGGAACACCAAGCTCTTCGAGTAAAATAGCCGGCTTCCAACCATTCGGCGTTGGCGCGTAGTAGAGTTCGATCATGCTTCAAGCGCCCCCATTTCTGCTTGGGTGAGACATCGGCTCGGCACCCAACAATACCCATCGGGATCAAGAATGTAAGCCTCTCGTAGGCCATGCGGCTTGTTCGTAGCGGTTTGTAGGATCATGACACCATCGATCTTGGTCGCGCGAGACTGCGCTGTGTCTGGATCGATATCATAGAGGCGGATCTCAGCCCCACCACCTCGGGGGCCAGCATCGGGCACGAGCTGCAGCAGCGGATTGCTGTGATAGGTGCTGTCGGCGTGAAGCTGCAGCACTGAACCACCGGTGCGAAGAATGGCAAAATCTTTAGTCGGTTGGAAGGCTTGCATCTCAAAAACAGCGGCAAAAAAACCCACAGATCGCGGAACATCTTTGACCAGCAGGTTCAGCCCCAGGCCCGAGAGGCTTTGTCCAAATTCGACTGCACCAACCGTATCCAAATCCATGGGGTTGTCCTTCTGTGAAAATGCGTAGCGCCCTTTGGCACCCTACCCAGCAGCAAACTTCGCACGAAATCTCACGATGCGAAAGTGGTGGGGTCGGGTCTGTTTTGGTGCTTGCACTGCCTGCCCCATCCCTTGCATCTTGACCGTCCACAGAGAAGAAAAGGGGGCGGACACATGGCGGTGAAAAGAGTTGCCGTTATTACGGGCGCGGCGCGAGGCATTGGTCTGGCTACCGCCAAAACATTCGCCAGCAAAGGCTGGGATGTTGCCCTGGTGGATTGGGATGATAACGAACTGCAAACTGTGGCTTCTGCTCTGCCTGACGCCCTGCTCTTGACGCACGATGTGTCCGATCCGGCTCAGGCATCCGCGATTATGTCTGACACACTCGCACGCTTTGGGCAGATTGATGCGTTGATCAATAATGCGGGTGTCGCCGACTTTGGGCCGATCGAGGAAACGACGTTTGAGCGCTGGCGGGCCGTGATGGCCGTGAACCTCGACGGCGTGTTTCTGTGCTCCCAGGCGGCAATTCCAGCGCTAAAAGAGACGCGCGGTGCAATCGTGAACATTGCCAGTATCTCAGGCCTGCGCGCCAGTACGCTGCGGGTGGCCTATGGGACATCCAAGGCAGCGGTGATCCACTTATCCGAGCAACAGGCGGCTGAATTGGGAGAGTACGGCATTCGCGCGAACACAGTAGCGCCGGGCCCGGTTCGAACAAAACTCGCCATGGCCGTGCACACGCAAGACATCATCGACGCCTATCACGACGCCATCCCGCTGAACCGCTACGGAGCAGAGCCAGAAATTGCGAATGTCATCGCCTTTCTGTGCTCCGACGAAGCGACCTACGTCACGGGCCAGCTTATCAGCGTTGACGGTGGTTTTGCGTGTACGGGGATTGGATTGCCATCATTGCGGTCATTGGCGGAATGATTGAGCAGGCGCGGGGCCAAGGGCGAGCGTTTGATGCTCTAT